>CBDBFG010000004.1:0-792892 GCA_965204765.1 Alphaproteobacteria bacterium | reverse complement strand
TCGCAGTACGGCAGTAGTATCAGTAGTAAAATAGGGATGACCAGTACCAGCTGCAAAAATAAGTACTTTTTTATTATGAAGGTGATCTAAAGCAGTCTTATGTCTGTATGGTTGACAGATTTGTTCCATATTAATAGCTGATTGTACAATAGATGGTATGTTAATGCTATTTAAATGGCTTTCTAATGTTAAAGCGTTCATTACAGTGGCTATCATGCCAATATTATCTGCTTGTACTCTATCTATTGCTTTGGTTTTTCCTTGTACACCTCTAAAGATATTGCCTCCACCAATAACAATACAGATTTCTGTTCCTAAATCATATACAGTTTTTATATCATTGGCGATTTTGGCAAGTGTATCATGATTGATGCCGAATTGGTTATCTCCCATTAATATCTCGCCAGAAAGCTTGAGGCATACTCGTTTGAATGGGAATGGAATTTTGTTTTCTTGTAGTATGTTTTGTAAAACCATGATAGCATCTTCAATATCAATATTAAGACATATAACAAAAATGTTTAATTGGGAATAGCTATTATTAATTTTTGACATTTTATTTATATTTTTACACAGGAATCTTATGTCTGATGGAAGCAAACTTTTAATTGTTGATGATGATAGCAAGCTTCGTGCATTGTTAAAAAAATTTCTGTTGGAAAATAATTTTTTAGTTACTGATGCTGATTGTGCAAAAGAGGCTACTGGTCTTTTGCTAGTTAATGCATATGATTTGATTATATTGGATGTGATGATGCCTGGAGAGTCTGGTATGCAATTAGCTCAATCTATTAGACAAAAAATACAATGCAACTCTAATACCCCTATTTTAATGTTAACGGCGTTAAGTGAAGTGGATGATCGTATTAATGGTTTGCAATCTGGTGCAGATGATTACTTATCAAAGCCTTTTGATCCAAGAGAGTTGTTATTGCGCATAGAAAAAATATTATCACGCACTAAAAATATTCGTAAAGTAAATAATGTTCTAAAACTAGGTAATCTTGAGTATAATATAAACAATAGATCTTTATATAATAATAAAGGAGATACTGTTTATTTAACCTCTGCTGAATCAGATTTGTTATATATGCTTTCTCAGCATATTCAGCAGCCTGTATCCCGTTTTGATTTTGCTGATAGAATTGGGGTTAGTTTAAGCCCAAGAGCGGTTGACGTACAAATAACAAGATTAAGAAAAAAAATAGAATTAGATCCTAAAAAACCTCAATACCTCAGAACGATAAGGCATAAAGGATATGCATTATGGTCAGATTAAATATTATCAATATTTGAGAGTAGTATAAATGATTATAAAAAGAATATTACCCAAAACATTATTGTGGAGGTTGATGATGATTTTGATTATACCTCTATTATTAGTGCAACTAATTGTTGGAATTGTTTTTTGGGATAGGCATTGGACTAAAACCACAGAAACTTTAGCGATACAAATTTCAGGTAATGTACAATCTATGCTAATGTTAATAAAAAAATCTAATGATGATAGTATTTTTGAGTTTTTACAAAAAGTAGCCGAGAAATCTTATAGTATGAAAATAATGCGCAAAAATGCCTCTTTGGGGTTTTCTGAATCTTCTTTGGCTATTTATGATTGGAGAACTAATTTTATTGCTGATGCTCTTAGTGTTAAAATTAAAATTCCTTATACTGTTATTATTAAAAAGCAAAGTATATTGATTGAAGTATTATTGGGTAAATATATTTATGCTTTTGAAGTAAAAAAATCTATGTTATTTCCAAAAACTACTTCTATTGTAATTTGGTGGGAGGTTGGAGCGCCATTGTTTTTTATGTTTATTGCTATAATTTTCATGCGTAATCAAATAAGACCGCTGAGATTTCTATCTGATGCAGTGGAAGATTTTGGTAAAGGGGTGGATAATAAGAAATTTAAACCCACTGGAGCTACAGAGGTAAAAAAAGTAGGTTTCGCATTTAATGCAATGCGGACACGAATAAAAGAACAAATTAGTCACAGAACCCAGATGTTATCAGGGATTTCTCATGATTTAAAAACTCCGTTAACAAGAATGCAATTGCAAATAGCAATGTTGTCGGATAAATCTGCTGCTCAATCTTTACTGTCAGATGTTCATGAAATGGAGAATATGGTAGAAGAGTACTTATCATTTGCTAGAGGTCAGGAAATGGAGGCTCCATCAGAAATAAATATAAAAGATTTCATTGAATCTGTTATTGAGAAATTCCCTAAGGATGTGTTGCAAATAGAATCTTTGGATTATCTAGGTAATAATAGTATTTTAATAAAAAAGCAATCTATGAAAAGAGCTATAAAAAATATTATTCTTAATGCTACACGGTATGCTAATTCTGCATGGTTGAAGATTATTTATACTCAAAAAGTATGTTCTATCGTGATTGAAGATAATGGACCAGGAATTCCTAAAGATAAAAGAGAAGATGTTTTTATGCCTTTTTTTAGAATTGATGATTCTCGAAACAGTGAAACTGGTGGGTATGGGTTGGGATTGGCTATTTCCAAAGATATTGTACATTCTCATGGAGGGAGTATATTTCTATCTGATTCTTCAGAATATGGTGGTTTAAAAGTAACAATTAACTTACCTAGATAAAATGAGTAAAAGTATAACAAGATTGTATGTTAGTGAGGGGTTGAGTGTTGATAAGGTAATGTTGCTGAATAAACCACAATCTCATTACTTGATTAATGTTATGCGTTTAAGCCTAGGTTCTATAGTTTCATTGTTTAATGGCTTTGATGGAGAGTGGTGTGGAGTAGTAAATAAATTAAGTAAAAAACATGTAGGGTTAAAAGTAAAAAACCAAATTAAAATGCAAATACAAGAATCTAAAGTGCATCTATGCTTTGCTGTCATTAAGAATACATCTTTGAGTTTTCTTGTCGAAAAAGCAACCGAGCTAGGAGTAAGCGATTTACATCCAATTTTTACTGACAGAACAGTAGTGCGAAGATTCAATGTTGAAAAATGTTTGGCAAATGTGATAGAGGCTGCAGAACAAAGTGAAAGGCTTACTATTCCTAAGATTCATTCTCCAAAATCAATAGAGCAATTGTTGCAAAATATTAATCATAATGAGAATTTATATTATTGTGAAGAGAGAAGAAACAATGCGATGTCGGTTTGTCAGATAAAACAATGTAAGAATACTCCATATTTTTTAATTGGCCCTGAAGGGGGCTTTAGTACAGATGAATTGCATAAATTAGATACTTTTGATAGGGCGCTTGCAATAACTTTGGGAAAAAATATATTACGTTCTGAAACCGCTGGTATTGCGGTATTGGCAAAATATTTCTAATTTGGTATATATTCAAAACATTCAAAGCTATCCAGTTTATTAAAACCTAAACGTTTGTATATTTTATATCCATCGTTGTTTGACGCAGAAAGAGTTACAACGTTTGTTTTGTGTGATTTGGCAAATTTTAATAAATGATTCATCATGTCGGTACCATAACCAGAATTCCTAATATGTTCTTTAGTGATAAGGCTAAAGATACTTGATGCATGAGAATTGATGTATAAAGTTCCAATAACGCCAGGAATATTATTAATAAAGCCAACAAAAAATTTTATTGAGTTTTCTGAAAAATTATTATCTAACTTGTTATAAAAATATTCTGCTGATTGATCATAGGTTTTTAATATATTAATAAAAGATTGTAATTGCTGTTTATTTTGTACAAGCCGTATCTCTAAATTAGTTATAGGGTTGGCAATGTTAACTTTAGATAAGTCACATAACATACCATCTTCATTTGTTTTTTTTAATCCAAATTTATATAGAAAGCCAGACAAAGCTTTATTCCGCTCTGATGGTGGAATCCACCAAGCGAAAGATTGATTATTAAATGTATTAATAATATTGTAAATTTTTTCTGTGGTTGGGTTATTTATTCCTCCAAATGCAATGTTAAACATGCTAGACCCTAATTCACAATTAATAATTTGTATATTATCTATTTTGTATACTGCAAAATTTAATTTATTGGGTAAATATTTAAAATATTCTAGATGCATTTTTTCAATTAATTTAATCATATTTAGTGTTGTCATATATTTTGCTTAGTTTTGAGTAGTATTAAACAAGGTGTGATGAGTTAACTCTTTTGTGTATCATCACTTGGGGAGTACAATTCATTCTACATTAAGTCTAAACTATCAGTCAACTTTCTAGTGTATATGTGTATAAGTTCACTACATATGGGACTAACAAGAATTCTCTAGATTATTGTTAATATACTCCATTGGTGTAAGCAAATTCAAGCCAGAATGTGGTCTATATGTATTATACTTTTTAACCTGTTGCTTAAGATCATATCTGATGGCACCAATTGAATCTGAGATAATATCTTTTCTCGCATACAATTCTTCTCTAAATATTCTATTACCTCTTTCTACACCACCGTTGTATGTTGGTTTGGCTGGTGGTAATATAATAAGTGGAATACTTAATTCAGCACATGCATCTTCAAAATCTCCTCTGAACTCTGAACCACCATCTACTTGAATAGATTTTATAGGGAATGGAGCATTAGAAATAAAATTATGCAAAAATGTTTTTGCTGATTTGCTTGTAGCTTTACTAAATACATCAGCGTCAATATATTTTGATTTTCTATCCCATGCTTGAAAATGCTTGCATGTTGTTTGATTCTTTATCGCTGTCATATGATCTATTTGTACACGCTCACCAATTTCAAATGTCTTGTAGTCCTTAAACCACCAAGGAATAGCGTGCCTATTAAAGCTTCTCTTCTTTTTAGTTCGTACTGCAGAAACAGATTTAATAATAAGACTTCGCTCTCGTAATATTTTCAATATACGACCAACAGTACTTTTTAAAGCTATTGTTAATTTTATAAGTAAAAATACAACATTATGATTGAGGTTATTCAAATATTATGAATGAAGTTTTGATGAGTATTATATAGTTTTCACCGAGAAGAAAATCTTCTCGGTTACTTGTATAATGAATTTTATTTGATTTAGTATCAGTGTGTCTGTTGTCTGTTGTCTGTGGTATAATAATTTCTAAGTCAAATAAATTAATTATACGATTTATTACGTACGTTTGATTAATGGTAATATTAACCATAAAATTGATAGTAAGATTGTTTTATTATTTATCAATAAGCAGAGTTTCCTTAAATATAAATTACTTATAAGGGTCTTAATGAATTGTAAATCTTTTATGCATTTTTAGAACATAAATTATTTAAATCTCTCTTGTTTGTATTCATGCATTACTAGTCAAAATAGGATAAAAAAACTGTGATATTTAATATATTTTCAAGAGAGTAAGTAATTTTGAATATTAATTTTGTTTAGTTGTTTTAGCTAATTGTATTTAATTTGTATGATAATGCAGTTTCTAGAAAATTATCTATATCGCCATCTAAGACAGCTTGCGGGTTGGGATGTTCTAACCCAGTTCTTAAGTCTTTTACCATTTGATATGGATGCATAACATAAGATCTGATTTGATTTCCCCAACCAATTTCAGTCTTATTAGCACATTTTGATAAAGCTTTTTCCTCGCGTTTTTTTAGTTCTACTTCATATAATCTAGATTTCAACATAGACATTGCTTGAGATTTATTTTTATGTTGAGATCTTTCATTTTGGCATTGTGTTACTACTCCTGTAGGAATATGGGTAATTCTTACAGCGCTATCGGTTGTATTCACATGTTGCCCTCCAGCTCCTGAAGCACGATAAGTATCTATGCGTAAATCTTTATCATTAATATCAATATCAATAGAGTCATCTATTTCTGGATAAATATTGACAGAGGCAAAACTAGTATGTCTTCTGGCATTTGAATCAAAAGGAGAAATTCTAACTAATCTATGGACCCCTGATTCTGTTTTTAACCATCCATTTGTTTGTTTTCCAATAATTTTAAAAGTACAAGATTTGATACCTGCTTCATCACCAGAAATTTCATCAAGCCATTCTATTTTATGTTTATTTTTTTCGGCCCATCTTAAATACATTCGTTGTAGCATTAATGCCCAGTCTTGAGCTTCTGTTCCTCCTGCACCAGCGTGTATTTCTATAAAACAATTATTTTTATCTGTTTCTTTGGAAAGTAAGGTTTGTATTCTTAATTTATTACATTTGCTGACAAGAGATAACATATTACTTTCAGCTTCATTAAGATCTTCTATCGCATTTTCAGATTCTGCTAATTCTATCAGGGTGTTTATATCTTCTAACTCTGATTCTAGTTCTTGAATTTGTGATATTGAACTTTGCAGAGCTTCTCTTTCTTTCATAAGTTTTTGTGCAAAATCAGGGTTAGACCAAATATTAGGATCTTCTGCTTGTTGATTTAGTTCTTGAATTTTTTTAATAGATTCATCAAAGTCAAAGATGCCTCCTGAGAACAGAAATAGCTAGTATAACTTCCTCTTGAGCTTGGTGTATTTCAGCTTTCATAATTTTACCGTTAATATTATATAGATAATAGGTTGTAAGTAGCTTTGTAAGATTTTTCTAATTTATTCGTCAATACGTCAAAAGAATCTTGAGTAGTTTTTGTTAAATTAACAAATTTATAATTAAGAGGATCAGAAAGTAGCTTAATCATTATCAGATTGTTCAATTCATGACCTGTGTTTACTCCAGAGCAATGTGCAATTAAAGGTAGTCCTGCAAGATAAAAGTCACCAACAGCATCTAGAATTTTATGTTTAACCATTTCATTGTTATAACGTAAACCATTGTCGTTCATAACTTTTCCATTGTTAATGACTACGGCATTATCTAAGGATGATCCTTTTGCTAATCCCATGCTATATAATTTTTCAGCATCTTTTAAAAATCCAAAACTTCTTGCTTGGGAGATCTCTTTGATAAAATTTTCATTAGAAAAGTGATGCGTTGCTTTTTGATCAGCAAGTCCTTCACGGCCATAAAATTGCATTGTTAAATCAAATGAAAGAGAGTGGCTTGGTTCCAGTTTTACCCAGCGATCATCTTTTTCTATTATTATTGGTTTTAAAACTTTTATAAAGCAAGAGTCTGCATTTTGTTCAGTAATTCCTACAGATTGTATCGCTTTAATAAATGGTTCTGAGCTTCCATCCATAATTGGTATTTCTGCTTGGTTTACTTTAATTAAAATATTATTAATTTGAAAAGCAGCTAGTGCAGCCATTAAATGTTCTACAGTGCTAAGAGTCACGTCGTGTTCATTAGCAATAGTAGTACAAAATTTTGTATCTGCAACATTAGAAATGTTTGCTTGTATAGTATTATTGTGTTCTAAATCAGACCTTTGAAACACAACACCTTCATTTTCTGATAACGGTTCTAAGGTTAGTATAGCTTGTTTTCCACTATGCACACCAATACCATGGAGTTGGACAGCTTTTTTTATAGTTCTTTGATTATAATGCATCTTAATCACGTTTATATAATAGGATATTCTAATAAACAGACTGGTTTTACAACTTATGTTATGTTACAAAATATTACGATTCCTATGATTTTCTTTGTTAATTGATTCAAGCAATTTATGTTTACTGAAGGTAAAATTACTTGCAATCCATTCTGATTCTTTGGTTTTTATTATTTTCCCTATTTCTTCTCCAGGTTTAAAACCAAGGTTGATTAAATCATTACCCGTGATAGGAAATTTTTTAGATTGCCAATTATGAATGGCTTCTAAAGTGTTTGATGGCAAAAACCCATTATTTAATGAATTTTGGTAAATATACCAATATAAAGCCATATTTTTATTATGATAATAAAGTATTTCATTAATATTGTTTTGTTTGATAAGTAATGATTGAAGGGTGATTAGTTGTGATTTTTGCTTTTTTGATAATTTTAATAAACAAGAGAGTTGTTTAAAATTATAATTAATACCTAATATAGATAATATTCTAGGAATAAAATTCTTATCTAAGTGATAACAGTTTTCGTATTGTATTACAGAGTTAAAGTCATCTATTTTATCTATGTGTTTTCCGATAATTAAATCCAATATTTTTAATTTATGCATCAATTGTATTCCTTGATATGGAAAATCACACATTATTAATTTATATAACTCTATAGTAATTCTTTCTTTTGATATTTTTTGTAAGGATTGATAATGTTTTATAATACAATCTAAAATTTTTTGATTGGGAGCTATTTTACCAAATAATGTATAAAAACGAAAGAATCTCATAATACGTAAAAAATCTTCAGTTATTCTTTTTTCTGGATCTCCAATAAATTGCACAATGCCTTTTTTCAGGTCATTTATTCCATTATGTGGATCATAAATATTTCCTTTGATATCAAGATATATAGAATTTATGGTTAAATCTCTACGTAATGAGTCTTGATATATATCTTTAGTAAAAGTAACAACTGCTTTTCTACCGTCAGTTTGTATATCTTGACGGAAGGTTGTGATTTCATAATGATTTTTATTAACCACTGCTGTGACTGTGCCATATTCTATACCGGTGGGAATCACGGTTATTTTTGCATCATTTAAGTATTGCATAATTTGTTTGGGTTCATATGAAGTAGCAAAATCTATATCATGTACAGCAAGGTTAACGAATGCATTTCTTATACATCCTCCTACAAAAAATAGATTATTATCACTTTCTGGTATTGATGCAAATATATCAAGAATATCTTGATGGTAATTTTTGGTAATCTTTTTGATTAATGATAACTCTTGCATAAGGATTATGTTTCTATTACTTTTAATTGAATATATATTAACATCAAATTAATACAGGTTAAATATGCAACCAATTTGGAAGCCTTCTGCTAATCGTATAGCTAGTTCTAATATTGCACAGTTTATGAAAAAAATTGAGCAAAAATACACAGTAAATTTTTTTGATGATTATTTTAAGTTTTATGACTGGACTATTGATAATAATATTACATTTTGGAAAGAAGTAGCTAGTTATTTTAATATCATTGGTGATATTAATTATAATAATATTTTAAAGAAAGATGAGATATTTTATAAAAATAAATTTTTTCCTGATACTCAAATAAACTATTCAGAGAATTTGTTGCAACATCAATCAGACGACGAGGCTATAGTCTTTAAATCAGAGAATGGTTCAAGAGTTAGTCTTAGTTTTAATGAGTTGAAAGATGAAGTTGCAAAATATGCAAATTCATTGCGAAAAATAGGGATTAAAAAAGGAGATTGTGTGGCAGGTGTGATGCACAATTCTCCTGATGCAATCATTGGAATGTTAGCTACGGTATCTATCGGTGCTATTTGGTCAGTATGCTCTCCTGATTTTGGGACTCAAGGAATACTTGATAGATTTCAACAAATTAGTCCTAAAGTGCTATTTGTAACAGATGGTTATTATTTTAAGGGAAAATTGATAGATATTAGAGATAAGATTCAACAGGTTGTAAAAAATATTGATAGTATTAAAAAAGTTGTTATCAACCCTTATGTAAATTTGGATTTTGTCAAAGATGATTTGTTTACTTATAAAAATGATTTTATAAATGATAATGTTTCGGCCAATGATCTCGTCTATGAAAGAGTAGAATTTAACCATCCATTATTTATTATGTTTTCTTCAGGCACTACAGGGTTGCCTAAATGTATAGTTCATGGTCATGGCGGTACTTTACTGCAACATATGAAAGAACATCAATTACATAGTGATATAAAGCCAAATGATAGAGTGTTCTTTTTTACAACCTGCGGTTGGATGATGTGGAACTGGCTAGTATCTGCACTTGCATCAAAAGCAACAGTAATGCTATATGATGGATCTCCATTGTTTCCTGATAGCAATGTGCTATTTGATTACCTTGAGGATGAAAAAATAACTTTTTTAGGAGTAGGGGCAAAATATATAGATGCTATTAGAAAGATGGAGTTATCACCAATTGAAACACATGATTTATCTAGATTAAGAACGATAGCTTCTACAGCATCTCCTCTTGTGCAAGAAAGCTTTGAATATGTTTACACGCATGTATCAAAAGATGTGAATTTAGCATCTATTTCTGGAGGAACTGATATTCTATCTTGCTTTGCTCTTGGTTGTCCAATCGTGCCAGTATATTCAGGCGAATTACAGGTTTTAGGTCTTGGGATGAAAGTAGAAGTATTAAATGATTCGATGCAACAAATTAAAGAAGAAAAAGGTGAGTTAGTGTGTACATTACCTTTTCCTTCAATGCCAGTAATGTTTTGGAATGATAAGGATGATGTTAAATTCCACAAAGCTTATTTTGATAGGTTTGATAATATATGGTGTCATGGAGATTTTGTAGAGATTACAAAACATAAAGGGGTTATTATTTATGGTAGATCAGATACTATATTAAATCCTAATGGAATAAGAATTGGTACTTCTGAAATTTATAGACAAGTAGAGCAATTACATGAAGTTTTGGATAGTATTGCTGTGGGGCAAAAAATAGAAAATGATATTCGTATTATTTTATTTGTGAAATTAAAAGACGGTATTATTTTAAATGATCAGTTAATAAATAAAATTAAAAATACAATAAAAAATAATGCTTCTCCACGGCATGTTCCATCAGTTATTTTAACCACTCAGGATATACCGCGTACTTTAAGTGGCAAGATAGTAGAAACGGCCGTAGCGAATATGATTCATAATGAGCCTGTTAAGAATAAAGAATCTTTGGCAAATCCTGAGTCATTAAAGTGTTTTAAAAATAGAGATGAATTAGTAATATAATGAGGTTATTTGTGAAAAAATATAACAGTACAATCTTTTGTATAACTGTGATTTTGATGTCTTATGGTTGTTCCCCTAAGGAAGATATAAACTACACAGAGCAAACAATTAATGAGTTGTACATCAAGGCTAAAAAGTCATTGGATAAGGGCAATTATAGTGAGGCAGCAAATTATTTTGAAGCTGTAGAACAACAGCATCCTTATTCCCCTTGGGCTGTAAAAGCACAGATTATGGCGTCATATTCTTATTATGCATCGCAAAAATATGAACCAGCAATAAGTTCTTTAGAAAGTTTTATACAAATGCATCCTGCTCATTCTGAGATACCATATGCAATTTATATGATAGGGCTATGTTATTACGAGCAAATTTCTCCTGTTACTAAAGAGCAAAAAGATAGCATGCTTGCATTGCGTACTTTTAATGAACTTTTAAAACGGTTTCCTAAATCTATTTATGCTAAAGATGCTAAACATAAAATAATTTTATTAAATGAAGTTTTAGCTGGCAAAGAAATGGAAATTGCTAGATTTTATCTGGAAAAACAGTCTTATCATTCTGCCTTAAAAAGGTTAAATGTACTGTTGGATAATTATCAAAAAACAAAATTTACCGAAGAAGCACTCTATAGAATGGTAGAATGTTATGTGGCAATAGGAGATGCAAGTGAAGCGCAGAAATTTACAGCTTTATTAGGTCATAATTACTATACAGGTTTTTGGTATAAACAGGCATATTATTTAATTAATAGCAAATTAAAAGGCTTTCGTAGTAAGGGATCAGTTGTAAAAAATAAAGTAAGTAATCTAGTAAATAAAACTACTAAATAATATCTGATGTTACGAACTTTACAAATTAAAAACTTTGTCTTGATTGATTCTATAGAAATCGATTTTGCCAAAGGTCTTAATATTTTAACCGGTGAAACTGGTGCTGGAAAATCAATTTTATTAGACGCTTTAGGGTTGATACTAGGTAATCGATCTAATATATCATTTATACGTAAGAATAAAGATCAAGCTGTGATCACGGCAGTTTTTGAGCATATTAATTCTGATATTAAGATTTTATTAAATGAGCATAATATTGTTTTAGAGGATAGTTTAATCATTAAGCGTATTCTGTTTAAGGATGGTAAATCAAAATCATATCTTAATGATCATATTGTTAGTGTTGGTTTATTAAAACAGATAGCGATAAATCTTATAGAGATCCATGGGCAATTTGATAATTTATTAAATAAATCTATGCATAAGAATATTTTAGATTCGTATGCTAATAACAAAGAATTATTAGAGAAAGTATCGCAATCCTATAGCAAATATGCTGATTCTCGTAATAAATTCTACGAAATGAAGCGCTTAATGCAGAATCAATTAAGTCAAAAAGAATTTTTACAATTTGCAGTGAAGGAATTTGATGCTTTAGATCCTAAAGAAAATGAAGAAAATGAATTAATAGCACAAAGAGAATTATCAAAGAATCATGCAAAAATTACCTCTAATTTAGCAACAATAGATCATTTATTGAATGGAGATGGTGGTAATTTAGCAAATACTAGTACCTGTATAAATTTATTAGAAAAAACCACAGTTTTGTTATCATGTGGAACTATGCAACAAACATTATCTAATATTTCTGAATGTTTAAATAAATCTAGTAGTGAATTAATAGAGGCAGGAGCTATTCTAACTGAGGTTGTATCCAACAATATTAGTACAGCTCATGATTTAGATGTAATAGAAAATCGTTTATATGATCTTCGTGCGTTAGCCAGAAAACATGGATGTGTCGTAAATGAATTATGTCATATGCATAACAAGCTGATAGAAGATTTAACTTTTCTAGTCAATAGTGATGATAATTTACAAGAATTAGAGAAAAAAGTAGACATAGACAGGGAAAACTATCTTGTTTATGCCAATAAATTACATGATATTCGTTGCAAAAAATCAATTTTGTTATCGAAATTAGTAGAGCAAGAATTAAAATCATTAAAGCTTGAAAAGGCAAAGTTCAAGGTTGATATTGCAAAATATCAAGAACAAAATTGGAATGAAGCAGGAATTAATAATATATGTTTTACGGCGCAAACAAACCCTGGTAATGATTTTGATAACATTATCAATATTGCATCTGGGGGAGAGCTTTCAAGATTTATGCTTGCTTTAAAATCTGTATTATCAACTAGCAATAAGAAAACAATTTTAATATTTGATGAAATAGATAGTGGAGTAAGTGGTTCAGTATCTTCTGCTATTGGGGAAAAAATGTCAAAGATAGCAAGTGATAGCCAAGTATTATCGATTACACACTCTCCTCAGGTTGCTAGTTACTCTGATTTACATCTCTTAGTGACTAAGCAAGTAAATGAATCTTTGACAACAACGAAAATCAATAGATTAAATGGTACAAATAAGGTCAATGAAATTGCCAGAATGTTATCAGGTAATAAT
Organism: Alphaproteobacteria bacterium; assembly: GCA_965204765.1. Taxonomy (GTDB): domain Bacteria; phylum Pseudomonadota; class Alphaproteobacteria; order Caedimonadales; family UBA9215; genus CBDBFG01. Next base: position 779,695 of record CBDBFG010000004.1, on the reverse strand, counting down.
ATTTCTAGAGAAGCAGTTGCTGCTGCACAAAAATTAATGTCTCATAAAGTAGATTGTTAATTATATAAATATTTATGATTTTATTTTCATAAAAATATAAATTATTGATTCATTTGTTAATAATGAAAATCAGTTTTAAGATTATAGGTTAAAAAAAATAGGGTGTTAGTTTTGCCAATACACTATTTGTATAAAATATTTAATGCGCAACAAACGGTGTGAAACTTACTATATTATGTAATAATAGTCTTTATATGCTTGATTCTTTGGCTAGTTTTTTTATTATGACAAGACCCTTTAAGGTAATGATGATTAATGAATAAAAAAAAAGCAAAACTAATTATTGCTCAACTTATAGCAAAAATCAAATATCATGATAATTTATATTATCAGAAAGATAATCCTGTAATTTCTGATGCTGAGTATGATGCATTACGTAAAGAGTTAATTGTCTTAGAAGGTCAATATCCAAATTTATTACATAAAGATAGCCCCACGCAAAATATAGGAATAAAACTGAATTCTGGATTTGGAAAAGTCATTCACTCTACTCGGATGCTGTCTTTGGATAATGCATTCAATAAAAATGATTTAATAAAATTTCATGAAAAAATTTGTAGATTTTTAAACAAGCCTTTTACTGCAAATATTACTATGATAGCAGAAGCAAAGATAGATGGTTTATCTTGTGCAATAAAGTATGAAAATGGGTATCTAATTTCTGCTTCTACCAGAGGTGATGGTAATGTAGGGGAAAACATTACATCAAATATACGCACAATTAAAGATATCCCAGAATATATTTCTCATCCCGAAGTACAAAAAAATACTATTGAGATCAGAGGGGAAATTTATCTTTCTAAAAGTGATTTTATTGAATTAAATGAAAATAGAAAACAAAAGGGAGAAGAGTTATTTGCTAACCCAAGGAACGCTGCAGCTGGATCAGTTCGTCAATTAGATTCTTCTGTTACGGCTTCTCGACCATTACGTTTTTTTGCTTATAGTTTATTAGGAGATCAGATAAAGGGAGTAGCGCTTCATAGTGACAGAATCAATTATCTAAAGGAATTTGGTTTTGTTATAAATCCATTAACTGAAACTTGTAATAACACAAACGATCTATATGCTTTTCATAAAAATTTGATCAATTTGAGATCAAGTCTTGATTATGATATAGATGGTAGTGTATTTAAAGTAAACTCAATAGATTTAGAGCATAGATTGGGGAGTTCATCTCGAGCACCAAGGTACGCTATTGCTTGTAAATTTCCTGCAGAGCAATCAGTCACTAAATTGCTTGATATTTTTGTTCAAGTTGGCAGAACAGGCGCTTTGACTCCTGTAGCAATCTTAGAGCCAATAAATATAGGCGGTGTTATAGTAAGCAGAGCATCTTTGCATAATCAAGATGAAATTGAACGTAAAGATATACGAATCAATGATAAAGTATTGGTGCAAAGGGCAGGAGATGTAATTCCACAAATTTTACAATCTATGGAGCATGATGTTGATAATAGTAAAAAATTTGTATTCCCTACGGTTTGTCCTTCTTGTAATTCTGTAGTTGGTAAATTAAAAAATGAAGTGGTAGTGCGATGCTTTAATAGTCTGCAATGTAGAGCGCAAATATTATTAAAATTACAACATTTTGCATCCAAAAGTGCTTTTGATATAGAGGGATTAGGATTAAAAAATATGGAATTGTTTTTTAATAAAAAAATTATTAATGATTTTACGGATATTTTTACATTACAAAAGCGTAATGCACTTTTAAACATTCCAATAGAACAGTGGGAGGGGTGGGGTAAAAAATCAGTTGCTAATTTACTTTCTGCAATTAATGAAAAAAAAATTATATCATTTGAGAAATTTATTTATGCTTTAGGAATTAATAAAGTAGGACAATCGGTAGCAAAATTAATAGCTCAGGAATATTCTAATATCGATGATTTTATTGCAGAACTTACTCGCAAAGAAAATTATGATGTAAATTATAATCGATTAATGAATATAGATGGTGTTGGTGAAGATATTGTAAATAGTGTCATAAAATTTTTTACTGTCAAAGATAATATAGATATTATTACACAGCTGTTGTTGCAACATGTGCAAGTAAAACAATATGAAAAAAGATCTTTTAAGCATTCTATCTTCAATAATAAAATAATAGTGTTTACTGGTAAATTAGAAGACATTAGTCGTGCTGAAGCTAAGCAAAAGGCAGAATTATTAGGTGCGAAGGTCGCAAGTGTTGTATCTTCCAAAACTGATTATCTAATTTTAGGTAAGGATGCTGGAAGTAAGTTAAAAAAAGCACATGAATTAGAGGTTGAAATTCTATTGGAAAAAGATTGGATTAGATTGCTTGATGAAGAAAGTTAGTCTTTTATAATTCTGGTTTCATTATAGGTATTTCTTAATGGGAGCAAATGATTTTCTGTGGTACTTTGTGATGCCATGGTTTCCAATAGCTATTTGGTGCTCCTTAGTACCGTACCCAGCATTAGTATGCCATCCATATTCTGGATGTATTGTTGCAAGTTGATGCATTATGTTATCTCTAGTTACTTTTGCGATTACAGATCCAGCCGCAATGGAAAAACTTATTCCGTCTCCTTTTTTGATGGTCCGTATAGGTATATCAAGTTTAGGTGATGCTATGCCATCAATAAGAGCAAATGATGGTTTTTGTTGCAGTTTTGCTATTGCCCGTTGCATGGCAAGCATGGTTGCATTTCTTATGTTTAGATCATCAATTTCTTGTTCTGAAGCAGTACCATATGCCAGATAGATATCTTTATTGTTCAGATTATATAAAATCTTATATACTTCTGTACGACGTTTTACAGACATTTTTTTTGAGTCATCAAGCAGTGAAAACAAATTTTTATTGATGATATCGTAATTGTTAAATATTACGGCTCCAGCTACAACAGGGCCAGCCCATGGACCACATCCTGCTTCATCAACGCCTGCAACGGCACCATTTATTTGTTTTTCTAGTGTAAAATTAGGCATTAGTAGAATTATCTTTATTTTGATTCTCTAATGATTGTTGTTTAATATTTTTAGTTTCATTTTTAAATATAGAATATTTATTAAGAAAGGCTATGGTTTTTTTGTATAAACTATTAACGGTTTTTACTTCTGTGCAATATACTTTAGTAATTAATTGGTTGGCACTATCAATATTTCTGGCATCGGTATTATGTATTTTTCGAGCGGCTAATAACCATATAGGACTAATTACAAGAGAAAGAGCGGCTAAGGTTACAATAAGTTGCTCTCCATCCTTATCAATAACTTTTTCATTTAGTCCAATTCCTGATAATAAAAATGCGAATTCTCCCATTTGTGATAATATTAGTCCCGATAAAAATGCTTTATGCCAAGGAATATTAAATAAATGCATAATAAATATGTTTAATATTGTTTTTCCCAAAGTAATGAATATTAATAAAATTGATACTGTCCAGATATTTTTCCAAATAAAGTCAAAATCAAGCAATAACCCTACAGATAAGAAAAATATCATCATTAATACACTTTGAATTGGTTTTGAGGTATGTATCATCGATTGTCTTTCACTAGAGTTGCCAATAATTAGACCTCCTAAAAATGCTCCATATGCAGCAGATAAGTTTAGTATTCCTGACAAACTTGCCATTCCAAAACAAAATAACATGGCAGCCAGAGGTTGTAGCTCTTCATGTCCACTATAGAATTTTGCAAAAGGCAATTTTATCTTTTCTCTTCTACTTAAGAAGAACACTAGTCCTACTAGAATCCCTACAGTGATTAATAGTTTAAATAGTATACTCCAGCCTAAAGTTTCACCACCACCTAAGCTTCTTATGAATAGTATTATAGGCACTATTACAAGATCTTGGGCAATTAATACGCCAATTGATAATCTACCTGTCTCAGTTCTTAATTCCCCTATACTTTCAAGCATTTTTATTGCTACAGCGGTGGAAGATAATGCAATGCTGCATGCTAATACTATAGATAATCCATAACTTAAATTAAAGATTTTACCAATTATTAATAATACGATGGTGCTAATAATTATTTGAAGTAGGGTCACTCCTACAGAAGTTTGCCAAGTGTTTTTAAATGAGCGTAAATTTAGTTCCATACCTACTAAGAATAAGAGCATAATGACTCCTAATTCTGCTAGATATTTTATGCTTTCTTTATCCACATTTACATTAAAAAAAGATATTATTACACCGCCTAGTATATACCCAAGTGCTGCAGGTTGTCTTAGTCGTTCGAATATTAAGCCACATCCTAGAGTTGCTAAAACTATTAATGCAATATTAGTTAATTGAATTTCTTCCATAATAATTTATTTTACCATTGTTTTCGTAGCTATTCTATATATGCCCATACAATCTTTACCTAGTCATGAGTATTTTTATATCTATTGCATAGCAGTAAAGATGATATTATTTACCCGAGTAAAACATATATCACTATTATACAAACAAATCAATTCAACCTTATATTCTTTGTGGAATGTTATTTATATAGTTCTATATATTTATGATTATATTGCATTAAATATTAATTTTAATGTTTCTTATCGTGCGATCATGGTGTTGCTGATTATTTAGTGATGATTTTTTAAATAATAATGACTTTTTTATTTTATCTATATACTGCATATGCTTTGGATTAGATATTTGTATTGTTTCTATTGTAAAGAGACAATACATTTTTCTATAGTACACTAAAGTGTATTGCAATATCGTTACATAATTTATTTAATAGAGCGAGTTTTGTTTATGTTGTACATTTGGTATGTGTAATACTTTTCATTATTAAACTGTGATCTAATATGAATATATTTGTGACATCATTTGATCCTTATATAGCATCACAAGACTTAGATGATCTAAGGTTGAATAAAATGATATTAGAGACGGCTCAGTTATTGTCTCATGCTTATAAAGTTTTGTTTGAAGACCATCATATTTTATATAACAGCACACATATAAACCATCCTTGTGCAATATGGTCCAGACAAAATATAGATCATTATTCTTGGTTGGTTAGTTATTTTGATTGTTTAGCGCAAGAAAAGCGTTCTCGAGATATTTATAGAAATAAAAGTAATAAAATTTTGTACCATAAATCATGGAGAAAGCTTTTTGAGTTATTTTATGATAAAACTATAGATATTAATTATGCCGAAATTGAAAACGGTTTTTTTAATTTTAATTGCACAGCATTTAAAGATGAGAAAGACATCAGAATGGCATATAAAAAATGTTTAATTGCAAAATGGGATAATGATATCAAGGCTCCTGTTTGGACAAAAGCAGAGTCTCCTAGATGGTATAAAAAGTAATTTAACATTGTATTGATTGCATGAATTTTTGTTTAATATCAGCTCTGTTAGTTTATGATAATTAAAAAATTGATGGGCTAATCATTTTTTTTGTACTTTCATTTGGTTTGTCTATCAGTTTTTTTTAAGTTTTTTTAAGTTTTTTAAGTTTTTTGCAAACATTTGATAAAATTATTTTGGCTCTACTAATTTCAGTTTTTGAGCATGATTTATCTCCTATTACATTTTGGCATAAAGCTTGTGCGTTGCATAAGTCGTTCTCGGTACATGAAGCATAATCGTGTAACAATTCACTGACAAGCAAACATGCTTTAGGACTATCCATACAGGCAAACCAGTATAAGCGGACTTCATCTGTATAATCTAGTTTACTCGAATATTTTTGCACATAACTAATAATGTCATCTCCATTCATTTTTGAGAGATCAAAAGTTTTATTGGCATAATGATATGATTGGTCAAAATCTTGTGGAACTATTGATGTGCCATTCTTAGACCATCTTCCTGTAGAAAATAGTGACGCAACATATTTTGCGGTACTAGTGTCTCCTTGATCTGCTTTGATTTTTAGTTGTGCAAATAATCTGATAGCTTCTTCACTATTTTGATTAATAGCAATGCTGAATGTACTTATACTTTTCTTACGATCATGAAACTCTGTATCAACACTACCGGCAAAAATATTACTTATGCAAATAATAATAGAAAATAAGTAAATATTCATCTTTATAGTATTGCTCTTATTAATGCTATTTTTATAGCAAAAAAAGTTACTTTTGTCAAGCTATGACACCGATTAGAGTAATTATTGCTTATCTATAATTGTAATTTATGTAAAGTAAATTTTTAATCAAACAATGGGACTGTTGCCAAATTAGCAATATTCTACTTTTTGTGTAAAATATTGGCTCTATCTCATTTTATGTGCTACGTTATATTGCTCTGTACACTGCATTGTCTCTTGAATTAAGAATAACCTTCTGAATAGGTTGTTTTCGTCAAATATTCCATAAAATCTACGTTTCATTACTTTGATTTTGTTGTTGAATCCTTCAACAGATCCACTGGTATTTGTATTGTTAAAATACCCTATAATATAGTTTTTGTATTTCTTTAAAGTAGATATAAAGGTAGTAAATTGCATCAATTGAGATTTTTCTGCATTTAAAATCAATTCATTCAAAGCATTAGATGCTTTTCTTTTTCACATCTTAGAATTATAAATTGCTGTTAAATGTCTACATAATCTATGTGCCTTTCTTAGTTTGTTAGAATAATAAAACAGCTTTTCTAATTCAGCCCTTTTTTCTTTATTAACTATTTCACTATTTCTTCGTAGTATTGAAATAGATAGTTTTAAGGAATTGTATTTTTCTTTAGACATCTTATTCCTTAGTCTAGACAATTCAGATTTTCTAACCTCAACTATACATTTGCGAGATAACTTTGCAACGTGAAAACGATCTGTAATTATAGATACTTTAGGCAACGATTCTATCGTTGCAGATATATAGCTATCATACATATCACAGCATATACAATCTATTGATCCACGTAAATTTGGTGGTATATTTTGATAAATGCTCATTAATGAACATTTTTTTCTATCAGGCAAAACTGCCAACACTATGGTCTTACCATTAATTCTCGATGTTACTATTGTTCTAAAATCCTGATACCTTTTTTTAACAGAAATCTCATCTATACCAATAACTCCAAACTTTTTAAAGCTGCTCCAATTAACTGATCCTGATATTTCATTATTAAGCATTCTTCTTATTGTTTCAGCGTATATATTTTCTTTTTGAGACACATCTTCCAATGTACTATTTACAAGCAATAGCATCATATGTTGTATATATTCTTTGGTATATTTACACTTATAATTATACCATTTTAGCCGTTGATTGGTTGTACTATTGCAGTCATCACAAATCCTTCGTTTAGGACAAATTATCAAATAACATTTTCTGCCGTTTACAGGTAAATGCCTTATCTTTTTTTCTTCACCAATACCTTTTGATTTAGTGGGCCTACCACATTTTTGCATGGGGTTTCATTAGGGATACTTTCGATTTTTAGAAATATTTCATTATAATTTGTTAACTCACTACTGAGAATCTTGGTGTCAGGGAGAATAAATATCAATCAAGGAAATTTCACCCCTATACCTATTGCCTTACCTGATATTAAAGGAGAATCATTCTATGAAGATAATATTGGTAGACAAATTCATGCAGTAATTAGTAAGGATTTACAAGAGTGTGGATTATTTAGATTGCTTGAGAAAAAATCTTTTTTACAACGCCATGATACATTAAAACAAGGCGTTCATTTTAGTGAATGGAGATTAATAAAAGCAGATAATTTGTGCTTTATTACTATTAAACAAATATCCGTAGAACAAATAAGAGTAGAGTTTAGAATTTATGACACCGTTAGAGAAGTACAATTAGAAGCGCAAGCATACACAGGGAATATCGCTAACTTGCGTCGTATGTCTCATAAAATTGCCGATGTAATCTATAAAAAATTAACCGGTGATGAAGGATATTTTGATACCAAGATAACCTATGTTTCAAGACAGGAAAACGGTAACAAGCGTACCGAGAAAATTGCTATTATGGATCAAGATGGACATAATCATGAATTTATCACAGACGGTAAATCATTGGTCTTGACACCAAGATTTTCTCCGGATATGAAATATCTAACTTATTTGGATTATGCACATAAATTACCTCGAGTATACTTACTTGATTTGCAAAGCAAAATTAAATATATCGTTGGTAATTTTTCAGGGATGACTTTTGCACCGAGATTTTCTCCTGATAGCAAAAAAATTATTATGAGTTACGCGCATGAAGGAAACACATCATTGTTTGAAATGAATTTGGAAACAAGAAAAATAAGGCGCCTAACCTTTTCACCAGTTATTGATACATCGCCATGTTATTCTCCTGATGGTAAAAATATAGTATTCAACTCTGATCGTAATGGTCAACCTCATCTTTATATTATGAGCTCTAGTGGTGGTACACCGAAAAGAATTAGCTATGGCAAGGGTAGTTATCGATCACCAGTATGGTCACCAAGAGGAGATCTGATCGCTTTTACTAAAATTTATCAGGGTGAATTTTATATTGGCGTTATGAATATTGATGGTACAGGAGAACGATTAATCACAAAAGGCTATTTAGTAGAAGGTCCTGCATGGTCTTCGAATGGTCGAATGATACTATTTACTCGTCAAGAGCGCAAAGGTATTCCACAATTACATACTATTGATCTAACTGGTTATCATGAAAAAAAATTAACTACTGTTGATAATGCCGTACAAGGATTTTGGTCTGTACCGCTGAATTAGTAGTATTTAGTCAAGTTCAATCTTAGAATAATGATTTGATGATTGATATGTCACTATTGGGTAATAATTAAAAGATAGTCCTCAGGAAATAATTTAGTTTATTTTCTGAGGACTATTATGGTTTATCGTAACAGTTTTTTAGCTAAATATTTAGATTTTACAGAGACAAATTTATGATCCCAATATGCTTTGCTTTTACGCTCATCTCCTAACCAGCGCTTAGATATTCTCTCATTAACTTTTTCATAAAATATATCAACATTAAGACGTATAATACCTTTTAGTTTTGATTTAAAATATTTACGTACTAATGTAAACTCTGGTCCGTCACCATTCGGTTTAAATTTAACCTTATATTTTTTGTGATCACCTGGTTTTAATTTTTTTGTTTTACCTTTCCATGTTACTTCACACCTTTTTAACCATCTTTTTGATTTTTTCTCATCCGTTGGACAATGAAAGGTTAACCATACATGTCTATGTTTTTTATATGAGTTTGACGCACCTTCTCACCAACATCGGCCAAAGCATAATTAGGCGATGCAATAAAGCTGCAACCCGCTAGTAATAATATAAATCTATTCAATTTATTGATCATTTTCACTCCTTATCTTATTTTTAATTATGTTAAATACTAATATTCATCACCGGCTTAATCACATTATTCAAGGCACTTTCCAGTGCCGGAACAAAGCGTTCAATTTCATTTTTAGCCTTAGTCTGAATCTCTAACAACTCTAGAGTACTGATTTCTCCTTTAGCAGCTTGTACTACTGCTTTATCTGCTTTACGCGAAGCATCACGTACTGTTTTAAGAAAATCAACAAACACGGCTTCGTGTGAAGAATTGGCAACATCGGCTGTTAACAAAGATTGCATGTTATTAATGCCCATATTGTTGAGCATGGAATTAATATTATTCAAATTGATATTAGGTAATGCGGACATTTTATACCCCTGTTCTTATTTATTCATTAATTGTGCGGTTTGTTGCGTTAATCTTGTCGCAATTTCGTGCACTCTCATCATTCTAGCGTTATCCTCTCGTGCTTTATGCAAGTTCATCATAGAAATTAAAGGATCAATATCAGGCATTCTAACCATTCCATCCTTATCACTTAATGGATGCTCAGGATTATACACCAGCTTGGTCTTTTTATTATGTTTTACAACTTTCCCTATAGCGACAGAACCAACCTTGCCAGCACTATTTTTGATGGTTTTAGCATGCAAGGAGCGAGGGATATAATTAGCCGTATTACTATGAGCGGTATTTTGTGTTTCTATTTTAAGCATTTCCGCATTTACCCGCATAGCATCACTGGCTATTTTCTGTGCCAGTATTAACGGATCTTTGATTTTATAGGATTTTGCCCACCCTGATGATGATAAAAGCACAACAAGCAATAATGTAAATAGATTATTATTCATCACGAAATACCAATAGAATAAATTTTAGTCATTCTTGCACTGATTGATGAAAATGCTTGTTGCATTAAAACACTATCGCTACTGACACTATTTAAAGTAAATAATTGTTCTTCCGGAACGATATTATTCTCTGAAATAGTTGCATTGCCTAAACCGTCTTTTTTAGATGATTGGCTTGATTTTTGTTGTTTAGAGATATGTGCTGCATGGGTACCAATTGCATCTAGCACAACATTGGGCTTCATGGTGTCACTAAAACTTTTCATGACCATCGACTTTTCACCTGCAATACCAGATCTGGCTAGATTATAAGATGTCATCGCCATTTTTTCTTGGTTATATTGCATTTTTAAAAACAAGATTTGCTGTTGTGCAGAAATCGCCATTGATGCCCTTTTTTCTTTTATTAGGCTTAAAAAATGTTAATAAATAGTAAATTTAATTAAAATTTTATGTTATATTCCTTTAGTTGCTTAGCAAATGATATAAGGTCATAATATAATGGATTTTCTGGATAATATTCACGATAAAGAAATAAAAGATTATTTGCAGCAACAAATGCAGATTCTAGAAATGGGTAAGTTAAGTAAGGAGGAGATTCGTGAACTAGCATTATTTATATCAAAGCAAATTAAAAATTGCGAACAAGAAAAAAATGAGATTATAAAAAAAATATCTCTTGCCTCTAGCTATATTAATGCGTCGGTGCAGTATAAAAAATTAGATAGTGATCAGTAAAAAAATGTTTAATTATGAACTATTACAAAAATTTGGCTTCAGTATACTTATTATAACAATATTGTTATTACTGTTTGCGTTCTTACTGAAATGGTTGCAAAAACTGAAAGTTACTACTGGAAATAAAACTGATGATTTGCAAATCTTAAATACCAGATATATAGATAGTAAAAATAAACTGTTATTAATAAGATGGCATAATATGCAATATTTGGTATTCTGTTCTGCAAATAATGCAATGACCATCATAGATAAAAAAGAATATAGTAAGCCATCCCATGAAAAATAAACCAGCTAGCATTTTTAATATAAAAACATTATGTAAGATATCTATCCTGGTCATAGCAGTATTGCTATTCAATATGTGTGATTCTTGGGCCGAAGGAATTTCTATCGATTTTGGTAAAGGCGGAAGTAATCTAACCACTAAGCTGGTTCAATTTGTCTTTATGATCACTATCTTTAGCATTGCACCATCTATACTATTGATGGTTACATCGTTTACCAGATTAATAATTGTATTTTCTTTTTTGCGTAGCGCGATTGGTTTGCAACAATCTCCACCCAATCAAATATTAATAGGATTATCACTATTTTTAACAGCTTTCATTATGGCACCAACATTTGAAAAAGCATATCAAGATGGGGTAAAGCCATATATGCAAGAAAAACTTAAGGAAGAGGAAGCTTTTAGCAATATTATTCAACCTTTTCACAAATTTATGCGTGAACATGTGCGCGAAAAAGAAGTGGAGTTGTTTGGCAAGATTACTAAAATGCCTTTGATTGAGAAAATAGAAGATTTACCATTTAAAGTATTAATACCAGCATTTATGATTAGCGAATTAAAACGCGGATTTGAAATCGGATTCTTACTATTTTTACCATTTTTAGTGATTGATATGGTCATAGCTTCGATTTTAATGTCTATGGGAATGATGATGCTGCCGCCAATGATGGTATCTTTACCATTTAAAATTATTTTCTTTGTACTAATTGATGGCTGGGTTTTACTTACTAAAAGTCTAGTCAGTGGATTTGGTTAACATTTTCCAACAAAAAAATATATGCTCTACTATCCACTACGATTATGACCGCGCGTATCTGTACGCATTAATTAATTATATATCCAAGGTTAAAAATTAAAATTTAAGTAAAAACCATCTAAACTTGCATATGATAATTCTTGCTATTTTATTTTCTTGTCATTATAACCTGTCGTTAGGGAAAGTTTTACAGGGAGAATACTATGCAATTACAAATAATCATCATTACTAACTTATATCATTATTAACTAAAACCATAAGTATGCATTATTAAACAATTACATTTTTAATCATTGTTTAAGCTATTATTGCCAATCTTTTAATTAAAAATTGTGGCAATAATAGCTAAATTGCGCACAGAAATAATCATATTATAAAACAGGTAACACACATCATGAAAAATGGGTTAAAAATAGGTCGTGCAATATTTACCAGACGTGAAATAGATATCATGTCATGTTTGTTAAACAATAGAGGGAATAAAAAAATCGGAATTCTATTGAATATATCACATAAAACAGTCGAGGCACATAACAGGAATATAACGCAAAAAATAGGCTGTAATTCCAGAGATTGTGTCAGAGATTATATTTATAAATGCAAAAAAAATACGGTTTTATATAGACATTATTTTGATAATATTCTAGCGAAGGATAATGATTAAACACTTGAAATAATAGCAATCCAAAATTATATTTTATGCGCAAAAATCTTAAGATGCAAAAGCGTTAAATATTTTTTTACTCTTCTGCTATTAATCGTAATTGTCAATAACATTTTAGGATGATCTTTAAGATCTAGCATAATGGAATTATAGCCCATTCATTTAACGAAGAAAACTGAAGATCGGCTATTCTATAAATGTTCGCTTTGGATTAAGGCAATACTTTTAATGATTGTGTCGTTATATTTTTTAATATAACATGCCATGCACAATAGTACGAAGTAGGGTTGTTATGGATAGTTTGTTTATTTGGTTAGATATAATAGATAATTTTTACTGGAGCAATATTGGAGTATTCTTAGTATTTTGCGCGGGATTATACCTTACTTTTAAAAGTAAGTTCTATCAATTCAAAATCTTATGTAGTCCAAGAAAAGTGTTTTCCGAATTAATGCTAGAGGCTAAAAATGGCAAAGAGGGGCAGCATCCTATAAAATTATGTCTTGCTTCTGTAAGTGGTATGGCCGGACTAGGCAATATAGTTGCTGTTATAGGTTCTATTACTATCGGTGGGCCTGGAGCTTTATTTTGGTTATGGTTTGCGGCGATATGCGGCATGATTATAAAATATTGCGAGATATTTCTGGGAATAAAATATCGCATCAAAAATAAAAATGCACAAGGCTACAGCGGTGGTCCTATGTATTATTTACAAGAAGCATATAAAAATAAAACTATAAAAAAAGTAATGTATTATGCTTCAAGTATATTACTTTTTATTTACGGGGTAGAAGTATACCAATTTAACGTGATTAGTGCGACATTTTGTGATGTAGTAGGTATGGAGAAATTATATTTTGTACCTATTTTAACTATAATAACTCTTTATGCTGGATTAGGCGGAATACCCAGATTAGCTAGTATATGTTCAGTAATTGCGCCTATTTTTATCTGTTTATATTTTGGAATGTGTATTTGGGTATTGGTATGCAATATCAACTTATTGCCATCTGTGTTGTTAAATGTAATAAAATCTGCTTTTACTGGTCAGGCTGCAGCCGGAGGATTCGTAGGGAGTACAATGCTAATGGCTGCACAATATGGTGTGCAAAGAGCTGTCTATTCAGGAGATATTGCTATTGGATACGATTCTATTATTCAAAGTGAAACTAGAATTGTCAACCCTGCACAACAAGCCAGAATAGCAGTTTTTAGTGTCTTAACGGATTCTATGTTTTGTACATTAAGTATTTTAGTGGTGCTAATTACCGGGTTGTGGACGAATACTGAATTAACCAATCATGTAGCTATTTCTTTATCTACGGTATTTTCGGATGCTAATATTTTTATGGCATTCTTTATATTTGTAGCAGGGTGGACAACAATAATTGCATTTTTAGCCGTAGGGCAAAAATCTGCTTGTTGTATATTTCCAAAATACGGAAAAATTATCTTCTTTCTATATGCTGCTGTATCACTGATATATTTTGCATTTTTTGATTACTCAAAAGCCTATACCATAATGAGTTTATCCGGTGGATTGCTAGTTTTATGTAATTTGCTTGGTATAATAAGATTGCGTAATAAAATTGAATTTAAACTATAAATATATCATCGATTATAAAGAGCATATCATTATATAATTTGTCATTTGTATAAATATATTTGACAAGATCTGCGTTATAGTATACTTTCTCATCCATTGGTGCGTATTAGCCAGTGTTGAATATAATAATGTTAGGGTAATATAATGCACTTTAAAAGCGTATCATCCGCGTTGTGGACAATTGCTGTTCTTATACAATATTCCTATGCCAGTGAACATTTTTCAGAAAGCGAATGGCGAAAACGTTTGGCTATTCCTTTGTGGGAAACTAGAATCCTAAACGGTTATCGTCCACAAGGAGATCCATGGCTGGACCCGATGTTTCGTGATTACGTATTTGCTCGAACTGAATCAGTAAGAGCAATAGGGTGCAGCTATTTTGATAGGATAGAAAGACCTCAACGACGATCCATTCAGCAACGAACATCTGCTCGTCGCCCAAACAATAAAAATATTGTAACAAGAATTTGGTGTAAGCTGAAAAAAATGTTGCGCAAAAACCAGTAAACCAGTAAACCAGTAAACCAGTAAACCAGTAAACCAGTAAACCAGTAAACCAGTAAACCAGTAAACCAGTAAACCAGTAAACCAGTAAACCAGTAAACCAGTAAACCAGTAAACCAGTAAACCAGTAAACCAGTAAACCAGTAAACCAGTAAACCAGTAAAACCAGTAAACCAGTAAACCAGTAAACCAGTAAACCAGTAAACCAGTAAACCAGTAAACCAGTAAACCAGAATTGCATATCGTTAGTCCAATGCAAAAAAACAAAAATGTGCTGATTCAAATAAAATTATCATCGCACAAGGGTGAATAAGCAAGAAATAAAGCGTTATTTCTTTTTATAAAGAAATATAAAATAGACCTGTACATACCAGTAAATTATTGCGTTTAATATACAGTAATTTTTGCATTTTACTGTATAATCATGCACAAATAATCAATAAATATATACTTATTAACAACCTGAGAGTTATAACAACCTCTATATTGCACAAAACGGTAAGTGATACATAGTTTAGTTTTTCTGATCTTAAAATTTATGCAATTTGTATTGTATTTTCTATCTTTTATTGTTTAAAAGTGAGATTTTGTTAAAAACTTGACAAGATTTTATATTTAGTTTACGATGACGAGTAAAATTTGGATAATCTAATGAAAAATAGTTATTTATCAGCAGTTTTATTAATTATATCTTTTATATCGCAACCGGTTGCCGGAATAGAGAATGATTTAGGTGATGAAACAAAACTTGCTAACATTAGAAGAGAATGTACACTCGCAGCAAACCAAGGTTTTGCCAAAGCACAGAATGGCTTGGCACATATGTTAGAGAATGGTTTAGGTGGTGAGAAAGATTTACTTGAAGCTAGAAAACTATACACACTGGCTGCAAACCAAGGTTTTGCCAAAGCACAGAATAACTTAGCATATATGTTAAAAAATGGTTTTGGTGGTGATAAAGATTTACCTGAAGCTAGAAGATTATACACATTGGCTGCTAATCAGGACCTTGCCGAAGCACAGCTTATCTTGGCAATGATAGGTATGTAGAAAAAGAACTAATATAAAAATAGAATTAAGAGAAGAGTCGCGCTTTGCATGTTGTAATCGTTGTTGATTATTTTTTCTTATAAAGGACAGAAAAGACATGCAGACATGCAACCATCTGGTGCTAGTTATACAAAAAAAGATTTACTCTCACCAGATAGCCAATACTAATGTCACAAACACAACATTAAAGAAAAAATACCTCTACTCTCTATCCTGAAAACAGGAAATATCTTGCGCAACAACAATCACAGCCCCCATTGGCATCATAAACGCTAATAAGCGAGAATAGAGTGATAAAAACTATGCTTTAAGCGAAATAAGAGTCTATCGATTCTTTAATTTTTAATTTAATTAACTTAAGGTGCTTTACTTTCGTATGATTAGGCAATGGCCTTCCATTTTCATTGGCAATCTCTTGCTCTAGCCGAGAATGTTTGAACTGTAAAGATTTCAGATGGTTGTTCATACTCATACATACCTCCTTATGACAGACATTTAACTGTAGAACTTGTATATAACGATGTCTATAAAAAAAATAAAAAAATGGTTAATTTTCCCAATATGTCATTTAAGAAATTCTAAAAGAAACCTTCGATCTATATAGAATAATCGCTAAAATAATACTAATAAACATAGTCAAAATACCAATAGACAAGAATTTCGTCCAACCAAGCTGCATTACTAAATACCCCGAAAAGCTAGTGGTAATATTCTTTCCCAAATGCGCCAAAGAAGTTAATAACGAAAATTGCGTAGCGGCATATAAAGGATTAACCAAAGACATTTGCAAAGAAAAAAATGCAGTAATTAGCATGCCATTGGTAATATTTTCCAAAGCAACTGTAAAATACAATAAATTAATATCCGATCCATAGTGATTCACAAGTAAAAAGCCTATTAAGGACAATCCATGAGCAATGCCATTGATAATTAAAGATTTTCTTATGCCCCAATATTTTATCAGCGCACCACCGATTAGTCCCCCTAAAACCATAGAAGTCATACCAAATATTTTTGTAGCATTAGCTATATCAATTTTAGAAAATCCCATATCAAGGTAAAAGATACTGGACATATGCATAATCAAATTATCATTTACCCTATAAAACAACATCAAGAGTATGGCTATTTTCCAGCCATTACTATTGGTAAAATCTTGTATAGGACGAATATAGAACCGTAATAGTTTTGTAGTAATTTTACCAAATATTCCTTCTGTATTCCGCACCTGTAATTTTGGCTTTATATAAGGATACGGCTCATTGGCCCATAAAGTAGCCAACATACCTAAAATAATTAAGACAGGAATAATTTTATAAACTGTGCCCCATGGCATTATAGTAGCAAGATAAAGTGCGCCAGCCCCAGATGCTAAAATAGCCAATCTGGCCCCTAGGATACACATACCTTCGCCATAGCCATACTGTTCTCTGTCTAGATAAGTTACTTGATAGGCAAGCACAACAATATGTTGTATGGATGCAACAAATGATGAAATCATTACAAAAATAAAAGTAATATATACATTCTGACCAGGAGAAGATTCAGAAACAATAGCCAAGCTAGATAATAATAGTAACTGTGAGACAAGCAACCAACTACGTTTATGGCCTAACTTTTGCGTCAACCAAGGTATTTTAACATGATCAATTAATGGAGCCCATAGAAATTTTAATGATGATGGAATGGTTGCCAAACCAAACAAACCAATAACAGAATAAGATATACCCTCGTACTTCAGCCAGACTGTCAACGTACTACCCAACAAACATATTGGCAATCCACACGAAATACCCAGTAAAAACATGATTGCCATTTTCTTTTGAAAATATTCATACAAGATGTTTTTAAAGAGTAATGAACTGTTTAATCTTAACGAACGTCCGAAATCGATACCTATGTTTTTATAAAACAATGCCACAATCTATAGCATTTACATCACGGAATAACAATATTAAAAACTAAAAATAGTTGGAAATCCAATTGTGATATATAAAATGAGAATCACAGTGCCTACAAATAATAAACTATCTAATCGATCAATAACACCACCATGACCTGGTAAAATATTACCAGTATCTTTGATATTAAAATATCTTTTTACAGCCGATTCGAACAGATCTCCTATTTGCCCTAGGACACTAAATAATAAAAATAATAACACAAACTTTAGGTTAATATTGTGTAGTAAATAATGCGATAAGAACAATGCGGCAATTGTAGCAAATATTAGCCCTCCTATCGCACCAGATCTGGTTTTATTGGGGCTAATAGTGGGGGCTAACTTGGCACCACCCAATAATTTACCGACAAAATATGCACCTATATCAGTGCTCCAAATTATGATTAATAAACTAAAAGATAAAAGGTTGGAATAAAGGTGTAACAAACAAATAGCATATGAAGCAAATACTATATAACACACACCTGTAAATAAAAATGCTAGTTTCATAGCATTCGATTTATTACATCTAAAAACCACCATAGTCCACTCAGTAATCATCGTAAGCAATGCCAAAACTACCAAGAAACCTAAAAGAAAATGATTGTGTACAACAAGCCACATCAGTACAGGCGACAAAGCTAGAACGGTGAGTGATCTCAAAAAAAAGTTTTTATCAAAAAAGGTTAAAATTTTATTTTTTTTCATAATATTATCGTACCTTTATACCTTACAGGATATCTGTCCAAATTTTCTTTCTCTAGATTGAAAATCTTTAATACATTGTAATAAATCATGGCTGGTAAATTCCGGCCAGTTTTTTTTCAAAAATACCAATTCTGTAAATGCACATTGCCACATGGCAAAATTACTTAAGCGGACTACACCGCTGGTTCTAATCAACAGATCAGGATCTGGAACACCTTTTGTCATTAACAGAGAATCAAAGTAATGTTCATCAAGCTTATCTATTGTAATCTTATTATCTTGTAATAATTTAGCTGCAACTTTTGTGGCGTGTAATATATCGTCTCTACCATCGTAATTAAATGCCAATACTAAATTAAGCGCCGTATTATTCTTGGTAATTTCTGTTGCCTGAGCAATTAATTCCTGTAAATCTGATGGCACGTCATTACTGTTACCAATAAAGGTTAATTTTATACCTTTTTCATGCAATTCCTTCAGATCTTTTTGAAATAAATTGCGCATGATATTCATCAATCCATTTATTTCGTCTTTAGGACGTTTCCAATTAGCGGTTGAAAAGACCCATGCTGTAAGGTATTGAATTTTTATTTGTAAACAACAATCTATAACTCCCTTTAACGCATCAACACCCTTTTTATGACCGTACATTCTTAATTGATGATGTTTTTGTGCCCAACGGCCATTGCCATCCATTATTAAGGCAATATGCTTGGGCATATTGCTTTGATCTATATCAAATTCTATTAATTGCTTACTTATATCGGTCATTTATAAATCAATTACTTAAATTTGAGCAAATGGTACAAGAAAAAACTTTAGAAGTCACGTAAATATAGCATATTATGCCTATTCTCATAAGGTTATTATTGTGCAAACTTATAAAAAAGAAATGTACTTTAAAATGTAATATGAATCGTATAGATTATTGGCATATCATTAGGAATTGTATTTTGGGTTTCAGGTTATCTAATAAATTCACACAAGACATAGATACGATTAATCTTATTAAAAGATTAATACAATATGCCAAACCACACCTAACAAAAATAATATTTGGTTTTATATGTATGGTGCTAGTGGCAGCCAGCACAGCCGCATCCGCTAAGTTACTAAAACCAGTTATTAATGATATTTTTTTACAGCAAAGAGGCGATCTGTTATTACCCATTACTGCAAGTATTTTTTTAGTTTTTCTATGTAAAGGTATATTTGGCTACGGAGAATCAGTACTTATGACTTTTGTTGGGCAAAGAATTATGGCTGATATTCAACAAGAATTATTCAAAAAAGTCACAAACGCAGATTTGATGTTTTTTTATCGTATTAAAAGCGGTGATTTAGTTTCTAGATTTATCAATGATATTAACAAACTCAACAATGCTATTACCGGTACAATTTCTAGTATTGGTAAGGACTTGCTAACATTAATATTTTTTATACTAGTAATGTTTGATGAAGACTGGAAATTATCAGTTTTCGTATTTTTTATTTTTCCTGTTGCCGTCCTACCAATGGTAAAAATTGGAAAAAAGATAAGAAAAAACTCTAATACAGCTCAAGAACAAAGTGCAGAACTTACCGTGCTTTTAACCCAATGTTTTCAAGGGATTAGATTAATTAAGTCTTATTGTATGGAAAAATATGAACAACAAAAAGTTTTCCATGTAATTAACAGTGTATTCAAACGATTATTCAAAGTCACAAAAATAAAGGCTATTAACCATCCAATCATGGAATTGTTAGGCGGTATAGCAATTGCATCAGTAATTCTATACGGTGGATCACAAGTAATAGCTGGCCAACAAACACCAGGGGCATTTTTTACCTTTATTGCTTCATTATTAATGAGTTATGAACCTTTAAAAAGACTAGCTAATTTGAATGCTAATCTACAAGAGCAGCTTGCAGCAGCAAATAGAATATTCGACACTATGGATCAAAAAGAAAACATAGTTAACGACAGATCTTTACCAAATCTAAAAGTCAATAGCGGGGCTATAGAGTTTAACAATGTCAGCTTTAGCTATGACCGCAGTAATAAAGTATTATATGATATAAATATGAAATTAAAACAAGGTCAAAAAACCGCCTTGGTTGGTCCAAGTGGTGGTGGAAAATCTACCTTGGTTAATTTAATCCCAAGATTTTTTGAAATTGATCAAGGATCAATCACTATAGATTCACACGATATTAAATCTGTTAATCTGGAATCTTTAAGGAAATCTATAGCATTAGTCAGCCAAGAGATAGTATTATTCGATGATACAATTGAAGAAAACATAAGATTTGGTAACAAAGATGCTACTTTACACAGCATTCGTCATGCAGCAAAATTAGCCGCAGCAGATGAATTTATAAACGATTTACCTGAAGGATATAAAACCAGAGTAGGAGAACATGGTACATCCTTATCAGGAGGACAAAGACAACGTATCGCCATAGCCAGAGCCTTTTTAAAAAATAGCAAAATTTTATTAATGGATGAACCGACTTCTGCTTTAGATAGTCAATCAGAGCAAAAAGTACACCAAGCAATGCTTAAACTTATGCAAGGTCGTACTACAGTAATTATTGCCCACCGCCTGTCAACCATAATAGATGCAGATAGCATATATTTTTTAGACAAAGGCAATATAGTTGATTATGGTAATCATGAATACTTACTTAAGAATTGCAAGCAATATGAAGACCTTTGTAATGCACAATTCAAAAATCATTTGGTTACTAAGAAACAAAGTGGCAATAAATGAAGTTTTATAAAAACATACTAAAAAACCAATTTATAATTCATTCTTTTGCTTTCATAGCCTATTGTTATATAAAATTCGTTTATATGACTTCGTCTTGGAAAAAAATAAATTTTTCTTATCCAGAGAAATATTGGCAAAAAGGCAAACCTTTTATCTGTGTTTTGTGGCATAATAGATTGATGATGGCTGCTTTTGGCTGGGATAAAAGGCAAAATTTAAAAATGTTAATTTCTCCCCATTCTGATGGAGCAATTATTTCACGTACAATTGCCTATCGTGGCATTGATACCATTAGTGGCTCAAGCAACAAAAATGCGATATTTGCCTTTAAAGCGATGTTATCGCAATTGAAAAAAGGTATAAATGTGGGTATTACTCCGGATGGACCAAGAGGACCCAGATTAAAAATAACTAATGGCGTAATAAAATTAGCACAATTATCTGGTTGCGATATAATTCCGTTGACTTATGCTATAAATAATAGAAAAATTGCTCGATCATGGGATAAATTTATTATACCGATGCCGTTTTCACGTGGTGTTTTAATGTGGGGCAAACCTGTATCGGTAGCAAAAAAGTTATCACCAGAGGAATTAGCAAACACTAAACAACAATTGCAAAAAGAAATGCTAGCATTAACAGACAAAGCTGATCAACTTCTTAATCAAGGCATATTGAGGTAAAATATGCATTGGATATATGTTTGTTTGACTTATCTAGTTTATCCGATTTATCGTTTATGGATTTTACCTAAAAGAATCCGCCGTGCAAAGGAAGATAAGTCAAGATATATAGAAAAAATAGGTTACTACAATACTGCAAGACCAAATAAAAAAGTAATCTGGTTTCATGCGGCTAGCGTAGGTGAAAGCTTGTCAATTCTTAAGCTAGTTTACCATATCATAGAAAAACACAAAAACTGGGTCGTTTTAATCACGACCAGCACGGCAACATCTGCGGAAATAGTAAAAAGCAATTTTCCTGCTCAAGTAATACACCAGTACGCTCCTTTGGACTTTAACAGATGCGTTACTCGTTTTTTTCAACATTGGCGCCCTGATATAGGCATACTGGTCGAATCAGAACTATGGCCTAATTTGATTTATGCGATGAAAAAACATTCTATAAAATCTTATTTGATTAATATGAGGATGTCTAATGAATCCCTTCGTAAATGGCTGATGATGAAAAATATGTTTAAAAATCTTTTACATGTTTTTGATAAGGTATTAACGCAAACTGAAAAACTAAAGCGTAAATTAAGAATGCAAGGATTAAATAATGTTGAATTTCTGGGTAATTTAAAGTTTGCTAATTATGAAACTGCAGTTGATAAGATAATATTAAATTATTTTCAAAACAAACTAAGCAATAAAAAACCTTGGGTAGCAGCTAGCACGCACGAGGGAGAAGAAGAATTCATATTAAAATCACATTTAATGATCAAAAAACACATACATGATGCTTGTTTAATTTTAATCCCTAGACATCCAGAAAGATGTAAAGAAATAGAACAAAACATTAAAGCACATAATCTTTCATATGTGACATACTCGGATATAGATCAAGTCCAGTTTAATCATGATGTATTATTAGTGGATAAAATGGGTGTGGTACCTACTTT
This sequence comes from Alphaproteobacteria bacterium, assembly GCA_965204765.1. GTDB lineage: Bacteria > Pseudomonadota > Alphaproteobacteria > Caedimonadales > UBA9215 > CBDBFG01. The sequence continues at coordinate 756,903 of CBDBFG010000004.1, read as the reverse complement.
TTTCTCTATTGCTAATTGTGCTTTTGTAGGTGGTTCATTAATAAAAGGTATAGGAGGGCACAACATGATTGAACCAATGTTACAAAATTGTGTGCCAATTTACGGTCAATACACACACAACTTTACAGAAATTATTAACGATATCGATAAGGTTCATGCAGGATGTAAAGTCGATAACACAAGAACTATTTGTAAAGCAGTTGTACAATTATTAAATAATGACACAATACGCAATATTTATCTTAAAAATTGCACAACCTTTTTAGAAGTACATAAAAATATTGATCAAAAAGTTTATGAAATTTTACAACCTAGTATTAAATAATGAAAATTCCTAATTTTTGGCTCACAAAAAGTTTTAACGTTCTTACATTAATAATGCTACCTTGCTCCTGGTTATACAGATTATTATTTATAATTGTAAAAAATTTCTCATCACCTCAGAAAGTAACAGCAAAAGTAATATGTGTTGGCAATATAACTTGTGGAGGATCTGGCAAAACTCCTTTGGTACAGGCTATTGCTAGAAAAATACAACAAAAAAATAAAAAAGTAGCAATAGTATCACGAGGATACAAAGGAAAGCTAACAGGACCTATACAAGTAAACCTGCAAAAACATAACGCACAAGATGTAGGAGATGAGCCATTATTATTAGCACAAACAACAAATGTATTTATTGCTAAAAATAAATATCAAGCGGCTAAAATGGCTTGTGATCACGGAGCCGAATATATTATTCTTGACGATGGATTACAGAATTACACTATCGATAAAAATAAAATTTTTTGTGTAATAGATTCATTTTATCAATTTGGTAATGAATTGTTGATACCTGCTGGACCTCTACGCCAACCAATTAAAGACTTGCTTAATAAAAACGTAAATTTTGTTATTATTGGCGATGAAAATTATAAGCCTGCGATACTTAATAAAGAATTAGTCCATTATGCTAAGGTTATACCTAATAAAAAAGATTTACAGAAATTACAAGAACAAGAATTATTAGCATTTTCTGGTATAGCTTATCCAGATAAATTTTTTAATACTTTAATACAATCTGGCTGCAACATAAAAAGAACCTATGCTTTTGCTGATCATCATCCATACAGCAGGCATGAACTGAACAAAATGATAAATGAGGCAAAACAGCATAATTGGCAACTAGTAACAACTGAAAAAGATTATGTAAAAATTCCTGATGATCTTATAGCAAATGTACAAAAATTAAGTATCGAACTGGATATCAATTTACCTAATATTACTGATTAACATGCGATGAAAATACTAAAGAACATTTCATATATTATACAAACTATCATTTTTATTATTATAATGCTAATAGGGTATATCCTACCGTTTAAAGCAAGCTCTTGCCTCGGAGGAGCACTATTTAAACTAATAGGCAAAGCTTGCTATCGTTTGAATAATATCGCCAAAATTAACCTGCAAATAGCCTTCCCAGGAATAGATATTGATAAACAACATAATATTACATCTACTATGTGGGAAAACCTTGGTCGTAATTTATTTGAGTATTTTCACTTGGCTAGAATTAACCTAATGCAAAATAATAATTTTGAGATTCAAGGATTAGATAACCTACATAAGTTTCATGCACTTAATAAGGGAGGATTTTTATTTTCTGCTCATTATGGTAATTGGGAGCTAGGTAGTCTGTATGCCAAGCAATGTGGATTAAAGATTTTTAATGTTACAAGATTTATCAATAATCCTTTTTTGCGTTATATAATTAATAAAATTCACTTATCTATAACCCATGGTATTATTCCCAAAGGATCAAAGGGGGCAAAACAAATAATCCAATGTTTAAAAAACAAATCATATATTTCAATGTTAATGGATCAAAAGCTTAATGAAGGTGTAGCAATAAACTTTTTTAATAAACCAGCTATGACAGCCAGTGCGATATCCAAATTATCTTTAAAATTTCAAGTACCAATTTTACCATTTCAAGTAATCAGAACAAAGGGTACAAAATTAAAAATAATTTATCATCCTGTAATTATGCCGAATAATTATACGAAATACAAACACCCAGAACAAAAAATATTAACTGATATTAATCAACACATTGAGAATTGGATTAACCAAAATCCACAACAATGGTTTTGGCTGCACAAGCGATGGGAAAAAGAGGTATATAGTAAATAATACTATATGAAAGTATCATGTTATGAGTAAAAATAAAGAATCTATTTTTGAAAATCAGCTTTCTGTTTCTGGCAAGAAATGGATTATCCCATATGTAGATGAACAAAAAGTTCTAGCCTATAAACAAAAACATGATTTACCAGAAGTTGTAGCAAGGATACTAGTAGTAAGAGATATCCAAGAACATGAAATAGAATCATTTTTGCATCCGACTATCAAACATTTATTACCCAATCCATGGCAATTGAAAGATATGGATCTTGCAATAGAGCGCATAATAAAAGCCATTAAAAATAATCAGAAAATTGCAATTTTTGGTGATTATGATGTTGATGGCGCCACCTCATCAGCGTTATTATATAAATACTTTACTGCTCTGGGCCTTGAGGTAGAAGTATACATCCCAGATAGAGTAAAAGAAGGTTACGGTCCTAATACCAATGCATTACAAAAATTACAAGCCAACGGTAACAAGTTAGTTATTACTGTTGACTGTGGCACTACTTCATTTGATGCCATAGAGTACGCTAATAAAATTAATCTTGATATCATAATTATTGATCATCATATTTCAGAGTCTAAATTACCCAACGCATTAGCTATTATTAATCCTAATAGAATTGATCACGAGAAAAACGATTGTAAACATTGTGCTGCAGTTGGCGTAGCATTCATATTTTTAGTAGCCTTACAACAAAAAATAACACAACTATCCATAGTAAAACATTACCCTGATTTATTTAGTTATCTTGATTTAGTTACTACAGGAACAATTTGTGATGTAGTGCCATTACGAGGGATAAACCGAGCATACGTTACACAAGGTTTAAAAGTTTTCGCCAAACATAATAACATAGGGTTATCGTCGTTATATAATATAGCAGGCATAAATGAATCGCCCAATGCCTACCACATTGGATTTTTAATTGGACCAAGAATTAATGCTGGCGGTAGAGTGGGGGAATCATCACTAGGGGTCAAGATACTGTCCACATCCGATAGGCAGCAAGCAGCACAAATAGCAACACAACTTAGCCTATATAATGATGAACGCAAACAAATTGAACAAGAAATTATTATTGGAGCTTTAAATCAAGCAGAAAGACAAAAAAACTCGCCAGTAATCATAGTATACAGCAAGAAATGGCATCAAGGTGTTATCGGAATTGCCGCAAGTAGGATAAAAGAAAAATACAACAGACCAACTTTTGTTATTACTTATGATGATAATGGCATTGGTAAAGGTTCTGCTCGCTCCGTACCAGGATTAGATATTGGTAATCTAGTACATAGTGCCAAACAAAATAATTTACTCGTTAACGGTGGTGGACATGCTATGGCCGCTGGTTTAACAATTAATCAAGAAAAATTATCAGAATTTTCAACTTTTATTACAGAAAAAATTATTGCACAAAATATAGACCTTACACCCCAACTGGAAATTGACGCATGTATTTCAATAGCTGGGGCAAACATTGATTTTCTGGATAAGCTAGAAATGCTTGCTCCGTATGGCCAAGGCAACACAATACCAAGATTTTTATTAAATAAAGTCAATATTATACGACCTAGTATTATAGGAAAAAATCATATCAAATGCATTTTACAAAATTTTGGTAATAATAAAACTATATCAGCTATTGCATTTCGTGCCGTTGATACTACAATGGGCGAGTTATTACTAAACAGCAGTGATAAATGGTTTTCTATCGTTGGTGCATTAAAAATCAACGAATGGAATGGAACACGTAAAGTGCAATTCATTATTGAAGATATCATGCAAACAATTTTAAAATAGGTTACGATTATGGGATTTAAATGTGGAATAGTTGGACTACCCAATGTTGGTAAATCTACATTATTTAATGCACTTACTAAAACAACAGCGGCAGAAGCAGCAAATTACCCTTTCTGTACAATCGAACCTAATGTTGGCAAGGTTGCTGTACCGGATGATAGGCTGGATAAACTGGCCCAATTAGCCCAATCTCAACAAATAATCCCTAATCAAATAGAATTTGTTGATATTGCAGGACTAGTAAAAGGTGCAAGCAAAGGCGAGGGATTAGGTAATAAGTTTCTAGCACATATACGAGAAATTGACGCTATAATTCACGTTGTTAGATGCTTTGATAGCGGTGATATTACCCATGTCGAAGGAAATGTAGACCCTGTTCGTGATATCGAAATAATCGATACAGAACTAATGATTGCAGATATGGAATCATTGCAAACTAGAATAAATGGGTTGCAAAAAAAGGCTAAAAGTAAAGATCAAGAAGCTATTGACATCCTAAACCTAATACATAAAATTCTTACTGTTCTGGAACAAGGTAAACCTGCGCGTTACGCCGATATTACAGATGAAGAACAGCAAGCATTTAAAAGACTGCAACTATTAACTTCCAAGCCAGTATTATATGTTTGTAATGTTAGTGAGGATGAAATTACCACAGGCAATCAATATGTCGATAAGGTAGATGAACTAGCACAAACACAAAGTGCGCGGCACGTAATAATTTCAGCGGCTATTGAATCTGAAATAGCGTGCTTAGATACACAAGAAGAAAAGGAAGAATTTTTACAAGCACTAGGCCTTAGCAAGACAGGGCTTAGCAAAGTAATTATTGAAGGATATAAATTATTAAATTACCTGACATTTTTTACTGTTGGTCCAAAAGAGGCAAGAGCTTGGAATGCTAGATCCGGTAGTAAAGCACCACAAGCAGCAGGTGTAATACATGGTGACTTTGAAAGAGGATTTATTTGCGCTGAAACGATATCATGTGCTGATTATCTACAACATCAAGGTGAACAAGGGGCAAAATCTGCTGGTAAAGTTAGACAAGAAGGAAAAGACTATATCGTACAAGATGGAGATGTGTTCCATTTTCGATTCAATGTATAACCATTTTTGTGCTGAATAATGTAAATTCAGTGCGTTTTATGCGTAGCGTACTTTAAAACTTATCACAATCAATACTCTAATAACTGATTATTAAGGAGAAAAGTATGCCAACAACATTAAACTTAACTGCTATATTACTTTGTTGTAATTTATGCCATGCTAGTGATGATATTCAACCAGATGAACAGCGCAAAACAAAGACAGCTGTGCGAATAATATATGTAAAACCCGGTGATTTTATTGTAAAAAGAGCGCCTAATACAAAATATATTGTGCAATGCCAACCTATCAAAGAGGAAGAATTAAGCAGTGATGAAAGCTCACATGAAGATCAATAAATAAATTATATTCTACGCTCCATGTGAATATTACGTGGAGCTTGTCTTTGATAGAGATTTACCATCTTTTTGCTATTGTTCATTAAGAGATTTAGAGTACAAATGGATAATTGATAAATATTTTTTCCATAACCACTATAAAATAAACCCTATCAAAAATATTATTCGGGATAATCAGAATTTATACTTAGCTCAGTCATAACGTAAGACTGAGACTATGAACTGTTAATGCTAATACAGTAACAACCCAAATTAAGACTGTTTTTACTGTACACAAAGTTAGTGCAAAATAACAATATTCAATAATTTCGAATTATCGAACACCTTATTGATTATTGTATAATATTCTGACTCTTTTGCCTTGATATAATCAATCATCTATCAAGTTTTTTATAGCACAATAACATACTTTACTATTTGTTAATAAATAGTCAATAAAATGATTAAATTAGGATAAATTTTTATTCAAATACTGAATAATTTATTTATCGCAATATATTTATAACGTGGCGTAACAAACTTATTACTCAAATAGGTGAAGTTATGCTAACTACCTTTCCAATTTGCATTTTACTAAGATTGTCTTTACTTATAATAAGCTTTTCTTATGCCGTTGCTGGCACTCATCAGACCGACGGCATAATAGAACGAAGACAAATGACCAGACAGTCATCCTTATCTGTAATTACGCGTACTGTTACTGATATACACGATACCGTTCGTTTATCTATTCCCAGCCCTCCTCTTGTTGATGGCGACGACATACCAGCGGAAACCAGTTCAATGAATTTAGTGCCGCTAGATGACACTGTTGTAACGATGAATACACCTTTACCAATGAGCCCCACCAGACGAAGGCAAAGTTTTGGAGCTAATGCCAGTTTACTCAGCGCCACACAAATATTAGGACAATTCATTCCAGAACATATTGCACGACCAAAAAATGGAGAAACCATTTGGATATTATCGGTTGATGGCGGTGGACAAAGAGGAGTAATACCAGCTACTATTCTTGCTGAAATAGAAAAAAAAGTTAAAAAACCCATATATAAAATATTTGATGTTATGGTGGGCACTTCTACCGGAGGAATTATCTTACAGGCGCTCAATGTACCAACAGTTAATGAAAGAGGAGAAACTTCTGCAAAGTATAGCGCACAAGATTTAATGGATTTATATGTCAATCATGGAGATAAGATTTTTGGTAGAAAGTTTTTGAATATTCTTAGCTGCTGTGGAATGTTGCGACCAAAATATTCTTCCAAAGGCTTAACAAGAATGACCAGCGAATTATTTGGAGATACAAAACTAAGTGATGCTCTTGGTAATGTTATTGTAACTGGATTTGAAATCGGCTGATATCGAGAGATATTATTTAACAGTTGCTTTGCCAGAGGAGAGCCTAAAGAAAACTTTTTTATGCGTGATGTTGCAGTTGCGACTGGATCAGCACCAACCTATTTTAAACCAATGCGATTACGAGATATGATAGGTAATTTATATACAGTAATTGATGGAGGTGTGGTAGCAAATAATCCAGCGATGATAGGACTTACAATGGCACAACAAATGTTTCCAAATGCAACAGAATTTAAAGTGCTGTCTATTGGCACAGGGCAAACCATTAAAACACGCAGTTATCGCCAAATGAGGCATAAAGGAGGAATAGGGTGGATCAAACCTGTGGTAGATATCACAATGTTTGGTGCTAGCAGCCTAGTACACCGAGAAATGCAGATAGTATTACCGGATATAATAGTCTCACGAGGAATTTATGAACGTAGATATTTTAGATTACAACCGGTAATTAGTAGAGAATCATCAGAGATGGATGATATTTCAGAAGAAAATATCCAATCTCTTATCTATGCTGCTGAAAGAACAATTCGCAGCAGAGAAGCTGATTTAGCGTCAATTATAACCTCTCTTGCTGATCGAGAATCCCCTTCATTATCATCACGTCCTACATTTCGCAGTAGTGATCCTTTATTAGTAGTTTCTTCTACAAGGTCTTTGCCAGAAGGTAAATAAAAATATATTTAAATTTTAATTAATTATTAATATTATCGTAATGCAATTTTAGTTGTAAATAGGGAATGATAAACAAAATACTAGGATGATCATAATATGCGTATTTTGTTATATTTAACAACCACTATAATCTTGCACCAATTATTAGCTATCACTCATGCCGAGCCACGCCTTGCTGCAGTACCAAGACAGGATGATTCACAACTATTAGGCAAAGAAGAGCAAACACATTCTCCATCTTTCACAAGACGCAAAGTGCAATCATCAAAAAGAACCTTCACACGTAGAAGAACCGTACGAAAACAAAGAACCACTACCAGAATATCTATTAGACGCGACTCACGATACCCGTTTCGTCCTGTCCAAACTCATGAAGGTAGTGCTACTCGTTTACAACCAGTTATGACTCAAGATGATAAAATTGTGCAAAGCGCCTCTAGTGCTCACAGTACTAGTAGTGTTGCTTACGGTACGGCAACGGATTGTAGTTCGCCCGGCAGACTAAGAACTGTTGATCAACACCTTTTCATGGAACATTCTGGAGAAACACTATCTTTTTTATCCAGGTTATTTCCTGAAAATTTACCACGACAAAGAAAGGCATTTGAAAGCAGTGATAGTGCGATGACATCTGAAGGAAGAGGAATGTTTCCTGTAACAACCATCTCTACAAAAACTAGACCAGATAGTAATGACAGTGCGAGAACAGCAAAATCATTATCTCCTCTGCGTACAAAAAAGATCAAAACAAGACCATTAACCAGAAGTGGAAGACGCCCTGTCACAGCTGCTCTTACAACTAGAACCAGTGAGGTCAGTGGTGAAAGTGTAATGGACCATGAGTCATTACCGAATCTCTGTGATACAAGGTACAAGATAACGTCAACACAACCTGCTGCAAGCTCTGTGGGGCGTGCAACAAATGGTGCTATGCGACCTGTGACAGACACATCAGGCGCAGAGCGAACTGGATCATTATCTTCACTTCGCAAACAAAGAAGCCATGATAAAAAACGAAGCAGAATGCATTCCAGATCTACAGCCAGAACCACAAGTGATACTATGCGCCTTGTTACAGCTATTGCATTTCCATCCAGTATAAAACCATTAGCTAGGCCACATAAAAAAAGAAGAAAAACTAGCGCGGTATCCACAATAAGAGGTGTAAGTTCTATAGCAAAGGTAGCAAGCGAAGATAAACAAGATTCTACTCAAGATATGATGCCAGAACAATCATTCCCTTCCTGTGCCGCAAGAGATGATGTAAGTTGTAAAAAATACGGTGCAAGTGATGATATGCATGCTGCTTCAGCCGCTTCAGCTGCAGAGGAAGTAGAATCAGCATCTCCTACTTATCAAAGAAGACGAGAAATGTCTGATGCGCGCAGAGCAAGTTTATTAGCACATCTACCAGGCACAGTTAGTAGAGATTCATCATTAAAGAATTTAATGGATAGCAGATCATCTTTACCAGAAGACACTAGCCCAACAGAACAACAATCACCTTTGTCTCCTTTTAAGGCAAGAACAGAAACGCCTTCCTCATTAGTCACAGTAGCAAGCACAGATAGTTTAGACACAACCGATACTGATCATGAGGACAATAGTTTACATTCTGTAACTTATTCAAGCGTTACCGAATTACCACAAACTGCTGATCGAAGAATAGATTGGGACGCATTGTGTAATGGTAATGGATTAAATGAAAGTAATTTACTACTTATTGTTAATAGTAAGGAATTAAGAGTCTATGATAGAGTGCGAGCAAATATATATCTGGGCGACCTAGAAAAGGACTCTTGGCATAAAATTTCATACTACGAAGCTGCACTTAATACGAATGAAACAGGCAGAGGAAACTCGGTATTCAGTGCTAGAATATTATTAAAAATAGCCCAGACCAGAGGAAAAATTTTCAGCAACAGTGCAAAGAAAGAATTAAAACGAGCACTAAGTATGCTAAGCAGAAACAGAGAATACGAATTGAAAGCGCAAATATACCTTTGTTTATCGCTATATAGTAAAGATTCACGAGAACAATCCTTAAATTTAAATAAAGCCTTGCGATTATTAGAATCAGCAACAGAAAAAAAACAAGATAGCGAAAAAACAAATCATTTAAAAGCTGAAATTTACTTAGCTAAAGCGGAATTAACATCAGACCCCATAGAAGACAACATTATTACACTGAAGTGCTAAATTTATTAGAAACACAAAATCAAGGCAGTGTAGTAATTGAATGTTATGGTAGCATAAGATGTATAACAACCACACAAGAGTTACTTCAAGCAAAAACTAAACTAGGATTGATTGAATTTTCTGATAGTGATGAAGAAAAAAAGAGGTACTATCAAGAAGCAATTGAATTATTATCTGCAACGACAGAACATACTTTATTAGCTACATCATATATTGGAATAGCAAGGCTAGTTTCTGAGGAAGAACATAAATATACATACTACAAACAAGCATTAGCTATCTTAAGAAATTCAAATCAATATTTATTGCAAGCCTCAGCATATATCGAATTAGCACCATTGCTTAATGATCATGAAATGATGGCACGATATTATAAGCATGGTATAGAAAGTTTAAAACAACTAGAAGCAAAAGTATGTGATGACCAAAGTATAGACAGCATACAACAAGCAGATATCCAAATACGCAGTGAATTTAATCTTTTATATGCTACAGCTTCGATAGGACTAGCAGAGTTAATTGATGATAGAAAACAACAAATAGCATATTATGAAGAAGCAATACCTTTATTAACGGACGCTCAACATTCTGTATTATTGGCAAGAAGCCAAATAGGTTTTGCTAAATTACAAAGCGAGCAATCAAAAAAATTAGAGTTATATAGATCTGGGATTATATTGCTACATCACTCAAAAGAAAATGTATTATTGGCACGTGCTAATATAGAGCTAGCACATTTACTACCTGGCATAGATGAAAGGGAAGCACTATATACAAACGCTATACACCTGTTAAATGATACTGATGAAAAAATACTTGTAGCTCAAGCAAAATTTGGTCTAGCAGAACTAGATACAGATGATAGTCAAAAATTACTACTATACAAGGAAGCAAAGAGACTGTTAGAAGATATAAATGAAAGCGACCTCTTGTCATTAGTTTATTCTCGTATTGCTCTTCTATCAGAAGATGAAAGAAAAAGGATTAAGTATTTGCAACAATCTCAAGCATTGTTACCCGAAGAAGGAGAAGATGAAACAAGCAGAATAAGAGAAGCACAAAATTATTTCGATCTTGGCAATACTAAAAGCAGAAATAATGAAGAGAGAATAAGAGATTATTTAGAAGCTCTTAGAGTGTTAACCAACACACACAACAAATATCTTACAAGCAAGGATCAATATCCATCTTGCACTCTTACACAGTAATAAGGAGAATAAAATAAAACATTATCTTGCCACTATAGAGCTATTAACAGGATCAACCGCATATCAATTACAAGCTAGAGCCATGGTTGACTGTGCAGATCTATTAGATGCAGATGATTCTAAGAAAAAAGAATTCTATTTAGCAGCAATTGATTTATTTGATAGCTTCTTAGATACAAGCAAAATAAAAGCAATGTGTGCCAGAGCATTTTTAGGTATTGCTGAATTAGAAGAAAATCTAGAGTTAAAACAAGAATATCTAGAAAAAGCACGAAGTGCAGTCAAATCTGATAGCTTACTAGAAGCGCGAATATGTATAGAATATGGAAAACTTTTATTAACAAAGAAACAAACATTAACCAGAACATCTCCGGGTACAAGAGATAGCGCACGACCAATTAGCAAAAGCTACTCTACTTCTACCAATGTTCGTACTAAAACTACTAGAGCTATGACTACACAAAGCAGATCTGCATCGATAAGCACTCCGCAACGTTCAACAGAAAGCAGCCCTAGAACACCTAAAAGTTCTACACCACGTTCAACGGATCGCTCGACAACATCGCCAACTATGTTCTTTAAGAGAGCAAAAACTATAGCTCTTACCTTAAATGATAGAGCTTTAACAAAAGCGGCATATCAGGGATTATATGAATGCGGTGATAAACAAAATCCACAAGGATCACCCGAATTTTGGCGTAGCAAAGCAGATGAAATGGAATGAACTACTTAATATAGCTAATACAACCAAACAGTGAAATAAGATGAACTCATACTCTTTAAATGAGTACGAGGTCATCTAAAAGAAAATTTAATGCGTCGCGCTAGCAACAATAGGAACAGGATCAGCAAATGATTCTATATTTCCATGATCATCTTGTTGATCAAGTAGCGATCTAGTTGCGATCTTAGCCTTTTTTTTACCATCTTCAGTCGCTGAAGGAACAAATTCACCGCTACTAGTCCCATCACCAGAAAAAGACATAGTTGTAACCCGTGAATTATGTGCACTATGTACCCCACCACCAGATGGACATTTATAAGCATAGACTGTATCATCAGATTCCCAAGTATGCGTAATACTACAAGGGTCTGAAGATGGATTTACAGGAGGCTTCGCAGAACCATCGTCTTTTAACTCACCATCACCTCTGGCTTGCATATAAACCCGTGGCGGTATGTCAGCTTCATCATAATGATCTGCCAAACAAGACCCAGAATGAGGAGTAGGAAAATCCATTCCATCTTCTCCGAAAACAGTCACTGGCTCCGCACAGTAAACATTTAATGTTATTATATTACATATCATCAATGAAAAAATAATCTTATGTATACTCAAGATAAATACTCCTTTATTTAATTTTTATTAAGTCACCAGCTTTAAAAGATTGCTTAAAATCAATCTTTACACTAGAAAGTAAAACGATAGCGAATCTTAGTCGTGCAGTCAAATAATCTCTCATCTTTCTACCTACTCGATTCTTCATTTTTAAATTGCTAATCTCATCAGTCAATTGAGTAGTTCTTAGAAAACTATCACTACAAAATTTTTCCATCATTTGTTTTTCTTTGATCAATCTTGTAATTTCTTGCTCTAAAAAATCATTTCTACCTTCTATCTCTCTATAGTCCCTCTCAACTTCCTCATTAACGGATGTTAAAATCTCTAACTGATTTTTTAGTAAACTGTTTTCTTTCTCTAATACGCTCATTTTTTTATCTTTATTTATACATGGATATTATATTATTAAAGTCGTCTATCTGTTTATTAAGCTTTCTGCAAAATACACTCTTAGCAGAATAATTTTCATACTCTACTTTTTTCACCGTAGTATTTATATTACACAATTTGTTAAGTAGCATTTTATTAGTTGAGGCCATAGAGCGATCTCTTGCAATATTAGCCGTCAAATTATGCAATTGCTTCTTAATAACCAGAATTGCTTGATCTTTACCAAACTTAGTTTTGTGACTAACATTGGTAATCAACATCATCGACAGTTGCCCTGCCGAATGAATATCGACAAGACCAGATTTTGTAATTTCCCTCACTGTGTACTCCCATAAGCCTTTGTAGTCTTTCACTATTTCCCAATAGATCACGAGTAACCTCGCGATAATGTATGGATACTATACAAAAAATATTTTTTGAAGAGAGAAAAACTACCTAAGTGAAAAACACTTATGGTATTCTATGGTTTAGGTGAAAAATACTTATGTTATTTTAAGTATTTTTTAAGTAGCATTATCCTTACCGAAAATAATTTGTGTATGAGTATGATAACTAATAATTTAAATAAAAGTAATAAAGAAATAGGTGGTATTAATTTTACCTCAAGAGAGATAGATGTCCTATCATGTATCCTAAATAACAGAGGCAACAAAAAGATAGCTTCTTTACTTAAAGTATCCTACAAGACAATAGAGGTGCACAACAAAAATATTATGACTAAAATTGGATGTAATTCCAAAGACAGTATTATTGATTTTATATATGGATGCAAAGCATACGAAATATTACAAGAGCATTATTTTAAAAAAATAACAAATATTGATAACGAAATTTTTCTCAAAAGACAAAATAAGACATTCCAAGCAAAACAACAAAATCACAAAATAAAATATTTTATTTTTTCATCTATCATCGTACTGTTAACGCTGTGCATTATAATTGGTTTATTTTATACATTAAGCTCTCTGAATAAAACAGAAATAAAATATGATTTCTTGCTACCACGTTCCGATTTGCTAGTCAAAAGAAACTCATTGATAAAACAAATAGAACATAAATTTAAACATAATAAGTTACTAATAAAACATGTAGCGTTATTAGGAATATCTGGATCTGGGAAAACCACATTAGCCAGAAGGTATATGTCCTTACAATCAGCCAATATAGTCTGGGAAATAAATGCGAAAAATGAAAATACTTCTTTAAATTCAATGACTGTACTTGCATATCATTTTGCAAATAACGATAACGAAACTAATTTTCTGAACACATCAATGAATATAAAAAATTATAATATCAGAAAAGAACGCATCCTGCGCTTTATACAAAAAAAATTAAAACAAAATTCCAATTGGCTACTTTTATTTGATAATGTAGAAAACTTTCAATCCATACAAACATTTTTACCTAACAACCCGCAAATATGGGGTCAAGGTAAAGTTATTATTACAAGCAGTAAAAATTTTAATCTGAACAACAGCTATATTGGTAGTCATAATGTCATTAATGTAACAACTATTCCATATAATGTTCGCAAGGAGTTTTTTCTTAATATATCTGGACGAAAAATGAATGATGTACAGTTGCAAGAAGTACTAGCCGCTATTCCACCTTATCTGCTAGATGTATATATAGCAGGAAAATATTTTCACAATTACAGTAGTGATATAAAACAATATACTAAATTGATACAACACGACACACAGAAATTTAAAAAATTTCAACAAACATATTTAAGTGATACGTTAACTAATTCGCAAGATTATACTCATAAAACAAGATATAATTCTATATACTCTATGATCTTAAATGTTTCACAGTATAGTGAAGATGCTAAAAAACTGATTTTCCTAATCAGCTTACTTAATAATAAAACTGTAAACCACAATATTATTAAAGTTAAAAGCCTACAAAAATTATTTTCTAGTATTTCCACTGGAAACTTTAATAAAGCGATTGATGATCTACATGATAACGGCCTTATTTATAAAAAACATCACACTATATCAGTCCATAACACCATACTAAATGTTATGCATAGGTATATAAATCAAAAACATAACTCTAATGAAAACATAGAAAAAGTACTTACCTACTTTAAAAATTATAAAGACAAACTAAAACGACACCATAACTATTATCGTATGCAAAGAACACAGTTTCTGTTGGAAAATATGTTAAACCATATAAAAAACAATGAGTATTCCAATGCAGTAATCGAAAAATCATTAACTCTTATAATAGAGAATTTAGATGATTTATCTTTGCCACATAAAGCAGCAGCATACTGTGCTAAATTATTAAAACTACAAAAAACTATGTATCATGATAATAACGAAATAGTTTTAAATACTTACATGTATCTAGGGAAACTATATCGTCATAGCATGCAAGAGGATAAATCTATTGCCACCATAAAATCTGCAATTACTCGGGCTCAAATTCACAACAATACTAATGATGAAATTATCGCACAATTGAATTTAGAATTAGCCAGAACATTTTTAAGTATACAAAAACCAGATAAAGCATCTATTTATTTACATAAAGCACTGGCCAACAAAGATACCCTGGACCAAAAAACTGTGTACGAAATTCAATTTGCCCATGCCAAGTTGCTACTGAGACTAAAAAAATACCCCGAGGCATATAAACTATTTATACAATTAGCAGAATGTTATAACAAAATAAAAGACTATAACGGCAGTTTTTATTGTTTTTATTGCGCAGGACACGCATTGCGTAAAATGTCGCTATTCAAAAAAGCAGAATCATATTGCGACAAGGCCCAAAAAATATGCATAGAAAATGGTTGTAATGACAAGCAATATATGTTGCTATTACTAGCCAGAGCAATCAACAATCTCTATCTTAATGACTATTATAAAGGTACGGATTACCTACACAAAGCGATTAATCTGGTAAAAAATAAAGAATGGGTGTACGGCATCAATATGTTGTTATCAAACACAATATTAAGCGATCTGTTTATTAATACAGGAGATATAAGATCTGCTATAGAATTTCATCAACGCTGTATAGAAATTATACAAAAGCACCATACGGGTAAAAATCATTTGTTGCTTCTACATAAAAAGAAACTATCAAAAATTTTATGTAGCGCAAAAATAAAACCATAATCGCAAAAAAAATACTTTAATAGATGAGTAGGGGTTGATTTTAATTGTAGCTCGTATATTTTTTGCTACAATGGTATTTATGAGCCAAGTATCATTAACTAGAACAATAGGATGCTAACTTCGTTTGACATTACTTTCATTTACATTGCATAATTTATGCATCTCTTATATATGACTCAGAATGCGTAAATTTTGAATCCTGACACTAGATATTAATAACAATACTTACACCTGTAAGCTGAATTAAAATTTTAAAACATAACTCTATGAACAAATGAAATATTGTTATGCACAGTAATACAACGTAATAAGAAGAGGAAATCATGGCAGTACAAAAATTATATTCTCAAGAATCTTTGAATCATTTAAAAAATGTAGATCAAGATATTTTCAACGCAATTAATAACGAACTTAACAGACAACAAAACCAACTAGAAATGATTGCTTCAGAAAATTTTGCATCACAAGCTGTGATAATGGCATGTGGTTCAGTAATGACGAATAAATATGCCGAAGGGTATCCAGGACGCAGATACTATAATGGCTGTGAATTTGTAGATGCAGCAGAAAATCTAGCAATAGAACGAGCAAAAAAGTTATTTGATTGTAAATATGCTAATGTCCAACCTCATTCTGGATCACAAGCAAATCAAGCTGTTTTTGCTGGCTTACTATCCCCCGGTGATACTTTTATGGGGATGAGCTTAGATGCTGGTGGGCACTTAACTCATGGTTCAAAAGTAAGCATTTCAGGGAAATGGTTTAATTCGGTAGCTTACGGTATCGATCCAGATACAAATCTTATCGATATGGCACAAGTAAGAAAACTTGCTATGGAGCATAAGCCCAAATTAATTATTGCTGGTGGCTCGGCATATCCTAGAAATATTGACTTGCAAGCCTTCCAGGCAATAGCACGAGAAGTTAATGCATACTTTATGGTCGATATGGCGCATTTCGCAGGATTAGTAGCCGGTAAACAATGTATGAACCCCGTACATTATGCTGATGTCGTCACAACCACTACCCATAAAACCCTACGTGGACCAAGAGGAGGGATGATTTTAACAAATGACGATACATTAATAAAAAAAATTAACTCTGCGGTAATGCCGGGGATACAGGGCGGACCGTTAATGCACATTATAGCTGCAAAAGCCATTGCATTTAAAGAAGCCTTACAACCAGAATTTCGAACCTATGCTAAACAAGTAATCACTAATGCACAAACTTTGGCTAATACATTATCTAATAAAGGCATTGATATAGTATCAAAAGGAACAGATTGCCATCTCATACTAGTTGATTTACGTTCTTTAGAGATTAACGGGACCGAATGTGCCGATGCATTAGAACGAGCAGGTATCACATGTAACAAGAATAGCGTTTATAATGATCCCAGACCACCAATGGAAACTTCTGGATTAAGATTTGGTACTCCTGCATTAACAACAAGAGGAATGGTACAAGAGCAGTTTATAGAGATTGGTCAAATGATCGCAACAATACTTTATGCAGTCAAAGACAAGAAAGTCGACCATGTAATTAATGATATAAAGATAAAAATAAACGCATTGTGCAATAAGTTTCCACTTAACTATTAATTAATTTTTCTTGTCTATAGTGAGATAAATACACTTGTGAATAATGAATAATAATAGTTATTTAAACTCTGCTAATTTGGCTTTTTTAGAAAAATATTATGCCAATTATTTACAAAATAATAGCTCTATTGATGATTCTTGGATAGAGCTATTTACCGAGATAAATGATCACCAAGACATAATACTTGATAATATTCAAACAATATCATGGCCTAAGAATAGTACTAACAGTCAACAGTCATTAAGCATACATGACTATGCTAATATCAAGGATTCTTTACGGGCGCAGATAATAATCAGAATGTTTCAGGTTAGAGGGCATCTACACGCGAACCTTGACCCTTTAGGGCTTGATAATAATACTGATCACGAAGAACTCAACCCAGAAAACTATGGCTTTAGTACACAAGATTACTCAAAAACTATTTACCTTGGAGGGATTTTAGGTTTTGAACGCGCTACCTTAGCAGAAATTATGTATAAGCTTAATCATATTTACTGTCAAAATATTGGTTATGAATTTATGCATTTGCAGGATATTGAGCAAAAATCTTGGCTACAAGCTAATATTGAAAAATGTAATTTTGTACCCAATAAAAACGATCGTATCAAAGCATTTGATTATCTCAATTTATCTGTTAATTTTGAAAACTTTTTAGCAAAAAAATTTCCAGGAGTAAAAAGATTTAGCTTAGAAGGAGCTGAAGCAGTTATTCCCCTGATTGAACTTATTGTAGAGAATCAAGCTTTTAATGGCATAAAAGATGTAGTACTGGGTATGGCACACAGAGGTCGATTAAATGTATTAGGTAATGTGTTACAAAAACCATATCATCAGATTTTCAAAGAATTTAAAGGCATTATTAGCCTAGAACAAAATGAGGTACAAGGCTCAGGCGATGTGAAGTATCACTTGGGAGCATCAACAAATAGAGTAATTGCGGGTCATAAAGTTCATCTTAGTTTAGCAGACAATCCTTCTCATTTAGAAGCGGTAAACCCAATAGTAATGGGCAAAACCAGAGCAAAACAATTTTTAGATAAAGATCATGATTATAATAAGGTAGTCGGTGTACTATTTCACGGAGATGCCTCATTTGCTGGACAAGGATTGGTATATGAAACCCTATGTATGTCTGAACTAGATGGATATCAAACTGGGGGAACAGTACATATTATTATTAATAATCAAATAGGTTTTACCACATCGCCTCATTTATCAAGATCATCGCCTTATTGCTCGGATGTAGCCAAGGGTATACAAGCACCAATTATTCACGTCAATGGTGATAGCATTGATGATGTAATAAAAGTAGCAAAAATAGCGTCTGATTTTAGACACAAATTTAAAAAAGATATAATTATCGATTTATATTGTTATCGCAGGCATGGACACAATGAAATTGACGAGCCATCTTTTACACAACCACTAATGTACAAAAAAATAGCGCAACATCCAACAGTAATGGAAATTTATAAAAATATTCTATGCAAAGATAACGTTTTAACTGAGGAAGAATTTGTAGAAAAAAATCATGCAATACAAAAACTATTTCAAGACTCATACGATCAAAATACCCCGCACTTAGAAAATAATAATCAAGAAGATAAACTACTAACAAATGGGAAACAATAGACAATAGTACCGATATTCATGCTAATGTGCATACGAATATTCATAATGATATCTTTACAACCATAGCCAGGGCTATCGTCACCACGCCAGAAAACTTTGCAATTCATAGCAGAATTACAAAACTATTAAAACATAAACAAAATATTATTACGCAAGAGCATGGTATCGACTGGGGCATAGCAGAAGCTTTAGCGTTTGGTAGTTTGCTAGTAGAAGGACATAACATTAGATTAAGCGGACAAGATGTAGGTAGAGGAACATTCTCGCATCGGCACAGCATCATATACGATCAAACTACTAAAAAAACTTATATACCTCTTAATAATATTTGCCCTGAACAAAAACAAATAGACATAATAGACAGCCCGTTATCTGAAGCAGCAGTATTAGGTTTTGAATTTGGTTATAGTACCATTGATCCCAATACTCTTGTCTTATGGGAAGCACAATTTGGTGATTTTGCTAATGGTGCACAGGTTATTATTGATCAATTCATTTCCTCAAGTGAAGCAAAATGGGAACAACTAGCAGGATTAGTTATGTTATTACCTCATGGCTATGAGGGACAGGGTCCTGAACATTCATCAGCCAGATTAGAAAGATTTTTACAATTATGTGCCAGCAACAACATGATAGTCGCCAATTGTTCAACACCGGCAAATTATTTTCATATCTTGCGGCGCCAAATCCATGCAAAATTTAGAAAACCCCTGATTATCATGACGCCAAAATCATTATTACGTCATAAGCTTGCTATATCAAATAAATCTGACTTTGTTGATCAAAAGTATTTTCAACCAATGCTCATCACCTAAACTAGATCTAATTAAAATGATGCAATATAAATCAAATGTGATAGAAAAACTAGCCTCAGGAATCAAATCACTCTTTAACAAACATAATATTGATTTTATTTGTGGTCATGCATCATTTGTCTCTGATCAAGAAATAACAATTGATAATAAACAATCATTATTTGCTGATAAATTTATTATTGCTACTGGCTCTAAAGCCATTAATATTCCAAATGTAACAATCGATGAACAAAATATTGTTAGCTCTACCGGGGTTTTATCTTTAACTACTATTCCTAAATCAATGGTTGTAATAGGTGCGGGATACATAGGGTTAGAATTAGGCTCTGTATGGTCAAGACTAGGTAGCAAAGTGCATATAATAGAGTATGCGGATTCGATCGTGCCAAATATGGATATTGAAGTAAGAGAATTGCTATATAAAACCTTGCAAAAACAAAATATACAATTCAGCCTAGCTACACAAGTACTATCCGTTACTCATAAAAATAATAAACAAACTTTATTAGTAAAAGATAATAATGGTGAACATAACATTCATTGTGATTTAGTCTTATCATGCGCCGGAAGAAAGCCAAATACGGATGGGTTAAACCTTCAAAATGTTCATATTACCCCAGATGATAAAGGATTTATAGCAGTAAACTCTAATTATCAGACTACTAAGAAAAATATTTATGCCATAGGAGATGTTATTGGTGGTTCTATGCTGGCACACAAAGCAGAAGAAGAGGGGATAGCCGTAGCAGAATTGATTAGCGGACAAAAACCACATGTAAACTATGCATGCATACCAAGCATAATTTATACTAATCCAGAAGCATCCTCCGTAGGGCAACAGAAGAACAGCTACAACAACAAAACATTAACTATAAGGTTGGAAAGTTTAACTTTGCCGCAAATGGTAAAGCTATTGCTAATAATGATATCAATGGGTTTGTAAAAATTCTTAGTGATCAATCTACGGATGAAGTATTAGGAGTACACATCATCCATTCTGATGCCGGTAATATGATAGCTGAATGTGCATTAGCAATGGAATATCGCGCCTCAAGCGAAGATATTGCCCGCACTTGTCACGCGCATCCTACCGTCAGCGAAGCAATAAAAGAAGCAGCGATGTCATCTTTTAGCAAAGCGATTCACCAATAAGGCAATATTGACAATTATTATGGATTGTAATACCATCGCAAGATCAAAATTAAAGGATTAATATGCATAAATTATTATCATTGTTACTGTTATTTACTATTTTCAATACCGCATTATGTGCTTCAGATAGCAGCTATGAACAACGTACTAGAGTTACGACAAGCAGATTATCAGCAGATGAACAAGCCGATGTACGCCGCATGATTGCTGAACATACGCAAGATCGTGAAAACCTAACCGAAGAAGAAGTAGAGGAAATATTAAATTGGTCAGAGCTATTTAAGGGAATTGCATCACCTGAATATAGAACCGGCACAATCTCTGCTATTGTTCGTACTTCTAGAGAGAAAAGAACACATATCTGATCATGAGGCGTTCATGCAATATGTAAGCGACAATTATCGACACGATGAAGCTTAATACAAAACGCTAAGGGGATGATAGGGTTCATCTATCATCCTTACCATTCTCAATAATCACAGATAGCCGGCTATAACCCTTTATCTTTTATCAACTTTATAGCCTATGTTATTAAGGCAAAAATATTTGACAATAATGATTATATGTTATATATTACTACGAATATTTCACAAGTCTATATCATAGTGAATGTATGGCTGTTTTTTTACGAATAACATAAACTAGAGGGGATGTAATGTTTAATCGATTAATGATACTTATTCCATGTGTTTTAGCACTACTACATAATGAATCCATGTCCGCTGGCAAAAAATCTGCAGGTCAGTCTTTATTTGACGATGAACCATTACGAATTAAAACTGTGAAAAAGTTGCATACAAAAAATGTTCGACAACGACGTTTAAAAAACTATGGTGGTAATTTATCAGAGAGAATGGCTCTTATGCAACATTGTACTAATGTTATTATTCAAAACAGCGCAAAACTTCATCATGCCTTCAATTATACAAGAAGAACTTCTATCAGAACTATAGGATCACTAGCAGAACAGTACGGTGAAGATAATGAAATACTTAAAAATTACCTATCTGAAGGATATGCAAATAATAGAATTGTAGCTGCTGATTGGGATAATAATACATTATACGGTATGGTAGATTATGATGAAGAAAATAACGATATTTTTGGTTATTGCTGTTGTAATGATTATAATCATGAAACGGGTGGTTTATTATTGATAAAAGTGATAATTGATCATTATAAATTAGACCATTGTACTGCTGAGGAAGATGTTGATGATGATGAGTTAGTAATGGCATTATCGGCCCTGGGTTTTAAACCCGATAGTGACGATCCCCATTATCATGTTCCAATGATTTGGCAATGGCACAGAGCTGGTACTGTACAAAACAATACACAACAAGCATAACAATCTACAAACTATCTGCGGTATTATTTCTATTTCATTATGTCAGTGTACTAGGTTTACGTAATTTCTGATAATTCAAGTTTACAATGATACAATAGAATTGAAAAATTTATATAAAAATATACTAATAGCTACGACGGGTATTGAGGATAATTTTTATTTTAAATGGCATAAATTACATCTTTGTATATTATATCCTTACGAAAAGAGTATAAGAAAAATATGAAAATTAAAAAGATTTTATTGATAATTTTTGCAAGTGTAAATATAGCATATAGCAGAGTAGATGTAGTTATTTGTACTGATTTTGGTGCTGCAGACCCTGATGATCTTATTGCTATTATTGCATTGTTGGGCATGAAAAAAAACAATGATCCCTTAATAAAAGGTTTGCATTTTACATATATTTTAGAGCACTTCTCCCCCGTAAAAAAAGCAAAAGCTTTTAGAGCAATAACTGGTTTTCATAATGTTTATTCAGGAATTGGAATTCCTGAAGATACTCCTAAGAATGTAGCGTTAAAAATGATGCCTATGTTTCCTTTTGATAAATTTGGCATGCATGTATCCGAGCAATACAAGAACACGGTATCAAAACGATGGTTTCCAAAACATTTAATCGCGTATGAAGAAATTTACGGTATCAAAGAGCTTAATAAAATGACCCCTAAAGGAAATGGAGTAGATGAGATAACAAGATTAGCAAAAATACATACTCCAGAAAATCCATTACATATTATAGCTTTATCTCCTTTATTAACATTGGCATAAGTTTTAACTGCACACCCTGAATTGGGGAAAAATATTGTTCTATATTCAATGGGAGGATGTCGGGAAAATAATAGAGCGAAATGGATCAGATCTCCAGAAGGTACCCTAAAAGAAATAATATCTGTTGGTTATAATTGGGGCATTGCACCAATTATAACTGCTATGGTTTTAGAGAAAGTTCAACATACCTATCTATTAAGTAGCCAGTTACCAAGAGATCTTCAGTTTTACGCTACCTCTAAAGATTTTTCCGTACTTAAATCAAAAGAAGGGGAGATTGTAAATAAAAGATATAGGGCGTTTATGAGAGATATAGATAATTGCACAAAAGAAAATGCTTTTACAAATAAACAAGCTTTATGTGACCCCTTGACATTAATGATGGCTTTATATGTGATACATGGTACTCCATTAAATTTTACGGGCATTAAAGTTAATTGGCATATATATAATGCAAATATGAAACTTAAAGAACATTTATTAGGACAACCATATTTAAAGCATAATGAAATTTTATCAATTGAAAAAACAAATGACGCTCTAAGCTCTATTTCAGAATTAATACATATAGATGATCATGAAAGATTACTTAATCATATTATTTCCTGTGTGAAAAAAGCATTGCAGGATGAAACCACATAAAGATGAAATTTGATCTCGAAGACTTACTATTTGTTTAACAAGACTGGATATCATCATAAAGTTTGCTAATCCACGAATGGATTTGTCAAGAACTTAAAAGATAGATAGTCAATTATATTTAGCTGTTTATTATTCTAAACAAAGTTTTATAAAAATAAACGGCATCTCCTTACAGTTTGTAAATCATTAATAAACCAAAATCACCATTGCTTTTAACAAACTCTATCCATATAAAACCGGATTTTTTAGCGTTATTATCTTAAAAGTAGTAAAATGATTGCTTTATTACTAATTAATCACCCGCTACAAACAAACTTTTAAATTTTGCCACTTTATTTTCAGCGTCCCGCAGTTGTAAAGCTACATCCTCGTCGGTCAAGTCGGAATCAGAAGAGACATCTACAGCCTTGATACCGGACATTCTACCCGGAAATATAGCAAATAAAATATCTTCTCTATCTTTTGCTAAAGGCATATGTTGAAACCATACAGCACATCTCTCAATTATACGATTAAACCTCTTAAGTGAAACATCCATACAATGTAAAGCTGCATTTAGCAGATAATCTCTGTCCTCCATATCGTCTTCTGTACCAGAAAATAGTACGTCTGCATGTTCTTTTAAGAGAGTAAATTTTGTCTCTTCACCTGTTTCATATGAGCCATCATCAAGCTTAAGACAGATTTGTTGTTTCATTTGCTCATCATCCTGACAATCAAAATAATCCAGAAGACCAGCACAAGCATTGTTATTAGAAAAGATAAGCATTACCCAAAATAATACTATGTTTATACTATATTTATTATGCAACATTAACCCCCCCTGTAGTGTAATTTGAACGACGGAAAATTGTAACATAGCTTCTTATTACGACCAAGCCCTTATAGCATTAGATTCAAAACTATTGGCGATACGCACCCCATTTTTCGTCACCCAAATGAAATGTCCACCGTTATACCAAAAATCGGCATTATCTAAAATTAACTCATTGTTGTGATAGACGTTTATTAGATAATATTTCTTACCATTCTTACGCTCACAGCGTTGTACTATATTTAAATTATTAAATTTATAAGAATTAATTTGTACAGCACCTGATTGTTGCTCCACAGTGTATGGAGATAAGAAATATGCCTTGCGTTGCCCCATAAATCTTAGCAATGATTGCATGGCATATTGCTTTGTTCTTTTGGTATTACTATAAAATTTACCATGGCTATTGATAACGATTATATTTTGTCTTTGATTAATGAATATATCGGGTAGTGGATCATAAAGATGAATAAGAATAGAAATGATTACAAGTATAGCACCAATTACTTTTCCTATCCTGTGTAACAATGTTAGCATCAACATACCAGCAATTATTAACCACTTGGATAACAGGTTAATATAAGACACAATAAAAATATAATTTGTAAAGCCTTGGAAAAATTCCGCTATTTTAATCAACCCATCAATACTAATACATAAATAATGTTGTAATAAATCTATTGGTAATATGATATTAAGCAAAATTAAAGGAATTATAATAAAACTAATCAATGGAATCGCAACTAGATTACTAATAATGGCGATAAGAGAGACTTTATGAAAAGTAAATATTGTAAATGGAGCAGTAGCAATAGTTGCAACTATACTTGAAATAACAATACCACCCAAATATATAACCGGCCTGGCTATAAATACAAAACTGTTATTAGCAACATGCGCATTAAAAAATTGTATTTTGGGATATAACTTTTCATAAACTGCAACTAAAGCTATTACTGCAGAAAAAGAAAGTTGAAAACTAGGTGAAATCAATACTTCAGGCCATAAAATTAATATTATCAAAGCGGCAAGTGCCACATTACGCATGGTAATAGCAATCCGATCTAGTAAAATTGCACCGAGGACAACCGCACTCATTATAAATGCACGTTGTGCAGGTAAATTACTACCGCTAATCATCAAATAAACAAAAGCACCACACAACGCTACTACTGACGCTATTTTTTTGGAATTAAAATTTATTGCTATATATGGAATTACGCAACACAGAAACCTAGTCACAAAGAAAATTATTCCTACTATTATACTCATGTGTAAACCAGAAATAGCTAGTATATGCGCTATCCCAGAATCTGAGAATGATTGTTTGGTGGCGTTGTTAATATAACTTTTCTCACCTGTAACTAAAGCTGCTATAACTGCACCATGTTGCCCTGGAATAGCATCAATGATGTTAGTGGTCAATTTATTCTTAAAATTATTGATATGATTTCTTGCGATTACATAAAAGGAATTTTTATCATTCTGTGTATTAGTTTTAAGAATATCAGATAATGCAAATCCAGTACTTTCTATGCCTTGATAGTAAAGATTTCTGCGTAAATTATATGAACCAGGAAATATCTGTTGTGGAATAGGCAATAACAATGCGGTTAAATGTATTTTATCTCCTATTTTTATTGTTGCAGGTAATTCAAGTTTATTACGTAACGATAATCTTGTTTTAGCAATATTGCCACTATTGATCTTGTCTATTGTAAGTCTTTTTCTGTTGGGGAAAACTTCTATGTTGGTTAAAGTACCATTAATCTCAACCGAACCAATGAACTTTTTCAGTAATGAAGTTGTAGTCAAATGCTCAGTTTTATATTTAATATTAGAGTAGCCAATGATCGTCGATAACAGTAATAATGATACAACATATACCAGGAGATTATGTTTGTAATACAAGATTAGCAATAATAGTAATGATGACCCACAACATAAATGCATCCAAGGCACAATGAAACCAAAGGAAAAATATAATGCAATCCCCGCAGCATACAAAACTGTGATCCATATCATTAAACAATCATTATCAAAATGTTGCTCTAGTTTTTCGCTAATAGCGCGTGCATAATTGGTAATTTTATGATACATCTGTTACCGATTAAGTTATATACTTTGTTAGAATAATTTTTATGTGGTACTAAGGCAAATGTCAAACTCAACAACAAATATTGTTACAAGGTTTGCACCATCACCAACCGGTTTTTTACATATTGGTGGGGCACGAACGGCGCTTTTTAATTGGTTATACGCCAAACACAACAATGGAAAATTTTTATTAAGAATAGAAGATACTGACAAAGCAAGATCATCTTCCGAAGCAATAGAGGCAATAATAGGTGGTTTAAAATGGCTGGGTTTAAATCACGATGATTCTATAGTGCACCAGTCTCATAACATCAAACGCCATCAAGAAATAGCACAACAATTATTAACAGAAGATAAGGCATACTATTGTTATTGTTCAGCAGATGAACTGTCTCAAATGCGCGAAGAAGCATTAACAAAAGGCCAAACGGCGCGCTATAATGGTAAATGGCGCGACAACAAAGATACCCCACCAACAAATGTCAAACCAGTAATAAGAATAAAAGCACCAATTAACGGTAACAGCAAAATTAATGACCAGGTACAAGGAGAAATCTCTGTTCACAATGATACCATAGACGATTTTATTATCGTAAGAGCAGATGGAACACCCACATATATGCTATCCGTGGTAGTTGATGATCATGATATGGGGATTACAACTATTATCCGGGGTGACGATCATTTAACTAATGCCTTTAGACAAAAGGTAATTTATGATCTACTAGGCTGGCAAATGCCTACATTGTCTCATATACCATTAATACATGGCCCAGACGGAGCTAAATTATCCAAACGGCACGGATCATTAGGTTTAAACCATTATCAAGAATCGGGCTTTCTAGCAGAAGCGTTATGTAACTACTTATTACGACTTGGATGGAGCCATGGTAACGATGAAATTATCTCTACCGCACAAGCGATTGAATGGTTTACTCTACAAAATGTAGGCAAATCACCATCACGGTTTGACATCAATAAGCTAACTAATCTTAACTCGTATTATTTGCGCCATTACGATAATGGCACACTATACGAACTTATCGAAAATGATATACAAAAGCTATTACAGCGTGATTTATCACCCCAAGAAAAAAACAACATACTACAAGGGTTAAATGGTATAAAAGAGCGCTCAAAAACCCTAATCGAACTAGCCGAACAAACATTAATTTATACTAATTCTACGCAAATCCCTTATGATGAAAAAGCAATAAAATTCATTAATAATGAACAACTTGCAATCTTTCATACGGTAAAAAGAGGCTTGTCCGACTTGGATAATTGGCAATTACCAACGATAGAAGAGTTATTTAGAAACATTGCCACTGAGATGGATATAAAACTAGGTAAAATTGCCCAACCTATCAGAGCAGCATTGACTGGATCCATAGTTTCACCTAGTATTTTTGAAATAATATTTATAATTGGCACAACCGAAGCTATAAAACGTATAGATTACGCTATTAACCAACTGAAAAAATAAATTTGATACTACAAAAGGGTATTGTTATGCATAAAAAAATCAATATCAACCTAAGTAATGACGGAACTATCTCGCTACCGGTAATAAAAGCTGAGCTAGGCCCAGATGTAATTGATATTCGACATCTATATCGAGACTATGGTTATTTTACCTATGATCCAGGCTTTACTTCAACAGGAAGCTGTGAATCACAAATTACCTTTGTCGATGGTAAAAAAGGTATTTTATTACACAGAGGCTACGATATCAGAGAGTTGGCACAATATAGTAATTACCTGGAAGTATCTTATTTATTGTTAAACGACGATCTACCTAATGCAACACAATATGACGAATTTGTGCATAATGTTAAATCACATACAATGTTGCATGAACAATTGCACCATTTTTTTAATGGCTTTCGAAGAGATGCACATCCAATGGCCATAATGGTTGGTGTAGTAGGGGCACTATCATCATTCTATCATGATAGCCTTGATATTTCTGATCCACAACAACGTAAATTAGCTTCATACCGAATAATAGCTAAAATGCCTACTATTGCGGCTATGGCATACAAGTATTCTATCGGACAGCCATTTATTTATCCTAAAAATGATCTAAGTTATGCGGAAAACTTTTTGCATATGATGTTTGCCACTCCTTGCGAAAATTACAAAATTAATCCAATTGTAGCACAGGCAATAGATAAAATATTTATCCTGCATGCGGACCACGAACAAAATGCTTCTACATCGACAGTAAGATTAGCTAGCTCAAGTAGAGCCAACCCATTTGCTTGTATAGCCGCAGGGATAGCCTCTTTATGGGGACCAGCCCACGGAGGAGCAAATGAAGCAGTAATAAAAATGCTACAACAAATTGGGTCAAAAAATAATATTAAAACATTTATAGATAAAGCTAAAGACCCTAATGACCCATTCCGTCTAATGGGTTTTGGCCACAGAGTGTATAAAAATTTTGATCCCAGAGCAAAAGTATTAAAAGAAAGTGCTGATTTAGTATTAAAAGAACTAGGTCAAGATAATCCGTTGCTGGACCTTGCCAAAGAACTAGAGAACATAGCTTTGCAAGACGAATATTTTATGTCAAAAAAACTATTTCCTAATGTTGACTTTTATTCAGGCATAATTTTACAAGCAATGGGCATACCTACATCTATGTTTACCGTATTATTCGCATTAGCACGATCCGTTGGTTGGGTAGCACAATGGAAAGAAATGTCTGATGATGCTAAAAATAAAATAGGGCGCCCTAGGCAATTATATACTGGACAACAGGCAAAGAATTTTGTAGAACTCAAGAAGAGAATTTAATGCTTGTTTTTTTAGGAGATTAGCGTGCGTAGTAATACTTCGAAAAAATTTTATGGATTTGCTAACGATTACTATGAAGTTGTACAGGCTGGATTAAAAATCCCTGCTAATGATAATGATTCAAGCGTCTATAAAAAATGCAAAAAAATCGCAATATTCATCGTGCCACTGGCTATTATTGCATCGGTATTTTTCATTAGATAAATTTTGCTATTTTTACGCCACAAAGGAAATAGTATGTTACGGATTTTACTTCTCAGTATATTAATCTTCTTTTTTTCAGACGCAAAATGCAAAGAAAGAATAATGCTCGATAACAGCAAATACGCAACCGAAAAAGCAAAAAAAGGAGAATCTCCTTTACTTCCCAAAAACACGAATAGTAAACAACATGAACAAAACAGCAAGGATAGAATTAAGGAATTGGTACCCAGACCTGAATACATCAAAGAGTATTTAAACAGGACAACTGAACGCGATCAACAACTTAAAACAGAAACAAGAAATAGCTTTACAAAATAAACGCTACTAATTTTATTTACTCGCAACACTACCAATGCTAGTAACTTCCGTCTCTTGCCATGCATAAATTATCATAAAATAATGTCCTGACTAGATAAACTAGTTATTTTATTGTACACTTCTGGTGTGCAGATAATACTTTGAAAACCAACGAGATCTGCGCCATGTAAACTCCGATACCATAGACTAAAATAATAACAGTTAGGCAGTGCAGTGATTAAGTGTGGACAAGACTCTTTCAATATAAAAACTAATATCGTAGTAGAAGGTAAATCGTATACTTTTTTTAACATCCAATCCTTTTTGAAAAACAGGTACGACATCAATAAAATACCCTATAGCTTAAAGATTCTTCTAGAGAATTTATTACGTCACGAAGATGGCAAGATTGTTAATAAGGCACTAATAGAATCCTTTATCAACTGTATCGCCAATAATAACCAAAATTGTGAAATTTTTTATCGACCAGCAAGAGTCTTAATGCAAGATTTTACCGGAGTACCTGCGATTGTTGATCTAGCCGCAATGCGCGAAGCTGTTATCAACATGGGAGGAGATCCAAAAAGCATTAACCCCCTAACGCCTGTTGACTTAGTGATTGACCACTCTGTTATGGTTGACCAATATGGTAATGATAACGCCTTTAAATTTAACGTCGCAAAAGAATACGAACGCAATAAAGAAAGATATACTTTTCTGCGATGGGGACAATCTGCATTTAATAATTTTAGAGTAGTTCCTCCAGGCACTGGAATCTGCCACCAAGTAAATTTAGAACACCTAGCACAATGTGTTTGGACAACTAATGTAGACGGTATTGATTACGTTTACCCAGATACCCTGGTAGGCACAGATAGCCACACCACTATGATTAATGCACTTGGTGTTTTAGGATGGGGTGTAGGTGGCATAGAAGCTGAATCATCAATGTTAGGCCAGCCTATTTCTATGTTATTGCCTAAAGTTGTTGGGGTAAAATTGACAGGCACACTCCAAGAAGGCACCACAGCAACAGACTTAGTGTTAACAATCACCAATATCCTACGAAAACATGGTGTAGTAGGTAAGTTTGTCGAATTTTTTGGTGATGGTATGAGCTCTTTGAGTTTGGCGGACCGTTCTACTATTTCTAATATGGCTCCTGAATATGGTGCAACATGTGGTATTTTCCCTATTGATGCACAAACTTTAGATTATTTACAATTCACAGGTAGAAAACAACATACTATCAGCTTAATTGAACAATATACCAAAGCTCAAGGTATGTGGCACGATCAAGACTCAGTTGATCCAGAATTTTCAGAAGTAATACAAATAGAATTATCCCAAATACAACCTAGCTTGGCTGGCCCTAAACGTCCACAAGATAAGGTTTTATTGTCTGAAGTGCCTCAATCAGTAAATGACAATATAGATGATGCCCAAACAGTTAAAAAATCACCTATGTTACTTAATGGTGAGAATATAGCATTGCAAGATGGAGATATTGTCATAGCCGCTATCACAAGCTGTACTAACACCTCTAATCCAAACGTCATGATTGGAGCAGGATTATTAGCAAAAAAAGCACTAGAAAAAGGCCTAAGCATCAAGTCATGGGTTAAAACTAGTTTGGCACCAGGTTCCAAGGTAGTGACTGACTATCTAGCAAAATCTGGATTACAAGTTTCCTTAGATAAATTAGGCTTTAATGTAGTGGGGTACGGTTGCACAACTTGCATAGGCAATTCTGGACCACTATTGCCTGAAATTAGCAATGCTATTGACGAAAATGATTTATCAGTTGGTGCCGTATTATCAGGAAATAGAAATTTTGAAGGTAGAGTCCACCAACAGGTGAAACTAAACTATCTGGCTTCGCCAATACTAGTTGTAGCATACGCCATAGCAGGTAATTTACGCATCAACTTTGCCCAAGATATATTAGGCCATGATAGTAATAACAACCCTGTGTATCTAAAGGATATTTGGCCCAGCAATGATGAGATATCTGAATATATAAAGAAAAGCCTTACATCTGAAATGTTTATCACCAGATATAAAGATGTTTTTTCGGGAGATGATTCTTGGCAAGCATTACCTAATAAGCAATCATTAACCTATCCTTGGGATCAGAATAGCTCATATGTAAGAAAGCCATCATTTTTTGAAGGTGCCGAAACACAAAACAATGCATCAGATGTGAAGCAAGCCAGAATTTTGGCTTTATTGGGCAACAGCATTACTACTGACCATATTTCTCCCGCAGGATCTATAAAAGAAGACTCAGCCGCAGGAATATACCTAAGAAATATCGGCATTAATAAAGAAAGTTTTAATTCTTTTGGGGCGCGACGCGGTAACCATGAAGTGATGATGCGAGGGACCTTTGGCAATATACGCCTTAATAATGAAATGGTTACGGATAAAACAGGGGGATATACAAAAATAATACCCGACGATGTAGAGGCAAGTATATACGATGCCGCCATGACATATAAAGCCAGAAATATTCCACTAGTTATTATAGCGGGCAAAGAATATGGCACAGGATCATCCAGAGATTGGGCAGCAAAAGGAACAAAACTACTAGGAATAAAAGCTGTTATTGCCGAAAGCTTTGAGCGTATCCATCGTTCTAATTTAATTGGGATGGGAGTTTTACCTTGTGAATTTACTAATGGTGATACGAAAGATAACCTAGATATTTCTGGTAATGAAACAATTGATATTTGTGGAATTTCCTCTGATTTAACCGTTAATAAATTGTTAGATTTAAGTATTATCTATCCTGATGGTAAAATTAAACAAATAAAAATTAAATTAAGATTAGATACTTTGAATGAAATAGAATACTATAAGAGTGGTGGTATTTTAAATCATGTTTTAACGCAAATTGTAGATAAGAAATAATGTTAACAATATGTAAGTGGACACAAACTGGACGATTGGTATTGCTTACCTTATTTTGCGCTGTGAAATGTTTATATGGACAAAAACTTACTAACAATCAGTACTCATTCGTTGAAATGGACCCTCTTATTGTTCCAATCGTGCAAAATAGAGATGTAAAAGGTTTCATCACCACAACTTTATCCATCGAATGTAAAAAAGGCAAGAATTGCAAAGCTGTACGTAAATGCCTTCCTGTATTGCGTGATAGATTCCTGTGGAAGTTATATAATTTGCTAAGTGTTATATGGTCAAAAGACTTAAACATGGATGTACAATCATTTAAAACTCCGTTATTAAATATTGCGAATAATATACTGGGGCATAATATAGCACACAACGTTTTGTTAATTAACTTCCAACAATATGAAAGAAGCAACGTTTATTCGTAAATATAATATTAATATGAACTAAAAAAAATAGGGCGAATCTAAAATAATGATATTAGAAGGTTTATATGGCGTAATCATTACTATATTACTAGCAGCTGTAATAACGGTAATTGTATTTAGAGCACTGCGTATGAGTTCAATAGTGGGATATTTAATCGCTGGATTAATTATTGGACCACATCTTTCCAAAATAGTAGACGATATAGAGGCCATAAAAAATATTGGAGAATTCGGGGTATTATTCCTACTATTTACTATTGGATTAAAAATGCCAATCAGACGTTTTCGATTATTAAAAAAGTACGTTTTTGGCTTAGGAACCTTACAAGTTTCCATTACTATGGGTATCATTACTTTAATAGCTATTTGTTGTTCTTATTCAACAACAAGCGCTATATTTATCGCCAGCGCCCTTAGTTTATCCTCTACTGCAGTAGGTTTACAATTACTTACGGAACAAGGGGAACTAGCACAACAATACGGTAGAGTATCTTTTTCTATCCTGCTATTACAGGATTTGGCTGTGGTGTTATTATTGGTATTATTATCCACAATTGATAATAACAGTAGCTTACTAGAATCACTAGGTATAGCCCTATGCAATGCAGCTTTTGTGTTATTTATTATAACCTTTTGTAGCAAATTAATTCTAAAACCTATTTTTAGACTCATAGCACCACTGAATAGCCCAGAAATATTTACTGCATTTAGTATTTTAATAGTATTACTAACAAGTTTAGCTACTGATTGTGTTGGACTATCCAAAGAGCTAGGAGCATTTGTAGCTGGATTTTTGTTAAGCGGCACTGAATATAGACATCAAGTCGAAGCGGATATCCAACCTTTTTATGGTTTACTGCTGGGTTTATTTTTTATGGCAATAGGTATGACCGTAGATGTTAAGTTAATTGCTCAATATGCATGCGAGATTGCATTGTTATTAACAGCCATGCTTTTAATTAAATCATTAATTATTTTCTTTTTATGTAGACTGTTTGGCTTAGCTATCTCATCGTCATTTAAAGCTGCATTATTACTATCAGCAGGTGGAGAATTTGCTTTTGTGATACTAAAGCCTAGCATAGAACACAATTTAATTAGCAATGAAGCAGCACAAATAATATACCTTGCCGTAGCAATTTCAATGGCAATTAGCCCATTATTGTTAATGATTTCAAAATGGATAAATAAAAGATTTGACCTGCAAGAAAAAGATGCCAAATACACTAGTGAAAAAGCGGAAATAGATGATCTCAAGAATCATGTAATAGTAGCTGGTTTCGGCAGAGTAGGAAAAGTAGTATGCAGATTATTAGCAGAACGCGTCATTCCTTTTGTTGCAATAGATAATGATATGAATAAAGTACTTGAAGGAAGAGCAAAAGGATTACCAGTATTTTTTGGTGATGCGACAAGAGACGTTGTATGGAAAAGCCTTGGGGGCGAAAAAAGCTCTACCGCGATTATTAGCCTGTCATCACCGAAACAAACCTTAAAAGCTGGGTTAATGGTTAGAAGAAAATTCAAAAATATAGATGTTTCAGCACGCATATCTCATAAGGATTATGAAGAAAAGCTAGTGAAAGCAGGAGCCGATATATTAAAACCACAAATTATCGAACCAAGTATCGGTTTAGCATCAGCTATACTTAAAAATTATGGCACAGCAGAAGAAGAAGCAACTCAAATAGTTGATAGATTCAGAAGACTGTATACAGGAGAAGGCGTAAAAGAAGAAACACCATCGTAAGCAATGGTAACGCCTAAATTTGCAAAACTTGACAGGGTGATAGTTTTATCATAGATAATATAGAGTGATTTTCAAATAAGGTTTTTAATATTTGCACTCACAATACTTCAATGATTAAACAAACGGAAAATTAATGATTAAATATATTACAATGGCCTGTGCAATAATCTGCTTCAGCGCTATAGCATCTGAACCAAGCGATATTTTACAAGACGATGTTGATCGTAAAGTAAAATTATCATCTTTTGGCGATACATCCAACTATAATGAAGATGAAGTACAGGTATACCACGGACTATGGATCAGTGGTCAGATAACATATGACAATATACCACAACACGTACGTCCGCATATGGATCTTCTAGAAACTCAATAGAATTTATTGTGATAGTATAAATCAAATTTATGCAATGATCATGAATGGGTTCGCTAACAGTTTGACAAGAAGTTTTGACGCAACCCATGATAGAATGACTAAACAATGGATACCTAGGTTAGAATAATGCTAAAATTGTATCTGGCAACTGGGATATAGAAGGTGAAAGGCACAATATAGGGATTAATCACTGTAGTAAGGAATTAGAAATGGATACTCTCTATTTATTTTACATAATATATATTATAAAACTTTTGTTTAATGGGGTATAATAATAATCTTTTACACAACTAAGACCTTTTATTATACTCTAATCAAGATGTTAGATAAATCAACTATGTATATTTTAAAGATAATATTACTATTTTTCACAATTATTTCATGTAAGCAAATGTATGGATTTGAATTAAAAGATTATCGTCCTAAAGAAAGCTTTAAACAAGCAGTAGCAAATGGCCCTGTTCCTGTTGCAAGATTAAAAGTTGTTATCTTTGATTATGTGGATTTTGAAGGTCAAAAGAATAAGGGGGAAATCGTCGTACTGGACAGCATAGCACATTATGCTGGCAATATTTTCGATAATTTGTATCGTAAACAATTTCCTTTGCATAGTGCAATTGTCATAGATCATTTCGATGGCAATGATATTGCTTCGATGGAAGCAAATAATACATCAGCCTATAACCCTAGACCTATTGCCGACAGTAAAGAATGGTCTTTACATGCTTATGGTTGCGCTATAGATATTAATCCTCAACAGAATCCTACCACTACAATGATTGATGATCAACGTGGTCTAATTACTTTTATTCCAAAAAAATCTGTAGGGAAATATATTAATAGATTAAGAGCACAACAAGACAAACTTCCAGGTTTAGCAGAACATACTAGAAGTATTTTTTTTAAAAATGGATTAAGAATATGGGGAGGATTATGGAATGATCCTATAGACACCCAGCATTTTCAAATTCCAAGGGAGTTAGCTTTAAAACTATTAAAGCTTAATACAAAAGAAAGTATTAAATTATTTGATTGGTATGTTAAGACAGGAAAAATAGATAGGCCTATAAATATCATAATAAGATTTATTCAGCGATTATTTTAATAAAACAATCTATAAGCATTTTAAGGTATAGCAATTTACACAAAAAGCACTTTTATCTTAGTAAACCATAGATGATTTAATGTATTTTGTTTGCTGTGTATATAGCCCGTGCTTAAATCCTTATCTATGAGGGTAATAGGCATAGGACGCCTCCCCCCATACCGCAACAATATCAATAGATATTTATTTTGTTTTTGCCTTGATATAAGAAATAATAGGATATAAGCCAGCACACAATGCAACCATAAACCCATATTTACCCTCTTTATATCCCTTGCGGATAACAAAGCATTTAAAGAATCTTGAAAATATTCTCCTTATATTTTTAGCAAAAGTTTCAGTTTTTTTGTCTGCTATATCCATTGCATTCAAAGAAGTATAACGATTTAATCTGTCCATCATATCACTGATATCATCATCAACATGATGATTGATATGATTATTTAATATTGGTCCTATTTTATTGCTTAATTTTAAAACAGGATGTACTCTTTGCATCCCCCATTGTTTAGCTTCTTTTTTGAATAAAACGGGCGCTTTTGATTTGCCAAAATAACAACCCCAACCGTATTTTACCAATACTGTACCAACATAATTATGAAATAGAATATGGTGAACGTGGTAAGAAGAAGTATTGACAACTGACTTTATCTCATGTGCTAATTCCTTTGGCACACGCTCATCACAGTCTAGCTCGATAACCCAATCACAACTACAGTTATTAATCCCTATATTGCGCCTTTCACCTTCTATATCCCAGTTGCCAGATACAATTTTAGCATTATATTGCCGCGCAATAAGTGCAGAACCATCTGTACATTTATCCAACACTACTACAATTTCATCACAAAAACCTAAAGAATCAAGACACTCTGATAAATTCTTTTCTTCGTTGTGAGCTACTACCAAACCTGAGATCTTATTCATATATAGCCTGCATAATAATCAAAAAAAATTAGCGAGCTATGCATTACAACAGCTCGCTATACATGTAAAAAATAATTTTAATAGTGCTTATTCTGTTACAGCTTCAGCTTCTTTTGCACTTACAGTAGAAGCATTCTCAACTTTTTTATCAGATGATGGTTTTACTGTTCTAGTAAAATCTTTTTTTTCTGCAATACGAGCACTCTTACCACGACGATCACGTAAATAATATAATTTAGCACGTCTAACATCACCTCTGCGCACTACTTCTATTGTAATCTTGGGAGAGTACAGTTTAAAAACACGCTCTACCCCTTCATTAAAAGAAATCTTACGAACGGTAAAAGAAGAATTCACCCCAGCATTACGCCTTGCAATACATACTCCTTCATAAGATTGCACTCTTTCTGTAGTTCCTTCGATAACTTTAACATTTACTTTTAAAGTATCACCCGGACCAAATGTCGGAATATCCTTATTATCCGCAAGGTGAGCTAATTGCTCTTTTTCAATTTTTTCTATTAAATTCATAATACTTTTCCTTTTTAAGTTAGTACTTAATCATTATTTATTACCTACATAAGTCGCCCACAAATCTGGTCTCCTTATACGAGTAATCTCTTCTGACTGCTGCTTTCTCCATAAATTAATCTTTTCATGATTACCTGATAGCAGAATTTCAGGAATTTTGCAATCATTCCATACACAAGGTCTTGTATAATGATTGTATTCGAGCAAACCATTACAAAAACTTTCGTCATATAGCGAATCATCATTACCTAATACGCCAGGTATCAATCTCACACATGCATCTATTAGTAATTGAGACGCAACCTCTCCACCCGAGATCACAAAATCTCCTATACTAACCTCTTCAAAACCCCAATGATCAAGAACCCTCTGATCAACACCTTCAAATCTACCACATAAAATAACAATATTTTCAAACGATGATAAACAACTAACATAGCTATTATCTATTTTTCTTCCTCTTGGACTAAGATAAATGAATTTTGTCTTATTCCTGTCTGTACTGCAATGAGAAGACAGCGCATTATGCACTACATCAGCCTTCATCACCATACCTGCACCACCACCATACGGAGAATCATCGATGGATCTGTGTGGTTTATCAGCATAATCGCGAAGATTTACTATCTCTAAATTCCATAAAGACTTTTTTAATGCATTGCCTATTACAGAAACACCTAAAGCACCAGGAAATAATTCTGGAAAAATAGTTAAAACTGTAAATTTAAGAACTTTATTTTTCTGCATCCTGAGCCATTATTAATTTACCACTTTTCTCATCCATCATATTACATAGCACAGTGCGATCCACAAATAATTTGCGTCCCGCAAGATCGATATTGCATACCCAATTATCCATAAAAGGAATCATAACTGACTCCTTTGTCAAATCTAACTGGATCTCAATTACATCACCGGCGCCAAAATTAAACACCCCTGCTACTATGCCTAAATACACTTTAGAGTAGTGATCA
Organism: Alphaproteobacteria bacterium; assembly: GCA_965204765.1. Classification (GTDB taxonomy): domain Bacteria; phylum Pseudomonadota; class Alphaproteobacteria; order Caedimonadales; family UBA9215; genus CBDBFG01. Next base: position 717,983 of record CBDBFG010000004.1, on the reverse strand, counting down.
AATACCTGTAACCCATGCAAAGCATCAAAATAAAACTCATCTTCTAATAACGGTGGTAAATATTTTTTATCAATAAAAACATCCAGATTTACTAAAGCTTCAGAGCTATTCCTATCAGCAACATCAATAAGCTTTAATAGAAAAATATTCTTACGATAATGTCTTATACTTTGCACCACAAACTTGTTCGCATTAATAACAAAGTGCTTATGGCGCTTAACATCTTCAGGGACCTGCATATTAGAGTGTAATTTTAACTCTCCTTGCAAGCCATGCACCCCTACTATCTTTGCTATGCAAACTAGATTATTATCACAACCGTTCTTATTGTCATTTATCATAGAAAATAAATTTATTTTTCCTCTGCAGCTACCTCTTCCTCTTTTGCTGTATTATCTGCAGCTACTTCTTGCTTGTCTTCCTCAGCCTGATTTTTAGCTTCTTCTGCGGCTTTTTGTTTTTCTTCTTTTGCTTGCTGCGCAGCCAATTTTGCCTCCTCTTCGGCTTGTTTTTTAGCTTCTTCTGCAGCTTTTAATTTTTCTTCTTTTTCGTTGATTCTTTCAAGAGCTTTAGCTTTAGGTTTTGATTTTTTAGGCGATTCGGTAAATACATATTTCTCCGCCAAACCTTTCTCTCCTAAGAATCTTGCCACACGATCTGTTGGCTGTGCACCAGTACCAATCCAGTATTTTATGCGATCTTCTTTTAAAATCAAACGCTCTGCATGGTCTTTTGGCACCATGGGATTATAATGCCCAACCCTTTCTATATATCTACCATCTCTTGGCATACGAGAGTCCGCCACCACTAAGTGATAAAATGGTCGCTTTTTTGCCCCATGTCTTGCTAAACGAATTTTTACAGCCATATTATTTTCCTTTCAGTTTTATTAAATAATTATCTTGAATTACTACCTTGAGCCAAATAAAGAACCCATTCCATGACGCAATAAGCCCTTTTTCCCCATTTTATTAAAACGTTTTGTAGCCAATACCATATCTTTATACTGCTTAACTAAACGATTTACATCCGCCACCGATACCCCGGAACCAGCAGCAATCCTTCGCTTACGTGGCCCATTTAGTAATTTATAATTTTTACGTTCTTGCTTCGTCATTGAATAAATGATAGCAACTTGCCGCTTCACTAATTTATCATCTAAGTTAGCATCCCCTATCTTCTCTTTTAAAGCACCCATCCCAGGTAACATACCCATTACGCCGCTTAGACCACCTAACTTATTAATTTGCAACAACTGTTTAGCCATATCACTTAAGTCAAATTGGCCTTTTTGCATCTTTTCTGCAAAATCCTTGGCTTCTTTTTGGTCTACAATATCTTCAGCTTTTTCAACCAAAGAAACGATATCACCCATATTAAGGATACGATCAGCTATTCTTTGAGGATAAAAAATTTCAATAGCATCAGTTCCTTCACCCACACCGATGAATTTTATGGGACATTTGGTAATATAGCGCATGGATAACGCAGCACCACCTCGCGCATCACCGTCTATACGTGATAACGATATTCCCGTAAGCGATAATTTTGCCTGAAAAGACTGGGCCACATTTAACGCATCTTGTCCTGTCATTGCATCTGCAACTAGCATGATATCCGATGGGTTCATAATATCCTTTATCGATGACAATTCACCCATTAATGCATTATCAATGTGCAATCTACCCGCTGTATCAATAAATAATACATCATATGCTTCTATTTTAGCCTTATTATATGCTCTAGTCGCGATATTCAATGGCTTTTCATCGGCAATTATCTCAAGGGTGTCAACCCCTATTTCATTACCTAGAATACTTAATTGCTCTCGTGCAGCAGGACGATATACGTCCGTAGACGCCATCAAACATTTTTTGTTGTATTGCTTCGCGAATAACTTAGCCATCTTGGCTGTAGTAGTGGTTTTTCCTGATCCTTGCAATCCAACCATTAAAATCACATGCGGCGCGTTACTATTAAAATTAATAGCATTAGTAACATCATCTGTTTCACCCAACAGCTCTACAAGATGATCATGAACGATTTTCACAACCATCTGTCCAGGAGTAATGCTCTCTAAGACCTCTGCACCTAAAGCTTTCTCTTTGATATCTTTCACAAAGGATTTGACCACTTCCAACGCTACATCGGCCTCTAATAACGCTATTCTTATCTCTCGCAATGATAGATTAATATCTTCTTCGGTCAACGCTCCGCGCTTTTTCAGCTTGGCAAAGATAGAGTTTAATTTATCACTTAAATTACTGAACATATAATTTTATCATCCCACACAAAAACCGCCAGTGAGCGAACCCTCGCCAACTAACGTTTCAATGCACACTTTTATGCAAAAACACTAATTTTGTATAAAAACACTAATTTTGTATAAAAACACTAATTTTGTATAAAAACACTAATTTTGTATAAAAACACTAATTTTGTATAAAAACACTAATTTTGTATAAAAACACACTTTTTAGTTTCTAACTAATTTTATGGCACAGGTCAAGATATTATATAGCTTTACACACAAATATGGTCAGTTCTTACCTTGTGTAAGCGTAAAGATCACTATCTGTAACCATCGATTGTACTAAAAAATACGGAAACCATCATAATATGTTGGGAACATACACGTTATCTGATTCTGTAAGCGTAGATAGAATATCTTTTTTATGATATTGCCTTGGGAAATTTTTATTAATAAATTGATTAAATCCTTGATGAATAACATCCTGTATGGCACTAACCTCGCATAATAATACATGGCGACTATCAGGAATCACAGTTAGATCAACATCTTCTATATGCTCTTTTATGAAAGAAAGATAATTATTCTGCACCACTTTCTCATCTTCGGCAACATAAATGCCAATAGGAACCTTAATTTTTTCCAAATATTGGTGCTTTAATAATTGCTCAGAAGATTTCATAGTAGCCTTTACCCAACCAAAAGTTACTCCTCCTATTACAAGCTCTGGCCTATCTATACATAATTGCTTATGTTGATAAAAAACCTCTTTATTTCTAGTTAGGATATTGCCTTCAAATTCTTCTGTTATAGGGTTATAACCTTCTTGACCAAAAACATATTCCTTTTTAAAACCCAAAAAACACATTATTTGCGATAATAGTTTGGCTACCCTTTTAGGATATATACCGGTATTGATCTCGATCATTGGAGCCGTCAAAACTGCACCGTCTATCATACCGGGATTCTCACTTAGATAACGCAAACAAATATGCGCACCCATTGATTGCCCCAGAACCACTACAGGTGCATCATTATTAGAGTTTTTTAGAAATGTTCGCACAAAAAGATCTAAATCGTCTAGATAAGAGTCATAATTGTCGATGAAACCTTTTCTTCCGGCCTCTCGTGTTGATAAGCCCTGACCGCGCCAATCAAATATCCATATTTCATACCCATCATCCTGCAATCTTTTGATTGTATGATTACATTTTTCGATGAATGTCCCTCTGCCTTCAAGAATTAATATATTGGGCTTAGTATTATCTGATTTTGGCAAGTAATGCTGGAATCTAATAACAGAGTTATCATTAACTCTAAGGTATAAATTTTTTTGCATAGTAATTATGTTTTTTATTACAAGTCAAAAATCACATTATCCGCAGATGACAAACGCGATTCTGATCTCTTTAGATTGTAAGCTATCATGGTAAAATATTTATTAACAATTTTTACTATCTTTTGCGAAAGGGATTTATAATTAAATACTATAAAATCAGGTCTGCTATAAAATAAGTTTTTTAACAAGTAAAATAACGACGCAAAAACATTATTAGTATTGTAATCATCGGGATCATAATTTTGCCCAATACAACACAAAGAATATTGCTTAAGATACCTTAAAGATAAACTATTAAATGATACTATTGCATAACGACCGTTATATTTCCTTAGTTCAGACACTAACTTGTCCTCTAATTCGCCTACCTTTCCATTTTGTTTAATCTCAATGACAATCGGGATCTGATCATCAATTAGCTCAAGAACTTTGCTTAATTTCGGTATATTCTCATTAGAATTTAATATTTTATATTTTTGTAACTCACGAAAATTGACCCTTGATAACAAAAGATCAACATTACACAATCTAAGTAAGTTTTTATCATGAAATACTACCAACTCTTTATCTTGCGTTAATTGTACATCTAATTCTACGGCAAATTTTTGCTTAATAGCTTCCTGGAATGCCCGCATAGTATTTTCCGGTACATCTATATTATTATGATATCCACGATGTGCAATAGGTGTGTCTACGATCCAAGAATGACTTATGGCATTCTTATTCTTAAATATTGCATATAACAATACTATAGCAAAGATAACAAACATCACTCTCATTAAAACCTCTTCTGTAAAACATTGCTAATCTCTATATAAGTTATAACAACTTAAATTTAAATAAATATTAATCAATTCATCATCTGGATAAGTTCTATAGCATAACCTTATAAACTTGCACTAATAAGTTTTAGGATGTAGATTTAAGTATAAAAATTAAAGGAGCATTTATGGCATTTAATGGTTTAATGCAAGGGAAAAAAGGACTTATTATGGGGGTGGCAAATGATCATTCATTGGCCTGGGGGATAGCACAACAACTTGCTATTCAAGGTGCAGATCTTGCATTTACTTATGTTGGAGAATCATTACAAAAAAGAGTAGAACCTCTGGCACAATCAGTGAATTCCGAATTAGTTTTACCATGTAATGTTACTAGCGAGGATGAAGTCGCTAAATTATTTGCTGAGATACAAAATAAATGGGGCAAAATAGATTTCCTACTACATGCCATAGCTTTTTCTGATAAAAAAGAGCTACGTGGAGAGTACATAGATACATCAAGGGAAAACTTTTTTAATACTCTTGATATATCCTGTTATTCACTGACTACTATTGCTAAGCATGCCAAGCCTCTAATGCAACAAAATGGTGGCAGCATCCTAACCTTAACCTATTTTGGCGCAGAAAAAGTGTTGCCTAACTACAATGTTATGGGAGTAGCAAAGGCAGCATTAGAAACCAGCGTTAGATATCTTGCTGTTGACCTTGGCCAACACAATATCAGAATTAATTCTTTATCTTCTGGACCTGTACGTACATTATCAGCAGCAGGAATAGGAGATTTTAGAGAAATGTTAAAATGGACACAAGAAAATTCACCATTACAACGCAATGTGGAACTACAAGAAGTAGGAAAATCAGGACTATACCTATTAAGTGACCTTGCCAGTGGAGTAACAGGAGAAAATCACCATGTTGACTGTGGCTACAACATCATGGGCATGAAAAATGGCAATAGCTGTGATGAATAGCAATATCCAACAAATAACAAAGCTAAAAAATAATAAATATGAGCGAATCCTTAGAATTTGATGTAGTCATTATCGGTGCTGGACCAGCAGGGTTATCTGCGGCAATAAGGCTAAAGCAGTTAGCAAATACTAATAAGAAAGACATTTCTGTCTGTATATTGGAAAAAGGTTCCGAGGTAGGCGCTCATATAATTTCAGGTAATATATTTGAAACAAGGGCACTAGACGAATTAATCCCTGATTGGAAAAATCTGAGTGCCCCGGTAACAACCAAGGTTGCTCAGGATAAATTTTTATATCTAACCAAAAATAATTCATACCATATTCCTACCCCACCCTTAATGCACAACAAAGATAACTATATTATCAGCCTAGCCAATCTATGTCGTTGGCTTGGTAAGTATGCAGAAGACTTAGGCATAGAAATATATCCCGGCTTTGCTGTAGAAAAATGTATATTTGATAAGAATAATACCGTTTGTGGCATTCAAACGGTTGCTATGGGAATAGACACACAAGGCAAACAAACTGAACAATACGAACCAGGAGTAAAAATTTACTCTAAACACGTCATGATTGGTGAAGGTTGCCGCGGATCGGTAGCAAAGCAAATAATAAAGCAATATAAATTAGACAGCAACTCTCAACCACAGAGCTATGGTATTGGTTTAAAAGAAATATGGGAAATAGATCCTAAAAATCATGCAGAAGGTAATGTTATTCATACCATTGGCTGGCCTTTGACACATGATGTATATGGTGGGTCATTTATCTATCATATGGAAAATAACCAAATTGCCTGTGGATTTGTAACAGGACTAGATTATAAAAATCCATATATGGATCCGTATATGGAATTTCAAAGATTTAAACACCACCCCAAAATAAAACATCTTTTTTGTAATGGAAGACGCATATCATATGGAGCCAGAGCCCTAAACGAAGGAGGATACCAATCTATCCCCACACTTTTATTTCCAGGCGGGTCAATCATTGGGTGTTCTGCTGGATTTCTGAATGTCGCTAAAATAAAAGGAAGTCATACCGCTATGAAATCTGGTATGTTAGCTGCTGAATCAACCTTTGAGCAGTTAACTAGTAGTGAAAAAAACTATGCGTCATACGAACAAAAATTTAAGGACAGTTGGATCCATAATGAACTATTCAAAGTACGGAACATCAGACCTGGATTTAAATGGGGATTAGTCCCTGGATTGATCAATGCAGCTTTCGAAACATACATAAGCAAAGGGTTATCACCATGGACTTTGAAGCACCATAAAGATCATAAAAAGCTAAAACCAGCAAAAAATTGCAAACCAATCCACTATCCAAAACCCGACGGTAAGATATCTTTTGATAAATTATCAAATATATTTTATAGCTCTACCAACCATCATGAAAATCAACCATGTCACTTGCAACTACAGGATAAAAATATCGCAATAGATATTAATTATAATATATATGCCTCTCCTGAGACACGTTATTGTCCCGCTGGAGTATATGAAATTGTAAAAGATAAAGATAACAAACCTAATTTAGTTATCAATGCTCAAAACTGTATTCATTGCAAGACCTGTGATATAAAAGATCCTGAACAAAATATCAACTGGACTCCACCCCAGGGGGGAGAAGGACCCAACTATCCTAATATGTAATACAGAAATTAAATTCACCTATTTATTAAAATATATTGTGCATTAATATTTTACAATCACTGCTCTTTATTGCGGTAGCTAACCTTGATACAATTATATTTTTTTAAAATATGTGGATAATTCTATGCTCACTTTTATTTCGATGACATTAATTGATAAACCATGATTAGTTACTTAAATTTCAGCACTGTAAATCTAATCCACATTATAGTAAAGTCATCGTAATAACTTTAAACCAACATAGTGTCATGCCCAAAACAATCTTAAATGAAAAAAGCACTGTTTGTCTTATTATAACAATATTATTCACTAGTAATTTATATTCTTTGGATATTTTTTATAATCCAAAGCTAACAGGTGAGAAATCAATGATACAAGGCATTAGCAAAGCTTTCGCTAAACTGAACCCCAATGAACAATTAAATAAATTTAACAATTTAGATAAACTGCATAAAGCACAACCTAGTATTATCCTAACTGTCGGCATGATTGGTTTTCAATTATTACAAGATAAAAGATTCGACAAATGCCAAATTATCCATGTTGCTCACCAAATTTTTGCTATGCACAAATATCCAACAGGAACAAACACTACTTTTTGTTTACCGATGTATTTGAAATACAGCACGTTAGCTAACACAACACTGGACAACACCAATAATATTCTATGGACTAACGGAATACCTAATCACATAGAACTACAATTGAGTAAAAAATCCTTTAAGCAAATACCAGATAAAAATCTATTTCCTGCTAGGGTTGTAATAATTGGAGGTGATACAAGACAAGTCAATGGCTCTTGGAATATATACACCGCCAAAGATGCTAGTAATTTAGCAAAATGGCTATGTCAACAAAGGGATAACCGACCGATTATAGTATTAAATGGCCCCAGAACAAGTATGCATAATAAGAATGGATCACTCAACCATCAGGCACACAAAACCGATACTATCGATGATGTAACTGCAAGCTTTGTAAACACGGTAAAACAACTACAACCTGGTTTAATAATTCATGTTTATCATTTTCAATATAATAAACCAAGCTTATACACGGGACACTTGCAGGCTATTAAAAAGTTAGGTGGGACTATTTATATTCCTGGGGAATCTAATTCTATGATACAAGATATAGCATCAGAAAACCTAAGCAAACAATGTGTTATTTATCTGCATAATGCTATGGATAATACGCATCAATTAAACGTGCTTTACATGCACAAAGCCTATGGCATAAAAATCATATCATTTGCCAATAACCAATATGACTTTGATTTACCAATACAACAAACCAATGAAAATCCTAATTTACAAATTGCCCATAAATTAAATTCATTTTATCAATAGCGGATTCTATAAGTGCTAGTATTACAATAGTTTAGATAAAAATTTCTTTGCTCTTTCGTGCTTCGGAGAAGAAAAGAATTCTTTTGGAGGCGATTTTTCCACTATTTTACCATTATCCAAAAACCAAATCATATCTGCAACTTCCCGGGCAAATTGCATTTCATGCGTTACAATGAGCATACTAATACTATGTTTAGCCACCAATTTTTTTATCACATCTAATACCTCATTAACCATTTCAGGATCTAAGGCTGATGTCGGCTCATCAAACAACATTATTTTAGGATTCATAGCTAGTGATCTTGCTATGGCCACTCTTTGTTTTTGTCCACCGGATAAATTAGCAGGATATTGATTCTTTGTATCAACAATCCCTACTTGTTCCAATAATTTTATTGCTATATCATTTGCCTTATCTTCAGGCATTTTTAATACCTGGGTTAAAGCATAAGTAACATTTTGCATCACAGACATATTCGCAAAAAGATTAAAATTCTGAAACACCATACCAATGTCTTTACGAACGGACAAAATATCGCATTTATCATCTAATATTTCTACGCCATCTATTGTTATGCTACCACTATTTGGGTACTCCAATAAATTCATACAACGCAATAAGGTGGATTTCCCAGACCCAGAGGCACCTAATAAAGCTACCACCTCACCCTTTTTTACTTCACCAGAAATTTTATTTAAAATAATATTGTCATTAAATTTTTTAACAACTTCGGTAAATTTAATCACTATAGCACAACCTTTTTTCTAAAAATTTAGCAAACTTAGCCAAACACAATACGATACAATAATAAGTTAACGCCACTAATAATAAAGGTTCAAAATACAAATAAGTCTCTGCAGATACTATTTTTGCTCTCCTTAATAAGTCCATACCGCCAATAGCAGAAATTAATGCTGATTCTTTTAATAAATTAATTAACTCATTTACCAATGCTGGCAACATATTACGTAAAACCTGGGGCATAATAATGTGCATCATGGTACTTAAATATGATATACCTAGGGAACTTGCCGCTTCAAATTGACCCTTACAAATAGAATTTATACCGCTACGAATAATTTCCGCTACATATGCTGCAGAATTTAATGAAAATGCCATAATACCCGCTTGAAAAATAGTAATCTTATATCCTGTTAATTGCGGACTAGAAAAATATATAAGATACAATTGCACTAACAAAGGCGTGCCTCTAAAAATAGAAATATACACTCTAGCCAAGCTAGAATATACTTTAACTTTAGAATGCTTCATAACCGCCAACAATATACCCAGTATAGAACCAATAATGAACGCAACGATGGTATATTGCAAAGTTATACCTAGCCCTTGCAAAATAAACGGTATCTTATCATTTATTAAATCAAATCTTAAATTCATCATCACCCTACACTGCTTAGACTTACTAAATTCAATCAAAAAGATTTATTATCAGTACATACGGCAACACATAACATATTAACCACTATGCCCCTTTAACCACTTCGTCTTTAAAGAATCTATATAACCAGATTTAAGTAATTCCATTATTATATTGTTTACCTTGGCAACTAAATTACTACCCTTATTAAATGCTATAGCATAATCCACTTTTGAATCGGGAATAGCATACAAATAACAATCATTATGCAGCTTGACAAATTCCATCCCAGCGTCATAATCCAACACGACAATATCAACTCTTCCTGATGATAACTCTTGCACTAATTCACCAAGATGTCCTAGGCTGCTAACTGTTAGTCCTCTTATATCTGGGACAAGATTTTTCATAAACTGCTCATGAGATGTGCCTAACTGCACCCCTACTTTCTTTCCTGTAAAGTCCTCTTGTGTGAATGTAGCATATTTTTCCTTGGTAAGAGCCGCAATTCTTAGTGATAAATATGACGTTGAAAAATCAACACTCTTACGGCGTTCTTTTGTATCACTAATTGATGAAATTACCATATCTACCCGCCTAGATTTCAATGCGGGAATTAAAGAATTAAATTCCATACTTTTGATATCTATGGAACAATTCATCCTTTGTACAACTTCCTTAATCAAATCTATGTCAAAACCTACTACCTTTGATTCGCTACCAGTGGTTTGTGAAAATTCAAAAGGAGGCATATCAGGAGAAACACCTACAGTAATTGTATTTTTTCCTTGCTCAGTGGGATTCGTGTTTTCTCCACAGCCAGATAAAATTAGCAACAAACCCAATACTAAATTTTTTAACATTCATCACTTCTTTAAAAACCAGGCATTGTACCAAGACAAACTCACAATAACAACTAGAATTATTACAACATAAGAATGTAGCCAAGATACAATCTAACCGACCATTTTATACATATAAAAAAAGCACCGACTAAAGTCAGTGCTTTTAAAATAATATATGAAATATACTATTTCTTCTCTTTTACAAGAGCATTATAACGCTTGCTTAAGCCAAAGACAGCAACTATCCAGCCCAGCACTACCAAAGCAATCACCCCTCCAAATATAGGAGCAACAGTCAAGACATCTTTGGTACCAGTGGCAATAAATACTATATTTTGCGTATAACCACCTAAAGCTTTACCAAGACGATTTCCAACAACATCCACGGCTGCTTTACCTTTGGTTTTTAACTCATCATCTAAAGGTATGTATGCCATCTCTTTGGTAGGATCAAACTGTGCATATTTTGTACCTTTTGTTAAAGCATTTTGAATAGAACCAATCCATGCTGGTAGCGACATGGTTGCTACTCCAATCATGGTAGCAACAGAAGTCATCATAGGATCTATTGTGTTTTTACACAATACAAGAGCAAAGAACAATCCACCGGTAATAATCATAATTAACGGAGTAACTATGGCACCAACAAACCATCCCATTTTACGTACCAAACTCTTAGTAAACATTACTAATATAATGGTAATAATACCCGTATTCTGAGAAAATTGCCCCATGAAACGTGCATAATCTTTCGGTGATGGGAATGCTACTCTGATTTGATCTTTCCATACCACTTCGATCAGATTAATAGAAATACCATAAGCAAGAACTAACATAGCGATACAAGCAATATAAGGATTAGTAAACATATACTTAAATCCTTCCATCATGCCCATTTTCATCTTAGATTTCTTTTTAGTTGGCGCTTTCTCTTTAGGGTCATAGTAGCGCTTATCAGTTAATACATGCACATGCATCCAGCGATAGATATAGATAGCTAACAATCCACAAATCACCACCGCACACATCATATAACGAAGCGAAACACCCCAAGCTTCCATAGCGTCAGCACCTTCACCATGCGAAGCGGAAAAGTATTTGATAGTCTCACCAGAAACGATTAATGCCACATTTGAAATAAGCATAAACAGGGAATAAAATCTTTTTGCTTCATTAGTCTTAACAATTTTATTTGCAAACTGCCAAAATAATAAAGCGATCATAGACGCCCCCCAAATTTCAGCCATTATATAGAATAAAGAATAACTCCACACACCCCAAATAGGGAAAATAAACTGTAAATTAGGATAGGATACTTGCAAGCTTTTAATTAGCTCCTGTGAAGGATGAATTAAATCTTGATTAGGAAAGAATAAAAAACCAAAAAGACCAAAAAATACTATAAATCCAGTAACGATATAATAAAATATTTTCTCTTGCGAGAACACATTAGTCATTTTTGTATACATCATGACGAACAGAATTGCTGCTGGCATAACAAGCCATCCTTTTAAAAACCCTAAAACCGGAGAACCAGCCCCAGGAGCAGTCACAATCAATACATCTTTTACATCACGTAAAATTGTATAGTTAAATAAAATTAAGAACATTATAAATCCCATAGGTAAGAATTTTTTCATTTCATACCCATGAATTGGCCATAACGCAGACCTAATTTTGCCGAATTCTTGTAATTCAGTCTTTTTGCTAGACGACATTCGATTTCCTTTTATTTTATATTTACAAATCAACGAGAATATAGCGATTAACAGTAAAAAAAGCAACGATAATCTACAAATACAGCAATTTTGCCCTATTCCACTGTTATATAAGAAAATATATTACTTGCCCAACAGACTATTATTATTAAAGTTAAACCGTGATCAACAAATAATGATAATGCTAGACATAGAAACCAAATGGTGGGCGATGAGGGATTTGAACCCCCGACCTCCTCGGTGTAAACGAGATGCTCTCCCGCTGAGCTAATCGCCCCATAAAAGGTATGACTACTTTGTATCAGAAGTTTTAAAAAAATAAAGTACTTTTTGTTTATTTTGGTATTTTATAACTTTTTGTAAATTGCTAATGCTTTATAACCATAGGATTTGTCATATTATATTTAAAGACAAGTCCTATTCACTACAGACTTGAAAAACTTAATAGCAACTACAGCCTTACCTTATACCTATTCTTTATCTCTCCGTCACACAATGTATTGATATGCTTAACTAATATTCAAAGTTGGTTTAATCTTGATATGTAATTCATCTAGTTGCTTGTCATCTACCGTGTTCGGAGCATTCATTAATAAATCTTCAGCCCGTTGATTCATTGGAAACGCTACAACCTCTCGTAGATTTTCTTCTTCTGCTAGTAACATTACTATCCGATCAATACCAGGCGCACTACCACCATGAGGCGGAGCACCATATTGCAATGCCTTAATCATACCAGAAAAATTATCATTAACCTCTTGCTTGCTATAGCCTGCTATCGCAAATGCTTTGTACATTACATCTAACAAGTGATTCCTAATAGCTCCACTAGACAACTCTATACCGTTACATACTATATCATATTGGTATGCAACAATATCCAATGGATCTTGGGTACACAAAGATTCCAGTCCACCTTGTGGCATAGAAAACGGATTATGTGAAAAATCTATTTTCTTATTTTTTTCATCGTATTCAAACATTGGGAAATCAACTATCCAACAAAATTCAAACCTATCCTGAGCAATTAAATTTAACTCGGCACCCAATTTTATTCTTGCTTCACCTGCTAATTTTGCTGCAGGTTTTTCCTGGTCACAAACAAAGAAGACAGCATCACCATTACCAACCTTAGCCAGTTGTCTGATTTTATCTAACCTTGCATTATCTAGCAATTTAGCAATTGGACCCTTTGCTTCACCAGATTCATCAAAAACTATATATCCTAAACCAGGCGCACCCAGCGATCTAGCCCAATTATTCATATTATCAAAAAAGCTTCTTGGCTTTGTGGCAGCCCCTTTTGCTTGAATGGCACGCACCACTGAACCAGCAGCTACCGATTTAGCAAAAATAGAAAAACCGGATCCAGCAAAAGCGTCACTTACATCATAAATTAACAAAGGGTTACGCAAATCAGGTTTATCACAGCCATAGCGTAACATAGCATCTTTATAGGATATCCTCGGAAAACTGCTGCTGACCTTCTTGCCATTACTGAATTTCTGGAATACACCTTTTAAAATGGGTTCTAAAGCTGCAAAAACATCCTCTTGCGTTACATAAGCCATCTCGAAATCAAGCTGATAAAATTCTCCTGGTGATCTATCTGCTCGTGCATCTTCATCTCTAAAACAAGGTGCTATTTGGAAATACTTATCAAATCCACCTACCATTAATAACTGCTTAAACATCTGTGGAGCCTGAGGAAGAGCGTAAAATTTCCCTGGATGCAATCTACTGGGCACTAAAAAGTCCCTTGCCCCTTCAGGGGAGCTAGCAGTCAAAATAGGAGTTTGAATCTCTAGAAACCCCTGTTGTGTCATCTGTTCACGTATATAGGAAATAATTTTCGATCTTAGCACTATATTATCATGTACTTTTTCACGACGCAGATCGATAAATCTATAACGCAATCTAGTATCTTCTGGAAAATCCTTGTTATTATTCACTTGTACAGGTAACGTATCAGCCTTTGACTCAATAATAAAATTATCTACTACGATTTCTATATCTCCCGTTACCATCGAATTATTAATGGTATCATCAGACCTTTTCACCACCTTACCATCAATAGTTACAACACTTTCATAACTAGCAGATTCAGCATTTTTAAATGTATTGTTATCTGTTCTTATTACTACTTGGGTAATGCCGTAATGATCACGTAAATCAACAAATAATAAACCTCCATGATCTCTTTTTCTATGCACCCAACCACTTAGCTTAACTTGCTTTCCTACATCCTGCATAGTCAGTTCAGAACAGTTATGAGTACGATATTTATGCATAATATTCTCTTTTTCAAATTATATTTATCTGTTAACTTGTACTTAATATCTTGTCATTTTGCAAATGATTATACGTATTGCTAAAAAACAAGTTAATATGACACTATAAAAAGGCCATAGTATTTTTACTTAACAACTAATAATTACAGCCCAAATATAGAGTAATAAGTTTTAAAGATAGGCTAGGGAAAAATTGGAAACAAAACACTTATACATTGATACATCATCGGCATTACAAGACTTTTGCACCACCATAACTAATGATGATTTTATTACCATCGATACAGAATTTATTAGGGAAAATTCATATTACCCTCAGATTTGCCTTATCCAAATAGCCAGCCACACTAATGTTGCTATTATCGATCCTCTGGCACATGATATATGTTTATCACCTTTATACGACCTATTACTAAACGATAAAATAGTGAAAGTTATGCACTCTGCTCGTCAAGATATGGAAGCATTTCTACATTACATAGGCAAACTACCAAAAAATATATATGACACACAGATTGCAGCTTCTGTATGTGGTTTTGGTGATTCCATTGGATATAGCAAAATCATACACAAATTATTAAAAAAACACGTAGATAAAAGTTGCCGGACATCTGATTGGTCACAAAGACCGTTATCTGACACACAAATTCAATATGCCATCTCTGATGTAACATACCTACGGGAAATATATCAGATACTTGTAAAACAAATTGCCAATAATAAACGCGAACTTTGGATTCAAGAAGAATTACAAAAAATCAATAATCTCAACACTTACAAAACAGATATTAATTCTTTGTTATACAAGATAAAACTTGCGACAAATAAACCACACGATCTTGCTCGTGCATTATCTTTGGTAAAACTACGTGAACATGTAGCAAAAGCACAAAATAAACCAAGAAAAAAGATTTTACCCAATGATTGCATCGCTAATTTAGCACACAATAATCCTACATCTATTGCAAAACTATATAAAATACGAGGTATACAAAAACATAATATGCCATCTGACTTCGCAGATAAAGTGTTACAAACATTACAACATGCTAGCAATTTCACAAAAGAACAATGTCCAGAATTGCCCCAAATAGGCATGACAAAACATACAAATCAGCTTGTCTATGATATGTTAAAATTAGCACTGCGATATACTTCTAGCACATATCATGTCTCAGAGTCTCTGATTTCTTCATCAAGCAATCTGCAAAAATTCATACTTGAACCAGAAAATAACGAATTGTTGATTAATCATGGCTGGCGTAAAGAAATATTCGGCAATATAGCGAAAGAGATATTAAATGAAAACAAAGGATTTGTGATTAGACAGGGACAAGTTATATTGATTGATCTCTGATTATAGCTGCATATTTGCAAAAAACCTATCATTAACACACACGACTAAATCATCACCAACAAAAAATTTGAGAGCCACCAAGAAACAATCAATTAAAATCACAGCTCAATAAAAAAACCTTGCTAATAATATGGCAAACTGTATATACTTTGGCACGCTCATTTGATAAGCTAAACTTGGTTACGATACTGTGGAAAATATGGAATAATACGAGAACTATAATTCTCTATAGCACCCTATAAATAACTTATGAAACTATACTAATATGTCATACGATTTTATAAAAATGCACGGTTTGGGAAATGATTTTGTCATTATCGATCAACGAGAAGACGAAATGGACCTTGATATCAAGAAAATCCAAGCCATAACCAATAGAAGAACTGGCATAGGGTGTGACCAACTAATTCTTATAGATAGCCCTATTGATAGTGGTGCAGATATACTGATGAAAATATACAATCAAGACGGTAAAGAAGCTGGCGCCTGTGGTAACGCTTTACGATGCCTAGGACACCTTTTAGCCGAGGAATTCAAGCGCAGTAATTGTGTTATACAAACCATCGAAGGAATCCTACAAACTAATGTCAACGATGATGGTAGCGTTACAGTGGACATGGGAAAACCTAAACTAGAGTGGCAAGAAATTCCACTTGCAAAAAAATGCAATACTTTAAAATTGCCAATAAAGCTTGGGGTGCTAAAAGAACCTACTGCTGTATCTATGGGCAATCCACACATGGTATTTTTCGTCGAAGATCTAAAGGGAATTGATCATCATAATCTTGGTCAACAACTTACCTCACATGAACTTTACCCTCAACAGGCAAATGTCGAATTTGTTGAAATCATCAATCGTAACTCTATAAAAGTAAAAGTATATGAACGTGGTGTTGGCATCACTATGTCTTGTGGAACCGGGGCCGCCGCAAGTGTAGTGGCCGCCTACAAAAGAAAACTAATTGATAACAACGTTAAAGTAATACTTGATGGCGGTAATTTAGACATCAGTTATAACAATGATCAAGTAATTATTAACGGACTTGTTGGATATTCATTTAAAGGTTCTTTCGGAGAAGAAATATTTAACAACGCGTAATACCAATATGTCAAGCAAACCTATTATCAACAATAAGAATGTAGACGTTATTACTCTTGGATGTAGACTCAATATCTTCGAATCAGAGGTCATGCGCCAATATGCACTAAATAATAATCTGGATAATACCATTATAATTAATACCTGTGCCGTTACAAACGAAGCAGAAAGACAGTCAAGACAAGCAGCCAGAAAAGCAAAAAAAAATAACAAAAATGCTAAAATAATAGTAACAGGATGTAGTGCACAATTAAATCCAGATGTATACAAAAATATGCCAGAAGTAGATCTTGTGCTAGGTAATCATGAAAAGATGCAGCAAGAAAGCTATCAATTCTCCGATGAAACAAAAGTAAAAGTTAATGATATCATGTCTGTCCAGGAAACAGCCAACCATCTGTTATCATCTTTTACCGATAAATCACGTGCATTTTTAGAGATACAAAATGGTTGTGACCATCGGTGTACTTTCTGTACCATACCATATGCCAGAGGAAACAATAGAAGTTCTTCAATTGCAGAAATTGTAAATCAGGTCAAAAATTTAGTAGAAAACGGATATAAAGAAGTTGTTTTAACCGGAGTAGATATAACAGGATATGGTGCTAATTTACCAGCACAACCAACCTTAGGCATGCTATGCAAACGTATATTATCCAACGTTCCTAACCTTCCCAGGCTTAGATTATCGAGCCTAGATCCAGTCGAAGTAGATGATGATATATTTTCTTTGTTAGCAAATGAACCAAGACTAATGCCTCATTTGCATATCAGCCTTCAAGCTGGTGATGATCTTATCTTGAAACGTATGAAAAGACGACATTTACGTCAGGACGTGTATGATTTTTGTGCTAAAATTAGAAATATCAAACCAAATGTTGTTTTCGGCGCAGATATCATCACAGGATTTCCAACAGAAGCCGATGAAATGTTTCTTAATACCATTAAGCTAGTGAAAGATTGTAATATTAGCTATTTGCACGTATTTCCTTATTCTGCTCGCAAAGGTACACCTGCAGCCAAAATGCCACAGGTATTAAAAAATACTAGGAAACAACGTGCTGATTCCTTACGTTTACTTGGTAAGCAACAAAAACTAGCATTTTATCAATCACTAATTGGCCAAGATATACCGGTATTGATGGAACAAGGTGGAAAAGGCTATAGCGAACACTATGCCCCTACCCATGTGATAGATTATGACAAAAACCATCAAGGAAATATCATTACCGCTACAGTAACAGGGTGTGATAATAAAGGATTAATAGCAAAACATGGCAAATAAAAACAATGGATGGTTTTCTAAGATAACCAGTGGGTTAAAAAAATCATCCGATAAGATTACCGACGGGATTCAAGCAATAATAAGCAAAAAGAAGCTTGATGACGATACTCTAGATGAACTACAAGACTTATTAATTACAACCGATATAGGAATCACGACAGCAAATGAAGTGATACAAGAACTGGCAAAAAATAAATTTGATAAAAATGTATCAATTAATGAAGTAAAACATACACTGGCACAAGTAATTACAACGAAACTACACAATGCAGAAGGCAATACGGATTTAATCCCTAGTAAGCAACCACATGTTATTGTAATGGTTGGTGTCAACGGTAGTGGTAAAACAACCACTATTGGTAAAATGGCCTATAACTGGTCAAGCCAAGGAAAAAAAGTAAGAATTGTTGCGGGTGATACTTTTAGAGCTGCAGCAAAAGAACAGCTAGACATCTGGGCACAGAAAGCCTCCGTTCCAATAGTGTATGGTAATAATGAACAAGATACTGCTGGACTAGTATTTGATGCCATGCAACTATCACAAAAGGAAAATGATGATATTTTAATTATTGATACAGCTGGAAGGTTGCAAAACAATACTAACTTGATGAACGAATTATCTAAGTTAGAAAGAGTAATAAAAAAAATTGATCCAACTGCACCGCATTCATGTCTATTAACCATAGACGCAACTACGGGGCAAAATGCCCACTCTCAAGTGGAATTATTCCAACAAGCTATAGCAATTAATGGTCTAGTAATAACAAAATTAGATGGCACAGCAAAAGGTGGAGTATTAGTCAGTATTTATCAAAAACATAAATTACCTATATATTCTGTAGGCATAGGAGAAAAAATAGAAGATCTCAAACTATTTAATAGCCAGGACTATATTAAGCAACTATTAGACTTATAAACCCCATAGGCAAGAAAACTTGCAATAAACTTTAATACATTTTATGTAAACCCTGCAATACCCTCATAACAAATCCTTTATTATGTCAGCCGCTTCACCAGGATGTCTTACATGTTTTAATAACTCTATACTTGAATCTAAAATCTTTTTTCTATTTTTATAAGGTATACTCCTCATAACTTGTAATAATTGCTTATAATGGTAATGCCCTTTAAAAGGAACCTGTATAGTTGCTATAAAATCGACAACCTCTCCAATCTCTTGCGTTGGAAATAAGGATAACTCCTCTATAAAATATTTCCACTGGTCATAGATTTGTATATTTTTTCTGATTTCTCCAAACTTTTTATTTATGAATAAATCAATATTATGACCTTTTTTATGGAAATAGCTTATACTCCATAAAAGGGTGCTGTCTTTATAATTATTATTAAATATCTCTATAATCTCATCTAGTTTTTTTTCAAAGCTCTGTAAATCTTTATAAAATAATGCAGCTAAAGGTATATATGCTACTTGAAAGTGGAGCTCTACTGAATGTTTATCTAAATATTTAGTAGAACTTTCAATAAAATTCATTCTATATGTTTCTGGAATATCTTTTATAGCGTTAATAATGTCTCCCCTTACATAGCCACTTTTTATATTTGTTAGTACCGCATTATATTTATCTACAAACAACTCTTTTTCTTCCGAAGGTAATTTTTTAAATGCCCGAATAACACATCTTTTTTCTCCTGTTTTCTGCAAACCAACAAGCAATTTAGCAACACTGCTGATTTCATTTGATTTATCAGCTATTACACTGCCAAGATTAAGAGCTAAGGCTAAAATCCCTGTAATTATAATTTGTTTACCAATCATTTTCATTTCCTATTTTCTCTTTCCTATCTACTGCACAGGCTTTGTCTTGCCTGCAATGATTTTAAGCTCATACCTACATGTTCGCAAAAGTTATCTAATATCTGCTGGCTATTATTAAACTTTTGGTCGCATTGCATCATAAATAATGACCCCAATTTGCAGGGCTTAGCATTTTATATACCACAATCATCACAGCCATCAGCCATCAGCCATCAGCCATCAGCCATCAGCCATCAGCCATCAGCCATCAGCCATCAGCCATCAGCCATCCATCAGCCATCAGCCATCAGCCATCAGCCATCAGCCATCAGCCATCAGCCATCAGCCATCAGCCATCAGCCATCAGCCATCAGCCATCAGCCATCAGCCATCAGCCATCAGCCATCAGCCATCAGCCATCAGCCATCAGCCATCAGCCATCAGCCATCAGCCATCAGCCATCAGCCATCAGCCATCAGCCATCAGCCATCAGCCATCAGCCATCAGCCATCAGCCATCAGCCATCAGCCATCAGCCATCAGCCATCAGCCATCAGCCATCAGCCATCAGCCATCAGCCATCAGCCATCAGCCATCAGCCATCAGCCATCAGCCATCAGCCATCAGCCATCATAGCATTACAGATATTTTATTATTACAACACTGAAATTCTACCAAGCACAACATAATACCAATTCGATCATGCAGACCACAATTGTAAGCTACTTAGTACCTAATGATGCTTATAATGCCTGTCAATAATCACCTATAGTGGTTTAACTTTGAATTAATACGAATTTTGAGGAGCGAGATGTATATGTAATACATGAGTGACGATTAAATGAAGTAGAAAACAAAGTGAAACCACTATATTACCCCGTAGCAATAATACCATGAGAATATCGTGTGATCGAATCTATGTACCTGGTTAAGTAACCAGGTACACTCATTATCACATAACTGTGCATAAATAATGTTCTTATTAGCTATCTTTTTGTTTCAAATACTAGATACTCTCGCTCCCATGCAGTAGTTGTAACCTGTTGATTATCAGCATCCAATAAAGGATAAAAACCATTTGTAGTTAAAGCTCTTTGCGATGGTTGGTTTACGGTTAAAGCCAAACCACACAATACTGCATCTTGTGAAATATGTGTACGAAACCAGTCAATGATACTTGCTGTTAAACCTCTAGCAATACCTTTCTGTTGATATTCTGGCAATAAAGCACCGAATATTTCCGTTCTGTATGGTTCTAGACTATCTTCTGGTTAAAAGCCACCACGACCAATTGGCGTATCATCTTGTGTATATAACACCCAACACATAGTAAAACTATCTGAATTATACACAAAATCACCTTGGGCAACTTCCTCTACTCCCTTTGTATAGGCTAATGCTCTATTCACCACTAAATCCTCCGTCCATGGCTTACCATCACGCAATGTTTCATATACCCCTGAAGTAGTTAACAGCCTCTCTAAAAATTCTAGTTGTTTTTCACCTCCTCTGAATGGGCGTAATACATAATTATTATCATCAATCTCACAACTCATATCACAAACTGCTGCAGATTTACATACTGTAGCTCTATGGCTATCTTCTTAGATCACTGCCATAAACTAAGTTACATACTAAATAAACTCAATAAATATCTTTTCATTATTTTCTCCTCATTCACTCTATTGCAATTCGTACAGTTGCAATATTTCTTCTAGATTACCATGCTTTCCTACCTTGCCAATACCAATTCTATCAAAAGTTATTTGCAACACACCATCCATACAACATTGTAATATTTTTTTTCCACAGCGTTGTGAATCTATATTATAGATCAAAGTGAAATGAGGATAAAAACCAAATTCAGGAGTGTTAAATAAACATCCATATTTTTCTGCTATCTGCAATTGTTGCGTATTTAGTAGATGCTTAGAGTTTTCTATAGGTGCAATTAATCCAGGCGAACGAAGTTTAAAAATTTCATTATCAAAAAAATAATCATAAATATTTTGCAACTTATCATTCATAATTATATCAAAAAAAACATGCAGATTATGCATTATATATACTGGATGCCGCATGTGCGTTATAAATTTGGCATGTCTTTTTGCCATCTTATTCACCTCTTTATCCAGCTTATTTAATGCCTCAGCACTAAATAACCCTTGATAAATGGTGTTATGCAGAATATTTAAGTTATCATCAAAGTTTATTTCGCTATCCCGCAAATTTTGTTTTAATAACCCGGTATTAGCCAGTAAAACATCTTGAGATTGCTCATCGGGTAAGGAAAACGCCACTATTGAATCTAAATTATTGTTCATTTTTTTGTTATTTGTTATCGTCACAATGCTAAACCATAATTATCGCTGTTGGAATAAAAATTACATGATAACAATAGAAAAACTAACAATTACTAGTGCAATAAATGGAAAAACATTTACATTTAAGCCTTTTATCAATACTACAGAACAGCAAAACTTCCTGTATAAGCTTTTAAATACCAACAAAGTGTACAATACCTTACGCGATGGCAAGCCATGGTTAAAAAAACTAATTCTAGAAAAATCTAAGCACTATCATGCTGGTGTTACAAGCTTACTACAGGATAATTATCAATATAACCCTAAATCTTTTGTAATCTGTTGGATCATTTATGACAATCATAATCAACCCATTGGTCGAGGGGGGTTTCAACCAGACAATAGTTTACAACCAATTTTGAGCGATCTTTTTGGCGCACTGCTTCCTGAATATCACACCCATGGCCTTGCCTCGGCAATATCTAATCGTATGATCGACTGGTTTCGTCAATACATTAGCAACCATGCCACAATCAGAGGATTAGCTCTGCAAAATAATATACCATCACAAATTGTACTACAAAAAAATAACTTTACCCCTGTATGCGATCGCAACAAACAACTTACTATCAATGCCTGGGGGAAGCCATATTTGGTGTAGGCCGTGAAAGAAAACACTAACCTATTATTGCTTGATTACTTTATTTGTTTTAACAGTAGATAAATATCCAGCACTTAATATGACTAACGCACCTACAACAATATACCAATCAATTACTAGACCTTCATATATACTAGATGAAATTATGGCGAACACAGGGCTCAATAACCACATATAAGATGCTTTTTCCGTGCCATACCTTATAACGAAATCAAAATATACAATAAATGAGATAGGACTTGCAGTTGCAAGAATAAGTTGCGTATAGATAAAAATTGGTTCAGTAGAGAAAAGGATTTCTCTATGAACAATAAAACCCAAAACGCTTATCAGCACTCCACCTATTCCCATCGCTATTCCAATAGACCAGATGCTATCAATTTTTTTTGTCTTAAGTAGTTTCCCACCTAAAACTGTACCAAGAGCAGATAAACACGTAG
Source organism: Alphaproteobacteria bacterium (assembly GCA_965204765.1). Lineage (GTDB taxonomy): Bacteria > Pseudomonadota > Alphaproteobacteria > Caedimonadales > UBA9215 > CBDBFG01. The sequence continues at coordinate 694,494 of CBDBFG010000004.1, read as the reverse complement.
AACTCAATACTAGAGCAAGACCAGATATTTCTATACTGCCCTTGGCATAAAACTGTATAATCTCATCACAAAAAACTATCGTTATACCGATAATTGCTAATGAGGAGCTAAATAACTTGATGGCGGTAAGCTCTTCATCCAAGATAAAATAACCAAAAATTATATTTGGCACTATCATCACTGCGATAATTAAACTTGCTTGACCACCGGTAATATACTTTAACCCCTCGTAAGATAAGGCATAATTCAAGGAAAATAAAAACAAAGCTTTGATAACCAGCAAAAAAACATTTGCCTTATCAAAGACAGGAACACGTCTATTGGTTAACAGCGCATAAGATATCATCAGGACACTACCAAAAATAAGGCGATACGCGAGAGCAAAAAAAGTGCCAACCATTTTTACTTGTATTCCTGCGAAAACCCAGGAAAAACCTCCGATCATTATCACGAATAAAAACTTGATTAAATCTTGATAACTTTTAACCATTCGCACTACCAACCAAACACCCTGCACATATTATTAAGAGGGCTTTTTTATAGAAGAATCACGCATTTTTTTATATTCATCAATAAACATTTCAGTCCCAGGATTAGCTTTATCTATACACAAAATTCCATCGGTGTGATCAATTTCATGTTGTATTACTCGTGCTAAAAACCCCTCTGCTTCACCCATAACATGAGTACCATCAGGCAAGAATGCTGAATAGCGTATTTTTTTGTAACGTTTTATCTGAGCCGCTTTATTTTTAACTGAAAAACAGCCCTCATAATCATCGTGGAAACCATATTCTTTTAGCCCTTCATATGTTGCGTTTACCCAAATAGTGCGCGGCATAGATTGAGTAAAATCGGGGCGCCATTCTTTTAGATTAGGAATTCCTTCCGTAGCAAATGCAATAATACGCTTTGTAATACCAATTTGCGGTGCCGCTACGCCTAGCATGTTTGTTTCCGTATCAAACCTTCTAGCTACTATTTCTACATCTCGTTTATCTTCATCATTTAATGGAAATTGCAATTCCATTGCTTTGGTATGCAATATTTCTCTTTTATCTTTTGGCTGTGACTCGTCATTAATTACAACATAGGCCGGCAATGAATTCTGATCTTGCATTTTTTTACCCTCATCTGCTTTACAGTAAGTAAAGCTAATTAATAATCCAACAATTAAATATTTCATTGATATCCCTCTATTCATTTTTACGCACATTCCTGTATCTCAATAGTAGGCATTGTTGCGATTTCTTCACGTAATTTAGGAGTAATCTTGTACCGTTGCTTTAAATCAACCAATGATTCATAATCTCCATCCCTTAGAACTAACGTAATAGAAGTATTACCGTTGTCAACAGAAGACAATAACTCTTTCAAATAAACTAAATCCTCTTTATTATGAATCTTTATTACAAGGGCACTAGATACATTTGAGGCATAATCCTCTAAACTTTGCATACTATTAACTAATAGTCTGGTTTCTCCACTATCATTTTTAATAATACCTTGTAATAGCACCACGGTTCCTGTCTCTAGTAAATCTCTGCAATTACTTAAAGTTTCACTAAATAAGACTCCTTCGAACAGACCAGATTCATCAGAAAACTGCACAAAGGCATATTTTTTGCCTTTTTTGCTTAATTTTTCTTTTTTATTGACAATGACAGCTGCTAAAGTAGCGCTTTGCTCTTGATCAGGAGCAATATTACTACTAACGATAGAGAAATGTTTAATATTGTACTGAGACAATATGTTTTTATACGGCTCTACAGGATGAGTGCTGAAATAAAAACCAACAGCATCAAACTCGCGCTGAGCCTCTTCAAAGGAATTCCATTTCTTGCTATCTCGTAATTTTACTTGTGGTAATTTTACCTTGCTATTGGCATCAAACAGCGAGCTTTGCATACTTTCTTCCTGAGATTTAACTTCGCCAACATGTCGTAAAATTATATCTATTGATCCCCATAACTTTGCACGATTATTTTCTAACGTATCAAATGCACCAGATGAAATTAAATTTTCCAACATACGTTTATTAAGACAACGACCATCTACTCTGCGTGCAAAATCTATAATATCTTTAAAGTGTCCATTGTTCTTACGCTCATTGACTATTTGCTGCACTGCTGACTCACCGACATTCTTCAAGGCACATAAAGCATAGCGCACGGCATATTTACCTTCTATTTTTTCCACAGAAAATTCAGCAAAGGAATGATTAATATCTGGAGATAACAATGGTATGTTTAGCCGGTTTAGCTCTTCGCGTATAATACTTAATTTATCGGTATTTTGCATATCATATGTCATCATAGATGCAATAAACTCGACAGGATAATTAGCCTTTAAATATGACGTCTGATAAGCTATTAACCCATATGGAGCAGAATGACATTTGTTAAAACCATAACTAGCAAACTTTGCCATAGCTTCGAATATTTTCTCTGCTGTATCTTGCTTAATATTGTTGTTGTCCTTACATCCAGCAATAAATATATCACGCTGTGAGTCCATCTCGGATTTTATCTTTTTACCCATCGCTCTACGCAGTAGATCTGCCTGACCCAAACTATACCCAGCCAACTTTTGCGCTATTTGCATCACTTGCTCTTGGTAAACCATTACACCATAGGTCTCTTTTAAAATCCCCTCTAATAACTGATGTTCATAGTGAATTTCCTGCGCCCCATTTTTACAGGCTATATAACGCGGAATATCATCCATCGGTCCAGGGCGATACAATGCCACTAGTGCGATGATCTCTTCGAATCTCGTCGGCTGTAATTTACGCAAAACATCTTTCATCCCCGGACTTTCTAATTGAAAAATACCAACGGTCTCTATATCTCGTAATAATTGGAATGCTTTGTCGTTGTCCAAAGGAATAGACTCTATATCAATATTAATTTGTCTATGTTCTGCAATTAACTCGACAGATTTTTGCATTATAGTTAAAGTTTTCAACCCCAAGAAATCAAACTTTACCAAACCAACAAGCTCAACAAATTTCATACTAAATTGTGTAGCTGGTAAATCAGATTTTGGATCTTGATAAAGAGCAACAATATTATCTAGTGGCTCATTCCCAATAACAATCCCAGCAGCATGAGTAGAAGCATGACGATACAATCCTTCTAATTTACCCGCAATATCCAATAGTTTTTTTATCTCCGGATCTTCCTGTGGTAAACGCTGCAATTCTGGCTCTTGCTCAATAGCCTGGGTTAAAGTTACCGGATTAGTAGGATTAGCAGGGATTAATTTCGATATTTTATCAACTTGACCATACGGCATACCAAGCACTCTACCCACATCACGCACTACGGCTTTGGCCTGTAATTTTCCAAAAGTTATAATCTGTGCCACTCTATCCTTACCATAGGTATCACAAACATGCTGAATTACCTCGTCCCGCCTCTCTGGACAAAAATCGATATCAAAGTCGGGCATGGATACACGTTCAGGGTTTAGAAATCTTTCAAAAATTAAATTAAACTCTATCGGGTTGACATCTGTAATTGTTAAACACCATGATACTAACGAACCTGCTCCAGAACCTCGCCCAGGACCTACTGGAATAGAATGCTCTTTTGCCCATTTTATAAACTCTGCAACGATTAAAAAATAACCAGAATAACCCATCTCGTGGATAGTCTTAATTTCATATGCAAGTCTGGCATGATACTCATCGTGAAGTTGCTTTCTGTCTGCTGCACTCATTTTAGGAGCAAATACTTGCTGTTCTAATCTTTGCTGTAAGCCTGATAAAGCTTGTTTTTTTAATTCCTCATCCTCTCCTAATGGAGTATCAAAGGCCGGCAAGACTGGCTTGGACACGGTCAACATAAAGCTACACTTTTGTGCTATTATTACCGTATTTTGTATCGCCTCGGGAATATCTTTAAATATCTCACACATTTCTTGCGTAGTTTTTAAGCGACATTCTTTACTTATCCTATAACGATCAACCTGCTGCACATAATTTCCTTTGGCAATACATAGCAAAGCATCATGTGCTTCATATTGTTCCTCACCTAAGAAAAATGATTCATTGGTAGCGACTAATGGAATATTAAATTTATAGGCCAAATCAAGAAGTGCTTGTTCACATTTTTCCTCTTCTTGCCGCCCTGTTCTTTCAATTTCAATATATAAATTATCATTATATATATTCTGTAATTCCGTTAAATATTTACGAGCATGCTCCTTACTGCTATTTAATATATATTGTACTATCCCACCTTCGATTCCACCAGTTAAAGCAATAATATCTTGGCTAAATTCACGCAAAACACCAAAATCAGTTCCAATTACAGCACCGCTATGCTCATGAGAAGAAAGATAAGATTTACTAATAATTTTTATTATATTTTTATAACCAATATCACTTTTGGCTAATAAAATAAGAGGGTGATACACCAAGGGCTGATTATGCATTATATGCTTTTTATCCTCAACACAACTTTGCACCATAATCTTGGCACCAATAATTGGCTGCACCCCTTTTTTTGCGGCATTGAGACAAAATTCCATTGCACCAAATACATTGCCTGAATCAGTCAACGCACACGCAGGCATTTTGTTTTTAACACAAAAATCCAACAATTCGGGAATCTTAATTGCCCCTTCAGCCAAAGAGTATGCCGAATGCACCTTAAGATGAACAAATGTATTTGCAACCATAGAATATTTTTCTTTAACAACTGGAGTATATAAAATATTTATATCCTAGTACAAATATAAAATTGTCTTTTATTAATCGTTAACGTATAAATGGTTTATATTAAATACGGTAACTGCAACAGTGCTAGATAACTTATACAGCAAAATGGCCAATTGCATCAGGGCCCTGACCATAGATGCTATAGAACAAGCAAACTCGGGACACCCTGGAATGCCAATGGGTATGGCTGATGTTGTCACTGTATTGTATAAGGATTTCTTTAAATTTAATCCTCATGACCCGTCATGGTTTGATCGTGATAGATTTATACTATCTGCTGGACACGGCTCTATGCTGTTATATGCTTTAGCATACCTTACGGGATATCCAAAAATTACTATGAAAGATATTAAACAGTTTAGACAGCTTCATAGCATCACCCCTGGCCACCCAGAAGTGGATATTGATCTTGGCATAGAAACCACTACCGGACCATTAGGACAAGGACTGGGCAATGCGGTTGGTATGGCTACCGCAGAATCTATACTGCATTCAAGATATGGTAAGAACTTAGTTGATCATTATACTTACGCCATTGTTGGCGATGGGTGCTTAATGGAAGGCATTTCTCAAGAAGCTGTAAGCTTTGCTGGACATCAAAAACTAGGTAAGCTAATAGTATTTTTTGATAACAATAGTATCACTATTGACGGCTCTACCGAATTATCCACCAGTGAAGATACAACCAAAAGATTCCAGGCAAATAATTGGCAAGTAATTGAAATAAATGGCCATAATCATCAAGAAATTCATGACGCTATCAAGGCTGCTAAAATTAATAGCTCGCAACCAACGTTAATTTCATGCAAAACTGTAATAGGGTTTGGTTCTCCTCACAAGGCCGGCACCGCATCAGTGCATGGATCACCACTTGGTACACAAGAAGCACAGTTAACAAAAGAACACCTAGGTATAACATGGCAACCTTTTACAATACCAGAAGAACTGCTAGGTGAATGGCGTACAGCATATAAAAACAATCAAAATATTTACAATAAATGGAATGACTGCTTTACAAGCTCCTCGGACGAATTCAAAAGAATTGTATCTAGAAAACTACCACACAAATGGCAAGAGAAATTGCAAACTGTTGCTAATGAATATATTGATCCAGAACTTAACAAAGCTACTAGAACATTATCCGGCATGTCATTGGAATCTTTGGTATCTAATATTCCTGAACTAATTGGTGGATCTGCGGACCTCACAGGATCAAATAACACCTATACCACACATTCCAAAGCAATCACACCAAATGATAAAAATGGCAACTATATTAACTATGGAATACGAGAGCACTTTATGGCATCTGCTATGAATGGTATCGCATTGCACGGAGGTCTTATTCCGTATGCTGGAACTTTCTTAGTATTCTCTGATTATTGTAGACCAGCGATACGCCTTTCTGCTTTGATGAAACAGAAAGTGATATACGTCATGACTCATGATTCCATCGGACTAGGGGAAGATGGCCCCACTCACCAACCAATAGAACATTTACCTTCATTACGGGCGATACCCAATCTTAACGTGTACAGACCTGCTGATTTAGCCGAAACCTTGGAATGTTGGGCATTGGCCATTACAAGTGAACAGACCCCTTCTGTCTTAGCGCTTACCAGACAAAAAGTACCCAATATAAGAACATCATGTGACTTAAATAACAATTTATGCGCAAAGGGTGCATACGTCATAAGAGCAGAAGAAAAAAATAAAACGCTAGATATATGCATTATCGCAACTGGATCAGAGGTAGCAATAGCAATAGAGGCACAAGCCAAGTTAAGATCGCATACTATAAACGCCCGTGTTATATCAATGCCTTGCATGGACATATATATGGAACAGGATAAAGATTATACTAACAAAGTTACACCAGAAAACATCCCCACTTTTGCTATTGAAGCATCGTCTAGCCTCGGTTGGGAAAAATATACTAAAAGCTCAATTAATATCTTTGCTTTAAATAGTTTTGGTGCATCGGCACCATATGAAGATCTATTTGACTATTTTGCTATAACAAGCGATAAAATAACTAGTGCTATATTAACAATATTTAGGAAGAATAGTGAAAACAAGAATAGCTATTAATGGTTTTGGTCGGATAGGCAGATTAGCCTTAAGGGCAATACTAGAAAACGATAAATATCATAATCTAGATGTTGTCGCTATTAATGATGTACATAGTGTCACCCAAGGTATACAACTGCTACAATATGACTCCGTACATGGTCAATTACACCACAATATCAAGGTAGATGGTGATAAGCTATTAACAGAACGTTTCAACATCAAATGCCTACAAGAAAAATCTCCTGCCAATCTCCCTTGGCAAGAAATGCAAGTAGATATTGTCTTAGAATGCTCGGGGGTATTCTCTAGTAAAGAGCAAGCCATGCAACATATACAAGCTGGCGCAAAAAAAGTCCTAGTATCAGCCCCCTCTAATAATGCAGATTTAACAGTAGTATACGGCATTAATCACCATAAAATTAATAAAGACCATATAATACTGTCTAATGCCTCATGCACTACCAACTGCTTAGCGCCAATAGCAAAGATCATTAATGATCAATTCCAAATTATTAGCAGCTTTATGACGACGATTCACTCGTACACAGCAGATCAACAATTAGTAGATAGCAATCACAAGGATATGCGCCGTGCCAGGTCATCTGCTTTATCAATGATCCCTACCACTACTGGTGCAGCACAATCCGTTGCCAAGGTTATTCCGGAATTACAAGGGAAAATTGATGGCACAGCCATAAGGGTGCCAACACCTAATGTCTCAGCTGTGGACTTCACCTTTTTTACAGAATCTCCATTAAGTAAGGAATCGATAACGCAGGCAATTATTGCGAGTGCTGATAATGAGTTAAAAGATATTTTAAGCTATACAAAATTTCCTCTTGTTTCATGTGATTTTAATCATAATAAATTTAGCGCTATAGTAGATCTATCCGAAACTTACATGGTAAATAATAATCTAGGTAGAATTCTAGCATGGTACGATAATGAATGGGGATTTGCCAACAGAATGCTTGATACTACCAGCGTAATAGCACAGCATTTATGATTAATACAGAATTGAAAAGACTAGAATACCTCATATGCTCTGTTCGTAGTAAGCTGTTGTACCTGATAGTGTTATTTATAGGAATAGTCATAGGATATAAATTTTGTACTATCACAACTGCAAAAGATATAGAAATATGTTTTTCGCCACAACAAAGGTGTGAAAAGCAAATTATCAACCATATTAGAAATGCTAAACATAAAATTTTTATCCATTCATACTCGCTGACCTCACAAAAAATAATTTCAGAGTTAATTAAAGCTAATAACCGTAAAGTTAAGGTAAAATTATTAGTAGACAGCAGCCAGATTGATGCACCATACTCAAAAATTAAACAATTAATTTCTTATGATAAAATTGACACAAGGATAGACCAAACTGAAGGCTTAGCACATAATAAAATAATGATTATAGATGATAATTTACTAATCACAGGATCATATAATTGGACAAACTCTGCCAATTATAAAAATGCAGAAAACATATTATTTATAATGGATCAATCCGTTGTCAAAGAGTACATTAACAACTGGAACTACCGATATCAATACTCAAAAAAAAGCTAACGTCTCCATTCCACAAACCATTAATTGATTCTTAACAACACCATGGGATAGAAAAAACTTAGTATGATAGAAGATGTCTTTATCTTACACCAATTTACAGAATGAAAAACAAGAAATTCACACAATCTATTTATAGCTGAAACAAAATCAACTTACGATAGGTATAGCAATTAATTTGTAGCGCGATTACCTATAAATATTGATATAGCAGCGACAACATAACATCCAAACATTATGCTCACTAAGGGAGTAAACGTTCCATTATATAGTACGCTACTGATATAAACCATTAGCGATGCTACTAAAAACCTTATACTCATGCTAGCAGATGAAGCCACACCCTTAGATTTTCCACCAGCGTAAATACTAATTGCACCGGCATTACCAAAAATTAAAGCTACACCCATACCAATAAAACAATTTAAGGCTGTGAATAAGATTGGGTTTAATAAAGAAAAACAATCAACAACTAACATTATAAACCCAAATGTTGCAAACCATAATGCTCCAGCAATAAGACATTTATGCATCCCCAGCCATTGATTGAACCTACCAGTCAAAGAGCTTACTATGGAAAATGTCGCAATAATAGCACCCATGTGGAATCCGTAATGTAGCTTACCTACATTATAAGTTTGAGTATATATAAATGGCATATTACCAACCAACATCAAAAAAGCACCAGTATCTAGGCTTAATGCGCTGGTATAGGCCATAAATTTCTTATTACATAGTAAAGAGAGATATTTCTTACATATATTCATAAAGTTAAATTTAACAATGCTATCTTTATTGGTCTCTGGCATTACAAACATTACTAGAAATAAAGTAGCTAAACTTAAAATCGCGACCAAAGTAAAATTAGCTTTCCAGCCATAAGACATCACTAATACACTACCTATTAATGGGGCTATCGCCATAAAAATAGTAAGCACTGAATTCATAATACCCATAATATTTGCAGCTTTCTTTTCTGCATAAATATCTGCAATCATAGCGGTAATAATAATAGCACCAGAACTTGCTCCCACACCTTGAATAAATCTAAAAAATATTAAATGATAAATCGAAGAAGCCAAGGTACAACCGAAACTACCTAAAACAAAAATAAAAACCCCTATGATCAAGATATTACGTCGTCCAAAACTATCAGACAACGGTCCATAGGCCAATCCAGACAAACAAAATCCAAATAAATTAATACTTAAAGTTGTCTGCACATAACATTCAGTGGTACAAAAATATTGCAACATATCAGGAAAACTTGGCACAGAAATATCGGTTTCTATGACAAATACAATCGCAGAAAAGATCATTAATATAGGTAACGCTTTGCTATTATTATTCAGATTAGATTTTTTCACGATAATTACCGACTTTTGCCCAGATTATAACAATATTAAAATTTATGTAAACACCCGTTTTTTTACTTGCTTTCAGCAATATAACGTTGTATCCATAGCTATGCAGTTCCGGATTGCATAAGTTTCGGAACTTTGTGATATTACAAACACTAATTTGTTCTTTGGTCCCCATCGTCTAGAGGCCTAGGACACCGCCCTTTCACGGCGGCAACAGGGGTTCGAATCCCCTTGGGGACGCCAATCGCGTTTTATTTCTTATTCTCTCGTTAAAAATGAATACACACACCTAAAATTAAGATAAAACATTTGTTATACAGCAGTATGTTCAGCTTATCTATTACGTTAACTAACCAATTGTAACCCTATAATTCTCTTAAAAATTTATGTAGATCATATAAAAAATAAAAATATTAATTAAAATTTAACTGATTGACATTATATTGATTATTATTAGCAAAATTTTGGGCAGTATTGATGAAAGATACATATTTAGAAACCATTATGGGAATTGAAAGATTGCATTGCCTGTTCTTTGATGTGATTAAAACAGAGCTTACACGAAATAATGTTAAAGATCTAACCGATATCCAGTGTTTTATCTTATATAACATTGGCAAAAGCAAGATGACTGTGGGAGATATCAGTTACCGAGGTTATTATATGGGATCAAATGTAACTTATAATTTAAAAAAAATGGTATCTAATGGATATATCGTACAAACACAATCACCTCATGACAAAAGATCAAGCCATATTAGTTTATCTGCTAAAGGATTAGAGATATTAACACGATTTGAGAAAATATTTGATGCACATTCAGAAAATCTAAAATACAACAATATTGCCAAGGAAGAATTAGATTCTATTAAAAAAACTGTCCAAAAATTAGAATCATTTTGGCGGTTCACTGCTAATCATGGAATTAATTTTTAACTTATAATGATTGTATAATATTTATACAAATCTTTTTTATGTAGTAGTTAATTCTGTTTTCATTGTTATGATGTTGTTTTATTGGGGTGATAATTATCTATCATATATTGTTATTATTTAGTGCTGATGGTTACTGATTATCTTGTAACACGATTAGTTTTCTGATGGTGTATTAATTAGTTTATGACATAGTATAGGAAACTAGCGAGGTATTATGTATATGTATTTATAGAGAGGTTTGGCGTCGACCTACTCTTCCAAGCCTTAAGACTAAGTACCATCGGCGCTGTGAGCCTTAACCATTGAGTTCGGGATGGGATCAGGTGTTTTTCTCACGCTATAGATACCAAACCACTCTATAAACACATAATTCATATTTAGTTATTCACTGCATGTTAATTATCAATTGGATATTGTTATAAGAAGACAATAACAATGATACAAATTAAGTATGAGATAATAAAATTGTATATTAAACACTACATAATTTGTATTTTGCTCAATTAGTAATTAACGACAACATCAAATTGCAAAGTATTTATTTATAATATAAATAATTTACTCTGCTTATTTGAAGGATTGCTTGGAGTACAATAAGTCAGTGGGGTTATTAGTACATGTTAGCTTCATATGTTACCATACTTCCACATCATGCCTATCAACGAGGTAGTCTACCTCGACCCTCATAGGGAAGATTAGTTTCAAGACAAGTTTCCCGCTTAGATGCTTTCAGCGGTTATCTCTTCCATACTTAGCTACCCGGCGGTGCTGCTGGCGCAACAACCGGTACACCAGAGGTATGTTCATCCCGGTCCTCTCGTACTAGGGACAACCTCTTTCAATCTTCCTACACCCACGGCAGATAGGAGCCGAACTGTCTCACGACGTTCTGAACCCAACTCACGTACCACTTTAATTGGCGAACAGCCAAACCCTTGGGACCTGCTTCAGCCCCAGGATGTGATGAGTCGACATCGAGGTGCCAAACCTCCCCGTCGATGTGAACTCTTGGGGGAGATCAGCCTGTTATCCCCGGCGTACCTTTTATCCGTTGAGCGATGGCCCTTCCACGTGGAACCACCGGATCACTATGGCCGACTTTCGTCTCTGTTCGACTTGTCAGTCTCACAGTCAAGCAGGCTTATGCCATTGCACTCATCAGTTGATTTCCGACCAACTTGAGCCTACCTTTGCGCGCCTCCGTTACTCTTTGGGAGGCGACCGCCCCAGTCAAACTACCCACCATGCAGGGTCCCGGAACAGGATAACTGTCCTCGGTTAGATGTCAAAAATCTCAAGGGTGGTATTTCAAGGATGCCTCCACAACAACTGACGCCATTGCTTCATAGACTCCCACCTATCCTACACATGAGACTCCTAACACCAATGCAAAGTTGTAGTAAAGGTGCACGGGGTCTTTCCGTCTGACCGCGGGTACTCCGCATCTTCACGGAGAGTTCAATTTCGCTGAGTTGATGTTGGAGACAGCGGGGCAATCGTTACGCCATTCGTGCAGGTCGGAACTTACCCGACAAGGAATTTCGCTACCTTAGGACCGTTATAGTTACGGCCGCCGTTTACTGGGGCTTCAATTCAATGCTCTCACACCTCCTCTTAACCTTCCAGCACCGGGCAGGCGTCAGACCCTATACGTCGTCTTTCAACTTCGCAGAGTCCTGTGTTTTTGGTAAACAGTCGTCACCCCCTGGTCTGTGCCACCTTCATCTGGTTGCCCAAATGAAGGTCCTCTTTCTCCCGAAGTTACAGAGGTATTTTGCCGAGTTCCTTCAACATCATTTTCTCAATCGCCTTGGTATACTCTACCTGTCCACCAGTGTCGGTTTGGGGTACGGTCTTAATGCTAGTGCTATTTCCTGGAACTACTTCACTGCTATTCCAATCCAATAAGGAATAACAATACACGTAATTCGTCACTACTAGCAGGCTCAGGAATATTAACCTGATTCCCATCGACTACGCCTTTCGGCCTCGCCTTAGGGGCCGGCTCACCCTGCGCGGATTAACCTGGCGCAGGAAACCTTGGACTTTCGGCGGGAGTGTTTCTCACACTCCTTAAACGCTACTCATGTCAGCATTCTCACTTCCGATACCTCCAGAGCCTCTCACAAGTACTCCTTCACAGGCTTACGGAACGCTCCGCTACCGCTCTACTAATGTAGAACCCGTAATTTCGGTGTATGACTTTAGCCCCGGTACATTTTCGGCGCAGGCTAGCTTAACTAGACCAGTGAGCTATTACGCTTTCTTTAAAGGATGGCTGCTTCTAAGCCAACCTCCTGGCTGTCTTGGCCTTCCCACATCCTTTCCCACTTAGTCATAACTTAGGGACCTTAATTGACGGTTAGGGCTGTTTCCCTTTCGTCTATGGACCTTAGCACCCACAGACTGTCTGCCCTGATATACTCATCGGTATTCGGAGTTTAGTTAGGTTTGGTAAGGATCGCTCCCCCCTAGCCCATCCAGTGCTCTACCCCCGATGGCAATCTCAGAACGCACTACCTAAATAGTTTTCGCGGAGAACCAGCTATATCCGAGTTTGATTGGCCTTTCACCCCTAGCCACAAGTCATCCCCTAATTTTGCAACATTAGTGGGTTCGGTCCTCCAGTACATGTTACTGTACCTTCAACCTGCTCATGGCTAGATCACTCGGTTTCGGGTCTAATTCATGTAACTAAGCGCCCTATTAAGACTCGCTTTCGCTGCGCCTACACCTATCGGCTTAAGCTTGCTACATAAATTAACTCGCTGACCCATTATACAAAAGGTACGCAGTCACACCATATAGGTGCTCCTACTGCTTGTAAGCATTCGGTTTCAGTATCTATTTCACTCCCCTCGTCGGGGTTCTTTTCACCTTTCCCTCACGGTACTTGTTCACTATCGGTCTTCAAGGAGTACTTAGGCTTGGAAGGTGGTCCTCCCATCTTCAGACAAGGTTTCACGTGCCCCGCCCTACTCGTATCTTTTCATAATTGCTTCCCATACAGGACTATCACCTTCTATGGTCTAGCTTTCCATCTAGTTCCAGTCACAATTATAAAAAGCATTGGCCTGGTCCGCGTTCGCTCGTCACTACTAGCGGAGTCTCTGTTGATGTCCTTTCCTCTGGTTACTTAGATATTTCAGTTCACCAGGTTCGCCTTCACAACCTATGTATTCAGTCGTAAATACCACGTACGTGGTGGGTTCCCCCATTCGGATATCTGTGGATCAATGCTTATTGACAACTCCCCACAGCTTTTCGCAGTCTATCACGTCCTTCATCGCCTCTTGAAGCCAAGGCATCCACCAAATGCTCTTCTCTCTCTTATTCTCTCCGGCAATCCTTCAAATAAACAGAATAAATAAATTAATAATATCCCATCTACTCAAGTATTACTCAAAAATCTCTAAAATAGAATAAATCTATCCTAAAAATCTAAATTTGATGCGTTTCCTATTCACTATATTATAAATCATCAATCACAGAACTAATAAACTCTAAATCCCCCTCAACCACCAAAATAAATGGTGGAGGTAAACGGGATCGAACCGATGACCTCCTGCTTGCAAAGCAGGCGCTCTCCCAGCTGAGCTATACCCCCGTAACTGAACTCTCAGATAGAGACCAAAAAACAATAATAAAATAAAACTGGTGGGCCAGGGAGGACTTGAACCTCCGACCTCACGCTTATCAAGCGTGCGCTCTAACCAGCTGAGCTACTAGCCCAACATAAAAAAATTATATGTCTTTTGGACTCTACCTAAATATAGAAGATTTACAAGGTCGGCTCGAGTAATAATATAAAATTCGCAAAAGAATGATAAATACATCAAACTATCCACAAATTTCCTTAGAAAGGAGGTGATCCAGCCGCAGGTTCCCCTACGGCTACCTTGTTACGACTTCACCCCAGTCGCTAACCCCACTGTGGTCGGCTGCTTCCTTGCGGTTAGCTCACCGGCTTCGAGTAGAGTCAACTCCCATGGTGTGACGGGCGGTGTGTACAAGACCCGAGAACGTATTCACCGTAGCACGCTGATCTACGATTACTAGCGATTCCAACTTCATGCACTCGAGTTGCAGAGTGCAATCCGAACTGAGACGGCTTTTTGAGATTCGCTCATGGTCACCCACTCGCTGCTCATTGTCACCGCCATTGTAGCACGTGTGTAGCCCAACCCATAAGGGCCATGAGGACTTGACGTCATCCCCACCTTCCTCCGGCTTATCACCGGCAGTCCCTTTAAAGTGCTCAGCCATACCTGGTAGCAATTAAAGGCGAGGGTTGCGCTCGTTGCGGGACTTAACCCAACATCTCACGACACGAGCTGACGACAGCCATGCAGCACCTGTGTGTAGCCCAGCCAAACTGAAAACTCTTATCTCTAAAAGTCCAAACTACCATGTCAAGGGTTGGTAAGGTTCTGCGCGTTGCTTCGAATTAAACCACATGCTCCACCGCTTGTGCGGGTCCCCGTCAATTCCTTTGAGTTTTAATCTTGCGACCGTACTCCCCAGGCGGAGTGCTTAATGCGTTAGCTCCAACACCGAAACTCACGTTCCGACGTCTAGCACTCATCGTTTACAGCGTGGACTACCAGGGTATCTAATCCTGTTTGCTCCCCACGCTTTCGTGCCTCAGCGTCAGTATCGAGCCAGAAAGCCGCCTTCGCCTCTGGTGTTCCTCCTAATATCTACGAATTTCACCTCTACACTAGGAGTTCCGCTTTCCCCTCTCGATCTCTAGTAATGCAGTATTAAATGCAGTTCCAAAGTTAAGCTCTGGGATTTCACATCTAACTGACATCACCGCCTACGCACCCTTTACGCCCAGTCATTCCGAACAACGCTAGCACCCTCCGTCTTACCGCGGCTGCTGGCACGGAGTTAGCCGGTGCTTCTTCTCCTGCTACTGTCATCATCCTCACAGGTGAAAGAGCTTTACAACCCTAAGGCCTTCTTCACTCACGCGGCATGGCTAGATCAGGGTTGCCCCCATTGTCTAAGATTCCCCACTGCTGCCTCCCGTAGGAGTCTGGGCCGTGTCTCAGTCCCAGTGTGGCTGATCATCCTCTAAAACCAGCTATAGATCATCGGCTTGGTGAGCCATTACCTCACCAACTACCTAATCTACCGCGGGCTCATCTTATAGCAATAAATCTTTCCCCCGTAGGGAGTATGCGGTATTAGCTTCCGTTTCCAAAAGTTATCCCCCACTATAAGGCAAATTCCCACGTGTTACGCACCCGTTCGCCACTAACTTATAATCCGAAAACCATAAGTCCGTTCGACTTGCATGTGTTAGGCCTGCCGCCAGCGTTCGTTCTGAGCCAGGATCAAACTCTCATGTTTAATCCCACTTAATAATAAGCAAGTATAAAAACTTCTCAAATCAACGCAGACTATCTCTAAATCATTCATAAAAAACAATCTAAAAATATTGCATAGTCTACATAATCAACTTGAAAATAAACAACTCAAGCCAACCATGTAAACCTTCTATAATCATTCACTATAATATAAATCATCAGAAATCCGAACATACATACAAATCACCAACGTAACCATATGTAAAATAAATTCCCAAACTCAGTAAAACCCTTATATACAAACACCTAAACCTTGTCAATCCTATTCTTTCATAACTATATTATTATTTTTTAAGAAAAAGAACAAAAGCGATAATATGTCTAAAAAGTATCATTATTGCGATTGACTAATACCGCTGTTATCATGTTTCACTTCTGCGCTCTCACTATTAAGAAACAAGAAGATCATAAAACTGTATCACTGAATTACCAACACAACTTGATCATAATTACTAAATTCATATAGGCTAATCCTAATATATACAATAACCAAATCATTAATCTATCATTTCAATAATGGCATTACATACATACTCAACTGGAATAATATCAATATTGCTACTGCCAAACTTATTAGCATCAATTATACGACCATTACTTATGTCAGGGGCAAATTTCTCAGCCGATGTCGGACCAAATAGCGATATCAAATTAACTTGTGAAGCTGCAAGCATATGACCAGCTCCACAATCGTTAGATACAGCAACTTTCATGCGCGCACCCAAAGCAATTGTTAAGAGCGGAGAAATATCACCCACCATTTTATCTTGTAAAGGAAATATAGCATACGGTACTTGTTGTTTTATTGCATCATACATCTTTTGTTCCTGAGGCCCGATAATCATGACCGGAAGCAACCCCCTATTATGCAACAAACTGGCTAATTTTATATAATTTTTCAGAGGCCAACACTTAATAACATTCCCTGCGCCAGGGACAAGACCTATATAATTGCTAGCAGGTAATAATTTTTCCGCCAGATCTGTAAAATGACTTGGAATTGACAGAGGTTTTTTCGTAAAATCAACTTGAAATCCCATATCTTGCAGAATACTAAGCATTCTATCAATCAATTTTTTAGGATATGGCACATCACAACCAGCCTTAAAATCAGACAATAAATACTTGGCTGCTTTTGAATAAAAATACCTATGCCGCACGCTGTACTTCACATAAAGTGACGATAAAAATGATGAACGAGTATCTATTATCAAATCGTAACTTTTACCATGAATAGCCTTGCGCAAGGTAGAAAATTTATAAGAATGAATAATATTATCTATTTTGCCATGTACCAATGATGCTATCTCGTCATCATATACACTACCGTGCTTCATTAAACACCAAGAAATATCGGCATCAGGACATAAATTTCGTAATGCGTGAACAAAAGGCAATTTAGACAATCCATCGCCTATTGGCTCTCCATTTACCACAACTAATATACTTGAGAAACGAAGATCCATAATAGCACCCAAAACAATGCCTTATTCAATAAGCAAAAACATACAATAACTTGGCATCCCCTAGGGGGTTCGAACCCCTGTTGCCGCCATGAGAGGGCGGTGTCCTAGGCCTCTAGACGAAGGGGACAAAGACAGAGTCAAGCTACATAATTCTTAAAAAGATTGCAAGCATTTATTTTTACCCAACTTGCACCAACAGTTTATTGCAATATAACCCTTGAAATGACAAAATAAATTAAAATTTTAATAAATTGTTAAAATAAAATGCATAGAATAATATTCGGAGGAATGCATGATTAATAATATTATGATATTTTGCATCGGCTTAGTTACGCTGTGCACCATTACTACAAGTGAAATTAAAGCTGCTTTTTATAGAGAAGCTGAGTTACATTGTCCTAAGAAATTGCCTACCAAAACCCATTTGGCCACTACAACAGATATATTTTTAGATGTGTTATTTACCGGCATAGGAATGGCAATACCGAATCAAGGGTTAATCCTAAATACATTAATCGGCAAAGGCACAGGAGAATTAAAATCATCGGTGGACAAGAGCAGCAATATCGTAATACCAGAATTCAAAGGAAACAAAGTAAGAAGATGCGAAATTACCTTTCATACGGAAAATGGCAAAAAAAAGAGAACCCTTAACCCAGGCAACAAAGCAACTCTTAAATTTGCTAAATATCAATACAGTCACAACAAAATGCCTAAGAAAATACAAATCAAAATCAATGTAAAAGGCGGAAAAGACCTACATTTCAGTGCAGAAGCCCCCAACCTGAAAAAACCACAAAACAAAGCATGGTTTCAATATAGAATACATAAAAATGGTAAGGGAGGACTGGGCAATAAAGCACAAAAAGTTGTTAATGCTATTGTACGCTACCTAGAAACTCCAATTTACGTGAAGCACATTAAATTTCATTGCCCTAACAGAGGAAGACTAAGAAATTGCCGACTAGAATACTTTAATCAAAATGGCAAAGTAGCTAAAACAAAAATACATAAAAATCAAGCAAAAGTCGTTGCCGTTTCAACTGTACATGGCTTTAAGTATAATGTAGACCTTAAAAACTGGAAAGATCCCATCATAACTTGGCGCGATGGACGCGGACTCAAAAGATATAACAGCACAAGAGTATGGGGTTGTAATGGCTGGGGTAAAGATAAACGCAGAAAATGTCTAGGCTTCAACAGATACGTCCAAATACCAGGAGCTAACATACAAAGAGGATTAGTGCGCAGAGAAATAATAGTAGCCGAAAAATCAATCATTGCTTTGGCTTCTATTCAAGGTGTACCAGATAATAAAATTATTAATGACAACCGCCACATCACCAAAAATGATATAAAAAAATGGAAAGAACAATTTGTAGCAGGTGGAATAAATAACCTAAACAATTAATACCATACCAATATATTGACCTCGTGAGATACTAACTAACGCAAGGTCAGTAGATATGTGGTTACTTACTAATAATACAACACAGTAGAAAGTATTATTCCTAGTCAATCTAGCGAAAGAATAACAATACCTATTGCCATACATTGATATAAACAAATGATAGCAACTCTTACCCCAGGATCACATAGATAAATTTTAATAACAGAGTACTTGCCATAACAACTGCTCTACAAACTATGGGCAAACACCGCATGTACCATCTTAGTTATGATCATTACTCAAAATTATAACCGCAAACGCTGAATAAAACATAGACTGGTCCTATTCTCGAAACACCCAAAAGAAACTTCTTTGAAAAAAGAACACACCATACATTATCAACCACTATCAATGTAAGCTGTGCAAAATACATTTACATCATACAATGAACTTACAATCGGAGGAATGCATGACTAATAATATTATGATATTTGGTTCTGTCGCATCTGTGGAGAACCCATTTTTTATTACTTTTTACTAACTAGTGTTTTATTTATAGGCTTTATAATTTGTTGGTAAATTTTGGATTTATAAAATGATTTTCTTGGTAATGTAATATTGAGGAATCTAAAGATAATCTCATCATCATGCTCAAAGGGGTTGTCAATATTGGTACGGATTCGTAGTGGAGATGGTAATGTTGGTTTGCAATCTTCGTAAGCATCACATGCAATTAATAATGGTGAAACAGTGTATATAATTGCAAAACAACATATAGCTTGCTTCATACCCTACCTTTTTCGTCTTTAAGGTCAGTTTACTGTAAAGTTACTAATTAAATATTAATGAAGCGATGTAATGGCTAGAACGCGTTACACAGTTTGTTGGGTTCTGTCGCATCTGTATTTTGCAAATCTTACCCCAGGATCACATAGATAAATTTTAATAACAGAGTACTTGCCATAACAACTGCTCTACAAACTATGGGCAAACACCGCATGTACCATCTTAGTTATGATCATTACTCAAAATTATAACCGCAAACGCTGAATAAAACATAGACTGGTCCTATTCTCGAAACACCCAAAAGAAACTTCTTTGAAAAAAGAACACACCATACATTATCAGCCACTATCAATGTAAGCTGTGCAAAATACATTTACATCATACAATGAACTTACAAAAAGTATTTAGCCAATACCGCTATAGCCGCTGTTTCTGCACGCAATATATTACTTCCCAATGTTATAGGTGATGAAGAACTATTGTTATCCAATAAAATACACTCTTCTTTTGTAAAACCACCTTCTGGTCCAACCAAGAAATAAGGCACCACATCCCTATTGATCGACCCTATTTTGGCCGCAGAATGATTACGTTCTGCACAATAATACAACTGCTCGTTATCATTAAGACATTGCAATAATTGTGAAATTGTTTTTACAGCATGCACCTGGGGAATTGTTAGCCTCTCACATTGTTCGGAAGCCTCTGTCACATTGGCCATACACCTACCAGCATTAAACTTACGCACCACAGTCCTATCGGTAATTATGGGATGTAAATCACTTACCCCTAGTTCTGTTGCTTTCTCAATTAAAAAATTCAAAGCAGAATGTTTGATAATAGAGAAACAAAGATGCACCCTAGGTGCAACATATTGTTTTCTAATTTCACGAACAATTGCTAATGTAATACTGTTTTTATTTAGATTGTAAATACACGCCAACCATTCACCATCTTGTCCATTAAAAACAACCAACTCATCGCCATTCCCCAAACGCATTACATTGTTTAAATAGTGAGATTGCTTCTTATGTAAAACAATATGCTTGTTCACAAATAAACATTTGTCATCGATAAATAATCTAACTTTACTTTTGCTCATATTACCTAGGTAAATTGATCGTTACTTTTAAACCACTATGAGCTAATGAATCCGACAAAAAAACAGTTCCGCCGTGCGAGGCTATGATATCTTTTGATATAGCCAGACCAAGCCCATACCCTCCGGTCTCACTGTTTCTAGATTTATCCACTCTTACAAATGGCAAAAACACCTCATCTTTCTTATTATCAGGGATACCAGGACCATTATCCTCTATTATGATAGAAAATATTTTAGGTGTGCAAATCACTTTCAACCAGGCACACCCAGCATAACGCATAGCATTAGCAATAATATTTTTTATTGCACGCTTCATTGCTTGTTTTTTTACCAATATTGCACCCATTGCCAAATGATGTGGAATATCTATGTGCAATTTTTCTGCTACAAAACTAGATGCTATTGACTCTATAAAGCCTCTTACGTCAATTTCACTATGTATTTCTGTTTCTTGCCCTCTGGCAAAAGATAAATACTCTTCTACCATAATCTCCATTTCTTGCACATCAGATAACAGTGACTGTGCCGCAACTTTATCGGATAACATAGCTATTTGCAGTTGCATTCTGGTAAGTGGTGTTTTTAAGTCATGAGAAATACCAGAAAGCATCATCGTACGATGACTAATTTGTTCTTTTATCCTGGTACGCATAGCATTAAATGCATAACCTACTTTCCTTACTTCTATTGCACCAGATGGCTTAAATTTTTTACTGTGACCACCTTTACCGAAATCTTCAACTGCATCAGCCAAAAAACGCAAAGGACGTATTTGATTACGCATAAATATAATAGCAATCAACATAAAAAACAACGGCGCCCCTATCTCCCACCAAATTACTATAGACGTAGTTTTTGGGAACAATACGGCCTTGTTTACCAAAAACGAATATATATGCTTATTTAACAGCACCTCAATCACAATACTTTGTCTTTTCACCATGACAGTATAAAGATGTGTAGTCTGTGAATGTAATGCATTAGAAAGCAGCTCTGCTCGCCAACCATAATTTTTTATAGATGATTCAGAAAAACCAATGGTAGCACTTGTTCTGTCCAGCGCTATGCCATAGGAATGTTGCGCTATATCTTGTAAAATAACAAAATCTTTATCCTGTGAATAATGACTTACTAATCGTAATATCGATGTAATACTACCCGCTACTTGCTTTGCCGAGGTCTCAGTAGTCTTTGCCCAATGTCTGTCCCAAAAGACAACCCCTACTATTAGCTGCACCAACAAAATAGGCAATATCAATATCATCATCGACCTAACCAACAAAGTCTTTGGCAATATCCTTTTCAACATCACCACACCTGATCTCTATTACAATTTAATCTGGCCATAATGAATACCCTTTATGCCTTATTGTCCTAAGATATTTTGGCATCTTAGGATCTGGTTCTATTTTTTTCCTTAATCTTGTAATTTGTACATCAATTGCCCGTGGACTTAAACTAACCCCTATTTCATCCGCAAATTTGAATCTTGAAATCGGTTCTTTTGCGCGCTCAACCAACATATACAATAAATTAGATTCAGCAGAAGTTAGATATACTATTTGCCCATTATCATCTAAAAGAGATCTAGTTGATATGTCATAGGATAAACTACCAAACCGTAAAATATCTGGTTTTTTTACAGTCCGTGACAATATTTTTTCTATACGAAGCAATAATTCCCGTGGATCAAATGGCTTAGCTAAATAATCATCGGCACCAGATTGCAAACCGTTAACACGATCATCAACTGAATTCAAAGCTGTTAACATTAGTATTGGGGTATCAAGATTAAGGTGCTTTTTGCTTCTAATTTTTTCTGCCAATTCAATACCGGATTCACCGGGCATCATAACATCCAAAACTATCAGATCATATTTATCATCTGCTAAATATTTTGAGGCTTCATCAGCACATTTTGCATCAGTGACTAGAAATTTATTTGCTGATAAAAACTTCTTAAGTAATGCACGCAGCCTACTGTCATCGTCAACTACTAAAACCTTACTATTATCGCACTTCATCTCACAAAACCTGTCCAAGGATATCAAAACAAAAATGCCAAAAACTAATAATAACTATTCCCAACAAAACAATTTTGTTATATGTCTTATACTGAATTGACACTAAAGATGCTATCATGGTTTTAAGTAACATACTACAAGAAAATAATATACCATTTCCTTTCAAACGTATATGCTTCAAGCTGTCAGGTGAAATTTTAATGGGCGATAAGCAATCTGGTACAGATCCCGATACAATCACGCGCATAGCTAATGAAATCAAACAAGTTTATAACCTTGGTATAGAAATCTGCATCGTTATCGGTGGAGGAAACATATTTAGGGGGATTCAGGGTATAAATCAAGGTATGGACCGCATACAATCTGACAAAATTGGTATGATAGCCACTATTATCAATGCACTTTCTTTAGAGTCTTATTTAAAACAAATTGGTATACCTGCTATCACACAATCTGCTATACCTGTAGAAAGCATTTGCCAAACTTACCAACATCACCAATCCCTTGATTACTTACAAAAAGGAAAAGTTGTTATCTTTGCCGCTGGTACCGGCCACCCGTATTTTACTACCGATACTACCGCCGTACTACGTGCCTCAGAAATGCAATGTGACATATTGATGAAGGGTACGAAAGTCGATGGCATTTATGACAAAGATCCTGCAAACAATAATGATGCAACAAGATATAATAACATTAGTTATGATACAGTACTGCAACAACAATTAAATATCATGGATATGTCAGCCATTGCCCTGGCACGAGACAACAATCTACCAATGCTCGTATTTTCTCTTAAAGAAAAAGATAGCTTTTTAAAATGTGCCAAAGGCGATATAAATGCAACATTGGTATATAACTAACTACTAAAAAAGAGGTTTTTTACATGTCATCTTTAATTTTATCAGAATGTAAATCAAACATGCAATTGTCCATGCAGTCTTTACAAAAGGAATTTGCAACCCTACGCACCGGAAGAGCCTCTGCTGGACTACTAGATTCCATAAAAGTGGATGCATACGGTTCACCTACTCCGATATCACAAATTGGTAATATCAGCGTACCAGAAGCCAGATTAATAACCGTACAAGTTTGGGACAAAGGGCTAGTAAAATCACTGGAGAAAGCAATTATCGAATCAGAAATAGGCCTCAACCCCATGGTTGACGGACAATTGGTGCGTATTCCTTTGCCAGAACTTACTACCGATAGAAGAAAAGAAATAGCGAAAATAGCATCACAATATGCAGAAAAAGGTCGTGTAGCACTGCGTAATATTCGCAGAGATTGTATGGACCAAATAAAGAAGATGGAAAAAGACAATGAAATGTCCAAAGACGATGCACACAAAGCCAATAAGGATATACAGGATATCACTGACGAATTTGTAAAAAAAGTAGACGATATGCTTGTGAAAAAAGAACACGACATTATGTCGATATAATTTGCTAGGTAAGTAGAAAATGACCGATAATTTCATCAATAATATTGCAATCATTAATCAGGAACTAGAACAAGAAACCAACCAATTTCGTGCCTCAAGGTTGACAAAACTTAAATCTTTATTAGAACAAGAAATTAATCCATTTCCTTCAAAGTTTGTTAGATCAAAAGAAATTGGCGAAGTAATTGATGCATATAATCATTTAAAGAATGACGAATCGGTCAATGATTCAGTCACTATAGCAGGCCGAATAAGATCCATCAGAAATAGCGGTATGTTCATAGATTTACATGATACACACAATAAAATACAAATTTTTACTCATAAAAATTATTCCCCCGAGTCTGTCATTGCACTGGCGAAACTATTGGATTTAGGTGATCATATCGGGGTCAGCGGTTATGTCAGAAGAACTCCTAGAGGAGAGCTTACTATCAATGCCCAAGAGATAACTTTCCTGGGGAAAGCATTATTACCATTACCGGAAAAATATCACGGTATTGCAGATATAGAGCTAAAATATCGTCAACGATACCTTGATTTAATTATGAGCACAGAATCACGTGATACATTGCGTAAACGTTCACAAATTACTTCTGCTATACGCTCTTATCTAATTAATGATGGCTTTCTAGAAGTAGAAACCCCAATGTTGCACCCTATCGCCGGAGGTGCCATCGCCAAACCATTTAGCACTCACCACAATGCTTTGGATATGAAATTATATTTGCGTATTGCACCGGAACTTTACCTCAAAAAACTTATTGTTGGCGGTGTAAGCGATAAAATATTTGAACTAAATCGTTGTTTCCGTAATGAAGGAATATCAACCAGACATAACCCAGAATTCACACAAGTAGAACTATATCAAGCCTTTGCTGATTACCAAGATATTATGACATTAACAGAAAAAATGATCGAACATATTACCGTACAAACTTTTAATACCACAAAAGTGAAATTTGGCGATATAGCAATAGATTTCAAGTCTCCTTGGGTTAAAAAATCTATGTGCCAACTGGTCTATGAACAGACTAATGTTGATTTTACAAAAATTCATGACCTCCAAGAAGCTCGTAATGCGGCAGAAAAACTCGGACTACCCTTAAAAGACAACTTAAAGTGGGGTCACATAGTTGAACTGGCATTCGAAGAATACGTCGAAAAAACATTGATCCAACCTACACACGTCACCGACCTTCCACTAGACATCTCTCCTCTAGCGAAAAAACATTCAGTTGATCAACGACTAACAGAGCGATTTGAAAGTTTTGTCAATGGTTGGGAAATAGCAAACGGGTTTTCTGAATTAAATGACCCTATTGACCAAAGAAAACGATTTGAAGTACAAGTGCAAAACAAAACCGATGGTGACGAAGAAGCACATGATATGGACGAAGATTTCATTACTGCATTGGAATATGGATTACCACCAACAGGTGGTTTAGGAGTAGGAATCGATAGACTAACTATGCTATTAACTGATTCTCCTAGTATCAAAGATGTGATAGCATTCCCTACAATGAAGCAAAAATAGATTAAGGAATACCAATGAAAATATTATCTATGATTTTTTTAGTATTACTCGTAACCTCTTGTAGCCAAATGAAACAAAAAGATTGGCGAGAAAACTGTAAAAAACACTATTCTTTATCCGCATCAGAAACGAAACAGTGTCTAAGACGTATAAAAGAAGAGGCAATATTTGTCAACAAACTGCAAACAGTGAATGTCAAAAAATAAACGTACAGTTATATTTATACAAAAGCTTAGCAAAAAAATTATCATAACCTATTTTTATTCGAAGGTATAAAAATGAAAAAAGCTTTTAAATTCGATAAATTAGTTAGAGATAAAATTTATGAAGACATGTTAGCTCATAAGGTCACAGTAAAGTTAAAAGATGTATCACAAAAAAAAGAATTACTCAGATATTTTAAACAAAAAATTATAGAGGAAGCAAATGAAGTAATTTCGGCTGAATCTATAACAGACATTACCGAGGAAATGGCTGATTTAATCGAAACCATATACGGATTTGCCGATGCTTTACAAATTACACCAATGGCAATAGAAAAAATTAGAAACAAGAAAGCCATTAATAGAGGAACATTTACACAACATAGAGTTATTGATTATATCTGCATAAATAATGATCTGCCTACTGTGCAATATTTGCAAAATAATCCAGAAAAATATCCAGAAATAGACATATCTGACACCATACAGTGCTCTAAAGATTAAAATACGCTCCTTACGCAATAAACATCTTTACCTTTGGGACTAAATAATATATAATTTGCTGATTTTAGTTAACATTGGTTATAGAACGACAGAATTGACTTTAAACTCTTACAATTACTCGAACAAAATATCAGTTTCTGTAGATAAAATAGATTCTACTACAAACAATTCTCTTAACTTGAAAGAGCATGATAGTTGTTTTGATGGTAATATGCATAAATTTAAACTCAATATAGTTTTATGATCCTTTGTACAACCAAGTAGCTTATATGAAATTTAACAACCTACCTCTTTCTAAAGAAATTATCGATGCTGTAAGCAACCTTGAGTTTACCGATGCTACCCCGATACAACAAGCAGTAATACCACATATACTGCAAAGACATGATTTATGTGCCACAGCAAAGACAGGATCAGGAAAAACTGCTGCATACACCATACCCGTAATAGATATGCTTAACACCACAAGAAAACGCATGGGGTTGGCCAGGTGCCTAATTATTGTACCGACAAGAGAACTGGCTGAACAAGTAGCAAAGACATTTGATGACCTCAATAACAATACAAAAAAAGTTACGTATGCCGTGATTATTGGTGGATTATCATCAGTCACACAAGAAAGAAAAATCAAGGCAGGCGTGGATGTAATAATTGCTACTCCAGGGCGCTTACTAGACCTATATGACAATAATAAAATTAACTTTGCAGCTATTGAAACCCTGATAATAGATGAAGTAGACAAAATGCTAGATATGGGCTTTATACCAGACGTACAGCAAATAATGCAAAAGTTAAACTCTCATACTCAAAAACTCTGTTTCTCTGCAACTATGCCTAATCCAGTAAAAAAAATAGTTGATCTTTTTTTTGATAATCCTACTAAAATTAGTATCGAGTCTAGCACAACACCAGCACAGAATATCGATCAAATGTTTATTAAAAATGTAGGAAACGGCAAAACAAAAAGAGATTTATTAAAACTATTGCTGAAAAAAGAAAAAATCGATTCGGCTATTATATTCTGCAATAGAAAAGCAGATATTGATACTTTATACCGCTCTTTCACCAGAAGCGGATTAAGCGCATCATCATTACATGGAGACATCTCGCAAACTAGAAGAACACAGAACCTTAATAGTTTTAAGAATAAGGAAGTTAAATATTTAATAGCCAGCGATGTTGCCGCAAGAGGAATTGATATAGATGATTTAAAGCATGTGATCAATTTTGATATACCAGCAAGTAAAGAAGAATATATTCACCGCATAGGTAGAACTGGCAGAGCCGGTAATCATGGCAAATCATACACTCTAATTGAAGACATCAAGAACTTTAAATACAAGAAAATCAAAGAATATATTAATACAGATTCGCAATTTATTGATTTACAGCATCAGGAAACAGCAGATCCATTTCTTCAAGTTGGATATAGAAAACCATCCACAACAATTACTAACTTCTCATTTCCTTATAGCTCACCCAAAGGCTTTGGTAGAGCTACGCCCAGATTTATGTTATAATTTGCGTTATATATGACAACACACCACACAATTTGTGTTATATATAAACGGATAATAAAAAAACAAAGATTCTAAACATTACATGGATATCGTCAAACTAAAACGATCTATTACCCATCTGTCTAAATATCGTGGCAGTAAAGAAGCGGATCTAATCATTAGCGCATTTGTGAAAAACAATCTGCACAAACTTTCCAATAAACAAATCATAGAATTGCATCAATTATTACTTCTTGACGACGAGTATTTCTTCTATAGCATCAAGGGAAGTGTTTTATCAAATAAATTCAAAGAATTTTACAACGAATTACAGACAAATTAATTTATACTAATAGAATCTAAAATTATGACGTAAATAGCCATAGAAGTTACGCATAGTCTATTTTATGGCAACTATATGTTTTTGATTCACAACAAATTTAAAATAAGATAGTATCTTGGTTATCGAGTGTAGAGTATGCGATGAAAACCACAATATTATTTACTATTGCATCATTAGCGATAGCGTCACAATATGGTACAGGATATTGTGCGCCTACTGGAAAATCGTACAATCTAGGCAACAAGCTAAGGAAAAAATTAATACGACTTAAAGAATTTCAACGCGACAAAGCATTGTATCATCAATATCTAAACAACCGCACAAAGAAAAACAAAAGAAGCATAAATCGCGTGCACCGTAAACTGTGTAAATCAAGAAAATTTAACATCATTGCCAACGAAACAGAGGTAATTAAATTCCGATTTCATTACTGCGCAAAATCAATTAGACATCAGTTCAATTGATATACTTTAGTCACAAGAATACATCACTATCATTTGTATAAACACTTTACTATGATCATTAAACTGTTTCATAAATGATAAATTCTACTCTTATCATTGTGCACAATAAGTCAGACAAGATTCAGTTAAACACCATACAACCACAGCCGATACTCGCTGTATAGTTATAAACATTTATTTCATATACGCAAATGTAATTCTACCAACAACCTAATTGATTAGAATTTCCTTTTGTAAGTATAACACTCACCCACCTATTCTAAACGAACACATCATTACCGCAATTACTCTGCAAAAAATGCATGCAAATAAATAGTAAACGACATAACCATATTACCACAAATTTAGATATTTTTGACATTTTAGCATTTTTTAACATTTTATTAATCAATGTGAATATATATTTAAATAAATAATTAATAAATTTATATGCAGAAAAACAACGATCACAACCCAATAATAAGTTACTTTATAAAAAATTATATCAAATTATCCAATTTTTATAACAGCTGTTCTAACGCATTAAATATAAAAAAATTCCTTAACCTAAAAATACATTTTTGGGTCTACACAGTAACATCAACAATGATTGGATACAACTTTATCAACAACTCTATCAGCAATAACAAAATTATAACCGATGCGCAAAAAACCCATCAGGAACATAGCGAACAAACAAGCGATAATAACCAATCAACTCATAGAACCTGTCCAGATATAGTGTACAAATGCCATAATAAAAATAAATTATTTATAACATCGGTTAGTCAGTACAAATTCATGGGTAAATGTTATGTGTGCAGCAAAACCAGCCCTAAATGCTTTACAAGCTATAAAAATGCTTTAAAAAACTGTCTTGCTGTAAAAGGCACTCTGTCACCAAAAAAAACCAAACAAGTAAATGTAAATCATCAACACAACATAATGGATCGACATTATAAAAAAATCCGCAAGCAAATTGCAAAAGCTGTGCCTATTAATGTTGCGCTAAAAAACCAATTGCACTTAAAACACCATTAATTGCAGCATACGGTTTTCATTATCGTATCCTTAATGATTTTGGTTTTACAGAAATTTGTGTTACTTTTCATACAATAAATTAATTATACGCAGTAAAAAAACCAATGACGATGAATATTCTAGCATTTGAATTAGCCAATTTTTCATGCTCAATCGCCTTAAGTATCAACGATGATATTATAGAGTTTGTAAAATATGATAATTTCAGAGGACATGAGAGCACTTTAATACCTGAAATCAAACGTATTTTACAAAAATATGGGGCATCGTTGCCAAAGATTAATGTAATAGCAATTACTAATGGTCCCGGATCTTTTACTGGCATACGCATTGCTCTTGCAACTGCAACAGGCATACAAATTTCATCTGCTGCTCAAATTATGTGTATACCATCTGCTCAATTAACTACATTTCAATATTTGCTCGACAACTCAGCATACAACAAGAAATTACTAGTAGTATTAGAATCAAAAAGGCTGGAGCTATATACACAACTGTTTGATTGCAACGGAAACGCAATAGCTACACAACTTCTAATGACTCCTGACGCAATCTATAATAAGTATAAAAATGAACACTTAGTATGTATTGGCAATGGCGCAAAACATCTAAAAGAATATAATCTAGATATCAATTGCAACGTCCCTAACGCTAATGATATAATTCGTTTCACACAAGGTAATATTACTAATATAGATCTATACCCTTGCAAACCACTTTATGCACGAGAGCCGGATGTAACAATAAAAAATGCATAATATTTCTTACTTAACACTTGATACAGAACATGCAGAACAGATGAGTTTAGTACACAATCAATCTTTCAATAATAACTGGAATAAAGATTTTTTCGCTACAATGATACACAATCAATGTAATGCCATTGGAGCATTTGAGCACCACACTCAACAAATGGTTGGCTTTATTCTGTACAGCATCATACAAGATGAGGCAGAAATAATTACATTTTGTGTCCTTTATGACTATAGAAACAAAAATATTGGACAATACTTACTACAATCTTTACTTGCCGATAATCAAATACAACACGTATTTTTAGAGGTGAATTCTCACAACAAAGCCGCACGACATATCTATCATAAGCTAGGATTTGAACAAATAAATATCAGAAAAACTACTACACCCTTAACAAACAATCAAAAAATGCAATAGTGTACAAATATAGCAAAAACAAATAATTGCACCTTATAATTTATTCCCAAACACCCACTATGCATTATATTATTATCTCATTAATCAGGTAATAATCCCCATACATTAAACATCACATACCAATAAATAATTCGATGCGATCTATATTTATAACAACATATGGCAACATTTAAATCTTCGCACCATCCTCATAAGAACCATATTCTCATATCATGCTGGTACAGAAAAATACATAAAATAAAATAAAAGACTTGCTTTATATCCCATGTTATCATAAAAAGCATCTAGGCAAAAAAAACAAGCCTGATTATTAATTGTAATTATTAGCTAAATAGCTTGTATAAGCTAATTTATAGTAATCAAAAAATCTATATTTGCGATTACTTGTAAAGTATTATTAGACGAAGAGACAATATTTATAAATGCAAATAATTGATGGCTTTTATAAATAATTAATACTCTTGAGCTCAAATATTTTGGGCATGGTGCTTTATAGCTATTAGAATGAAATATTGTATATGTGACGGTATATCAAACAAACCAGCAAAGTTTAAATGATATAGCCATGATGGATGATTTAAGGAAAACAAATGCAAAAACAACACACAGTGAATACTAACAAGTATGATAATAAAGAAATTATCTCACTAACTTCTCAAATCGCCTCTGCTTATTTTTCTAATCATAAAGTGGAATTAGATGACATTCATGCGGTAATTTCAAACATATACGATTCTATAAATACTATTGCTATAAAACAAACTGATTATCACACCCCTAAACCAGCAGTACCAGTAGACCAATCTGTACACGATGATTTCATAATATGTCTGGAAGACGGCAAAAAGCTTAAGATGCTAAAACGATACATAAAAAGTACATACAACCTATCACCAGAAGAATACCGTAGAAGATGGAATCTAAAACCAGAATACCCTATGGTTGCACCGAACTATGCTAAAAAGCGCAGCTCTTTGGCGCTACAAATAGGATTAGGAAAAGAAAAAAAATAACACCGGACAGATGTACTAGTGGCTAAGTACCTACTGACTAGATTATATTATCATAAAATTTATCTTGCTACATGATCCTAAATGAAACCCATAAAAGACCTAAAATTCATCTCAACCATACATACGCTACAAAACACTAAAATTAAAACTGCTTAACTGATAAATCCTGTACAAGTAATAAAGAGAGAAAAAACTATTACTCAAAGTAAATTGTTAAATTTTCCTACTAAAATGATAAAAATTATGCATAATGATAACCATAAAAATAAAATATAAATATTTACTTGCTTAAATGGCACTGGCACCATATACAACAAACAACATAGACAGGCTATATAAACGGACAACAAAACTATTATCAAATGAGTAAAAATCTATACATTAAGACCTACGGTTGCCAAATGAATTTATACGACACTAACCGTATGGTAGATATCCTACAACCTCTAGGATTCAATTTAATTGAATCCTCCGAAGATGCCGATCTGGTAATTTTTAATACGTGCCATATTCGAGAAAAAGCATCAGAAAAGCTATACTCAGACCTCGGACGTGTAAAACCATTTAAAGAAAATAAGATAGCCGGTGGCAAAGATATGCTAATTGCCGTTGCTGGATGTACTGCTCAGGCTGAGGGAGCAGAAGTAATGAAACGTGCCCCGTATGTCGATATGGTATTTGGCCCACAATCATATCAGAACCTTCCCGAAATGATCGCAAGAGCGGTGCGCACAAAAGAAAAAAGAGAAAACCCTAAA
Organism: Alphaproteobacteria bacterium; assembly: GCA_965204765.1. GTDB lineage: Bacteria > Pseudomonadota > Alphaproteobacteria > Caedimonadales > UBA9215 > CBDBFG01. Next base: position 661,725 of record CBDBFG010000004.1, on the reverse strand, counting down.
CTAAAGGGAGCCGGCGTACTTGACGTTAACTTTCCCGATATGCCGAAATTCGATAACTTGCCTAAAATTGAAAACATCGAAGGAGCATCTGCATTTCTATCAATACAAGAAGGTTGCGACAAGTTTTGCCACTTTTGCGTTGTACCGTACACTAGAGGATCAGAGTATTCCAGACCAGTGCAAGACGTTATCGCTGATGCAAAACGTATGTTATCTTTAGGGGTAAAGGAAATAACCCTACTGGGACAAAATGTTAACGCATATCATGGAGAATCTCCTAATAATCCCAATGCAGAATGGTCGTTAGGAAGGCTAATCTATGCCCTTGCCGAACTAGATGATTTGCAAAACATTAGATACACAACCTCGCACCCACGAGATGTCAATGATGAATTGATTAAGGCACATAAAGAAATACCTAAGCTCTCACCATATTTACATCTACCAGTACAATCAGGATCAAATGACATCCTCAAATCAATGAACCGCAAACATACCAGAGAGTTTTACCTTGAAATAATTGATAAATTCCGCAACGCAAGACAAGATATTGCCTTTTCATCAGATTTTATCATAGGTTTTCCAGGAGAAACTGAATCAGATCATCGACAAACATTGCAATTAATCGAAGAAGTGCAATATGCACAAGCATATTCATTTAAATATAGCAAACGACCTGGCACTCCTGCTTGCGCTTCTAACCAACAAATCGACGAGGATGTAAAATCCAGAAGATTACAAGAAGTACAATCATTATTGATGACACAACAACTAGATTTTAACCAATCTTGTGTCAATAAAACCATGAATATTTTGCTAGAGAAAAAAGGACGGCATACCAATCAACTAATTGGCAGAAGTCCATATATGCAAGCCGTGCATGTTATGGCAAACGACAGACTAATGGGCAATATAGTACCAGTACAAATTGTAAACTGCACTAATAACAGTTTAACAGGGGAAGTAATAACATCAGAATACAATAGCGTATAAATATTAATCTGCAGAAATTTGATAACTATTGAAATAGTAAAAATATTTAAAAATGATGGTAAAATTATATTTTTTTATGCATAATGTAAAGTGAGTTAACTAGTCATACAAATGGAACACAGTTCAGAAGACCTTGAGAATGATCCCGAGCAAAATATAAGTATAGATGTTGTAATGCATGATTCTAGATGGTCCGCCTCTGTGGCCGATCTTGCCCACAAAGTATGTAAATATATAATTACAACACATAGTAATATACAAACTGGAAGTATTGACATATTACTTACAGATAATCATGCAATGCAAAATCTGAACAGAAATTATCGTAACAAAAACATACCTACTAATGTTCTATCTTTCAACGGCAAGACTACCCCACCCTATGATATTATTGGTAATATAGCTATCTCTTATGATAAGGTGCTAGCTGAAAGTAAGGCACAAGAAAAAACATTCGAAAATCATTTTATCCATCTTACCGTACACGGTATGCTTCACTTGCTAGGATTTGACCATAAGCAAAGGTCTGACGCCAAGAAAATGGAAGCAAAAGAACAAGAAATACTACAATATTTTAACATATCAAACCCATACATACTTAATTAAGGACTTCTAATGAAAATTTTTAATTTTTTCACAAAATTTATAAAAAACAAACAAGAAGATGAAAATATCAGAGAAACTATAAATGAATTAATCACTGACAAGTCAGACGATAGTCCGTCTTTAAAACCTATAGAAAAAGAGTTACTTAGTAACATCCTAGAATTGCAAGAATTGACCGTAGAGGATATCATGATACAAAGATCCGATATTTACTCTATCCCTATTAAGCTTAATAATGATACTGTTACAGAAGCCTTAGATTCGTCTAATTTTACAAAAATACCTGTATTTTGCGATAAACTTGATGATATCAGAGGATTTGTACATATAAAAGACTTGGCACAACTAGCAAATAAAAAATCAATAGCCATTGAAACGATAATGCAAAAGATAATTTTTGTCCCGGTATACATGCCAGTAATGGACCTATTAACCCAAATGCGTCAACAGCAAATACCAATTGCAATCGTCATAGACGAATTCGGAGGGACTGATGGTATGCTGACATCTTGGGATATACTAAAAAAGATATTAGGCGAAACCGATCATCACAATGAGAGCGATCAATTAGAGGCAAAAATTATCTCAGAAGATACTGGTAGCTACCTAGCCGATGCAAGAGTTCCCATAGAAGAACTAGAAGAAACATTACAAACTTCGTTTATTACAAATGCAGAAAAAGAAGAAATAGACACCATAGGAGGACTTGTTTTATTTTTAGCTGGACGAGTACCAAATAAAACGGAAATCATTGAGCACTCCAATGGGTACGAGTTCGAAGTAATAGAGTCTACTCCACGAAATGTAGAGAAACTTAGAATCTCAAAAAAACATACTACTGCATAAGAATATTAGCTTGCTATTTTAGATGGCCTCTATACCGTCCTAAATTTCACTTATATAATAGTGTAGAATGTATATCGCACCAGTAATATTGAATAGGAAAAATGATGAATTTACGACGGTTAGTTCATAATACATATTTTAAACTATTTTGCGCAGGCGCTTTGGCCAATTTATCGTTTGCGCCCTTATTTATCTTACCATGTATGGTCATCAGCTATATATGGTTCTATAAGATCTTTAGCAACAATACCAGCCAAATAACAAAAACTAACTTTTTACTGGGTTACAGTTATGGCTTGGGATACTTTTTGTTTGGATTATATTGGATTGCCTTATCTTTACATATAAACTGGCCATATTTCTGGTGGTTATTTCCATTTTGTGTGATTGCAGCTCCGATGCTGCTCTCTTTATTCTTCGGCTGTGTGACCCTATTAACTGGATGGATAACAAAACACAGCTCCCCTATTCTTACTTTACTAGCGTTTAGCACATTATGGTCCTTAACGGAATTTATACGCGGCAATATCATCACAGAGTTTCCATGGTTAAATATAGCAGAGACCACATTAAACATGGATGCTATACCGCAAATTCTATCTATTGTTGGCGTTTACGGCCTGGGATTGATAATTTTATTATGTTACGCCTTAATATATATGGCTATATTTTTGCATACAAAATATCGATATAGCTCTATAGCTTTACTTATTATGGTTATCAGTTCAATCATTATCTATGGTAACAATCAATTAACCAATAAAACTGAATTTCACCCTAATTTAGAACTAGTAATAGTCCAACCCAATATTTCGCAACTTGACAAACATAATTCTAAAATAATAAAAAATAATATTGATATCCTCATCGACTTGTCGAAACAAACGTCGAATAAACACACCAGGATAATCATTTGGCCGGAATACAGTATACCACTCCCCTTGAATATTAATAAAATGGTGCGCAAATACATCACTAATTATCTCAATGATACAGATATCTTAATCACTGGTGCAGCAAAATACCACATGAGCAAAATGTACAACAGTCTATACGCTCTCAATAACCAGGGAGACATACTGTCCACATATGATAAGATTAAACTGGTACCATTTGGAGAATACGTACCGTTTAAATCCATTATTAGCAATATTATACGGGGAATAGCAACAGAACAAACAGACTACAGTAGCGGTACAACTAATCAAAAAATATCTATAAATAATATACCTGTGTTTCAACCATTAATATGTTACGAGGCAATATTTCCAGACCATATGTTACGCAACAATGTAAAAAAAATTGAATGGCTACTAAATATAACCAATGATGGTTGGTTTTTGAATTCTTCTGGGCCTTATCAGCATCTTTACATTACCAAAATACGCGCTATAGAACAAAGAAAACCATTAGTACGTAGTGTATACAAGGGAATAAGCGCAGTATTCGACCCCTATGGCCGATTAATGAAACAAATCCCGATTAATAACAAGGGAACCATTATCACAAAACTACCCAAAGCAGGGCAAAAAAGCATATTTAGTACTCATAGACATCTATTATATTTTATCCTTGTTGCAATTGTCACTATTTTGATGTTAAATCTATATGCTATTTCTAAAAACGAGGATCAAAGAAAAAATGAGCGCTAAAAATTATACTATCACTGCTGAATCTGTTTCCGAAGGTCACCCAGATAAAATATGCGATATTATCTCTGATGCCTTAACAGACGCTTACATCGCACAGGATCCAAACTCAAGAACAGCTATTGAAACTGTCACTACTACCAACAGAGTAAATATATTGGGTGAAGTATCTTCTAATGCCAATATTACCCAAGAAGATAGAGAAGCCATTATACGTGATTGTATAAAAGAAATTGGTTATGAACAACAAGGGTATCACTGGCAAAATTGTGTGATAAATGATCATCTACATGAACAATCTGATGATATTTCACGAGGTGTAATTAAACAAGACGGCTCTATCGGAGCCGGTGATCAAGGCATAATGGTTGGATATGCCACAAATGAAACAGCGCACTATATGCCCTCGCCTATATATTACAGTCACCGTATCCTCGAGGCATTGGCTAAGGATAGAAAATCAGGAATGATTATGGGCTTTGGACCCGATGCAAAAATTCAACTATCCGTTAATTATCAAGATCATCAACCAATTGGCACTGCAGCGATAGTATTTTCTACTCAACATATGGAATATCTAGAACAAGATAAAATAAAAGAAATAGTCAGACCATATATTGAAAACATCCTTCCCGAAGGATGGATGTGTCCTGAAGAAAACTATTATGTTAACCCAACTGGAAGATTTGTTATCGGTGGACCATCCGCAGATAGCGGACTAACCGGAAGAAAAATTATCGTAGACTCTTACGGCCCTATAGTACCACATGGTGGCGGTGCTTTTTCGGGCAAAGACCCAACTAAAGTTGACCGATCTGGTGCTTATATGGCGCGCTATATTGCTAAAAACATAGTAGCAGCAGAAATAGCCGATCGTTGCACCATACAAGTGGCATACGTTATCGGAATGAGCGATCCAGTATCGCTAATGGTTAACACCCATGGTACAGGCAAAGTAAATGAAGAAGCGATTGCCGGATTTATAAAAAAATATATTGATCTCAAACCAGAAAAAATAATTGAAAAATTAAATCTGAAACAACCTATCTATAAGCCAACTGCATCTTATGGACACTTTGGTCGAGAATACGATCAAACAAGTGGTTTATTTTCATGGGAAAATATCGACTTGTCAGAAGCGCTTAAGCATGAATTTTCTATCACAGCAGTAACGTTTTAAACTAATGCAGCAATCCTTACTAAAAAAAAATTTTTACGGCCGACGGAAAGGTAAATCCTTGAGCAAATCAAAGGATAGCTTAATTGTAAATGATTTAAACAAGGTAAAATTTACCCAAGATATGCTTGACCCCGATAAAAAACACTGGCTAGAAATAGGATTTGGTGGCGGCGAACATATTACACAACAAGCATTAGCCAATAAAGATATACAATTTATCGGAGCAGAGCCATTTATCAACGGAGTTGCATCGTTATTGCAACATATCAAACAACATAATATAACAAATATCGCTATCTGGGACGATGATGTCACAACATTAATGGACAAGCTTCCCTTACAATGCATAGAGCAAACATTCTTGTTATTTCCAGACCCATGGCCTAAGTTAAGACATCATAAAAGGCGATTCGTAAATGCAACAACTATTACATCTCTTGCGAAAATAATGAAAATTGGCGCAACCCTAACCATTGCTAGTGACCATCAAGAATACATTGCCTGGATAATTGAACATATGCGCAAACAAATGTATTTTGACGCACAATTTGACTATTCTTCCCCCCCTACCTTACCACCTCAAAACTGGTACCAAACAAGATATGAGCAAAAAGCTTTAAACCAAAACATCCGATGCACGTACATGCAATTTACAAGAAATTCATCCACAGCTATCTAGTTTTGTGGCATTTGGTGCCACTATACCAATCCCGAAATACAAAAATAAAACTGAATTTTTTCCTAAATTATCTTTTGCTTGAATCAAACTATGGGAACAAGCCAGTATTATATTCCCACTGATATAGCATCTAAAATATTTAATGTTGGTACCTTTAACTATAAGAAAAAAGACCAAACTTGTTGCATCTACTCAATTGATATTAGATTGAATATCACTTTTTATTTTATCATTATTCGGAAATTATAAATCGACATTTAAAGGTGAAGTTGGTATAACTCATCATGATGTGTACCCGTAGCTCAGCAGGATAGAGCACAAGATTCCTAATCTTGGGGTCGTGGGTTCGAATCCCGCCGGGTACACCAATTCAATCAAATGTATATGCAGAATACAACAAAATACCATTAAGTATGATCATATGTTAGTGTGATGGTAAATTTGCTACCTAACCAAAGGAAGTTAAAGATATTAGTCACAATCATCGCGTTATTATATCCTATATGGCGTGCTTACGCACGTATCCCTCATCAGTAATGGCACAAACAAATACTAAATATTTTGTAAGGAAGTAAGATCGTCATACGTGGTTTTAGAACTATATCTCATCAATCACAAAAAGTAAGAGTCCATAATTTTATTGATCAGAAGATAAGGATAATTTAGCCAATAAAACCTCATCTCCATAGTTCCTGGAGTGCTGATTTAATATACTAATAAAAATACCTACTCCATTAGATAAATCACCCTCGGGATCCAAAGCACGCATGAATAATTTTCTGCATATACGTCCAGTCTCATGGGTTGACAAAATAAATTCTAAATCATCATGCTGAAAAATTGAACGTACGTGGTAAGATTGACCTTTGATTGTTATTTGCTTTGTAGTATGTTTATAAAAAACCAAATCTTCAAGTACATCATAAAAAGAATAATCAGGGATAAATCGACCATATTCTATCGAAAATTTTATCGTGCAACAATCTGTATTAAATACGATCGGATCGCCATTATATCGCGCAAAAAAATCACTTACAGCTGTTTGAAAATCACTATTGCTTAAGCGATCAAGCAATCTATCATAATCACTAGAAGAAACCGAACATGACAAACCGCTATCAAGTATAAATTTAATTTCCTCTGATTCTATTTTAGGAAAAACCTTACGTGTTGTTAAATATTGTTTAAACTCATCATAATCAAATCTATCATCTGCACTACACAGACTGACAGAGCTATACAACACAACTATGCATAATAAAAGCCTAATTACCAACATCTATACCCTTTCCATACAAAACACATAATAACAACAACAATTCCTCAGTATGATCAAATAACTTCTAATAATTGCAATACATCCTAATATCAAACATCAACAATATATGGATGATATTGTACGTAATGCAAACTAAAATATATTTAATAAAAAACTAAGTAAGAATTAATCTAGTGATTAAGACAACGCTAAACTGGTAAAACAGAGTGCAGCACCTTTAGTAAGAGCTAAAATTAGCTCTTATTCACCTTAGGCAAAGAAAAAGCAAGATATTCCTTACAAGACAAGAATTATTATTACACAACACAAAATATCAGCTAGCCATAATCATATGCATGAATGTGCTGAACAAATACCTGCAAACCTATAACAAAGATCCTTGTATATACTAGTAATGCAAATCACCAATACAACTTTATATACAATATAGCAATACGACCATATTAACTTGATACATCAGAACGGCTAGATATTACTTTATCTACAATACCAAAATTCTTTGCCTCTTCTGCACTTAAGAAATAATCACGCTCCATTAATTGCTCTAAAGTTTTTACTTTTTGCCCAGTATGATGTGCATAAAGCTCGTGAAATTTCTTCTTTAATGCAATAATTTCATTAGCGTGAATTTCGATATCTGTTGCTTGTCCTCTTATCCCACCTAAAGGCTGATGAATCATTACGCGTGAATTAGGTAAACAATAACGCATCCCTTTCTCACCAGATAAAAGTAACGTTGCCCCCATAGAGCATGCCTGGCCTATACATACAGTTGCTACTTTGGGTTTAATGTATTGCATGGTATCATACATAGCAAAACCAGAAGAAACCACACCACCCGGAGAATTGATATATAAATATATATCTTTATCCTGATTTTCGGATTCTAAAAACAAAAGCTGTGCACATATAAGGCTAGCAACAGCATCATTAACCTCACCAGACAAAAAGATTATTCTTTCTTTTAATAATCTGGAATAAATATCATAGGATCTCTCACCTTTGCTAGTACTTTCTACTACCATCGGTACTAAGGTATTTTGATACACGTCTAAAGGATTATTATTCATTTGCGCCCCCTACTGTACTTACATAAAATCTTTTCTTGCAGCTTCCATCGCTTTATCCAATTCTTCTTTGGATACTACTTTTTCTTTTACCGATGCCTTATCAATAATCATCCGCACCACTTTATCCTCAAACATAGTACCACGTACAGAATTTAATACAGCCTGATTCTTGGTATAATATTCTATTATTTGCTTTTCTTGTCCCGGAGATTTCATAGCCTCTTCTTCGATAGCTTTATGTAACTCTTTATCTGATATTGTCACATTGTTTTTACTGCCAATATCAGCCAATAACAACCCCAGCCTTACACCACGTTCAGCTTTCGTCTGCAATTTTGTTAATTCCTTATCGCTTATATCTTTTTTTGAGGATGTAGAATGCTTTTTCAGATTATCCAGCTCTTTTTTCACCAATATTTCTGGCACATCAAACTTTTCCTTTGCCAAAATATCTAACGTATCCTTCTTAGCAACAACAAAAGAAATCTTGTCTAGCTCTACTTGCAATATCTCATTCACTTTTTTCAACATATCGTCTTTTGTAGCAAAACCTATACCTTTACAAAACTTATCATCCAAGGTAGGCAAAACAGGCTTTCTAATCTCAGTAAGATGCACAGCAAACTCTGCCTTCTTACCCGCAAGGTCCTTGGCTGTATAATCCTTTGGAAAAGAAACGCTAATTTTACGATCATCGCCCACTTTCATCCCAACGATTTTATCCTCAAAACCAGGAATAAAGCTATCAGATCCCAACTCTAAATGATAATCTTTGCCAGATCCTCCGCTAATCGGACCATCCGCAGTCTTACCATCAAAACTAATTACTACCGTATCTTGTAGTTTAGCAGGTCTTTTCTCCTTTAATGGCTCTGTCGTTTTATAACGACTCAGAATATTAGCAATAGCCGCATCTATTTGCTTTTTATCGACCTTAGTCACCAAACGATTAAAACTAACTTTCTTGACAAAATCTACATCTTTAATCACTGGCAACACTTCAAAATTATAAGAAATCTCTATACCTTTTTCTTCTGAAAAAGAGTCTATCCCCACCTCGGGCGAATCCGCAGGAGCTATATTCTTATCGGATAATATCTTACGATAACAGTCTTCTGCTGATGCACTAACCGTCTGTTGCGTTGCCTCGGCTCCAAATTTTTGTCTTAATACTGCAATAGGCGCTTTACCAGGACGAAAACCATCTAACTTTACCTTAGCACCTTTATCTTGCAGATAATCTAGTACTTTTTGTTGCACTATATCCGGGCTTATAAAAACTTTATAAGAATGCTTTAAACCCTTCACAGATTCATTTTTAATTTGCATAGATACCACTCTGATTAATTAAACCTTTTTCAATGGTGCGGGCGGAGGGACTTGAACCCCCACAGCCTAAGGCCACCAGAACCTAAATCTGGCGTGTCTACCAATTTCACCACGCCCGCATATAACGAATACAATCGCAATCAATTTTCATCTTGATACCCTGTTTTCTTATAAAAATCAATTAGATATTTACTTTTTTGTATCCTCGTTCTCTTCTTGCTCAGAGGGAATTTTATATTTTTCTAACAGCCAATTACCTAAATCAATCTTTTTGCATTTATCAGAACAAAATGGTCTAAACCTATGTACCATTTGTTTATTACATAGCGGACATTTAAGATTAGCACTAACTTCACCCATTACCATCTTTATACCGTAATATTTGTTGTAGTGACTTTTGTTTCCTCGCCTTGGTTATTTCTAGCAATCCTGCACGCGTAAAACCAAGAACCTGTATAGTATCATTATGATATTTTTTAGCATAAGACAACAAATTATTTTGCAAACGTTGTGACAACATCCTGGGCAAATCTATCAATATAATCCCACCTATTTTACGTAAATTGATTTGCCTGATTGATTCTGCTAAAGCTGCCTTGGCAAATGCCAAAATATCTTCTTTACTACTGATTTGGTACACTGAATGAAAATTACTATTACCACTAGAAGTAGTATTGACATCTATTGCTGTTAGCCCATCTAGTTCATTAATGACAATGTAACCACCACAATCAAGTGCTACAACTTTGTCATCCAATTCACTCCATAACGAGCATATTTCTGTTTTCCACTTACAGGGCGTATTAAAAATTATATTAAAATCATGCTTACTGTAACGCCTTAACAATGCTCGCAAACCTGACCAATTAGTATGTATCGCCTCATTTTTGTGACAGATGATATACTCTATTAATTCAGGTACCTCTGCATGTAAAACAGTGCCAATTGTTAGATTACTTGTGGACTTGTTATATATTATCGGCTTTACCGCAGCATTCTTGACCAAATTTTTTTCTGGTATTGGTGGAGTTAGTAGTTCTACCACTATTTTTTCACCTTCGACATAGTCATGATTATACTTTTTCAATAAAGCAACCTTAGGCAAGCCAATATCAATCCAATATTTAGCACAAGATTTTTGCGCTACTTTACCAACATATAATGTACCTGATACTGGTGATCCATCATCAATGAACACCTCATGCAATCTATGATCAATAATATGAGATAACCGAATGATGTTATCAGTTTTTTCTACGTATAAACTCATAAGCTAGATAGCAGATTATATAAACTATAAGCAGGAATGCCCTTTATGTGCGCAGGTGAACCATTAATAAATTTTAAGAACCTCAATGATTTGTCTTGATTGATATATCCCGCTATCTTGCCTTGCCACATACCACTATTCACGAAATACTCTTGCTCTTGTACGGTTAATTTTTTAAAAGAAACGATAGTTTTAATGCTGTTGACCCTAATTTTTCCCTGTTTAACAACCCCAATTACCGTAATTATTCTATGTCTTCTACCTGATAATTTAGTGATGATCTCTTGCGCTTGATCCCTATTACTAATAATTCCGAAAATCTTGGTGCCTAACACTATCTTGGTGTCAAGGTACACCAAGTCTATATTTTTTGTTAGATAGTGATTCAAAATATATTGACACTTATTTTTTAACCATATCTCTGGTTTGTTAATGTTGGCTCTATCAACAAAATCAGCAATATCAATACTGGTTTTTACTAAGTTAAAATCACAAAAATCGCATACCAGACCAGATGTGCTGTTATCATGCAAATATACTTTGCGCATTCACAGTATACCTTACTTTTCTCTGAATGTAATGCGTCCCTTGGTAAGATCATAAGGTGTCATTTCAACTGTAACGGTATCACCTTGCAGAACCCTTATTCTGTTTTTCCTCATACGCCCAGAGGTATATGCCAATACTATGCTACCAGTTTCTAATTCTACCCTAAACATTGCATTGGGTAGTACCTCAACAATAGTTCCTGCAAACTCTATCAAATCTTCTTTTGCCATATTTTTCTCATATAATTAATGTATAGTAGTGACTTATATAAACGATTTACGTATCATAATACAAGTATGAAAGGTATTTTTCTATATTTTTCTTGGTTATAACCAATAACTATAAATAATAATGTTAACAAACGAACTATTTAACTCTGTACAAGAATACGTAATCCAGTCCCAAGAAGACCTGATGGCCTTGGCATGGTTTCTGTTTTGTTGTTATGGCTACACTTATATAGTGGATAATTTTGTCCATAGTTCTAGCGGCTTAAGTGCAAGAATGCATTTATACCGTGTACAATGGATGACAATGACCCTGACACGAGAAAATCGAGTAGTAGACGCTAATATCGTTAATGGTATACATCAAAATGTCGCGTTCTTTGCCTCTTCATCTGTCTTAATTATTGCCGGATTCATTGCAATTCTTGGATATACTGAAACTGCTATGGATATTTTACGACAAATACCTTTTGCTGATGTACCCACAATTGCGATGTGGTACACCAAAATAGGAGTAATGATTAGTTTATTCGTATATGCATTTTTTAAATTTACCTGGTCATTACGACAATTAAATTATTGTAACATCCTGATCGGAGCAATGCCCAAAATTAATGATAGCGTAGATGAATATATACCAGCAGCACGACGTGCAGCCATGGTTCTAACCATGGGGGCTAGAGATATGAACCGAGGAGTAAGAATATTTTCTTTTGCAATGACCTGTCTTTGCTGGTTTGTAAGCCACTGGTTCTTTATGATGGTAACAGGGATAGTAGTATGGGTACTATACAGAAGGGAATTTAAATCCGATATTGTCAAAGTACTTAACATGCCTAGTGAAGAAAAAATTCTCTTATCCGAGATAGAACAAAATACAATCACCAAAGAATAGGTAGACAGAATTGTCACAGAAAAAATACTGTTATGAGAATGCACACATAAACTCTATTTATGTATTCTTGATATGCTTGTCACAACGAATAATACACTAATGATTGTATACAACACGAGAATAAGTAAAATTAGCACAATACGAAAAATAATTATTTTGACTTTTGGTATAGCAAGTATTTAGAATGGCTCTGTATTTGAAAATAATATTTAATCAAAGGATAAAAAATTGTCTAGGTTCGATTATGACTTTATGGTGCAACAGTCACTATTAAATGTAGTCAGGAATGCTTTACTTGAAGTACAAGAAAAAGGATTTATGGGAGCACATCATTTCTATATAAGCTTTCAAACTAATCGTCCTGATGTAAAATTAAGTGATACCCTGCGTAATAAATACCTAGAAGAAATCACTATAGTTTTACAACATCAGTTTTGGGATTTAAAAGTAACCGACAAAGGTTTTGCTGTTACTTTAAGCTTTAACGATCAACAAGAAACTATTGAAGCTCCATATTCAGCACTGATTAGCTTTCTGGATCCTTCTGTTAAATTTGGATTACAATTCATGCCAGAGGAATATGAAAGCACATTCCCCACAGATTCCGAGCCTAAAGCACAAGGGGAAAACAACTCAAAAAGCAATGTGATCAGTATCGATAGTTTCCGCAAAAAAGATTAAACACACGCCTTACAAATCCCTTGACATTATAGGCCCAAACATTTATTGCTATCTTACCTTATTTAACAAATGGCGAAGTAGCTCAGTTGGTTAGAGCAGTGGAATCATAATCCATGTGTCGGGGGTTCAAATCCCTCCTTCGCTACCATTTAATTAGTTTGTTGTATTCTCGTGAATTATAGATAATATTGATCTCGTATACCCTTTGGGAAAGAGTGCAAATTAAAACGCTATCAACTGTTCGTGTTATTAAATATAATCAATGTAAAATAAAGGTGGTTTTGTAATGAAAATATGTGTCACCGGCGCTACGGGAAGAATGGGTAACGCAATTATTGATTGCATTAGTCATGACGAAAGCAATGTGCAGCTCAGTAGCGCATTAGTAAAACATCAAAACGATAAATGTGGCACTTTGGTTTGCGACCTGCACCGTGCAGTGGATAAAAATATAAAATTCTCTAGCGATACAAAATCATGCTTTACAGAAAGCGATATAATAATTGACTTCACCTCTCCCGATAATATTAAACATTTTCTGACCGAAGCTGAACTGTGCAACAAACCAATAGTTATTGGCACAACTGGTCTTCGCAAACAAGATTTTGACCTTATCAATGATGCAGCACGCAAGATACCCGTCTTACAATCAAATAATACAAGCCTAGGGATAAATTTATTGTCTGCTATTTTAGAAAAATTTTCATCTCTCATAACAGATGACTTTGATGTTGAAATATATGAGATGCATCATCGACATAAAAAAGACCATCCATCTGGAACTGCCTTACTATTAGGGCAATCCATAGCAAGTAGCATCGGCACCACACTTGACGAGCTAGCCGTATTTAATAGAGAAAAGAATAAGGTAAGATCAAAAAATGAAATAGGATTTAGCTCATCACGCGGAGGGGGAGTATATGGTGATCATGATGTAATCTTCGCCTCTAACGAAGAGATGATTAAGTTCCATCACAGAGCAATTTCCAGGAATGTATTTGCCAACGGTGCTATTAAAGCGGCAAAATGGCTTATAAACAAACCCAATGGCCTATACAGCATGAAAGATATTCTATCCATATAACCATGTCATAGCTTATTGTGACCACAACAATGGCCCAAACTATGATGATCAAAAGCAACAAACACTCAAGTTAAGGTCACAATCACATTAATTACCGCTATATAACGCTAAGCAAATAAATACTTCTTAGCAAGAATCATTGCAACTATCTTACATAATTCCCATCATCCTGATTGCTTGATACTCAATTGCGCAAGGTAGCTTCTTCAATATTCTTATGTAGATTTATTATTCAGCACATAAAAAGAAACACTGGCAATTAATCCAAGCGTTACAGTAATAAGGTACAAATTATACTGCATAGGAAGGTGATATATCTGTATTCCAGACAGCACTGGGGTTATTGTGCCTAATGCCACTCCCAGATTATATACAACAGCCATAAAACTGAATTTGTTCTTAGAATTGCAATTTATTATTATATAATTTATCGCCCCTACCAGAGATAGCTTAACAAACATTTACCATATAATCATGAACATTACTAAAGACCAGATATTATCATATATCAATTTATTCCACGCAATAATTGTTGTTAAAAAACCGATATATACGACAGGCAATACTTTTTCGTATCCTATTTTTTCATATATCCAGCCACTAAGTGGTGCAAAAACACATCCGACGGCCATGCCTATGGTTTGGGCTAGATAAATAAAGTTGCTACCAACGGAATAGATGGTTGAAAAATATTTACTAAAGTACAAATGCGAGCTGACCAAAGATGCTGGAAAACTAATTAACAATATCGAAAGTATTAGATGCTTCTTGTTTTCATTAAAATTTTGCAAAACCGTTTTTATACTAACATTGTTACTGCTTGCCGAATTTTGATCAATTTTCAAACGAAATATAAAAATTACTAAGCCTAAACTTCCCCCTATTAGTATCGGTATTCTCCAACCCCATGCAACTATTTCACTGTCTATTAAATGAAATGTTAAAAAAGCTAAAGTACCAGTAGCCAACAATGAGCCCAATGATGCATACGAAAAAATTAAACTTGCATTAATACCTTTTTTTATATTGGTTGACTGTTGTTGATATAAATAAGTTGCTGCACAAGGTATTTCCGCTGCGAAAGTTAAAGACTGTAAAATCCGCAAAACAAATAAAATTATTAAGTTCGTATAATCGCCAAAATGTTGTGGTAAACAACCCATAATAATAGTAGCAATTGACATAATTAAAGCGATTAGAATGACTATATTTTTGCTACTGTACTTATCAGCCAAATATCCAGAAATTAACCCCCCAACCGGTCGGCACATCTTACCAAAGGAAAAAAATAAAAAATTTATCAGTATACTATTATCTATATTAGGTAAAAGTGATTTACTAATATACTTAGCTAATAATGCGAATACTACATAATCATAATATTCTAACATAGCGCCAATACTGATAATAAAGTTTGTATAGCGCTGTTTTGTTACTATTTTATACATATACTACATTTACCATTGTTTTTTGATGTTAGGAATGGATTATTATTGGGACATAACGCAATAATAATTTATTTAAATACTTTATTCTTGAGCGTGACTATTCTATTAAATGATTTGTTGATCCTGTCTTCAGTAATAATGTTATTTTTTACTGCCTTTTCAATAATTGTTATGACCTTATCAGCTAAATCTTTATATCTTAAGTAGCATTCCTGTTCAAAAAGCGCACTATTTTTATTGGCTAACTCATTTAAACCAAATAACATAATATCTACATCAGCCTGCACAACCCTGATCACGACACTATCTAAATCATAATTATTTAACAGCTCCCATACACAGATCATCACTTACTACTACCCCATCAAATCCCAGCTTATTACGCAATAACCTAGTAATAATATTATGTGATAACGTTGCAGGATATTGTTGATCAAAGTTTTTATTAACAATATGCGCAGTCATAATCATATCTATATCACCAGAATTAATCATCAAGCGATTAAGGCTCTAATTCTAATTTGGAGTTATAAGTATGCGTCACATCTACCAAACCTTCATGACTATCTCCGCTAGCTACCCGTGACCTGAAAAATGTTTTAACACAGTTTAATACCATTACTTCTGTGCATATGTACAAAAACCCTAGAGAAAACAACCACACTCTTAGGATCGTGACTATACGCCCTTTGCAACCCTCCTATTACAGGACAAAGCACACCAACCTTACTCACCGATCGCAAATCAACAACTGGTCCCATAACCGTATTAAAGCCATGCTCTTTTACCATATGTGCCATAGATAAATAATGTTTGCATGCCTTTTCACCAGGTAACTTACCAACTTCTTCAGCGCTTAAAAAATCTTTAAAACCTTTATTTGCAGCTAACCGTTACACTTTACCGCCCTCTTGATCAACCATTATAAGGAGAGGATAAGAGCAATGTATTGATTGCAGGTGGTTAGTTAATTTTTTAACTTGCTATGGATTCTGTATATTATAGCCAAACAATACCATACCTCCTAACTTATTGCCCGCAATATCTTGTGCAATACTAATAACGCCAGGATCAGAAATATCATTACCTTTAAAACCCAATGCTATCATTTGGTCTATTTAAACGCACAAAGGAACTGCATAGGCATATGAAAAGCAAGAATATAACAAAAATAACAGAGTACAAAAATAAACCTTTCTTATGCAACTCATTTGGTTCTCCTATAATTACTTACTATTTGTTTAGCATCTTTTGCCACACCCCACCAAAATTTCATAAATTTATCTTTAGACACAATCCTGGTACCATACTGCAAACCTTTAGTGTAATGTATTCCTTGATACTCTACAGTAGTATCAAAATGTGATAATGTGCTACCTACCTCGTCAAGATATTTCTCTGAATCGTCAATAAACACCACTAGTTTTGGCATATAGTCTATCAACTGTAAAAATTTTACTAATACGCTACCTTTCGTAGCAGTGTAATCTGAGTGTTGCGCTGTATGAAAAGTACTAGCCATTAATATACCTTTGTAAAACACTGGAATGCTACCGAGAAAAGAAGGCATATCGCTAAATTCTATATAATCATGCTGAGGAAAAACACTAGAAAAATCTATCTCTAAATCTCGTAATACACGATATCTCCAATTTTCCATACTTGTTATTTTTCCTAACTTACCGGTAATCGAACCGGTCAAAGCAATTGCTTGAAAACCTTTATATAACAAATTAGCAATATTTTTAGGCGCTTCCTTGTCAACTAACTTAGGAGTAAGCATGGTATTCGCTAGGTTTAACAAAACTATTTGCTCTTCAATAGTCATAGAATCATAAAAAGATAAAAATTCATCCTTATAGGCCATAATATTAGTATAATGACCACACGACTCTACTGAAGTCATCAAGGTATAATCAATATCAAAACAAATCAAAATTTCTGGTGGAGTTAGATGATGTTTCTGTTGCAACAAATATATTTGCTGTTCAATATTTTTCATATTTTCAACACCTTATATATTGCAAGTGGCGCGCCCGAGAAGATTCGAACTCCTAACCTCCTGATCCGTAGTCAGGTGCTCTATCCAATTGAGCTACGGGCGCTTCATGGTGTGATTTAGTGACAGTTGTAACCAATATAAAAGACTATAGCAAGTATAAAATAAGTAAAATAAAAAACTACCAAACTCTCATTTAAAAACTTGACAAAAAATAATAAGAGTGGATAATTTGTCATTCGTTATGGCCTGTTTCTTAAACGCACAACAAATGGACCATTTATCTGTGTGCAAAAGGTATAAATGATACAACGGGTAGCAATCATTCATAGTAACTTAGATTGAATTATTGCCAGTGTTAGGATGATATATAATCCGATACATAAATGATAACTGGATAAACTAGAAAAATAAAATACTGTAGCACACACATAGGAGTACAATGGACAATTTTCAGCAGTTTGACTTGCCAAACAAATTATTGCAAACCCTTAAGAATATGGGCTTTAGCAAACCCACTTCAATTCAACAACAATGTATCATTCCTACATTAGAAAGAAAAGATGTACTTGGCACAGCACAAACTGGTACCGGAAAAACTGGTGCTTTTGCTATTCCCTTGACTGCGGAATTATTAACCAATCCAAGCGCCTCGATCCTGGTATTAACCCCTACTAGAGAGCTGGCTACTCAAGTAGTAAAAGTATTTAAACAATTACTAGCATCCGATAAATCGATTAAATCTACTTTATTAATCGGTGGTGATAGTATGATAAAACAACTTCAACAGTTGCAAACCAAACCAAAAGTAATTATCGGCACCCCTGGTAGGATTAACGATCACCTGAAACGTGGATCTTTAAATCTTAAACAAATAACCTCTCTTGTCTTAGACGAGACTGATTTAATGCTTGATATGGGCTTTGATGTACAAATTGCTACAATTATTAACAAAATACAAACTAAACACCAAACATTGATGTTTTCGGCTACTCTACCGCCAAAAATAGAAAATATTACGAAACAATACTTGCAAAATCCCATAAGAATTCAAGTTGGACAAGAATCAACACCAGTGCGCAAGATAGAACAAGATTCTGTCTTTACATCTGAACAAGATAAATATAGCAACCTTACAGCACAATTAGAGCAACGTGATGGCTCAGTCATAATATTTGTTAAAACTAAACGTGGAGCAGATAAATTATCCATTAGACTAAATAAGGAACACTACAGCGCCAAAGCTATACACGGTGACCTAAGGCAAAGCAAAAGAGAAGTCGTGTTAAAAGGATTTCGCAATCAGAAATATCGCATATTAGTAGCCACTGATGTAGCAGCACGAGGTATTGATGTCCCACATATTCGGCATGTTATTAACTATGATATTCCACAGTGCAAAGAAGATTATGTACATCGTATTGGTCGTACCGCTCGTGCGGGGGAAACAGGGTCAGCTATAAGCTTTATTACTAAATCAGACCAAAAAAAATGGTATGCAATTGAAAGGTTGTTTTTACCATCAACCAACCGTGAGAATAGCAATAAACTACAATCTGATAAAAATACAAAACGTAAATCACGTAATAAATACTTATCAAGCAACAAAAAGAAATGGAATAACAAAAAAACACAAACAAAGAATAATTCTCAGCATACTGCAACGGCAAAAAATACTAAGAAAACGTTTGCCTCACCACCAAAAGAACAATCTGCTGTTGACAAACCAAAAAGACGCAATAACACTAAACACAGAATTAAACACCATAAAACTACTAAGAAAGCAGCCTAACATTACAAGATTATATAAAGTTGGTGATCCCTATCAATCCGCAGATGTTATATCTATGATCACTAAAGCCATGTAAGATGTATACGTTGACACTAAACAATTTATACAAAGGAAAAGTAATTTAAATAGAAAGTTGCTTCTTTAATTTACTTATGATAAAGTATCTATCTATCAATCTACTGTATAAAAATAAGCCTTACGTCACTGTAAGGCTTATGAGTATAGTCACAATGGTAATGACAACAGATGTAATTAATTAGTTACATCAAAGCTTTCATTAGATGAGGACAATACCATCATCATTAAATAATTCAAATCCTGTCGTGCAGCAGGATGACCACAAGATGCAGCACAGTCATAAAAAAACAAAGCTTTTTCTATATCAATCACTACATTGTTTGCTCCATGATGATAGATCATAGCCATATGATACATCGCTGTAATGCAGGTAGGATTAAACTTAGCCTGAGCAACCTCATCATACAAACCAAGTGCTTTTTGCCCGTTTGGTTCTACAACTTTACCTTGGTCATACAATATCGCCAAAGCTAACTTTGCCCTAGCAGCAAGAAACTTTTCATGTACATTGGCAACTTCTTCTAATAATGATACAGCTCTTGGTCCATTTACATCGGTACCAAAACCATCGGCATTCATCTTACCAACCATATATTTCGCCCATGCTGATAATAAACCCTCATTCGCATCTGCTACTTCACTCATTAAAGAAAATGCTAATACTGGATTCTTAGCCGTACCAAAACCAACGGCATATGCTTGTGCTAAACAACGTTTTGCATCTAGACAATCTGATTCTTCTGCATGTTTTTTTGCGTCATTAAATATTTTCTTACGTTGCGATCTAGTAGTATGCTCAAAATCCAATTCCTCAAACCCAATACTACTAGCCGAGTAAACATTACCCACTACCAAACAAACAATAGCAGCTTTTATACTGACAAAATTTAACCATTTCATTATTTTATCTCCTCCAGTATTTGACAATATTTATAAAAAATCATAACTAACACCATACCAAATAGTCACTAATTTCTATATAGGTATAAATATTATTTAGATAATTTATAGCTTTATGCGCTTATATACCAAAGCACATCAGTCAATGATTAATCTCTATTAAGACAATATAATTTAGACAAAAGATATGAATAACATCAGAATTCTAGCAATTAAATTATATAGAATATATCGCTATTTATAAGGCAATAACTCAAAGTAGAAAACATAATAATTATAAAAGTATTACTATCTATTAATTCTTATGACCGGTAAATTCAAAAGGACCAAATTCCTCATCTTTCATACTCATCACCGATCGAGAACCAGACATGATATTGGCAAATAAACCAGAAGTCTTAGGTAACAATTTACTGATGTAAAATCTTGCGGTTTCTATTTTACTGTTGTAGAAATCCGGTTCATTAGACATCTCTTTGCGTGCTATTACAACTGCCTTACTCCATAGATAGGCCAATGCTGTATGACCAAACAAAGATAGAAAATCAGTTGCAGCAGCCCCTGCTTCATCAGGATTGGCCAGCCCTTTTTGCGCAACAAAAATACATGAACGCTGCAATCTGCTAAAACTCTTTGCCAAAGGTTGCACAAACTCTGCCATATGTTGATCATCTTGATAATGGTTAATAAATTCCTGTACAGGGTGAAAAAATGATCGTAAATAAGCACCCATATTGTGACCAAGCTTACGCCCCACTAAATCCAGAGCTTGTATACCGTTTGCACCCTCATAAATCTGTGTTATTCTGCTGTCACGTACATATTGATCAATACCATATTCCGTAATATACCCATAACCGCCAAATACCTGTAGTGCTAAGTTAGACATCTCAAATGCCATATCCGTACTAAATGCCTTGACCACAGGAGTTAACAAATTAATCAGACTATCGGCATCAGATTTCTGTTGCTCATCAGTAGAATACTCTGCGATGTCTATGGCATTTGCCACCCATGCAGTTAGCATTCTGTTACCCTCGTTATATGCCTTCATTGTTAATAGCATTCTTCTAATATCAGGATGAACTATCAAAGGATCAGCCACTTGCTTAGGATACTTTGCACCTGTTAACGCTCTTCCTTGCAATCTTTCTTTGGCATAAGACAATGCATTCTGATAGGCTATATCAGCCACACCAAGCCCTTGAATACCTACACTTAACCGCTCTATATTCATCATAGTGAACATATGATCCAGACCATTATGTAAATCACCTAGCAACCACCCTGTGGCATCATCATAGTTCATTACACATGTCGAGGAAGCTTTAATCCCCATTTTGTGCTCGATAGCAGAACAAAGTACATTATTACGCTTACCAATACTACCATTTTCATCAACAAAATATTTAGGCACTAAAAACATGCTAATACCCTTAGTACCCTTTGGCGCATCTGGTGTTCTAGCTAACACTAAATGTATAATATTTTCTGTTAAATCATGCTCTCCTGACGAAATAAAGATTTTACTACCAGTTATCTTATAACTACCGTCTTTCTGTGCAACTGCTTTTGTTTGCAATAAACCTAAATCTGTACCACTCTGTGGTTCGGTTAAATTCATAGTACCGCCCCAAGTACCATCAATCATTTTAAGCAAATATTTATCTTTTAACGCATCACTACCATGCGCCATAATAGTTTTACATGCTCCTTTTGTCAGGCCAGGATATAAACCAAACGAAATATTGGCGGCACAAACCACTTCCTCAATCATAAACTCTAGGGATTTGGGCAAACCTTGCCCACCATACTTTTGGTCTAAAGCTAGGCCTAACCAACCACCTTGCACAAAATGCTTATATGCTTCCTGAAAACCTTTTGGGGTTTTTACCTCACCATTAGCAAAAATACAACCTTCTTGATCACCAGATTGATTAAGAGGAAATAATTCATTTTCGCAAAACTTTGCACACTCGTTTAGCACCGTATCTATCAACTCATGATCAACATCTTGGTAGTTTGCTAACTGTTGTATATTGTCAAAATTTATTACTTCTCTATATGCAAAACTTATATCTCTAATAGGTGCTTTATATTGAGGCATTAAAAAATTCCTTGATTCTATCCATAACTATCAATGTTACTATGTTAATTCCTAAGAGGTTTGCCCTTAACAAGAATATGTTCCATTCTAGCCAAGGTTTTTTCGTTTTTAATAAGCTCCATAAACGCTTCTCTTTCCAACTGCAATATATAATCTTCACTCTCTGTATCAGTGATATCGGTATCTCCGCCACTCAAAATAAATGCTAATTTTTTAGATATTGCTTCATCATATGCAGTTGCTTTACCAGATTTCACCAACCCCTTTACCGCCATAGACATTGCCACCCGAGCAGTCGCTCCAGGTAAAGATAAAGATTGTTGCTGCGGAGCTGCATAATCATCAACCATAGCTAATGCTTTCTGTTTTGCATCAAACAATAACCTATCCCTATTCATCGTAATACCATCGGTTTGACGTAATAATTTCATGGATTGTGCTTCTAAAGCAGACTTAGCCACTCGGGCTGTACCAATGAACTCAAATACCTTGCCTACAGCAGCCATGGCCCCACCAAAACGCCCTGCATCACCTAACCAACGCAATAACATTTCCTTACACCCACCCCAGGCTGGTATTAATCCGACACCTACCTCTACTAGACCTACATAACTTTCAGAATGGGCCTGTACAGCATTAGAATGTAATAATATTTCACACCCTCCTCCAAGAGCCATACCACTTGGGGCTGAAACCACAGGGAATGAGGAATGTTTTAATTTTTGATAAACACTTTGCCCCTTGGCAACCAACTCTGCAATAGTATCCCACATGCCAATATTTGCTGCAAACAAAGCTAAACCTATGTTTGCACCAACAGAGAAATTACTACCTTCATTATATATCACCAGGGCTTTATAATTTTTCTCTATTATATCAATAGATTGTTCAATAATATTGATAATATCTAAATCAATCGAGTTTTGTTTACTGGTAAACTCTAGACAGCACACTCCATCACCTATATCCCACAACGAAGCAGAAGCATTCTTGACAATGGGTTGTGATTGCGACTTTATATCCCGTAACAGCAGAACATCAGGGCGCATTGGCACAGCGTGATATTTACCTGCTTTTCCTAGATAATGACGTACACCGTCTATCACCTTATAAAACTTATTGCCTTTATTATCTTGCAATAAAGAAGGAACTTTTCTTTTCTCAGCAGTAAGTTTTGCTGTAAACCAGTCTAAGCCCAATTTATCTAGTAACTCAAATGGACCATATTTCCAGTTGTAACCTAGCTTCATTGCCTCATCAATTGCTGGTATACCATCAGCTATGTCAGCGGTTATATTAGCGACATAAACCAAAAGCTCTGATAAAACCGCCCATGCGTATTGGCCACCATTATCTTGACAGTCTAGTAAATGATTAAGACCTTGCTTACCTTCCGCTATGCATTCTAAGAATACCGATTTATTTGCTATTGAATATTCACCTGTTTGCAAATTAATCGCTTCTTTCACTTTTTTGTTATCAGTTTTATTTAAACGATAAAACCCGCCTTTACCTTTACGACCGGTATAGCCATCAGCAATCATTTTACTAATTAGCTCTGGTTCATGATAATTTTGTACGTAGGAGTCATCCTTAGACAAAGATTCTTTCATACTTTTACCAATTAGAGGTAACAGATCCACTCCCACCAAATCTATTAAACCAAAAACTCCCGTCTTAGGCATCCCCATAGGACGATTGAAAATTTTGTCAACTTCTTCTACACTCATCTTATGCTGTAAAGCCTGCAACAGAGCTGTCTGCAACCAATAAATCCCTATTCTATTAGCAATGAATCCAGGGCTATCTTTACAATGCACAACACCTTTACCTAGTTTATAGTCACAAAAATCGGTAATTTTCGTTATCACCGTATCTAAGGTACTATCACCTTTTACCAACTCTAATAAACGCATATAACGTGGCGGGTTAAAAAAATGTGTGACAAGGAAATGCTGTTTAAAACTATCACTCCTGCCTTCTATTAATTTACCCAATGGAATAGTAGATGTATTAGAAGAAACAACGGTATTCTCTTTTCTATACTGTTCTATCTTTTTATAAAGGCCTTGCTTAATGTCCAAATTTTCAATGACTACCTCTATTACCCAATCAACCTCAGATATTTTTTTTAAATCATCATCAAAATTTCCCGGAGTAATAAGATCTGCATTTTTTTTAGACATCAATGCTGCAGGATTAGATTTCTTCAGCAAATCTATAGCATTTTTTGCTAACAAATTCTTTTTACCAATACCTTTTTGCGGCATATCCAATAATAAAACACGCACCCCAGCATTGGCAATATGAGCAGCTATTCCAGCCCCCATAACTCCTGAACCAATTACTGCAACAGATTTAATAGAATCAAAATTATTCATTGCCTACACTCTCTCAAGCACAGTTGCGATTCCTTGCCCACCACCAATACACTGAGTAGCAAGACCATATTGCTTATCTTCTCTATGCAACAAAGAAGCTAATTTACCTACTATCCTCACTCCAGTTGCTCCCAAAGGATGACCCAAAGCCAGCGCTCCCCCATCTAAATTTATTTTATTTTCATCCAGATTCAATTCTTGTATACATGCGATCGCTTGTGATGCAAATGCCTCGTTAAGTTCTATAATATCAAGATCTTCTGTACGTAACTTTGAACGTTGCAAAGCTTTTTGTGATGCAAACACAGGACCTATACCCATAATCTCGGGATCACATCCAGATACAGCACAACTTTTGATATACGCCAATATAGGCAAATTATGCTTTTTAGCGTAATCTTCTGCACAAACCAACATAGCAGCTGCACCATCCGTCAATGGCGAAGATGTACCCGCAGTGACCGAACCTTGTTCATCAAATACCGGTCCTAGTTCTGATAGTTTTTCTTTACTGGTATCTAAACGTATGCAACTATCCTTGCATACATCCTCGCCCCTAACCTTCACAGGTACTATCTCACCATCAAAATTACCATTGTCTTGTGCTTTGATTGCTTTCATCTGACTATCATAAGCAAATAGATCTTGCTTTTCTCGGGATATATCGTATTTATTAGCAACATTTTCAGCGGTCTCTCCCATTGACATATATAACCCTGGAAATTTTTCGTATATATCAGGATTAGGCATAGGGTTAAATCCCCCCATGGGAATACGGCTCATCGATTCTACACCAGCACAGACAAACACATCACCGGCATTAATTGCAATAGCACCAACAGCCATATGAATTGCTTGCATCGATGATCCACAAAATCTATTTACTGTAGCACCACCAACTTTAGCAGGCAAATCAGCATTCAAACCAACTATACGAGCTAAATTTAATCCTTGCTCACCTTCGGGAAATGCACATCCCAAAATTAAATCTTCAATATCATTCGCGTTAATTGCAGTACGGTCTAATAATGATTTAATAGCTATAGTTGCAAGGTTATCAGGTCTTACTTTTGCTAACCCGCCCTTATTAGCAAAATGAAATGGTGTTCTGACATAGTCTACTATTACAGATTTCCTCATAATTATAACTCCCTAAATAAATCGATAAACTTTTCATACAAAGTGAAGAGTAAAACAATATGTCACATACTCTATTTCAATTCATGAAACCCTATCACCCGCCATTGATTAGTAATGTCAATCTTTCCAGACATATTAATTTTTGGATTCTAGTTTTGCTTTTTCCTCAGCCACAAGTTCTTTCTTTGATAATTTACCAATAACTGTCTTGGGTAAACTATCTCTAAATTCAACCATTTTAGGCATTTCTATAGGGGCAAGCTTATCTTGTAAAAATTCAGTTAAGTCTGTTTCACTCAAAGAATGTCCATCTTTTAACTTTACAAAAGCTTTTACCGTTTCACCACGCTTATGATCTGGCACCCCAATTACAGTTACCTCTTCAACAGATTCGTGTAAATATATAGCTTCCTCTACATTACGAGGATAAACATTATAACCACTGCAAATGATTAAATCCTTAATTCTGTCAATTAAAAATACATAACCATCACTATCCATATAGCCAACATCACCAGTATAGAATAACCCGTCTTTTAAACACTGCTTTGTTTCTTTATCACGATTCCAATATCCTTGCATTACTTGTGGCCCTTTTATACAAACCTCTCCCTTTTCACCCAATGGCACTTCCTTACTAGGATCATCTAATGACATAATCTTTACTATCGTTTTGGGAAAGGGTATACCAATGGAACCTTCTTTATTGATTCCATATATGGGATTAGAAGTAGCAGCAGGAGAAGTTTCACTTAGACCATAGGCCTCTACCAATTTACAATTAGTTAATTGCTCAAACTCTTTTTTTACCTCTACTGGAAGTGGGGCACCACCAGACATACAAGTTTTTATAGAAGATAAATCATATTTTTTCACATCTGGATGATTAGCAATTAGATTATAAATAGTAGGTACCGCTGGAAAAAATGTTATTCTATGTTTTTTAATCATTTTCATTGCATCTTCGGCGTTAAAGCGCGGAAACATCATGACTATTTCAGCTCCCATACGAATACCTAAATTCATGATACCTGTCATCGCAAATACGTGAAACAAGGGCAAAGCCGCAAGAATTTTTTCTGTATCTCCTTGATTTCTGACAAACCAAGAATCTGCCTGATAAACATTAGCAGAAATGTTACTATGTGATAACATAGCCCCCTTAGGCACACCAGTAGTACCACCGGTATATTGCAATAAAGCTGTATCTTTTTGCGGATCAATGTGTACACGCTCATAGATACCATCATTACTAATTAACGATTGAAAACTAATATGGTTTTCGTCCCAATTTATTTTAGCTAGTTCTTTCTTTTTGATAATAGGAAGTAAAATATTCTTAGGAAATGGCAATTGTGACTTTAAAGGGCATACAATAATCTTCTTGAGTTTACTTTTAGCAAACATTTCATAAACTTTGGGATACAAAGCTTGTAGATCTAAAGTTACCATTGTTTCGGTACCGGAATCTTCTATTTGCATAGCAATTTCGCGCACCGCATACAAGGGAGAATAATTAACAACAATCCCCCCTATTTTTAAAATAGCATAATAAAAAATTATATAAACCGGGCTATTAGGCAAAAGCAACCCAACCCTAGTGCCTTTCTTGATACCAATACTTTGTAAGCCTTTGGCGGTTTTATTAACTAAATCTTGCAGTTCTTTATAAGTGTATTTTTTACCCAGAAAATCAATCACAAATCTTCCTGGGTATTTATCTACTGTCTTGTCCAATATATCATGCAATAAAATGCTTGGTATACACATATTCCAGTCAATACCATCTGGATATTTATTTAACCAAGGAAATAAATCATTGCTTTGCGAACTAACCATAAAAATATCCCGTTACCCTTTTCAAAGTAGGTGCATTGCAAGAGGAACAATACAACAATGCCCCTCTATTAACACAAAATATAGTAATTAAAATTTGTAGTTAATATGCACACCTATTATATCTGCATTACTATGAAAACTTCCATCTACAATGTGAGGAGTATAACCAGCTACTTTGTCTTTTCCCTCACCATAGTTATCTACATGCTGCCTGATAACTTTAGCATTTTGCATGAATAAATGAGTATAACTGAATCCTATGTGACAACGATCATTCACCATATAATCAACACCAGCAGAAACTAAGTAACGATCAGCATCAGGAATACCTGGACGACGATTAACATCATGTACAGGAGTTTGATCATAAGCAGCACCAAATTTTACCACTATATCCTCCATGCCAAGGCTGTGAGGAACATAATTAAAACCAACAGCAAAGAACCAAGCATTGCTCCAATTATGTGTCTCTAACATTTCACCAATATCTTTTTCTGTCTTAACATCTAACTTGTCAAACACAGACCAATTAGTCCATACCGCAGAAAACATAGCCTTCCATTCTTTATTGATTTCGTGTGTCATACTAAAATCTATACTAGCAGGAGTGCTAATATCCGTCTTTGCCCAACCATTTCTAGCAACTAATAAATTATTAAATTGCACTTTACCATCGAGCTTGCAGTTTATTTGACTACGGTAAGATAATCCGAAAACCGTACCTTCAAATGGCTCTAATACAAAACCCAGGTTATAACCATACCCCCAAGCATCACCAGTCAACTTTGCCACATCTTGCTGTCCGCTTATCGCCGCACTTGGTGGCCCAGCATTTTTATTAATAATAGCATTTAGCGTTCTGTCGGATAATTTCTGAGTTTTCTCTACCTCTATTCTTTGTGCACTCACCCCCAAAGCAACAGAAAAATGTTTGTTCACTCTATACGCTATTGATGGATTAATATTATAGGATATCATGCTGCTTTTCATCACCAGCTCGCTAACCATGCTATCTGCGCCAAAATCAACAGACATACCAAACGGAGCTGTTACCGCCAAACCAACTTTTGTACGGTCATTTAGGCTCCACAATCCATAAAATGCAGGAACGGCTGCATTCTCTGAACTTTTTGCTGTTACACCGCTAGCATCATGTTCACCAGACTGCTTAAAAGTGGCGTTAGGCATAATATACATTACGCTTAAACTTGCACCAGATTCTTTTAAACCAGTCATCGTTGCTGGGTTGTTCCACATAGAGGCTATATTACCCATCATTGCCCCATTACCAGCAAAGGCGTGACCAGCAGCACCTGAATCAGTTTCTTTTATAGCAAATCCTGCAGCATAAGACTCCGCCCCTGCTAACATCGTCCCTACTAAAAACAGTGATATTATTCTATTCATTTCATCCTCGTTATATTGCTTAATACCTGGAAGCCAAGCATACAAAACGCTTACTTCACACAAAAACCGTGTTCATGATAAAGAAATTCACATAAGAATCAAGTTAATATGGCACTTTATAGCATTTCTCTCATATTATTTTGCAGCGCACTGGATAAAAGCAGGGATTTAGAAATGTTTAACACATTACGCTGATAACGACCTATTTCTTGCAATTGTCTGTTAATTTCTTGCTTTGATATATCTATTTTCCTTTTAGGAGCAAAAATGTGCTTAATAAACGATAAATAATCTTTATTCAGTGCGCTATACACATATGGACTTATCATACCCAAAGGATCTGCTGCTTTTAAATAGTGTAATGATATCGCCAACTGCAGCACTAAATCATCATAATCACGATTAAATGTTTTATTCTTGCACAGAACATCTAATGCACCTTTACTATAAAACACTACTTGCTTCCATTCTTTTTGGACCATATATACGTGGATTAATAACCTACGCGCAACAATATCATTTTGCTCTTTTAAAATGTTTATAGCAGATAGGTAATCTTTCATACCCACATAACATACAGCCTTTATAAATAGATTAGATTTTGAAAAATCTATCGTCGATTGATCATCACCTTTATCAATCTTTTTAATAATTTTCAAAGCTTTTTGATAACGATTTTGCATAATATGTTGCACTGCTATCTTTTTTAATGTTACACCTCTCAAACGTATATAACGCTCAAAAGCCAAACCTCCCCTGCGATACATCGCTTTTAAATGTGCAAGTTTATCTGTCAGCGCCCTAATAGCCTCATCATATAGTTCCACATCTGTATACAGACCTACCAAATGAGCAATAATCTCCAAGTATCTATCATCCTTTGGAATAACATCAGAAAACTCGTAATAAAACCCTATCTGATTAATTATGCTACTTTCTTTTTGTTGCAAAAACACTTTATAAAATAAATCTTGAGCACGCTTAATATAAAGGTCGCTATCTTCAAGCTTCCACAAGAAATTACTAATCATTCTAAGATTACGTAAAGCTGATGAATAATCACCTTTAGAAACATATAAATCCGTAAGCATTAATAAGATCTTTTGCTCTACTTTACCACCACGCCATAAAAATCTTATCTCCTCTAAGTCTTCAATTACAGATTGCGTACTATTAATATTAGGGTTAATTAATTCTAAACGCGAAAGACATGTTATCTTATTATTTGCACTATTAGCCAATTTTCTAAATACACTTAACGAATCCATCTTGCCTAAATTGCAATTGAATTTAACCAAATAGAATTCTCGCTCTTCATGCTGACCGGAGGTTAACCTCTCTTCTTGTATTAGATTTTGAAAGATAGGTTTAGAAAATTTTGTTTCCACCGCAGCAATCAGGCCATATAAAGAAATATAATTACGTAATAAAACTGGTAATTGCTGAACAAAAGTACCCCACCTAGTATAATATTGCAAAGCTACAGAGTAATGCCCCAAAGAACTTTCCAATAATCCAAGAATTACTTCTCGTTCTGGCTCATCCTCAAACTCATATTGGTTGCTTAACAGCTCATCATAATCGATCTTATGACTACAAACATTAGCCAAATCGTACATTAGCACCAGATCATCCCTATTATGAAATAAATCAGGATACTCATGCTTTAATAGTTTTAATATACCCAAACTTTCATAAAAAAAGCAGTTTGCCAAGTATAACTTAGCAAGCTCTGTATAATAATATATTCTTGCACCAGAACTACTTGCAAAAACGGCGCGCGTGCGCATTTCTTTCTGAACAACATAAAAATTTTCATCACACTCATTGTATTTGTTTAGCTCAAGCAATGGCTGAGCTATAGCCGGCACCCTGTCTTTTAACTTCTTATCATAAGAAAACAATCCTATCCCAACACTACCAGGAATCAGAACTGTTAAAGCACCCTGCTTTTCTTTGTAACGAATAG
Organism: Alphaproteobacteria bacterium; assembly: GCA_965204765.1. Lineage (GTDB taxonomy): Bacteria > Pseudomonadota > Alphaproteobacteria > Caedimonadales > UBA9215 > CBDBFG01. The sequence continues at coordinate 630,328 of CBDBFG010000004.1, read as the reverse complement.
CATGATCAGTTTTAGAACACATTGCCATACCTAATAAAGTTGGCAAAATACTATAATAAGGGTTCTCTGCGGCAATCTGGCAACCAGACACATCATCGGTAATGACAATAAACTTTTCTTTATTATCTGGATCAACAAATGTTAAAGTATCGCTATTATTTTTTAATTTAATTTTGAAAAAATCATGCTGATTTACGATATGATCACAATAACTACTTAAGGCTTGCTCTCCTCTTAATTGACCAAAAACTAAGGACCAACCATCGCTCACCCTGCGCAATGATACATCATTATCATCATGCATAGTTAATTTGACTATTAAATATTTTTTATGTGCTATCACCTTTGCGTTCTCTATAAATAAATTGTGTAAAAGTTTAGGATCCAAGCTACCATTTTTATTAAATACAAGGTAATAATAACCCCGGTGCAAAAAGAGAGCCGCCTTATTCGCTTGCTGCCATTTCAACAATACTCTCATTTGTTGTTTGAGGCTATCTTGTGTTATCGAAGTTAATATAAAACTTTGCCTCGAAATGAACTTTTGTTTCTTAATAGGCAAAATAGGAGGGGAAGGAACGAACGCTAAAGATTGATGAAAACACAAAGCAAAGATTAAGGACGTATATATAAACCTCAAGCTAAGCACATCACTGTTCTAAATACACATATATTCTATTTATTTTTCCAACTATAGCAAATTAATTTTATAAAAATAGTGTAATTTCCCGTAAGATAGCTGGTGTAAACTGATTTTTAGCGAGAGAATATAGGAAATTTATTCACACATCATAATAAATAGCCGACAAAATCTCCCACAAAGGCATAAAACAATATAGTGACAATACAATAACGGTGCAAAACCCTTTAAAATCACTGATTACAAGAAAATGCTTAAAAATTAATCATTTATTAACTAAATGAATATGAAAGCCAGTTGCACGAGTTATTATTGTTTTTATCAACAAAGTTATCCACATATTTGGTGAATAAAGATAAAATCTACCTTGTCACGACATACAAATACCATCTTAGTATCTAATGTATTAATGATATATGCACTATCACAATACCAAATCAAGTATGACTTATGATAATATTACGAACAAATATTAGCACAACAACCTATATCTAAATTTATTATACCCAGGACATTAATCGTCTATAAGGCAATATAAATTAAATGAGATAAACGATAAAATATGCACCTTAATATAACAAAAGGTATTTATCCAGAACATCAATAAATTCTACCGTGCAAATAATAATGATTTCTTTGCAATACGCTTAAAGCGTAGGTACCACCCTGGCAACCCTCGTTTAAAATAACTTCAGTTGACCAATACGATACGGTTGACTCCCATTATCCTTGCTTACTTATATAATCTCACGACTATTCTGCAACACTATAGTTACCTAGCGCATTTATTAATATGTGACTTTTATTAATCCTCCGTTGCTAAAAACCTTATATCGTTTTATTGGTGCGACACAACTATCTTCTACCCACCCTCAACAAATGCGTTAAATAATACAACCTTACTTCACTAAATAATATACGGATACATCATGGTCTTTACATACACCTAACCTTTAGACACACCACAAATGCTAACCTAGCACCCATCGCAAATAAAAACTCCGGCGATTAAGCCCATAGCAAGTAAGAAAACGACAATTTGTTAATTTACGTTACTGCACTACTTTAATCTTTGTCTTTTGCTGTAAAAACAGCAAAAGCCTTACGTAGTTTTGATTTGATATCAGTTATACTCATCACTTGGTCAAGCCTGGTATTAAGATGAGATCTGGTTGCAATAAAGTCTTCTGTATCATCACGCAACCAAAAACGCATAATATCAAAATATATGTATAGCAACATCGCCCTTTTGGTATAAAAATTAAAATCCGTAGAACGATCACCAACAAAATACCATAACTCGCTTACCGTATGAGATAATAAACTAAATGCCAAAGAATATTTAGCAGGACTGTTAAGGTAATTATAGACTTGCTCGGCCTGCAATTTACCCTGCTTATTCAACAAAGCAATCCTTAACATTATAATAGAAATAAACTTATCTTTTAACCTCATACATGACAAATCTAAAGCTTGCGCCTTGGTAAACATTTGACGATCAATGGATTGCCAATAAAATTTTAACACCTCATCTAAATCACCAGAAAAAACTCTATATTCATCACCCGTGTTAAAACCGGCATCAAGAACGGCATTCGCCAATGCGTTTATCGTCCACCCATGCTGCGCAACATGACAGATCATGCATTGCATAATTTTATCCTGTGCTTCCTTCGAATGTATATTCATAATAAAACCTTCACTTCCATAGCAAAATGTAATATGATCGCCTTGCTTAAGGTATTTATTAACATTTTTTAAATAAAATTATTAGTAAAATCTATTTTGAAAGGAGAGTGAGCGCACATGCTCATAAATGTTCATGATAATAACGTAGAACAAGCTTTGCGCATTTTGAAGAAAAAACTTCAAAGAGAAGGTGTGTTTCGTGTCATTAAACTACGCAAACACTTTGAGAAACCTTCAGAACGTAAAAAGCGTGAAAATACTGAGTCTATAAGACGCATGCGAAAACTATTACGCAAACGTCTAGAACGAGAAGGTTACTAGCCTAAACGAACTTAAGCATAACAAGGTATTCTTGCATTGTACTACGAATAACATCATGACATTACATAATGAAGTAGTACAAAAGTGAGAATACCATTCTCAACATATCAAAAATAGTTAGCAAATCCCTCTGTAAATTCCGCATCAGATCACAACGTAATTTTTCTATAAAATCTTATTGACTAACATATAATCGAAGAATAGTCTGAACCCCATAATATATAAATAAGATTGAATACATAATGGACAATCAAACCGCATGCAATAACTTAACTACTACCTTTCGCTCTAATGCTGGTAAAAGCTATAGTTATTGGCGCCTCAGAATATTGTATTCCACTATATTAGGATATTCTGCTTTTTACCTGGTAAGAGCTAATTTTTCCATTGCAGTACCAGGAATGAGAGCAGAATTTGATTATACCAGAGCAGAAACGGGATTTGTACTTACCCTGTATTCCTTGATATACGGAATTGGAAAATTCTGTAATGGCTACCTAAGCGATAACTCAGATGCTCGGTACTTTATGTCCATAGGATTATTGTGTTCAGCGCTCTTAAGCGCATGTATTAGTATCACTACCGGCTTAACATTTCTGTGCATTGTATGGGCATGTAATGGTTGGGTACAATCTATGGGGTGGCCACCATCAGCCAAATTATTAACCCACTGGTTTAGCGCAAAGGAAATAGGCACAAAATGGTCTATTTGGTCATGCTCTCATCAAATTGGTAGCGCAGCAATTGCAATATTAGGAGGATACCTAATCCATAGATATGGCTGGAGATCTGCTTTTACAGTACCAGCACTAATGTCAGGACTAATTAGCATATTTTTATTTAATCGCCTTAGAAATAAACCCACCACAGTTGGACTGCCCGCAGTAGAAATTTATAAATCAGAAACATACAACAAAGATCATCAACATAGCGAGAGATTGACCTACAAAGAGATTATAGATCTTGTCCTAACCAATCGATTTGTCTGGTATATAAGCTTAGCCAATATGTTTTTATACATACCCAGAATGGGTGTATTAAACTGGGCTCCTACTTTCTTAAGTGAATTTAAAGGAGCGGATATATTGTTAGCTGGTAGCCAACTAGCGATTTTTGATATTGCTGGGATACCAGGGGCAATAATAGCAGGCTGGTTCTCAGATAAAATCTTTAAAGGACGAAGAGGACCTGTCGCCACCATATACTTGTTACTATTAACGCTTTCTCTAATCATCTTGTGGAAAACTCCCAAAGGACACCATCTATTAGATACTATTGCCCTAGTATTTGCTGGCTTTCTGGTAGCAGGACCACAGGTTCTTGCAGGAATAGCTATTGCAGACTTTGCCTCTAAACGAGCCGTAGGTGTAGCAACAGGGTTTATGGGATTGATAACCTATATATTTAGCGCCGCTATATCAGGAATAGGTGTAGGGAAAATAGTGGACATATGGGGATGGGATATAGGGTTTATAGTATTCATCTCTAGCGCACTGATCGCAGCCATATTTTTCTCTTTGACCTGGAAAACTAAAGCTGAATAACACCATTGATGTCAAAAACTAAATTCGTTAATAAATATTTGAATAAAAAAAGCAAAATAATACCATCATGATTGAAGCAAAAAACCTACTTATTTGTATAGGTTTAGAAATGTCCCACACTCCTTTTATTGTATGCGTACTGATTATTGGAATATTCAGCAAACATCAATTGGCATTTATAGAATTACTTCCCTTATTATTTTTTAATATTATGCTCAACGGTGTGTTAAAAAAAATTATAGGCAAGCCATTACCACAACATCTGCTTTCCACAAGCTTTGCAATGCCTAGCGGCCACATGCAAACTGTCGCTCTAATGTGGTCTTATATAATATTGAAAATTACTAAGAAATCCTTACTGACATATATGCCGATCATAATAATTATCTGGGTGGCATATGCAATAATATCAGCAAATTTCCATGATGTTGCAGATATTATAGCGGCAATCGTTGTCGCGGTAATACTAGCAGCATTTTACGTAAAAATTACACATATATACTATCAACATCGATGCTCCATCATACTAATATTAGGAACATTAACAACTATATTGTATTTCTTTACCTCTATGGATTCATTTAAAACCGTAATGTTAATATTATCAGCAATAGTAAATGTCATTATCTATCTCCATATCAAAAAGAAAAATAAAAATACCTCATGTTAATGTTTTAGTTACCATTGATTGTGATAATATCAGCACACGATAAATTAATGGTGTTTTATTTTGAATTATTACTCATTTTGCGGTACAAGATACACTAGTTTAGTATGTGCAATGGGCAAAATAACAATGTAAATGATTTTTTGTTTGTAAAATAATATAGAATAAGTCAAATTTATCTTAAATCAGAAATAAACTTGGAAATAATGAATAAAATAAAATTAATTTTATACTTCGCTTTTTACTTAGGATGTATAGACGTTAGGTCAGATGCGATAGCGTATCCTGAACAAACAAACACAGTTGAAGAACAATCCAATAATCATGAAGAATCCTTACAGGAATATGAACAACAGATTAAATATCACGATCCATTTGAACCGTTTAATAGAGTGGTATTTGGCTTTAACCAAATGTTAGATTTCGCTATCTTACGACCAGTATGCTCTATGTACGACCTAATACTGTTTGACCAAGCAAAAATAAGCGTAGCAAACTTTTTAGATAATCTTTCCTCGCCGCTAACAGCTATCAATGACGTATTATGCGCAGAACCAGTGGGATTATTCAAAACTCTATCTAGATTTGTTATCAATTCCACCTTAGGTATATTGGGATTGTTTGATCCCGCATCTAATGTGTTCCACATTACAAAGCATAAAAAAGGTTTCGGAGATACGTTAAGAAAATGGGGGCTAAGCCCTGGACCATATCTGGTACTACCATTAATAGGTTCATCTAGCTTTCTTGACTCTATCGGTATGTTAGCTGATCATTTGTCTGATCCATACAATCGATATATGTGGAATACTAATAACAGAGGCTATGTCACCACCAGATCAATTGCAAATGCAATTATTACTAGACATCGTTTTAAGGATATAATCGACGAAACTAACCAAAACCGAGATCCTTACAATGCTTATAGGCTACTGTACATGCAAAACAAACAAATAGTAGTCGAGCCAGATGAAACAATAATTCCGGATGATATAATATAGTTAAGGAGACACAATGTTAAAAACATTATATTTTACACTATGTGCGGTATACCTGACTTTAGCCCACTCTTTTGCAAGCACAAACCAAAAGAATACTACGACCCACGAACTATACACACAACACAAAGAGTTTGTTAGTAATTTTGCCAATAGTACTATCAATATATTATCCAATAAAGAAACACCTATTACGGTACGCAGAACCCAATTTAAGCAAGCTATACAACAGCATTTTGCTACCCGTAGCATTGCTCGTTTTGTAGTAGCAAGATATTGGCGTCGCATGCCACAACCACAACAAATCAAATACGTTAACTTGTTTATAGATGCGATGGTATATACCTACTCTTCTCACTTTGACTCATATAACAATGAGAAACTAATTATAAAGTCCACAACACCTACCAAAGATAAAGGAGTAGTAATCAACAGTGCGATAGTAGACTCGCATACTGGTAACGAAATAGAGATAAAATGGAAAGTATTTAATACCAAAAGAGGTTTAAAAATAGTAGACGTAAAAATTAACAACATCAGCATGGGTATCACCCTACGTAGCGAATATACAGAAATAATACGCAACGGTAATATAAACAGCCTGCTTAATTATCTAAAGAAAAAAACTGATAATCTATACAACACATCGGCAACACAAGAAAAAACAAATATAACACCGTTAGATACTAAAGCTAGTTAATGATATTGATGACATTAAGTAATAATTGCATTATAATGCATTAATAATTCAGGCAAAAAACCTCACATTGCAACAGCCAAGCAACATGGAAGCAGTGCCTGATTTTAATTTACATCCATGCAGGAATCATCAAATAACTAGACTGAGTCAGCAATGAAGACAGCACCTCTATTGTGCTCAATGCACCATAGTACCAATCAAGAATAAAAATAGCCTAAATATAGGATCATATTACCATTAACATCCTAAATGATATAAGGAAGGCAATGAGTTAGCTAGATGATTCATTAATTTTAGATATTATATTTGTTGTACTATAACCGCTTTTAAGATTAATTAGCTTAACTTCACCACCAGATTTCATTACCTCTTGTGCACCAACCACTTTATCCAAAGTATAATCAGCACCTTTGAACAACAAATCTGGATTAATTAACTTGATCAAATTTAACGGAGTTTCATCCGCAAATATAACCACCATATCAACCATAGACAGAGCATGTAGTACAATTGCTCTAGAATGCTCATGATTAATTGGCCGTGCATCACCCTTTAAATTACGCACAGAGGAATCACTATTAAGACCTACGACTAGTTTATCACAATAACTTTTGGATTCTTGCAAAACCTTGATATGTCCAGGATGAATAATATCAAAACATCCATTAGAGAAACCGACTTTTTGCTGATTAGCATTCCAATCATTTACTATCGTACCGGCCTTGTTCCATTGGGAGGTATTAAATATGTACCCGCACATTGTATTCCTTTATATCATTTTTATCAACCACAGCAGTACCTAATTTACCCACTACAATACCGGCGCATAAATTAGCAAATTGTGCTGCTTCCAGCTCTGATAAACCCGAAGCTAATCCCAACGAGAAAGCTGCAACAACCGTATCCCCTGCTCCAGATACGTCGTATACTTCAATAGCTTTGGTTGAAATGTGATGAAATTTATCATCAGTGCCCAATAAAGTCATACCATCTTGACTTTTAGTAACCAATAAACCAGAAAGATTATAATTTGCCTTTAGTTTGCTTGCTATTTTAATAATATTCTCTTGACTATCAATAGGTTCACCAGAAACATCTGCTAATTCTTTGAGATTGGGGGTAATAAAATCTGCACCATAATAGGTACTATAATCAGTACTTTTGGGGTCTACAATCACCGGCACATTGTGCTTTTTAGCAATATTAATGATTTCAGTATTTAATTCCTTGGTCAGGATACCTTTGGCATAATCAGATAATACAACGATATCTGTATTTATAATTTTGTGCGCTACAATGCCTATAATTCTTTTTCTTATCGATGCTGATACAATACATTTATCTCCCCTATCGATACGAACTATTTGCTGTCTGTCAGATATCACTCGCTTTTTGACGACTGTAGTATAATCTTTCATTACTATCAGCTCATAAGACAAATTCTTTGTACTACTACATAAAGAATCGATATCATGGCCAGGTTTATCATCACCAACTACTGCAACAAAATCAACATGACCACCTAGTGAGGCAATATTCCTTACCACATTGCCAGCACCACCTAACATAAATTGTTCGGATTGCACTTGTAACACCGGTACAGGTGCCTCAGGAGATATCCTTTCAACCTTACCATATAGATAACAATCTAACATGATATCACCTATACACAGTATGTTAACGGAATGATCATGATTAAATAATTTACTTAAAAGATTCATATATGACATTAGTCTACTAAACTTAAACCCTTTTCGATAGCGCCACATAACATCTGTCCAAGAGTTATGTGCATTTCTTGTATCCTACTAGTTGTAGCAGAGGGCACGATAAGCAACGGATCAGCTATATTATGTAATCTACCACCACTATTGCCAGATAAAGCAGCACTAACCATCCCCATCTTCTTCGCAGTCATCAATCCTTGAATAACGTTTTCACTATTACCAGAAGTCGATATACCTATAGCAACATCTTCCGGAGATCCAAGCGCTTCTATTTGCCTGCTAAATAAGACATCAAATGAAAAATCATTCGGCGTTGCAGTCAAAGTCGAAGTATCAGTAGTCAAAGCCAGGGCTGGTATAGCTTGTCTATCATCCTTATACCTTATGGTAAGTTCGGTTGCCAGATGTTGTGAATCCGATGCACTACCCCCATTGCCAAAAAACATAATTTTTCCACCTTTAACAATAGAATCAATGCACACTCTGCACAATTTGCCAAAATCTTGCTGTAGCTTATTTTCGGTCGCAATCGTAACTGCTTTGTGTTCAGAAAATTCTTGTAAATAATAGTCACGTAAATCTTGTTCTTGTCCCCACGATTCTGTAGTAAATTTAAAATTTCTCACACTTACCTCTAGTTAAATTGTACCTTAATGGAGTCGCCGCCAAGAAACAATTTGTCTGATTTTGTCTCAAAAGAAAGCTTTTCACCTGGATAAACCTTTGATTCACTAGGCTCGTACGACCAACTTCCCAGAGCACACTTATTGTTAGCACCGCGTTCAATGTACTTATTAAGCAATTTATGCCATAAATCAGCATAACGACAATCACCTTTAATCGTTACCTTCAAGGGTCTTACTCTTTGCACAACCTTGCCATAATTAACAATAATACCGCTCAGGGTAATCTTTTGCTTTCCGCCGCTAATTTTATTAATAGAATAGTTAAGATCTTGTATCTTTAAAGTGCACAAAGAATTGATTTTAGGCGAATGAAAAAAATCATATAATACTTTTGATTGTGGTAACACTTCTAATACCTGCTTCTTCATTAAATAAAGACCTGACCCGCAAAGGGCAATAACAGATAGCAACAAGAACCAATACAACCCAGATTTGGATTTTCGGCTATTATCATTTTTCTTCACATTAACCTTAGAAGTATGAGACTCTTGCACCACTCTAGAGGGACTAAACACCCATATGTTATTGCAAGACACACACTGTACCTGCCTTCCTTCATCACCGATAAGATTATCTTCTACAGAGTAACGCTTTAAACACGAAGGACAAGTTATTATCATAGCACCCAACAAAAAAAGTTACCGACATTCTATAAATTTATTACATAATTTACAAGTAACTTAACAGTATCATTTCAAATTAAAAAAACCTAGTCTATCATTCTGGCCATAACAAAGGTAGAACGACAATACTTAGTTTATTTTACATATCCATAATGACAGCAACGAACACGCTTAGCAAGACTAGAAATATTTAAGTACAAATAATGCACAAATATCTATTTTATCTTGGCTTCTTTGAAATTACAGTGCTTCCTAGCCACTGGATCGTATTTTTTCACAACCATTTTTTCCGGTATATTACGAGGATTCTTTTTGGTTACATAAAAATAACCCGTCTTTTCCTCACTAACCAACCTAATCTTTATCACAGGACCTTTTTTCGCCATAACAAACCCAATACTTTTGATTTTTGATACATTTTTTGCGCAAGGCTGTCAAGTAAATAGAACAGATCACTTATTTATGCTTTACAAATTCAGTTTTTTTCATGAGAATGGTTGTGATTTACAGGTTCCAAGAAATAAGAGTAGGATACAGCAATGAAGATTAATTTTTTACAGGAAACAGCACATGAAAACGCACCAATTATTGTTGGAATATTTGAGGGCAATGAATTTTCCTCTGCAGCACAAAGAACAAACGATACCACTAATAATACAATAGAGCGCACTTTAAAGAATGAAAAATTTTCAGGGAAAATGGGTGAAGTTATCAATTTTGTTACCTCTCACGATGTAAAAGCACACAGAATTATAATCTTAGGTCTTGGAAAAAAAGACGATGTTACAGAACTTAAACTCCAACAACTAGGGAAACTTGCTTATAAATCTTTGGATAATACGAAAGCAGAACACGCCGTATTTCATCTGGATAATCTATCATTTAATTCCATCAGTAACGGAGAAGTAGCCGCTCATATAGCATTTGGAGCATTAAAAGGCTCGTGGAGATTTGAAAAATACAAAACTACCACTACAGAGCTAGAAAAAGATTATCTACAAGAATTTTCAGTAGTAACAGAACATTCTAAAGAAGCATGTTCTAATTTCTCAGCCCTTGAGCACTTGGCAAATGGTATTGCCCTTACAAAAGACCTTGGCGCAGAACCAGGTAACAAGCTTTATCCAGAATCATACGCCGAAATAATAAAAGATGAATTAAAATCTGTGAATATAGATATTGAAATTCTCAACGAAAAAGATATGCAAAAACTAGGTATGGAATGCCTACTAGGAGTAGCACAAGGAAGTGAAAAAAAACCACGCTTAGTCATAATGAAATGGAATGGCGGCAGCAATGATCAACAACCTGTGGCATTTGTGGGTAAAGGGGTAACATTTGATGCCGGGGGTATTTGCATCAAACCAACCATGAGAATGGATGAAATGAAATACGATATGGCTGGATCATCTGCTGTGGTTGGGTTAATGAAAACAATAGCCTCTAGAAAAGCAAAAATTAACGCTCTAGGTGTGGTTGCGTTAGCAGAGAATATGCCATCAGGAAGCGCTTTAAAGCCTGGAGATGTTTTAACATCTATCTCTGGTAAAACTGTTGAAATACTGAATACAGACGCAGAAGGTAGATTAATCCTTGCAGATGCGCTGTGGTACACTCAGGATAGGTTTAAACCGCAATTTATGATTAATTTAGCTACTCTTACGGGTGCAATTATATCGGCAGTTGGTCATGAATATGCTGGCTTGTTTTCCAATAATGACAATTTATCGGAGCAATTATTAGCCAGTGGTATTAAAACCGGAGAAAAGTTATGGCGCTTCCCATTAGGAGAGGCATATCAAAAACTGATGAACTCTCATATTGCTGATATTAATCACTGTCCGATGACAAGAGAAGCAGGTAGCATAATTGGTGGGCAATTCTTACAAAATTTTGTGAACGAGGTACCTTGGGCCCACCTGGATATTGCGGGAACAGGATGGGACAAGTCCATAAAAAAATCATCTGAAGGCCCAACAGGTTTTGGAGTAAGCATATTAAACAAATTCCTGCAAGACTATTACGAAGTGTAAATACCGCGCATACTAGTCTTCAACTATATATTTAATTTAGTGTCACTAAGTGAATGATAAAAATGGTAAATGAAAATCTACGAACTATCGTTCACTTATGTGACAATGGCTCATATAACAAGATGTCTGGAAATGGATATTAATTTTTATCATTTTTTATACGGCGATTTTGATAAGACTGTCGCCAATTTAATTAACAAAATATACGAATCCAGCCTGCAAGTTGTCTTACTTCTAGAAAGCCCAGAACAGCTGAATACATATAACAACCTACTTTGGCGCTTTAGCCAAAAAAGTTTTATTCCTCATGGCAGCAGCCAAGAAGGATTTGCATCGGAACAGCCGGTTTGGCTGACTACTAAGATTGAAAACCCCAATAATTCAGACATTATTGTATCTCTTGCCAATGTCATAGTGGATAATGACGCTCCATTCAAAAAGATATTAGAAGTATTTAATGGTAAAGACCATGATAAAGTACATAACGCACGCATACGATGGAAACACTATAAAGAAAATTGTAATAACATGAAATACTGGTCACAAGATAGCAACGGTAAATGGTTACAAAAATAAACCATAGTTTTCTAGTTTCAAAATCATACTAATCGGCATTGTCATATAAAAAATTCTGCTATCAGTGCTTAGAACTTGCATAAATCAACAAGATAGTTATATAAAGGCAATACAATATTAAGGAGATAAACAATGACAGAAAGAACACTATCAATTATAAAGCCTGATGCTACTATGCGCAATATTAGCGGCAAAATAAATACAATTATCGAAGAAAACAATTTAAAGATCATAGCCCAAAAAAGAATCCATTTGACAGAATATCAAGCAGCTCAATTTTATCAAGTACACTCTGCTAGACCATTTTTTAGCGATTTATGCAAATTTATGATTTCTGCACCAGTTATTGTACAAGTATTAGAAGGCGAGAATGCAGTTTCACAATACCGCAAGATAATGGGAGCAACAAATCCAGAGGAAGCTGAATCAGGCACAATAAGAAAAGAATTCGCGGAATCAATAGAAGCTAACTCTGTACATGGCTCAGATTCGATAGAAAACGCACAAAAAGAAATTAATTTCTTTTTTAGCGGATTAGAATTGGTGGGATAGATAGTGTAGTTATCTACTCTTATAAATTTATTTTTCCTTTAGTAATCGGAAATAATTCCTGTAATTACTGCTAAAATAGGTATTACCAGGATATTTCCTTCAAAGGTGCTTACTGACCAGTTGGGTATGCACCATAAGCTTGGCGTATCAGTTGCTAAGGTAGTGCAACTGTTAGTAGTTAATTATTGATTATAATGGGTAATGATAAAATGTGGCAAATTAATCAAATTGTTGCTATTGTTTTGCATATATTACTAGGTGTTCTAATTAATAGGACAGCATGTGCAAAATCTGTCATTACCTCTCCTATAATCAGAATACAAATCAACAATATCGATGCCATTACCGCAAAAAACATCGCAATTGACAAAGCAAAAAAGAATGCTTTTGCAAAAATTGTACAACTTCATCATAAAATAACTGATTATGATACCGTAAGATTCCCAAATGCTTCAGAAATGGAAAAAATTATTAGTTCTTTCACCATCGAATCTGAAAAATTCTCGCACAAGAAATATATTGGAGAATTTGCTATACACTTTGATCAAGATAAATTAAATGATTATATAAGTAAATCTGCACAAAATAGTACAATCAAACAACAACATCGCTACCCATCCTTAGATCAATCGCTTATCTTGCCCATATACATTACTCCTGATGAAGCCATGCTATGGACATACACCAATCCTTGGAAAGAATATTTAGTAAATCATAAATACGCTAATCATTTAATGTTGCCACTGTACGACTTGCAAGATATACAAACCGTCGCAATATCAGACATCAATCTGCATGATAGGGTGAAAATACTGCAAATGATGAAACGATATAATAAAACATCACTTGTTGTACCAAACTTAAAACGACTGTCCCATGATAACGATTATCATGAGCTCACTATTACAATCTTTTCAAAAAATGGATCTATAAAATGCTCACAAGAAGCTACCTTGATACCACCTAACGACCATTTGGCCACAGCCCTATCTTTAACTATCAATTTTTTTAAAAAATATGAATGCGATTTACTACTGCAAAAACAACCAAAGCGGTACACAGTAATTATAAATTTTGATGACCAAAGCAGCTGGGACAAAACAAAAAAACATATGAAGAAACATGGTTTTTCTTTTATACTTAAGAGTCTTTCATCTCAACAGGCCAAAATAATGTTACAATCTAATCTGAGCTTTGCAAAAATACAAAAAATACTATCTGCGCACAACTATGTTATACATGCAGATCACAATAAGGTATTATATATCAGACACGCACAAATGGAGAATAAAAATTGAATATCCCCAATTTGATTAGTTTAGTAAGATTATTTATGGTACCCCTAATAGTATGGTTATTATTAGACCATAACTATCTTTGGGCTCTTATTACATTCTTTGTAGCGGGAATATCTGATTTACTGGATGGTATGCTCGCAAGGATAATGAACTGTGATACAAAACTTGGCCAATATATGGATCCTATTGCTGATAAAGTGCTATTAGTAGGAGTATTTTTAACCATGGGAATCCAGTCATTAATACCCTCATGGCTAGTTATTATAGTAGTATTTAGAGATATTGTGATAGTTGGGGGCGTCGTGCTATCGCTATTGTTCTTAAACAACAATACTAGAATTACCCCATTGCTAATCAGTAAAATCAATACATTCATGCAAATAGGACTAGTAGTTATAATTCTTGCACAAGTGGCAATAGGTATCAATCTACGCAATATCAATACCATAATATTTATCTGTACAGCAGCAACAACTATTTTATCAGGAATAGGATATGTATATGAATGGATAACCAATGAATTGAATAATGGTAAAAAATAAATACTCAATTTAATCAATTGTTACTAATATATAGCAAAAATATTTGTCTGATATATTATAGCGATGATAAAGTGTAAGGCAATGGGACTAAAGAACTAAAAAAATAGGATACTCCCGCGTTGCAAAGCATAATTAACAACCGTACCTATCCATGATATTATCACATGAAGTTATAGTAGATGTGCAATAATATTAATGACTTTAGGTATACAGACTATACAACCAATGGTGCAAATTAATTAATAAATAATTGTATGATGAATATATTAAAAAATATCCCACAATATGTATCAAAAGTACTTGCTATTGACCTGTCTGCAATATCCTATAATTATAAAATGCTGACAAAGTTTGTTGCGCAGAACACAGAAATAGCGGTTGTACTAAAAGCAAATGCATATGGCCTCGGTGCACGACCAATAATGGGAACTCTTATTGATTCTGGATGTAAAAATTTCTTTTTTGCTTTTATAGAGGAAGCAATAGAAGCACGCACCAATTATCCCAATCAAGAAATCAATATATATGTATTAAATGGAGTATTCCCAGGGACAGAAGGGTTATTTCAACAGCACAACCTGATCCCATGTATCATTTCGTATGACCAAGCTATAAGATGGTCTAATTTCAATGCCTTACAATCACAAAAACTAGCATGCAACTTACATGTTGACACAGGTCTTGGACGCGAAGGATTATCAGAACAGGAATTTGATGATTTATTAGAGAATAAAAAAATTTGGAATCACCTAAATATTAAATTTTTAATGAGTCACCTTGTGCACTCCAGTATTATAGATGAACCAACTAACTGTATACAGTTAAAAAGCATCAAAACATTCCATGCTAAAGATCCTAATCTGCGCATTTCATTTGCGCATTCCGCAGGAACTGCTTTAGGTGATCAGTATCAATTTGATATGGTCCGTATTGGCATGGCTGTTTACGGATATAAAACGATAAACTATGACGGGCTCCTCCCTCTAAAAACTTGTATCAAAGCATATGCCAAAATACTGCGCATTAGAGAATTACCAAGAGGGAAAATCGTGGGTTACGACGGTACCTATGTGTGCAAACGTAAAACCAGAATCGCATTGTTAGCCGTTGGCCATGCAGACGGGATAATGCGTGCATCATCCAATAAAGGACACATAATAATCAATGGGCAAAAATCCCCTATTATAGGTATAGTTTCTATGGATGTTATGATGGTAGATATAACCTCACACCCGACCGGATCAGTCGAAGAGAACATGTGGGCCACATTATATTCAGATGCTGATAGTGCCAGAAAATTTGCTATGTCAGCTAATACTTCAATATATGAGTTATTTGTAAAACAAGGATCTAGATATCATAGAATTTATAATAATAATACCAATGAAGACAAAAAAATGTTAACTTAGTTGTATCCAATTGGACTAGGCTACAAGTTATAAAAAAAATAAAAAATAATTTTAAAGGACTAAAATGGTTAATGCTGTCAATAAGATAGGTTTTTATACTCTGTTGTTCATGGAAAATGTAGGAAAAATAGCATTATTTTCTGCACGCACTATCTATGCTGTCTTTACCCCTACCTTTTACGGTAGAGAATTTAGCAAACAAATGTTAAATATTGGCTACAATTCCTTACCAGTAGTTGGTTTAACCGCAATATTCACAGGAATGGTACTAGCCCTACAAAGCTATACCGGATTTTCGAGATTTGCCGTAGAAAGTGCCCTACCGATAGTGGTGATTTTATCTATTACAAGAGAGCTAGCCCCAGTTTTAGCCGGTTTAATGATCGCCGGAAGAGTCGGTGCTGCAATAGCCGCAGAAATAGGCACCATGAGGGTAACTGAACAGATCGATGCATTAGTTATACTGGCAACTAATCCAATAAAATACCTGGTTGTACCAAGAGTATTAGCAGGAATGATAGTACTCCCCCTTCTTGTCCTGGTAGCTGATGTCATAGGGGTGATGGGTGGTTATTTAGTTGCAGTGTATAAATTAGATTTTAATTATAGCGCATATTTGAAGCAAAGCGCACAATACCTGGAATTGCAAGATGTAATATTCGGATTGGTCAAAGCCTCTGTTTTTGGCTTTATTGTCACAATAATGGGTTGCTATAGCGGATATTGTTCTGGTAAAGGAGCACAAGGAGTTGGTAACGCCACCACAAAAGCTGTGGTATCTTCTTCAATTTTAATTTTGATCGCTAACTATTTATTAACAATTTTGTTTTTTGATAATAATATATAGGCAAATAGGCAAAAATGGCTCAGCACCCAATAATTGAAATTAATAAACTAAGTAAATCATTTAACGGTAAAGTAGTTTTAAACAATATTGACCTAACAATTAGCCCGGGCGAATCACTTGTAATCATTGGTGGTTCAGGATCGGGAAAATCTGTATTACTAAAATGTATACTTGGATTGCTACAACCCGATAAAGGTAGTGATATCAATATCCTTGATACAGATATGATACATGGTGAAAAATCTGTTGTTGACTCGGTGCGCAATAAAATTAGCATGTTATTTCAAGGATCAGCTTTATTTGACAGTCTTACCGTATGGGAAAATATATATTTTAGTCTGTTACAGGCAAAAGCTATATCCAGAGAATCTGCTCAAAACAAAAGCATAGAGATACTAAAAACTGTCGGTCTAGGCCAAGAAGCAAGTCAATTATATCCTGCAGAATTATCCGGAGGAATGCAAAGGAGAGTAGCGCTTGCCAGAGCAATTATTTCAAAACCAGAAATAATTTTCTTTGATGAGCCAACTACTGGATTAGACCCAATAATGGGCTGTGTCATAGATAATTTAATAAAAGATACCATACGTAAATTAAGTGCTACTTCGGTAACTATTACTCATGATATGGATAGCGCCAAAAGAATAGCAGATCGGATTGCAATGCTACATAATGGTCAAATAATATGGGAAGGTAGCAAAAAAGAATTAAGCACCACAAAAAACGAGTACGTAAAACAATTTATTCATGGTTCAACAAAAGGACCTATAGCGGTGTAAACTTCCATGGCTTATGGCCATGGTATTTTTCATATTCTTTATAATTACAAGTTTTGCTAGCCCGCGCCTTTTTTTGATTCCAAGCACATTTAAGGAAGACTTCAGCCTTAACTTTATGCTAATCATTTACATCCACACAAAATAACAACATTACATGACATACTTACTCTACATTAGATGTGATAATAAGAAGATTACTCCATAATACCTTTTGCAACACACACAATACTCTCAGATCATGTCTGCACAGTATTAATCTATACAAATTCTGAGTTTGCTGACGATTTCCTTGTAATGGACCATACTTCGGTGCTAATCATCGTTTGACATAACTCGTGCACCAGTACAGACAGCTCCATCTCCCACATTATTTACTAATATAATCACACAAAGTTTCTCTAACGTCATGATTTAGTGTACTTAGTAAACCAAGATATCCTGTCTGATACGTTTAGTATCCTAAATATACTGTATCAGCATTGTAGGTTACTTTTATCAAAATATCTATATTTCCATCAATCTCAGAACTATGTAAATTACAATCATACACCACAGTAAATTTATACAATTTTCTTTCTTCTCTTGCCGTAAAATCAAAAATTGTTAAAATGGCGAAAAAAGTAAATCTTTAAAGAATCAGGGGCGTACAATGCATAATATTAATGTAAATTCGATGTTGTTATTGCTATTATTATCTATGGCTCAATCAAAGGCGTATTCAACTGATGATGAGGAACCAGATACTGCTAGATCTTCTCGTAAAACGCATATAACGTTGTCATACACCCATAAAATACGAGTAAGGTTGTGTATATACAAAATAAGCGAAGGTAACTACGATCTTTTATCTCAATTTACTGTTGATCCACATCCCATGTACGTATTTGCTAAAGATAATCCCGGACTTCTCGAGGAATTTCGTGATAATCCACATAGTATGTATCAATTTGCTCAAGACCATCATAATACTGCTTTAGTGGCTGCATACCCAGCACTCCTTATTCCGCCAACACTAAATACTCAGGATGATAAAAATGATGATGAGATAAAGTCAGACACTGCTCAAGCATATCATGAATGGTGGTTGTGTCGGGAAGAAATCTGTAGAAATAATATTCGACTTGCTGTGAGATATAATACTAATCCACATAGTATGTATGAATTTGCTATAGATCCTATCAACGCTGAAGTGATGGTTAAGTACCCTGCATTTCACGCTCTTGCTCTAGCTCAAAAACTGGCGCTAGACTCAGAGTCAGATCCTCATAGAAAGCAAGTAAGATGGTACATGATAGTAATAGGCCGCGACACCCCCGATCTTTACGATCAATTTAATAAGAATCCGCACAGTATGTATAAGTTTGCTAGAGATAACCCTGGATATTTCAAAGAATTTTATAATAGTCCACATAGTATGTATCAATTTGCTCAAGACCATCGTAATACTGCCTTAGTGGCGGCATACCCAGCACTCCATACTCTGGATGATAAAAATGAAGATGATGATGAATTTGCCCTCGAAGCAGAAATCATATGTAGTATATTAGAAATATCTAAAGATAACCCCGAGCTTCTCGAGGAATTTAGTGATAATCCATATAGTATGTATCAATTTGCTATGGATCCTAGCAACTATGAATTGATGAATAAACACCTTGGATTTCATTCTTTCGCTATACTTAAAAAACTGTTATCAGACTCAAGTACAGATTAATTGTTTGGGTTCAGATACATATGAAAGCTATCATCAAAAATACATCCATGGTGTAGAGAAATAGGAATTAGCCAAATCATATGGTGCAAATGACAAAAGACACCAAAGATTATCTGGAATATCAAAATCTATATATTATGAACACAAAGAAATACTATCAAATATTCATAGAGGAATAACTCATCCAAGCAAATGCCCTAAGCATATTTGGACAACAGGATAGGGAAAATTAGAAAGTAGTCCAGTATTACATTTACGACGGAGGCAGCCTAAGCGGAGGGAAGCAGAAATTGCCTCTGGCTAAATCTATATGCAATGGCAGTATAGAAAAAGGAAACAGAATATTTACGGAATAATTTCACTACAGAACAGATATTCTTCCTGATTCAATTGGAACCATTAGATACGACCTCACACATCAGATTAGAAAATATAATACGTATAGATCACATTCTGGCGTAAATCTACTTATGCCCATAGATTATACTAACGATAATCTAGATATTTCTTGTCAGTCTCAAATGTAGTAACTTATATATAACAAAAGCTAGATATTGAATATAGTCTGATTTGTTGTACACTTCAAATGCAACCTAGTTAGTCTAATAAACTAACTTTATATTTATGGACTATTGGATATTGCAGGAACATAAATTAAAGTTAGCAAAAATGACGGCAATATTCGCA
Organism: Alphaproteobacteria bacterium; assembly: GCA_965204765.1. Classification (GTDB taxonomy): domain Bacteria; phylum Pseudomonadota; class Alphaproteobacteria; order Caedimonadales; family UBA9215; genus CBDBFG01. Next base: position 610,296 of record CBDBFG010000004.1, on the reverse strand, counting down.
CAGTTGCATCTGAATAGTAAACTAAACTTTATAAGTAAAACTAGTATTAGCCAGTGGTCAAATTAAAAAAAATATATACATGCCAACAATGCGGATACACGCGGCATAAATGGTCAGGACAATGTTCTGAATGCAGTGAATGGAACACGTTTATAGAAAACGTCGATCAACCGCATGCTATCAATACAAACCACAAAATTGGCAAAGAACTTGAATTCTTCTCTCTGGCCAATATTAATACAAATTACCAACGGTATAAAACACATATCCAAGAATTTGACAGAGTATGTGGTAGCGGTCTTGTCCCTGCTGGATCCACTGTTTTGGTAGGTGGCGATCCAGGAATAGGTAAATCTACCCTATTGCTGCAAATCTCAGCTATTCTATCACAACACTATTTAGTGCATTATATCTCTGGTGAAGAAGCAATCGACCAAATAAAAATCAGAGCATCAAGATTAAATATAAGCGATTGTAATATACATCTGGCCTCTTCAAATTCACTGGACGATATTATTGTTTCTCTAGACAAACATAAACCACAAATAGTTATAATTGACTCTATTCAAACAATATATTCCTCTACTGCTGAGTCTTCTCATGGTAGCATCACCCAAATTAAAACTTGCTCACATGCACTGATCAATTATGCTAAACAAAACAATATAATTATTATCATTATCGGACATGTAACTAAGGACGGAGCCATAGCTGGTCCAAGAGTACTAGAACACATGGTTGATAGTGTGTTATATTTTGAAGGCAACAGAAAAGATCAATTTAGAATTCTCAGAAGCGTGAAAAATAGATTCGGTTCTACCAATGAAATTGGTGTGTTTGAGATGAATACAAATGGTTTAACTGAAGTAAAGAATCCATCTGCAATATTTTTGAATCATACTAATACAGAAGTTAATGGCTCTGCTGTCTTTATTGGCATAGAGGGAACAAGACCAATCCTATCAGAAGTACAATCCCTTATCGCAAACACAAATTATGCGACTCCTAAAAGATCTATAGTAGGATGGGACGCTAATAGGTTAGCGATGATTATCGCAGTACTAGAGACCAGGTGTGGATTGAATACAAGTACAAAGGACATATATCTAAATATTGTTGGAGGCTTGAAAATACAAGATCCCGCTGCTGATCTTGCCGTAGCAGCTTCGTTAATGTCATCCATCACCTCTAAACCTATCAATCGCCACTACGCATTTTGTGGAGAAATTTGCTTGTCAGGAGAAGTAAAAGGTATTAGCTACCTTGAATCAAGAGTAAAAGAAGCTATCAAAATTGGATTTACGACTATATATGTACCAAATAATAGTAACATAAGTAAAAGTTTACAAACCAACGGTATAAAGATAGAATCTATTGAACATATAAACGATTTAAAATGTCTATTCAATTAAGAATTAGAGGGATCAATGACATACTTAACTGACATTAATTTTGTGGACTTGTTAATTGTAGTATTTTTGTTCTGCTGTATTGTAGCAGGCATAATAAGGGGATTTACAAGTGACATGCTGGGCATGTTTACGTGGGTTGGAGGTGTAATTTGTACTTATATGTTACTCCCCTATTCATCCCCATTTATTAGTCAATGGATTACAGAAAGCTCTATAGCAAAAATCGTGGCAATTGCTACATCATTCTTGTTATCGATTATCATCTTAGTATTAATTAATAAAGGCATATCTTATCTTGTAAAAAATAGTATCTTAGGAGGACTGGACAAAGCCCTTGGGTTAGTTTCAGGCATCATAAGAACAGTAGTTATTAGCACAGGTTTATATTTGTTATCTTTATTTTTTATCAATTCTGACAACATACCATCTATGCTAGTACAGTCAAAACTAATGAAAGTTCTTGATTATACCGCTATCTTCTCTCACAAACAGCTATGTAAACATAAAGATTTTTGCCCTGATATACAGGTTGTTAATGAACGCAATAGACTTTCATCTGTACAAACCGTACCGAAAAAAACACCTCAACAAAGTGGTAAAACTGTAAAAGAACTATTAAAAAGCCTATAGAGATTCAATTTATGCAACACATTGTATCCACACATCTGATATAATTAAGCATATGCGTTAATTAGTTATCATAATCACAAAGATTTTTTCCGCATGCTATTGGTACTAACATGTGCTAATTGCTATTTGCCATAGTTTAATTTGCTTTACATCAATATCTTTGTACTACGCATTCTTTGCATACTAAATTCTGCATTACCAAATCTTTTATATATACACCAATTGTAATCTAAATTTCATCACAAATAATCGTCAACGATAGTATATTTCATTTGCAGATACGCACACACAGCATAGCACAAAGAATAAAGAAAAGTTTATATATTTATTAGTATATAAGTGATTTACCTGTAAGGATAAAGTGCGTATTGATCTACATAAAAATAATTTTAGAATCGTATTAGAGTTAACTAAAGACAGATAGATTAACTCTTAACTTACGTTAATAAATTAATGTAGAGATTGTTAATTCTAAATTAGGTCATGTTTTTACATAAAACACATACCTTACACAGACAGACTAGTCCTAATTTAGAACATATTATCTTTACAAGTACCCGAGATAATCATTAATGATTATCTCGGCGAAAACTAAACCTGACATCATCTTTTAGCATATAGCGGTTTAACTTTGAATTAATACGAATTTTGAGGAACGAAATGTATATATAATACATAAGTGACGATTAAATGAAGTAGAAAACAAATTGAAACCACTATAGAACCCTATATCCTTTGCTTTCTTGCTTAATAATTGTGCTGCAATTGATATTTGACTGTACTCACCACAAAAATATCCTGCAGATCATCGACTGATTTGTTAAATATTTTTCTAAGCTTGACTGATGGTGCCATTAGTACTGTAAAACTATGATTCCTGGCTATTAATTATCCTATGAACTAGTAGATTATCTCGGGAGCGCCTAATTTTTAATCACTCTTGATATTTTGCTGTGTTTTTTGCAATAAATGCGCAGGCAAACCCTTTTTCTTTATATCATTAATGAGCTTATCATATAGCTTATTATCTATTTTTTTTGTTCTTGATAAAATCCATAAATAGTTTTCTTTAGGACTACCCACAACTGCATATTGATAATTTTGATCCAAAATAAATATCCAATAATCTCCACCTATTAATCTAGTAATCAATCTACTGTATTTAATGACGGGTATAAATGATACTAATAATTTATTATTAGCTTTGCCAAGTGAATATGCAACGCCTTGCGCCTGGATAAAGCCTCCTTCTTTTATTTTGCAGCTATTTACAATGCCAATACTACCGTTTTTAGCAACGGTATAACTAGCGCTGGTATCAGATACGCATTTCCTTTGAAAACTATTAGGGACTTTGGCAATTTCATACCAAATACCGGAATATCTTCCTAAATCAACACTAATACTAGTTACAACAGCATCATGTGCATAAAGACCTAGTTGTGAAAACCACAAAACCATACACCATCTAAACCGTCGTAAATTACCCATTTTTTAGCCAGTTAATTAATTTGTTTAAACTAATGCTAGAACTACTTCTACGACTTGCTAACATTGCATAAGGACCCTTCTGCTGTTGTGCATATTTTAATAATCCAGCACAATTGGCAAAAGAAGGAACTTTAATTTTATCAACTAAATCGTTAATATTAGCCGGTTTTGCAATCCTAGCTTTTTTATCTAATGTTGTTTCAGCAATATCTATAATGCCGTTTAACATACTAGATCCACCTGTTAATACTAATCGATGACCTACATAACGATGGGATGGATGAGCAATGATTTTTTCTTTTATCTTTTCAAAAATCTCTTCCACACGTGACTTGATAACGTCAACTATTTCTGACTTATTAACCTGCTTTGCTTTACTGGCATCATCATCACCTATTTGCGGTATTGTGACACTTTCTCGGCCATCAGCAGGAGATAAAATAGAGGAACCATATAATGTCTTGAGTTTTTCTGCTTGCATAATAGGCGTAGAAAAACAACGTGCTATATCAGAAGTAATATGCGCACCACCAATAGGCACGTAATCTATATGCGCTAAATTACCGTTAAAAAATAGCCCAACTCCCGAAGAACTAGCACCTATATCGATTAAAGTTACTCCTAGTTCCAATTCATCATGTACCAAAGTAGATAATCCAGAAGAATAAATAGAAGAAACAAACCCCGCTACATCCAGATGAGATCTTTCCACACAGGCTGATAAATTTCTTAATGGTGTATGGGAACACAGCATTAAATTAATCTTTGACTTTAATATCTCACCAAACATACCACGAGGATCTTTGATACCAGAAACACCATCAATTTCATAATTCAATGGGATACTGTGTATGACTACCGCCTGATTTTTATTAATCGATGATAATGACTGTTGTACTATCTTTTTTATATCATTATCATCAACTGGATGACCAGATATAGATAAATCTATCCCAACTATTTTTGATGTACAGATTGCAGGAGAAACAGAAACGTAAACATCATTTATTGTTTCCCTAGACATCTCCTCGGCAGAATGTACAGCATGCGCCACAGAATCTTGTAAAGATTCCATATCTATTATCATCCCCCCACGAATTCCTTTTGACGGGTGAAAACCATATCCTATAATAGACAAATCCCCAGAAGATTCGATACGAGCTATAGCACAACAAACTTTACTTGCACCTATATCTAATCCAGCTACAATCGAGTCATTGACCTTTGAAAATCCTCGTCTTAGCGATTGAAATGCCATCAATCATCTCCTTTAATAATATTAAGCATGTCTGCCTTTATATAAATTTCTTAGTCCTATCTTTGATAGATAAAAATATGTTCTTCCTTTTGATCTAACGTCTATTTCTTTCACGTTAGACGAAACCAGTCTATTTTCTTTATGCAATTCAGAAATTGTCCTCAATGCTTCATCAACACCGCTTTCTGGAAGCTTTACTCTAATATTATTATCTAAAATTATATCCCATCTGCGCTTGCTGATATAAATTGCCCCCGTAGTTTTAGCGTAAATTTCATTATATTTCCCGATCAGTTGAATTAACGCGGGCAATTCTTTTATTGCCCCTTCTCCTGTCGCCACAACATATCCAGGAAATTTGTTTAACGGAAATCTACCGATTATTGTACCATAGTTATCTATCAAATATGTTAACTTTTTATTCTGCCAAAATGCAATAGGCTGCTTTTCAACTATCTTTATCATGATAGTATCTGGTAATCTTCTTTCTATCCTAACATTGTGCACCCATTGCATAGATTGGATAGCACGCAAAGATTGGACAAGGTCTACATCAAAGATAAACATACCTTTTGTTATATTTATTCGGTCTAAGAAATCTGTATTTTTAGTTCTAATTTTGCCTTCAATCAAAACATTTTTTACCACAAATCCCGAACGAAATAATAGATCTTTATATGAACGGGCAATGCTAGTTTGAATATTATTATAAGCTCTGGTAAGCCGACCACTGGTAATAAACCAATAAATGGTAATACATAACGAGATAAACAACGCCACAACCACTACTAACAGGAAGATCCTAAAGTAAGAAAAAGTATTACCCTGTTGTGCATCCCTACGTCGTGTAGGCTTTATTTGTGAATGTTCTTTAAACATATAGGATTTCTCACCATCCAATTACATAAATCTTTATAAGACAATCCCACCTGTTTTGCAATATCCGGCACTATAGATAGTTCTGTCATACCCGGTAAAGTATTAGCTTCTAATAAAAATATTCTATTATTTTTTGTACGGGTAGGATTATAACGCAAATCAATCCTGGACACCCCTTTTATTCCTAGTAAATTCACCGCCTTTTCACAATACTGTAATATAGCATCATAATCTTTACTATCAATGTCCTGTGGCACAACATGATCTGTAACCCCATCGGTATATTTAGCTTCATAATCATAAAAACATTTCTTGGGTATTAACTCTAGCATCCCTAAGGATTGATCATTTAATAATGCTACCGATAACTCACGACCATATATATACTCTTCAATTAAACCATAATCACCAAAAGACCATTTCTCTCTTACTTTGGGAAGATCGTCTATATCATTCAGTATATGCACCCCAAGGCTGGATCCCTCATTGATCGGTTTCAAAACAAAGGGATAAGGAAAATTTATCTTGTTATCAAACAAATCCTTACACAAAACCTTTACACCTTTTGCTACAGGAATATTATGCGCAACTAAAATATCTTTTGTTATAACCTTATTCATCGCAATGGCAGAAGACAACACATCAGAACCAGTATAAGGATAACCTAAAAATTCTATTACACCCTGTAGCAGACCATCCTCAACGTATCTACCATGCAATGCATTCATACATACCACATCAGGAGCAAAAGAGCGTAATTGCTGTATTATTTCTTCGATTGCACCTTTGACATCTATCTCTTTTACCTTGAAACCAAGTTCTATAAAAGCACGATACATACCGGTTGCACTGCTTAATGATACGTCTCTTTCTGCGGACCATCCACCTTTTAATAACGCAATTTTCTTAGGATTTATTTGATAGTGCTTTAGTATATTCATCCTGCCTGTTTCATTTGTTGCAGATTTAGCTTGCCAATCCTGTGAATTTCCCAGCACAGCTCTACTCCAGTCGATTCCAATACCTTTTTGCGCACTATTTCACCCAAACTCTCTAAATCAGAGGATGTAGCATTGTCATGGTTAATCAAGAAATTACAATGTTTCTCTGAAACCATTGCTCCACCCACTCGTAGACCTCGACAACCAGATTGATCTATCAGTTCCCAAGCTTTTTGTCCAACAGGGTTGGCAAAGGTACTACCACCAGTTTTAGATCTTATGGGCTGGGAAGATTCTCTGTTATTCATAATCTCTTTGATATAGCTTTGTACAGCTTGCTTATTAGAACTTTTTGCCCTAAAACGTGCTCCGACAAAAATCCAATCGCTCGGAATACTACACCTACGATAACCTAAGCCCATATCATCGATGGTTAAAGTATGTAGTTTACCATGACTATCTAGTGCAAATGCCGCTTCTAGTATATCTTTTATTTCACTACCATAACACCCAGCATTCATCCGTAATGCCCCACCAATAGTACCAGGAATGCCGCTTAAAAAAGCCAATTCACGCAACCCTTCCATTGCCGCTATCTTGGCTACTGTACTATCAAGCACTCCAGCCCCAACATCCAAATAACCACCATGTAATGCAATATTGTTAAAGCCTTTGTTTAACCTAACTACAACTCCTGGTATGCCACCATCGCGCACTATAATATTCGAACCCACACCTAAGACAAAATGTGGCATTTCAACTGATTTATTACGTAAAAAAGTTTTTAAATCTTCCGTGTCCAATGGTTTGAAAAAAAATTCTGCCTTACCTCCTGATCGAAACCAGGTAATTGGGGCTAAATCGACATTACTCCTATAATGTCCTTCAACCTGAGGTAACATCCTAAATGTATTACTGGGCAACATATCGCACTCCCTTATAAATTATATTTTACAGTGCATTTGTGTAGTTATTATTTTTTTTGCCACTCATGCTCAAGCACCAAATATAGCCTTAATATGCCAACTTAATGTATCTCAGGACATAGACTATAATTTGTTCTTTACACTTATATTTAACATACCGAGTCTAAAACTAGATAATTATTAAACACATCGAATGTAGCAAATATTACATAACAAATCCAGCTCCTTGTCCTATCGATTCGCAACCTAGAATTAATATGAAAAATTACCTATATTTAAAGTGAATCATATATCTCTCTACACCATTGCCCAATGTCACCCGCCCCCATAAAAATACACATATCATTCTTAGATAAATCACCATCTTGTATCATCTTTTGCAACATATTTAACAATTCATCTTTATTATCTACAGCAATTGCTTGTTTGTCGCTTATCTGACCTACAGAATAAGCAAGAGTATCATGAGTTACATTGTTATCATTCTTTTCCCCAGCAGCATACACAGGAGCCACTATCACACTATCTGCATCTTCAAAACAGTTAACAAATTCATCAAACAATTGCGATAATCTGGAAAATCTATGTGGTTGCATAATTACCATAACTTTGCCGTTACATACCTGGCGAGCTGCTTGCAAGGTAGCCATTATTTCCTTAGGGTGATGAGCATAATCATCTATAAATTGCACTCCGGCTACTTGCCCAATACTCGTGAATCGCCTTTTTACACCTGAAAATCTTGCAAGACCATTTTTTATTAGATCAAATCCAACACCTAATTCCAATGCACAAGCAATCATAGAAGTAGCATTTAAAACATTGTGTATACCAACCATAGGTAGGTAACAATCATTTAAAACCTTGCTGGTATGCTCTAAATTCAATACCGACAGTGCATATTTACTCAACCTTAAATTAAAACTAACACCGCCGTTGATATTACGATGATCAACTATCTGGAGATCAGCCTTATCAGAAATACCATAAGTTATAACACGTCTATCTGTAATACCTTGTGCTATCTGCAAAGTAACCTCATTATCGGCGCACATAATTGCCAAACCATAAAAAGGTATATTCTGCAAATACATCTTAAAAGCATTTTGTAAATTGTCATATGAACCATAATGTTCTATATGTTCAGAATCTATATTAGTGACTACCGCAATAGTGGCTGGTAGTTTGGCAAAACTTCCATCTGACTCATCAGCCTCTACTAAAACCCACTGTCCATAACCAAGCTTGGCATTGGTACCATAAGCGTTAATAATACCACCACTAATTACTGTTGGACCCATACCTCCAGCATCTAATATAGCTGCTCCTATAGAGGTTGTAGTGGTTTTACCATGTGTCCCCGCCACTGCTATAGAAGGTTTTAACCGCATGATTTCAGCCAACATTTCTGCTCTCTTTATGACTGGAATTTTACGTTTCCTTGCCTCTTGCAACTCAACATTATCTGCGCTGATAGCAGAAGAAATTACCAATAAAGATACATTATCTATATTGCTAGCATCATGAGAATTACAAACTAATATCCCCAGTTTTTTTAACCGTTTTACATTAGCATTATTAGCTGTATCACTGCCTTGTATACTATAGCCTTGCTTGTGTAAAATTTCCGCTATTCCACTCATTCCTATTCCGCCTATCCCAACGAAATGAACTCTTCCCAACGATTGTTTTGATATTCTCATAAGATATATTCCATAATTAGGATGATAATATGTTATCCGCTAACTGTTGTGTAGAATTTTTATAATGCGCTTGCTTTATATTAGTGGATGCAACAACTAATAGTTTCTTATCGCATAACAATTTATGTAATAATTCAGCCAATTTTGCGGGGGTAAAGTCTTTATTCTCCAACAACCAACCACCACCACCATCTTCTATAGCTTTTGCATTATGGTATTGATGATTATCTTTAGCATAAGGATATGGTACAAAAATAGTCGGTTTACCCAAAGCACATACCTCTGCAATAGTAGATGCCCCTGCCCGCGCAATGACCAAATTAGAATTGCTTAGCTGTTCTGGCATATCATCTATAAATTTTACTACGTCATATGAGATATCTAATGCATCATAAGACAATCTAGCTTCTTTCATATCTTCGTTGCGGACTTGATGTAAGATTTGTATTTTTTTTCTTATCTCTACAGGTAAAATAGCTATTGCACGTGGCACTATATATGCAAAAGAAGATGCACCTTGACTACCTGAAGTAACAAGTATTTTAAAATAGTCATCACTCTCATCGCATTCGAGGCTATTGTGCGAAACTATACCATCCCTAACCGGCATACCTACAAAAGTCAACTTCGATCTATACTTGGCCCGTACAAACTGCGTATTTGGCACAGAAATGAATAGCATATCTATGAATCTTAACATGAATCTATTTACTTGCCCTAGTATAGAGTTTTGCTCGTGCACAAATAATTTCTTACGTAATAAAAACCCTGCTAATAAAGTTGCAACCGTTGGAAAACCACTAAAACCAACTATTTTCTTCGGATTAAGCTTTACGATCCAGTAACAAGACTGCACAAAACTAACCAATAATTGCAAAGCAAAAATAATTACCCCTACTATTCCCTCTTGTTTATTATTAAGAAATAACACTTTTTGGGTAAAATTATTATAGGGCTCTAGATACTCACACCCTCTTTGATCAGTAATAAAATATACTTCATGATTTTCTTTTAGAAGATGTTCTGTAAAACAGATAGCTGGAAATACGTGTCCACCAGTTCCACCCGCAACAACCAGTATCTTTTGCTTCATATTTTTCCGCCAACCTGTCTCTTAGTCATACATAGAATGATACCACAACTTATAGCTGTGGACAACATTGAGGTACCACCATAACTAATTAACGGCAATGTCATACCTTTGGTTGGAATTAAGTCTAAAGTTGACGCAATATTGATCAATGCTTGTAAAGTAATTTCAAACACTATTCCCGACATTACCAATAAGGTAAACAAACACCTCTGCGCTAATGCAAATAACAAATTACGTACAAATAATGCACAGAATAACAGTACGATTACTACACAAAGCATCATCCCAAATTCTTCACCAGCAACAGAAAATATAAAATCCGCATGTGAATCAGGCAAATTAACCTTTACCACACCTTCACCAGGACCTACACCCCATAATCCACCATTATTAAATGCACTTAATGATTGCGTAATTTGATATCTTTCAGAAAACTTATCTGCTGGTGTTGGATTAAAAAATAAATCAACCCTTTGTTGTACATGGGGAAAAATAATATATGCAGCTAAAGAGCCTAAAGAACCTAAAAAAGTAACTATTGCAATCCATAAACACGGCAATCCTGCAAAAAATAATTGCATAAAAAATATCGCACTTATTAAAAATAACATACCCATATCTGGCTGTAAAATAAGCAAAATGACTGCTACACTGTAAAAAACCAAGGAAAAAATATTGCCTGGCAAATCAGTTCGTTTTGTCTTTTCATCTAGCATCCAAGCTGTTATTACTACTAATGCTGGTTTAATGAACTCTGATGGTTGTACTGAAAACCCCAAAATTCTTAACCATCTTTTTGCTCCCTTTATTTCTACTCCAAAAAACATTATGAGTATCATTAACACTAACGACACACCATATAATAATAACGCCCCTCTTTTAAGATCGCGTACTTGTAGACTAGAAATGATAAATACCACAATAAAGAATGCTAGTACGTACAAGAGGTGCAATTTAACAAAGTAAAAAGAATCTATACCTATTCTTTGCGCCACCGCTGGACTAGCGGCCATTACTAAAATACATCCTATAGCCAGTAACAACGAAATGAAAATAAGGCTCCATCTGTCTATACTCCACCACCATTGTGATATAGCACTTTTATCAGTTCGGGCAAAAAAATTCTTACTCATCCATCATTATCCATTCATTCCTACAGATACCATTTAACTTGGCCCTTCATTCTTCGTCAATTAGATATATCGCAAACAATAACCCTAATTCATGTAGAGCAAATTACAACTCTACTCAGAAGCCAGCTCTGCTACTATTCTTTTAAAATCATCCCCTCGCTCATTAAAGTTCCTGTATTGATCAAAACTGGCACATGCAGGTGATAATAAAACATAGTTTTTTTGCTCTGCAATAATAGCATACTTATATGCTTCATGCACAGCGTCCCTTATATTAAAGCACATTTTATAATTGATATTATACTTGCTAAAAATATCAGCAAATTTCCTACAAGATTCACCTATCAAATATATACAAGCAATGGCATCAATATATTGCGCTATTTGGGCTATGTCATCTTGCTTTGCCACACCACCCATAATCAAATGCAGATTTTTTTTATTCCCAAATGCTTTAATCGCTGTTAAACACGATTCCACATTGGTTGCCTTGCTATCATTGATAAATGTTGTATTATTAATAGTCGCACAAAACTCTTGCCTGTGACTTAGACCTTTAAACTGCGATAAATGTTTGTTATTAAACCCAATGTTGAGTATTTTGAGAATAGCATAAGCCGCGGCAATATTCTGATAATTATGCATTCCTTGCAATCGACTATTAACCGTACAAATTTCATCGCCATTATCATATAATGTACCATTAACACATGATACACCAACCGCAAGAACCTTTTGCCCCGATACAGGATATACCTTGTGTTTATCGCTTTGCCGTAGCTGATTATAGATAGCACGACAATGCTCGTCATCCATGCCAATAACCGCATGCTGACAGTCATGAGAATGATGGAAAATATTTTGCTTAGCTTTACTATAATTATCAAAGGTAATATGTCGATCCAGATGGTCAACCGATAAATTTAGTAGCACGGCAATATTAAGGTTCAAATGAGGACAGCGCTCTAATTGATAAGAAGATAACTCTAAGATATAACCAAAATCGTCTGGTAAAGATTGTAATTCTGCAATAGGAATACCAATATTACCGCCTAATTGCGTAATCACTGACTGTTTTTGCAGCAAATAATGCGTTAAGGCCGTCGTCGTAGATTTACCATTAGTGCCAGTAATACCAATAAAATAAGCACTTGCATCACAACAAAATAATAAATCTACATCAGCAATAATTGGTACATTATTAAGCTTTGCTAATACAGCAGAACGATGGGTATTGTCCCCATAATCAGGAATACCTGGACTCAGTAGTAAATAATCAATGCCATTCCAATCAATATCTTCAGGTTGGGTAAAGACCACATCTAAGTTTGCAAGATCATTTCTAATTTTGCTGTTATCATCCCATACAGTGCAACTAATTTGTTGCTGCAACATAGCCTTTACTATAGACTCACCAGACAATGACAAACCCACAATATAAAATACTTTATTACGAAAATTACCAAGGTTTATCAAACTATGTTACCTTAATTTCAATGTCACCATTCCTAGCAAGGCCAGCACCATAGAAACGATCCAAAACCTTATCACTATGGTAGGTTCCGCCCAACCCTTTTTTTCATAATGATGATGAATAGGTGCCATCAAGAATACCCGTTTTCCACCACTTATTTTAAAATAAGCTACCTGTATGATAACGGACAAAGCCTCAACTACAAATACCCCACCTATTATTAATAATACAAACTCGTGTTTAGTAATCACCGCTATAGTACCCAATACAGCACCCAGTGATAAAGAACCTGTATCACCCATAAAAATCATTGCAGGAGGCGCATTAAACCATAAAAACCCCAGACCTGCTCCTATTATTGCTCCACAAAAAATTGCTAACTCACCCGCATCTTTAATATATTCTATGTGTAAATAACGTGCAAACTCTATATGACCAACTAAATAGGTAATGATACAAAAACAACCGGCACATATCATTACTGGAACAATAGCTAAACCATCTAATCCATCTGTTAAATTTACCGCGTTAGAACTACCTATAATTACTAATAAAATAAAGGGTATGAAAAAATAACCCATATTAAATATAATATCTTTTATAAAAGGTAAAAGCGTACCGTAACGCAAATGATCAGGCGATAAATATGATATCCATCCACATACAATTAACCCTATTACCACTTGCAAACAAAACTTAGTACGCACAGAGATTCCTGCACTGTTTCTTTTAGTAAGCTTGATGTAATCATCAACACATCCAATTGCCCCGAAACCACACAAAACTAGCATAATAATCCAAGTATAGTGATTGAACAAGTTACCCCACAGTAAAACTGTAAACACCACAGAACCTAAAATTAAAAAACCACCCATAGTAGGGGTGCCTTTTTTAGTGATTAAATGGGTCTGAGGACCATCTTCTCTAATTGGTTGTCCTTGCTTTTGCTTGGATTTTAGCCATTGAATAACGTATGGGCCGATTACAAAAGAAATACATAACGAAGTTAATACAGCCCCTACTGTCCTTATCGTAATATAACGCAAAACATTAAAAATCTGATACTGACTTGCAAGGGGATATAACAGCCAATATAACATAAAACTATTCCTTAAATTATCAAAATATGGGCATTGTATATTAGTTTAATATAAATTACGAGAATATAAACTGTAGATAATAGTACTAACAAAAAATTAATATTATATTAATTTTTTTGCACATAAAGTTTCACAGTATATGATGACAAGCACTTGAACTGCTTAGCAAAAAAGCAAAAATTAGCCAGCCAGATCTTTTAATGCACGAACAAAGGTAAACATTCTACCCTGATTAGCCCATTGCCCTCGCGAGCCTTTTATTAAATACATATCGCCATCTTTAACATCGTTAATAATACTCTTTACTAAACTTTCTGGCTTTTCGGCATATCCACCTCTTATGGTATCAGGTAAGATATCGTATAAACTCTTGATATGTGTCCCACAACAATAAACCTGGCTGATTTTATAGTTTATAATATCCTGCAATAACAATTTATGATACTGCTCTGTATATTGCCCTAATTCTAACATGTCGCCCAGCACTACAATACTACGATAATTACCGATATGCGCCATAGTATGTAATGCTAAAACGGCATTACGCATACTCTGAGGACCAGCATTAAAACTCTCATCTAAAATTGTGATTTTACCATGATTATTTGTATTCACGACAACAATTGCCCCCCGGCCATTAGGAAGGGTAAACTGATTAAGAGCTGTACAAGCTAGTTGAAAATCAACATTTAATAATTTTATAATATGTAAAATAGCGTGTATATTGCCTACCCAATGCCGTGCAAAAGTATTAATCGTGATTAAAAACTTAAATGAATCACCACCTAAATCATCCATAATTCTTAAACCATTAGCGGATAGATCATGAGCCAAATCATTATGAAAATTAATTATCTTAATGCCACGCTCCGTTGCTTTCTCACAAAGATAAGTATGGTATTCATTATCTTGATTAAGCAAAGCAACGCTATTTTTATCCATACCATGGAATATTTCCGCCTTAGCTTCAGCTATTTTATCTTTACTGCCCATTTTGCCTATATGAGCATCACCAACCGTTGTAATCATTGCTATATGAGGCTTGACTATTTTACTATAACGCGAAATTTCGCCCAGACTATTCATACCTATTTCAATTATGGCGTACTTGTGATCTGTATGCATCCTGGCCATCATTAACGGCACGCCAAGATAACTATTAAAGCTTCGTTCTGTTGCTAATGTGTGCCCAAATTTTGAAACAACACTGTACAGAGCGTCTTTGACACTGGTTTTACCAAAACTACCAGTAATACCTATTATCTTCGCCTTTGATCTGGCACGCGCATAACAAGCCAATTTTTCTAATGCAAGAATAACGTCATCAACTATTATCACACTATTACTAGAGACAACATCATGCGGTAAAGATTCTGCTATTACAACACCGGCACCTTTGCCGAGTGCATCATTAATGAAATCATGGCCATCAAAATTAGGACCTTTCACAGCAATAAAGATATCTCCCTTATTAACCGTCCTGGAATCAACCGACACACCATACAAGTTAATGTTTTCATCGATATCACAATGAAAAATATCTACTAATTCTTTCCCAGACCATAATGGGTTATTCATATCTTGCTCTTATTAATTTACAATCAGATCACTATAGCACTAGCCACAAAACTATAAAAGGCCACAGACTACTTTTCTATCGCTAAATTCTATTACTTGATCGTTTATTATTTGCTGTTCTTCATGACCTTTACCAGCCACAACACACGCATCATTACACTCCAAAGATTCAATACATTGCTTAATTGCTTCATATCGACCTGGTACTTCTATACCATTAGCACATTTGGTTAAAATAGATTGACGAATTAATTGTGGATCCTCAGTACGTGGATTATCATCAGTAATATACTGTACATCACTATACTGACTAGCAATGCTACCCATTATAGCTCTTTTACTTTTATCCCTATCGCCACCGCAACCAAAGACTACCTTTAACTTACCTTGTATATGTTTTCTTACGGAAGATAACACCTCTTTTAACGCACCAGGTGTATGTGCATAATCCACAAACACTAATGCACCATTATGTTTTCTGCCCATCAATTCTATTCTACCCGTAATGCCACGTAATTTTGCTATAACATTGATTATACTATCAGGATCCACACCACAGGAAATTACTAATCCAATTGCGCACATTAAATTATATAATTGAAATTCACCGACAATATTCACTTCACAAGAATAAACTTTACCAAATATTTGCAATGTAATCTCATAACCGCTATCTGTAATCTGTGCAGATAACAACCTAATATCTGACTTTGCATTATATCCATAACCTATTATTTTTGTTCCTCTAGCCTTACAAACATCACAAAGAGGCTCAGAATATGTACTATCAAGATTAATTACAGCAGTTTTATCTTGTGCTAACAACTCGCTAAAAAGCCTCTTCTTGGCGTTAAAATAATCTGTTATAGAGCCATGATAGTCTAAATGATCTTGGGTTAAATTAGTAAAACCACAAGCTTTAAAATCTATATAATCTAATCTATGTTGTGTAATGCCGTGCGACGATGCCTCAAGCGCAACATGTTCTATATTACATTTTTTCATCATAGATAACATACTATGCAATTTTATCGGATCAGGAGTGGTTAACACATTTTGCAACGGTTTAAAACAATTAGAAAACACACCCATTGTACCAATAGATGCAGAATACAAACCCAGCTTGGTCCAAATTTGGCGGACAAACTCTGCTACCGAAGTTTTGCCATTAGTGCCGGTCACCGCTACTATGTTACGAGGAACATTAGGGTACACCTTTGCAGCGATAAAAGCTTTTAATTTTCTGGCATTTTGAACATTCACAAATGATATATCCGTGTATTTTTTGTTGTAATCTTCATTTAATTCACCAATGATTACCTTGGCACCCCTATTAATAGCATTTGCTACATATTCTTGTTCTTTTGAATGATTATGGGTATTAGGTACACAAAAAAAGGCATCACCTTTGCTTATCTCAGCATCATAAAAAACAATTCTCTTCACGTTCTGCATATTGCTATCAAAATATAAATCATCTTGACCTAACAGATAATCTAAACGATGATTAGTAATATCCAGAACATTCATTAATCTTACCTAGTTTTAATTATTCCTGACTTATACTAACTTGATTCTGGTTATCAGGCAATTTTGTCTTAACCATATATTCAGCACGTATTTCAGCTACAACATAAACCATCTATACCTTAGCTAACTAATAGCTAATATCACGCAAAAACTCTTTAAAGTTAGGCAAATAATTTTCTGTTGCCGGTTTTAACCCTGTAACACTCGCCACTCGAGACAAGATTTTTCCCCCAATAGGTGCAGCATTCCAGCCAGCTGCCGTAAATCCCATAGTATTTTTAGTTGCCTTAGGATCTTCCAATAGGACAACTACCATATATTTAGGATGCTCCATGTCATTTCCTATTGCACCAACAAATGTAGTAGAAACTCTATTATTAACATACTTACCATTAACAAGCATATTTCTTGTACCTGTTTTACCACTAACAAAATAGCCAGGCACCCTTGCTTTTTTACTATGTCCATTGGTAACTACAAAATGCATAAGCTTTTTCATAGTGCTAGAAGTAGCCTTGCTAATAACACGATTACAGGTAACAGAATTATTTTTTCCTTTGATCAAAGTAGCATTCTTTTTACATCCACCCCCTATTATAGTCGCAACACTATTTAATAAATGCACAGGGCTAATGCCTAAACCATAACCATAAGATATTGTCATACTACTAGCATCACTCCATTTCGATGGTAACAACGGCGCACCAATTTCTGGTAATTCAATATTAATCTTGGACAAGCAACCTATTTTAGCTAAAAACTCTCTCTGTTTTTCTCCACCTGCTTGCAATAACATTAAGGCTGATCCCTTGTTAGAAGAATTTACAAATATTTCCGCTACATTGATCTTGCCATAATTAGCACGATAATCTGTTATAGTGTATTTCCCTATACGAAGAATAGGAGACGTATTGAAAACAGTAGTTAGCTCAGCAGACCCACTATCTAATACCATCGCAGTGTTAATAATTTTTAACGTAGAACCCATCTCGTACATACCAGAAGTGGCACGATTAAATAAAAAATCAGATTGTAACTGTATAGAATGGTTTGGATCATAATCCGGCAACGATACCATACCCAAAATTTCGGCGTTCTCAATATTCATAACGATTGCGGCAGCACCAGTAGCATTAAATTCCTTGATACCGGATAACAGCACATCTCGTATAGAATGTTGTATTCTAGCATCAATACTTAATTGCAATACTCCCCCACTTGATTGTAACGCAACATCATAAAATTTTTCTATTCCAGACACGCCGTTATTATCTATATTAGTTAACCCTAGTACGTGAGAATTTAAATTACCATGTACATACATTCTTTTTACATCTTTTACGAAATTTAATGCTGGTAAACCTGCATGCAAGATTTTGTCTTTTTGCGCTGGAGTTAAATGTCTTGCTACCCATACAAATCTTTTGTTAGAACTTAATTTATTAACAAGTTGCTTAAAAGAAATATTTGGTAGCAAAGAACATAAGCTTTTGGCTATTGCTTGTGGATTAGTTATTTTTCTAGCATCTGCATATAGAGAAGAAGTAGTAATATTGGTCGCTAAAAGAGTACCATTTCTATCGACTATATCCATCCTATTACGATAAAATGCAGATTTGTCACTACTGAACGCTGTGACAGTAGAATCGTCTCCCTGAAATACCAAAAAATTTATTCTAAAAATAACGACAATAAAGACAAATAAAAAAGATGTTAAAGCAATAGCCACTCTTCCCTTGGCAATCTCCAAGAACGAAAGGGATACGCTATTGTGACAATTATTAATTTGCTTGGTGTTGTACATTAGTTACCTTCTGGCACCAACATTTCTAATATGTACGTTATTATTAGCAAATATTTCTTGGTAACCCACTAAACTAATACCGGTAACAGGAACCATTCTAGTCTGTGAGCCAACCAATTGCTGTAATCTCTCAGGATTATTTAGATAAGACCATTCTGCAGACAAAAGGTGTAAAGATTCTTCACAATTACTAATCTCCCTATTAATTGAAGATAGTTTAGAATCCAAATGAATTACCTGTTGCTTGATAATGTAGTTTCCACATCCCAACACAAACAAACAAAACAAAGACAATATTTTAACTTTTTTCATTTATATCTCCTTTAGTTCCGCACAACGCAACTTAGCGCTACGTGAGCGTTTATTTTCTTTTATTTCCTGTACACATGGCATAACTGGCTTCTTAGTTATCATTTTAAGCACATTGGGTGAACATTCTTTTGCTGGTATATAACGACTACCCATTACATCACTGCTATGGCCTTGCATAAATCGCTTTACCGCCCTATCTTCCAAACTATGAAAACTCACCACAACGATACGACCTTTGCGGCGCAATAGCGCTATACTATCCATCAAGGCTTTATTGAGTTGACCTAATTCATCGTTAACGCAAATTCGTAAAGCCTGAAAACTTCTTGTCGCCGGATCAATACCATCTCTTGCCCTGGGTATAACTTGACGGATAATATTAGCTAATTCTAATGTTGTACTAATTTTTTTCTCTTTTCGTGCCAACACAATCGCTTTAGCAATAGATCTGGATTTTCTTTCTTCACCATATTGGTATAAAATATTTGCTATTTTTTCCTCTTCGTAAGAGTTAACAATGTCAGATGCGGTAATTTTACTGTTACCCATTCTCATATCCAACGGACCGTCAAAGCGAAAAGAAAAACCTCTATCTGGCGAATCTAACTGTACGGAAGAAACGCCTAAATCAAACACAATACCGTCATATTGTTCATCAAAATTATCATTAGCTATGTCAGCAAAACAAGAAATACGAAATTCAAACCGGTCTGTAAACTGCTCTTTCAAACTATTGGCATAATGCAAAGCATTAACATCTCTATCAATAGCGCACACCTTCGCACCGGCCGATAAAAAAGCCTTACTATATCCACCACAACCAAAAGTGCAATCCAAATATCTTTTGTCTTTGTCCACACCCAGATAAGACATTACTTCATCTAACATGACTGGATAATGAGGAATGTTATGTTTATGCAGTTCCATATTTTATTGCCTCAAATATTACAATAATACGCTATGAATACAAAATTACCTCAGTAACACATTGAATATCGCCTCACACTCATGACAGCAAACCTACAATGTCCTACAATCTGTGGTATAAGCTTACCTTTGATCATATTATCCACCACATCTACTCTCTCTTTGAGCAAAATTGGTAAAGCGTAAAATCAAGATACTAACTTACAAAGCACCACATGTGCGTACTAGTTTTCCTTTCCCAAATTTAAAGACCTTGTACTACTAATCATTCTGTCTCTAGCCTCTAACTGTACCTCTTGAAACACTTGTGGCTTCCACAACTGAAACGTTGCACCTTTGCCAACAAATGCTATCTCATCATCTATCTTTATAAATTCGATCAACTTTTTAGGGAGGATGATACGCCCGTCTCCATCAAAAGGGATTTGGAGAGAATCAGCAAAGATGGTTGCAGTAAAATCATCTTGCTCTTGAGAAAAGAGATCAAGCGTATCAACACTTTGGCTCAGCCGTTCCATACGACTGTAACCACAACATTCTATTGTATTTTGCTTATGAGATCTAAAAGAGACAAATCCCTGAAATGATTCTTGCGACAATGCAGCACGAAAGGTAGCTGGAACAGACGCCCTGCCTTTCCTATCCACCTTATTGACAAAAGTCGACAAAAATAATGCCATTTCTAAAAAATCCCATAAAGTTTTCAAAATACAATTAATGGTTATATATGGTATATCATGGGATATTATGGTTGTCAATTGGGATTTTATGGTCAAAAATGGTTTTTAACATAGTTATCCACAGCTTGTTACTATACTTCTTATATTGAAAACTATTGACAAATATGGGGTTTAGGAGTTTTACACAACTTATTATTATGCTTTTTAAAAAGATTTACACATGGCAAAAAATAATTAAAAATGACCGATTAATATAAATATTGACAAAAAATACAGGCAATATACAATGACTAATAGGCATATTTATCTGTTGCAAATAATGGTTGACTGATTATGAAATCTATTGCTTGCACGATTTAGGCCACACCATTAGAGAAAATTAAATAAATTATCAGCGTAGCACAGTAGCGTATTAACAACAGGAGAATAAAATGCTAATAATGCTACTAATTGTACTACATGTACAGCAATGCTCTTTTGCGTATTTACCACTTGAAATAGAAGATTCTGAATTTGATCTTGCACCATTGTCACCCATAGCCTGCGCACATCAAGCGAGCTCTCCGCTGGCATCAAAAACAGATTTACTATTTAAATCATTATCACAATTGCCAAACACTAGACATGTAACCTTTATGATTGTAGATGATCAAGAGCTAATTTTACGCTCTCACCGAGCATATCTTACTACAGCGGTGAATGCCATGATTTCAAACGGAGAAATAAACCTAACACATTTTTCAATTAGGCAATTTACCAAACCAGATGATGCTTTATCTGCACTATTAACCAACCATGATGAGCATATATTAATCACTGACAACTCAATGCCAACTAGAGGAGATGGAATAGAGTTAATCAGAAGACTACAAACAAATAACATAAACATACCTACCATCATGATTAGCTCTGACGCAAATATACAAGAAACAGCAGAATCACTTGGCGCTGAATTCATCACCAAACCCGCAAACTCAAGAAAGTTAAGGCGAACTTTAAGTAGGACACAAAAGTAACAATTACACCTCGCTAGCGTACTTGTATTAGCGCCAGAACAATTGATATACAATAGCAAAACTAGATACCACTAATATTAGATTTCTGTACTACCAACTATAATGTAACAAATATTCTAAACCAACGTATTAGTTACAACGCAAGATAAAAACACACCACAACACCTGTAAGGTTTAAGAATTATACCACTCCTAACAATATTAAGATCACTCCGAGACCTGTATACCAAGCAACATAGGCCAATATGCTCAATATACCAATACCCCGCTATAATTAAATACAAACAATCACAGGTTAGAATACATTTTAATTACGCAACATAGCTATCAGATGCTCTCTGAATCTTGGTGCATATTGTTCTATTTCTTTAGTTAAGTTATGGAATGCATCACGATAAATAAACGTTTGTATTCCTCTAGCGGCACAATATTCTAACGCAGCTTGACTATCTACTACTTTATCTTGCCCAGACAAAAAAGCCACCACAGGCATGTTATAACCATTAACACGATATAAAATATCCTGAGAATCATATGCAGCAACCACGTATCCAAAAGTCGGGCCAGCAGTAAGAAGATCTGGGTTTTGTTGCAACATTGCTAATGTTTTATAAAACTCGTCCCTATTACGATGACCTTTTTGTTTCAGAAAATTTGCCCTAGCAAGATCGACGTCGCAATAACCAAAAACATAATTTTTATCCCATCCCAAAAATTTCACTAGATTTACCATAGGCCTAACAATAAAATCAGGAAATGGATGAGTAAAAAATTTTATCATTGGTGCAATTAATAAGGTCTTATTAATAAATTTTGTGTTCTTATCATCACGAAATTTATCAATATACCTAAGGGCAATATGACCACCCATTGATGCCCCAATAAGGTAAATATCTGTGCAATCTTGTGTATAATTAGGCAATATTAGTTTAGAAAATACTTTATGTAGATCTACTATATAGGTATCAAAAGAATCAATATGGCATCTTTGATAAGCTAACCCTGATAATCTACCATCTGACTTGCCATGCCCTCTACGATCAATACACCAAATATCTACAGAATAATTATCGCACAACTGATTGAGCAGAAAATTTAAAAAACTTACATTTTTCTCAAAAAAGGATGCCCTACCGGGTAAATAAATTATTACTTTTTTTCTTTTATGAATGTTAGAAATTCTAGATAGCTTTACAATCCTTAGATTGACATCACCAGAAACGGGGAAATATATATCAACCCGCTCTGTGTTAGTATTATGACAATACAGTGGTGCTGAAACTAATGAATCACTTTTATTGCTGACAACGTCACATGTAATACCTTCACTAATCAAGGCAAAAATATAAGACGCCAAATATAATATAAAATATTTCAAATTGATCATTTTATTCATCAAGCATAACCATATTTAGCACACACCTAATATCAACCTAAACTGACAATACCAATGTACTAATCTCTAACTATCTAGAAAACTCCTTAACTTACGAGATCTACTTGGATGCTTTAATTTACGCAATGCTTTTGCTTCTATCTGTCGAATACGTTCTCTGGTAACATTAAACTGTTGTCCTACTTCTTCTAAAGTGTGTTCCGTATTCATACCAATACCAAATCTCATTCTTAGCACCCTCTCTTCACGAGGAGTTAAACTAGCTAATACCTTAGTAGTAGCTGATTTTAAATTCGAATTAATGGCAGCATCAACTGGAATAATTGCATTATGGTCTTCTATAAAATCACCTAATGAACCATCTTCTTCATCACCTATTGGCGTCTCCAGACTAATTGGTTCAGTAGAAATTTTTAATACCTTTCTAACCTTATCAACAGGCAACAATAGTTTTTTTGATAACTCTTCAGCAGTAGGCTCACGTCCTATCTCATGCAGCATTTGTCTTGAAGTTCGAATAATTTTATTAATAGTTTCTATCATATGCACAGGAATTCTAATTGTTCTAGCCTGATCAGCAATTGATCTAGTGATAGCTTGTCTAATCCACCAAGTAGCATAAGTAGAAAATTTATACCCTCTTCTATATTCAAATTTATCTACAGCTTTCATTAAACCGACGTTACCCTCTTGAATTAGATCTAGTAACTGTAATCCTCTATTGGTATACTTCTTGGCAATGGAAATAACCAAACGCAGGTTAGCTTCAATCATCTCCTTTTTAGCTTTATTAGCTTGGCGCTCTCCTTTTTTTATACAAGAAACTATCCTTTTTAACTCCATTACACTCAGGTTTGATGCATCTTGTATCTCAACAAAAACATCATATATCCTATTGATATTTTCCCATACTGCATCAGAAAAATCCCATTTATTTTTCTTGGACAACTGCACAAACCAATCGGTACTATAGTCGTTATCTTTGCCAGAGTAAAATCCAACAAATTTATCTCTGGCAACCCCATTTTTGACAATAACTTGTAACAGTTCTTTTTCATTATCAATCAAAGTTTTGTGGAAAAAATAAATTTCGCTAATTAATTCTTCTATACGTATTGGATGCAAGCTGGCTTCACGTAACGCAACAGAAAGTTCTTCTTTATTTTTCTTATAACCCTTACTATCACCAGATTTTTGCGCATTAACCATCACCTCGTAAGTGGTTAATATAGTACCAAATATCTTAAGAATTTTTGGTTTTAACGCAGCCTCCATAGCAACAAAACTATTAGCCGTTCTTTCCTCTTCCTCGTCTAATTCTTCTGTCTCTTCACCTTCTTCTTGTTCTTCAGAACTATCTTCGGTCTTGCTTTCCTCTGTATCCGGTTCTGACTGCTCTACTGAATCCAAAGAATCATCAGGTTTTTCATCTTCCTGTGCTACATCAGCTTTACTTTCTTCATCCTCATTAATCAAATCATCTTCATTAGCGATGACATCACCATCATTTTTTTCTGATTCATTCAAAGAAAAGGCATACTCTAAATCGATTATATCACGTAGTAATTCTTCTTCATTTAACAGACCATCACGCCATTCTTGTATGGCTTGTATAGTGTTAGGGCATTCTCCCAAGCCCTCAATCATCATATTTTTGCCACTTTCTATCTTTTTAGCAATGGCTATTTCACCATCCCTAGATAACAATTCAACCTTACCCATATCACGCAGGTACAACCGAACTGGATCATCTATTTTACCACCCTCTAAGGACACAGGAGTGTTACTGCTAGTAACCGCTTCCTCTACACTTTCTTCCTGTTGCTCAAATTCCCCCTCATTAGTAGATGATTCTCTGTCCTCGGCCACTTCTCCATCTACTATATCAATACCCATATCAGTGATAGTGGACATTACATCCTCTATTTGCTCGGAACTCATCTCATCCTGAGGTAATGCACTATTAATTTCATCATAGGATAACTGACCATTGACCTTACCCTTGGCCAGAAGCTTTTTTATTCTATCGCGACTCTCATCATTTGATACATAATTACTATTACCGTCCTTAAATGTATCCTTATCAATACTCATATTTCACTGTCCTTATTAGTAAATTGAATTTTTAACTCATCAAGCTCGTATTGTATTTTTTTTATAACCGCAAGACTATCCTTTGTTGGACTACGAATAAATTGCTCCTTAGCGTTTATTAAATCTTGTTCCATAGAATTCCTACATTGACAAAACATCCAAATAGCACGCCAACTATCTAATATTAGATTTCTGTCATTACTACTCATATTCGAACATGGCAAAGCAAACTGTGCGTGGGTATAGACATCACTATTACAAATCTTGCGAGCAATGGCATCCAATCCTACTTTACTCAAATATTCATGCAATGAATGTTCTTGATCATCACGACTATTCAAATAATCAACCATCCCATTGCGCAATTCGTTAATGTTATCATTTTTTACATGAAGTTCAATAATTTCTTGTTCTAATTCATGTAATAATGTTGGATTATTAACTATGCATGCCATCAATATTTTTATTTGCGCATCATAAACATCTACCTTATTGCCGTGCTTAATATTATTGTATAAGTAACTTTCTTTACTATTTTGAGGAAAACTTATACTTTTTTGTTTAGCAAACTGATAAAAGTATCTCTTGAGACGCGCATTAATATCAAATTCGTACCCCTTTCTAATTGCTGTATCCTTGATTTGTTCGGTATAATGATAGACCCTTTGCTTAAGAGCTGCTTTCTGCTCTGGTGTATCTATTTTTACCCCGTCAACAAGATGATTCCATAAAGTATCTATCAAAGATTCAGCACTGTCATAATATTGTGCCAACTGATTACCACTGCCCGATAAAATCAGACTGTCTGGATCATGTCCCTGTGGTAGAAAAACAAACTGTAAACTATAACCAGCTTTTAATAATGGCAAAGCATTTTCCATTGCACGAATAGAGGCCGTATTCCCAGCAAAATCACCATCAAAACACATGATAGGTTCATGTGATAATCGCCACAACAATGATAACTGCGTATCTGTAAATGACGTTCCCAAAGGTGCCACCGCCCCAACATAACCATACTGGTATAATGCTATAACGTCCATATAACCTTCGCAACATATTACCCTAGAGTAACTATTCTTTGTTTTGCTCAATTCTGCTCTAGCAAAATTATATCCATATACAACATTACTTTTATGAAACAATGGTGTTTCCGGAGAGTTAAGATATTTAGGTTCACCCACCCCTAAAACCCTACCACCAAAAGCAATAGTCCTACCCTTCACATCAAAAATAGGGAAAATTACCCTATCTCTAAAATAATCATAATACTCACCAGGCTTGGTTTTAGACTGCTTTATTAAGCCAAGAGTCTCCATATCTTGATTATTACAACCATGCATTTTAAGATAATTTAATAAATGATTACCTTTAGGGGCATACCCAAGGCGAAATTTAGCGATGGTTTTTTTATCAATACCCCTTTTGATAATATATGCACAGGCTTTATCATTACCATCAGCGAATAACTGATTATAGAAAAAAGTAGTTGCTTTCTCTAAGATCTCGTAATAGAGATCAATTTTGTCTTTTTTTTCCTGCGACTGCTCTTCATTAATCATCGCTCGAGGAATTTTTATTCCTGCTATGGCTGATAGCTCTTCCATTGCTTCCATAAAGCTAAGACCTTTTTTTTCCATAAGGATAGTAAAGATATCACCATGAGCTTTACAACCATAACAATGATAATTACCATTGTCTTCATATATGTAAAATGATGGCGTCTTTTCTTTGTGAAATGGACAACATGCTACATAATTGCTGCCTCGCTTATGGACTTTGGCATAGCGCGACACAATATCAATTACCGATACCTTACGTTTTATCTGTTCTGTGATTGTTGATAAATTACTCATAGTAAACAACCTTAGTATACAATTGATAATTCTGCGTCACTATTCTCATTACCATTCAAATCACTATTATTATCATTTTCTAGCATGATTTCGCTACCATCTTTAAACGCTTCATATATTGCATTTTTATCATCGATCTCTGTACGTCTTCCCGTATTGACATTAACCCGCACCAACTTTACGTCTCGTGGTACCTTAAATGGCAATACCGGCCTATTTTTTAATGCATTGCGCATAAACTCTTTAAAAATAGGACCGGCAACATTAGAACCATAATGATTTTTACCCAAAGATTTAGGATTGTCAAAACCAACAAACACTCCAACTGTTAAATCATTAGAGTACCCTACCATCCATGCGTCCTTACAATCATTTGATGTACCAGATTTTACTGCTATAGTAGCCTTAATTTCTTTTAAAAATCTGCCCAGCCCTCTTTTTACACTACCAACTAGCATAGAAGTTAATTGGTAAGCAGAGGCGCTACTGGTCACCCGTGGCCTTAAATCTTGCAAAGTTGGTACTACTTCTACAGCACGCAATTGCTCACTATCACATACCTGGTGCTTATTGACAAACACCGTCTCTCCTCTTCTATTCTGGATATAATCTATAAATGATGGTTCAATAAATTTTCCTCCGTTAGCAATCATTGCATATGCAGCAACCATATGTAACAAAGTTGTCTCACTAGCACCAAGCACTCCAGAAAGTTGAGGTAACATGCTCTTATCTATGTTAAATCTTTTTGCAACATTCACAACTTTTTTCATTCCAACCGCTTCATGAATCATGCGAACAGTCGAAATATTTCTTGAAAGTTCAAAACTACGCCGCAAGGTAAGAGGGCCAAGAAACTTCATATCCCAATTATTAGGTCGCCAAATACCTAGACCATAACCCATATCAATCGCTATCGGTGAATCTTGTATGATCGTTGATAGCGTTAACCCTGACTCCAATGCTGCAAGATAAACAAATGGTTTAAAAGATGAACCAGTTTGTCTTTTAGCCTGAGTTGCTCTATTAAATTGACTAATTTTAAAATTAAATCCTCCTTGAATAGCCAACACCTTACCAGTATTTTGGTCGATAACCACTATTCCACCCGAAACTTTTGGTATTTGACACAGACTATAAGAGTAATGACCCGCATACTTTTTATGCTGTTTGTTTTTATCATTAACAATCTTTTTTACCAATAGCACATCACCCCTATGTGCTACTTGACCAGGATGGGTTATCACTTCTCCTTTAGTATCTTCATCTATATAGCGCCTAGCCCATTTAAGATTTGATAAAGCAATTACCCCTCGACTACTATCTGGCAATATAATTTGCAAGTACTTATCCTGAACTTGGTCAACCACGGCTAAATCCCAACCAAGTGCCCGACAAGCATTACATACCTCAGATAATCGCAACTGAGCCACTAAATCTTCTGCACTTGAATCATTAGTATTTTTTATAGTTGCAACAGCACCTCTCCACCCATGCCTTCTGTCATAATAGATCAAGCCATTTTGCAAAGCAGTTTTGGCTATTTTCTGTAATGTATCATCTAGACTAGTTCGGATAACATAACCGTTTGTATACAGAGCATTTTCTCCCCAACGCGAAGCTACTTCTCGCCTTACTTCCTCCGCAAAATAGTTACCTTGTATTACGGTATGCAAATCCCTCTTACGCAATACTATACTTTCCTTATAAGCCGCACTAGCCTCATCATAAGTGATAAATTTGTTGATTAACATTCTCTTGATCACCCAATTCCTGCGATTATAGGTTAAACCAGGACGTTTATGTGGATGATATCTACTTGGAGCCTTAGGTAGGACAGCTAAAAATGCAGCTTCGCCTATGGTTAATTCTTGCAACCCTTTATTAAAATAATTCAATGCGGCAGCCGCAACACCATAAGATCTGTTGCCCAAATATACCTCATTAAGATATAACTCTAAAATATAATCCTTGCTGTATGCCCTTTCTATACGAAAAGAAAGAATTGCTTCTTTGATCTTTTTTTCTATTGATACACTAGTGGCAATATCGGACAATAAGAAATTTTTGGCTACCTGTTGAGTGATGGTCGATGCACCTATTGGTCTCTTGGATCGTCTAATACGAGAAATATTTTTTATAACAGCTTTAAAGATACCTAATAAATCTATACCATAATGATCATAAAAGTTTTTATCCTCTGCAGCAATAAATGCTTTCTTTACATGATCCGGGATTGCACTATTAGGAACATATATCCTATTTTCACTGGCATATTCAGCGAAAACCTTACCATCATTAGTGTACACTCTACTTACGACAGGAGGTTGATAGCTGGCAAGAGTTTTGTAATCTGGCAGACCAGCCCCATAATAATAAAAGACAGAGACTATGGCCACAATGCCTAATAATAATCCTAATAAACAAGCATTAAAAAACCAAATTATTAAACTTCTCAATACGTCCCCTATATATTCACTATGTTTTGAAGCCTCACATAATGATAAAGAAATTTAACTAAGTATCAATAGGTATCGTGCTTCTTTCCGAAATTAATATACAACACGGTTAAATTAGATAAAAAATACGACTAAATACCTACCCTATGTATCTTACCTCGATCACCTGAATAGAGCGCTATTGTCTGATTTATTCTAATAACTCATGATTTTAAAGCTGCATAAATATCTCAATCGTCAATCATCAATCATCAATCATCAATCATCAATCATCAATCATCAATCATCAATCATCAATCATCAATCATCAATCATCAGGGCACGCATCATCATACAGGCGTTGATTATACTATGTTATTAACCACTAGATACTGAAACTAATACTATTAATCTGACACACCACGATCATTATTTGTATGAAGATATGACTTTATTATCTCAACAACTTCATGTATGACAAACTCTAATTCCTTGGTTTCCGTTAAAGAAAAGTTACTTAAAACATAATCAGAAACTTGCTCTCTTGTATCAGGCCGCCCTATTCCTACCCTGATCCTATGGTATTCTTTCCCAATGTATGAATCTATACTTTTTAATCCGTTATGCCCACCAGTACCACCACCGACCTTGGTTTTAATCCGAGCAAAGTCTAAATCCAAATCATCATGTATTACGATAACATCATTTGAATTGAGCTTATAGAAATTTGTTATTTTGCGTACAACCACACCTGAATTATTCATATATACTAAAGGCTTGATTAGGATAACCTTGCACCCTTCAAACATCATCTCTGTATACAATAAATCATCTTTGCGCTTAAATGCAGAAAAACCAAAGAAACTGGCTATTTCATCTACAGCTAGAAAACCTATATTATGACGGTTAAGAGCATAGGAAGAACCAGGATTACCAAGTCCAACTACTAATTTTACATCCATAGAATATATTCACAGTAACTAGGCTACAACATAGAAGTTAAACTATCAATCAAGTTACTCTTCTTCTGCTGTATCAGTAGTTTCTTCCTCCGTAGATTCAGCCTCAGAACTAGACGGAGTAACAATAGTAGCAATCGTAACATCTCGTTCAGGGTGTGCTGGAACCACTCCCTCACCAAGGGCAATATCTACTGTATGTATACTACCTGAAATATCCAAATCTTTTAAATCGATAACTATTTCATTTGGAATATTTTCTACCAAACATTTAATTTCAAGGCTATGCATCACTATATTCAGCACTCCGCCTTTCTTGATTCCAGGACATTTCTCTTCATTCTCAAATCTAATTGGAATATTGACATGAGTCTTGGCATTTTTAGCAACTCTTATAAAGTCTATATGTAATGGCATATCAGTTACAGGATGAAATTGTACATCCTTTACCAAGACTTTATTCATTTTACCGCCTACTTTGATATTATAAACTGTGGAAAAGAATTTAGCATTATCCAATCCACTGACTATATCACGTTCATCAACAGCAAAATATTCATTATCCTTACTGTCACCATACAGTACGGCAGGAACCATGCCAGAACTCCGCAAAACCCTTGATGCTCCAGTTCCAAGATTCTTTCTATCTTCGATACGAAATACATCAGCAACATTTACTGTCATTTTTTAACTCCTTAGGAAAACATCATAAACTTGTAACCATGTTTGATCACATTCTACGATAAAATGCAATATATTTTTCACACACACAATATATTTTATACTTTTTCAAACTGCAAATAACTGACTTTAATGCCTGACAACATCGCATCCATTACAGTTACAATATAAACTGTAACGATAGTAACAAAACTCTGATACTAAATATCCAGATTTGCAACAAATTGAGCATTATCTTTAATAAAGTTAAACCGCTTTTCAGGCTTACGCCCCATCAAATTATCCACAAACTCTTCTATAGGTATATTATTAATCGTGGCATAGCTGGTCACCTCAGACAAATTTATTTTTAATAAGGACCTGGAACTGATATCCATAGTAGTTTCTTTCAAGTGTTTCCAATTCATCTCGCCCAAACCTTTAAAACGACTAATTTCTACTTTGCTTCCTTTAAATTCACGTTCCAGTAAATTATCTTTTGCCTGATCATCATGTGCATATAACGTTTTACTTTTATTCATCAGTTTGTATAACGGTGGCATAGCTAAATAAATATGACCATGTTCAATAAGAGGACGTAACTGTTGAAAAAAGAAAGTCAATAACAAAGAAGCAATATGGGCACCATCAACGTCTGCATCAGTCATAATGATAACACGACCATAACGTAATTTCTCTAAATCAAAACTTTCTCCAAAACCACAACCCAAAACTTTTATCATATCTGTTATTTCTTGATTGGCAGAGATTTTTTCATTAGAAGCGCTGGCAACATTTAATATTTTACCTCTTAAGGGAAGTACCGCTTGCGTTTTCCGGTCTCGAGCTTGTTTTGCTGATCCACCAGCAGAGTCTCCTTCAACCAAGAATATTTCGGCCTCTTGACGTTGTTTAGTAGTACAATCAGCTAATTTTGCAGGCAAATGCAGTCTTTTGGTCACAGATTGTCTGGCAATGTCTTTTATTTGTTTCTTACGCTGCCGCTCTATCAATCTATCCAAAGAATTCTGCAATATCACTCCGGCGTCTTCCTTGTGATGTGATAACCAAAGATCAAATCTATCTTTTATCACACTTTCAACCGTCTTACTCACCCTTTGCAAAACTAATTTTTCTTTTGTTTGCCCTTGGAATTGTGGATCTTTTATAAATACCGAGATCATACAACAAGAGCGACAAAATATGTCATCCGCTGTCAATTGTGCTGCTTTACTATTGCCAATACGTTCGCCATATTGCCGCAAAGACTTCACAATTCCAGCACGAAACGCACTTTCATGTGTACCCCCCAAAGGAGTTGGAATGGTGTTACAATATGATCTGGCAAACCCCTCTCCATAGTGCAACCAATTAATTGCCCACTCAACTTTTTCTGCTTTATCCTGAAACTGTGCGATACCATTAAATGGTTCTGGTAATACAACATCTTCGGCATTGACATTATCTTTGATAAAATCAACAAATCCATTAGGAAAATGAAAAGTTTGCTCTGCAGGCAAACCATTAACTTTGATTAGCTCTGCGCTACACTTCCACCGGATTTCTACCCCACGAAAAAGATAAGCCTTGGAACGTGATAAACGATAGATTTCTTCTGGTTTGAACTTGAATGCCCCAAATATCTCCTTATCAGGGGTAAAAGTAACCTTAGTACCTTTGCGGTTCCTGATAGCGCCATTTTTTGTTAATTCCGATACTGCCACTCCACGGCTATATTCCTGACGCCATATCTGAGCATCCCTTATCACCTCAACACAAAGTTTTTCAGACAACGCATTTACTACGGAAACACCTACTCCATGTAACCCCCCAGAAGTCTGGTAAGCATTTTGACTGAACTTACCACCAGCATGTAAAGTGGTAAATATTACCTCCAACGCAGATTTATCAGTATACTTCGGATGTTTATCTATCGGTATCCCACGTCCATTATCTTGAATACTGATCGTATGCTCATCATGCAGAATAACCTCGATCCGGTTTGCAAATCCAGCAACTGCTTCATCCATGGAGTTATCCAACACCTCGGCTACTAAATGGTGCATAGCTTTTTCATCAGTACCACCAATATACATTCCTGGCCTTTTTCGAACGGGATCAAGACCTTCTAATACCTCTATATCATCTGCTGTATAGCTTGTGGGTTTGGGCACAGAAAAATTATCATTGAAAAGATTAGACATATCACCTTTTGCGTCTTAGTATTGTACAATAGACATAATGATATAATAAAAATGGATAATTTTCTAATAGTTTTGGTTATTATTCTTGCCATAGGACTAATTTATGCAATTTGTGCAGGATTATATTATATGGTCAGTGCAAAAAAAGATCATAAATATAACAATAATAAGCAAAACCAATACATGAAATTAAGGATAGTGATACACATTGTTATCCTCGCCATAGTGAGCATAGCAATATATTGTAAACAGTAAATTATGTATTACTTGGTTTGACATTATGTTAGATAATAGCCTCTGAACAGCACATTTCCAGGATTTTTATCACATGTATTAATAGCAACCGTGAAACATCCAACATATAAAAATACTATCCGTGACAATAAACGTTACCGAGAAAAATAATCTTAAAGATAGCTTGATAATGTCAATTAATCCACATCATCGTCTGTTGTTGCTTGTTGTTCCGATCTTGATAACAACTCGTGCACTATTGCAAACTCTGGCCACTGATCCACCGCGACATGCTTTTTATTACCAATAGCAGCCATATTCATGGAACCACACTCCTGTTGCACACATCTTAACCCGTATGGATGCCATCGCACCTCTTGCCTTTTTTCACAATCATTACATTGTGCTTCTATACGATAGAATCGCAGATCATCGGGCAATACAAGTTGTAATATACCATTAAATGCAACATCCCAATCAACTGAAAACATTGTTTTACGACAAGTAGGACAGCTAAAATTTGTCTTGCCATATTCCGTCATACATGATTCGTGCAACCAATGGCCACATGTGGACTGTAAGAGCCGAGAATGAGCAGCAGAAAAACCATCAAGACATATAGCACAACTACCTTTAGCATGTGCCTTGCATTGATGTACACCCAAAGTTTGATCTATACACAGACCACATGTGTCACAATGTTTGTATTGTTCTTGGCGCCCTGCTCTACAAATCTTACATTTATCACAATGGAAAGTTGGGAAACTAGAATCTTGTACTAATTTACAAACTGCACAACCACCCATATCCCCTAGAACCGCCTGACAAGATTGATTAATACAAACACTTTGCACAGTGTCTTCCACAATAATCAAAGAGTCGGCAAATTCCATTAATGTATAACAAGTGCCGCAAGCAATACGTTTGACATCCCTTGCCCGACAAAGAGTATGCCCATCTAATAATAGCTCTGTCACTTGGGCGTTATGATCCAACGGATCAGCGAATAATCGATATCCATGCTCCGTCAAACATTCATCATGTTGACATTCATAATAAAATTTTGGACGACCATCTTGTGTGGGCAATGCCAAACGACCACTACTATTAGGCACAATCAAAGCCTTGACAGAAGCGATTCTAGCTTCATCTTCTTCTGTGCAGCCAATAACAACATCCGTACTGTTAGCACCAATAGAGCAATTGGGAACAGTTATAAATATCAACCAGATAATACAAAATAATTTCTTCATTTTAACCCACGATAAAATCAGAGGGAGAAGGTAACACGTGCCCTACTTATTGTCAAATTATTCGATAAATTATTATTTATATCCCTTTAACAATAGCAGCTCTTTTTGCGCAAAATGAATAATATCTTGCGCTTGTTTTTTAATTTTTTTACTGGTAGTTATTTTATCAGCCTTTATTGCTTGTTTCATTGCAAAATCAAACTTATTTAAACTGAGAAACTTTTCTGCTAAACATAAGGATGCTCTATCCATCTCTCCACTTTTACCATATAAAACAGCAAGCAAATGCCACACATGAGGATTTTTTCTTTCACTAATCAATACCTTATGTAATTCATTGATAGCAACCTTACTATTATAGCTTTCCATTTGCATCATAGACTGCACATAATATAAACGTATTAAATTACTATCTGGCAATAGATGTAATGCACGTTTATATGCTTGCAAAGATTTTGCAATGAGACCATTTTCATAATAAATTTGTCCTTCTAAATCGTGTAAGTAGGGATTATTAGGTTCTAAAACTTGTAATTTTTGTAATTCACTTATACTGTCATTAAGATTGTTAATACGATAAAATGCAATTGCTTTAACATAATGCATATCTTCTTGGTGAATATTATATTTATCAACCGCGAATAACATGTGTTGTGGTGGATTAATAAATGCTTTTAGTTTAGACATCGCTCTGCGATATCTTTTTTGCAAGTTAATTGGTAAAACACTATCACCAACTTTATACTGTTTTACATACTTGTCTAACAACTGCACTCTGGTACTGGATAAAGGGTGAGTAATCATATACACATTATGCACAGAGCTAGAAAACAATTCACGCCTAGATAATTTAAGTAAAAATTGTTGCAACCCACGTATCGGCCACTTTAGTCTGCACAGATATCTAATAGCCGCTTGGTCAGCAGATGCCTCTTGCCCTCTGCTATAATGCAATAAGGAACGTAACGCTATTTGATTACCCAAAACAACAGTTCCTATTCCTAAATCAGCATTGCCAAACGCCCCTATTGCTATACCTAAAGCAGTAGAGGCCATAGAAATTAACGAGGAATTTTTGCTAGTACCATAAAACCTACTGATGTGCTCTAAAGCAATGTGAGCCGTTTCATGCGCTATAATACCCACTAATTCTGCAAGATTAACCTTAGTCAATAAACCAGTATTAAGAAAAATTGTACTATCTACCGTTGCTGCTGCATTCATCTCTGGATTAACTACAAGATATATCTTTGCTTCATCAGGGTTTAGACCAGCCACTTTAAATATGGGAGAGACTATATCCCGCAATACGTATTCAATCTCTGCATCGCGAATAATACTACCCTTTTTAGGCGCAAACGCCGCACAGGCAATATCAAGCAATGCTAAGTAGTAAAAAGCAATACAACAACCTATTTTAATAGTCTTTTTAACCAACTTTTCCTTCTTTTAGTTTCGGTATCAGAATTATCACTAGTAACAGATTTAACAGCATTATCTTTTTTCTTATTCACTTTGTTGTCTACATCCGCAACCGATTTATTATCTTGATTATCTTTTGATTTATTTTTCTTAGCAACTGCAGATCTTCCACCAGTACTGCTGTTGGAACGCTTCACAACATTAGCTGCTACTGCACCCTTATCACCAGTATTGTTTTCTGCGTTAGCAATATTAGTACTGTTTGCTGATGGCCTAGGACGATTAAAAGGCTTTCTTTTATTGCGATATCCAGATCTTGATTTTTTATGCTGCTGGCCATCCGGCTTATCATGCACTTTTGCAGTTTGCTCATCTTTCGATTGTCTATTTGAACGAGAATGTTTCGGTGATTTAGCAATATCTTTTACTACCTTACCACTATCAGTTTTCTTTCCTTCTGCAGCTTCTGATTTTCTCTTTTCCACTTGCATTAATTTAAAATCAGGAATAATTAAGCTATCATCAGAATCAAGCTCAACAATAAAATTATATTTTTCTTGTATATCTGTTAAATACTTATTTTTATGATTAAAAATATACATAGCCACAGCTGTTGGCAAAATAGCCTTCACCTTGGTAGAGCGTTGAGCAATACCTTCCTCCTGAATAGAACGTAACACCAACAGAGCCATGGACTCTACAGAACGCACATACCCTGTTGAACTGCAACTGACACACGGCCTTGAATTGATCTCTAATATACTAGGACGCAACCTTTGTCTGGACAGCTCCAATAAACCAAAGGGAGAAATCTTATTCATTTGCACTCTAGCCTTATCATGCTTAAAAGACTCTCTTATCTTTTTTTCTACCTGATGTATATAACTTCTATCTTCCATATCGATGAAATCAATCACGATAAGACCCGCCAGCTCTCGCAATCTTACTTGTCTTGCAATCTCTTCCGCAGCCTCTATATTGGTATTAAATGCAGTCGCTTCTACATTTCTTTCTTTGGTTGCTTTACCAGAGTTTATGTCAATGGCCACTAGTGCTTCGGTTGGATGAATAACTATCGAACCACCAGATGGTAACATCACTATAGGATCATAAGTAATATCAATCTGCTTTTCCACATCATATTTTACGAATAGGGGAGTAAAGATGTCTTTATATTGCTTAACTTTTTTAGAATGACTCGGTAACAATTGTTTCATTATACCACGCACAGCCTTATACCCTTCATCACCAGAAACTATTACTTCCGATACATCCTTGTGGTATTGGTCACGTATCGCTCTTTTAATTATACTTTCTTCTTGGTAAACTAGAGATGGCGCTATAGATTTTAGTGTTAATTCACGTATTTCATTCCAAGACCGTTTAAGGTAATCAACATCCCTCTTTATATCAGTCTTAGTCCTGCCTCTACCAGCCGTACGTATAATTAAACCCATTTCATTTGGGACTTCTATGTCAGATAATATGTCTTTCAGCTTTTTCCTATCACTAATATTAGAGATCTTTCTTGACACACCGCCCGCATGTGGTGAATTAGGCATCAAAACACAATAACGTCCCGCCAAAGATACATAAGTAGTTAACGCTGCTCCCTTTTGCCCTCTTTCTTCCTTTGTAACCTGTACTAAAACTATCTGGTTCTTGTGAATAACCTCTTGAATTTTATACATTTTATGCAAAGAAGGTCGTCTTTTTCGTGATTCATCCGTCTCTTCATCAACTGGAGCAAAAGAATCACCTGCAATAGTTGATAGCTCGGTCTTGCTATCTTCCTCAACTAATTCATCATCTATAGTATCAGAATTATCACTAGCTAATTTAGCTTCTAATGCTTCCCGATCAGATACAGGAATGCGAAAATAATCTGGATGTATTTCATTGAATACCAAAAATCCATGCCTATCCTCGCCATAATCAACAAATGCCGCTTGTAATGATGGCTCAACCCGCACAACTTTTGCTAGATAAACATTACCCTTTATCGTCTTTTTCGTTGTACTATCAAAATCATAATCCAGAAGGCGATTTTGCTCATCAACTACGGCAACTCTGGTCTCTTCTTGATGATACGCATCTATTAATATCTTTTTATTCATTTTGTCACTCCAATAACATCTCAAAAGCACGAGAAAAAATCATGAATATGACATTAGAGAATGAAAGAAAAATCACATGGAACACTATACCAGAGCGTTAATTAAAATATGAATAAGTCAAGACTATTACCCTGTGCAACTTATAATCAATGTACCAATACGATATACTTCATCTCTTATAACACGTAGCGATCCAAACCCATAACCTTATATAACACTTTCATATAACCAATTACATAGCACCTAAGCACATCACTAGGAAAACAATAAACACCTAACCCCAGCAATTAAAACTTAGAAACCATCAATCGCACTTCAACTTTATCTACTACTAATTTGTCATCATCGATGTATTGCCATACAATGTTCCGCAAAATGCTATAAAGCCAAAGTCAATTGCTATACTTTCTAATCTCTTTGTCACAAGCCTTGCTTTTCTTCAAGGCATATTCAAACAAAAACTGTGGATCTCTCGTTTTATAACCCACAATACAAAACCTAAGCTCTAGGATAGTATTTTTCACAAAATCCTACAACTAATTTCTTACTAAAATTAGACTTTATTTTCTGTGACCATATAACCCTATGTTTTTTTAATGTTGCAATGCGATATTTTTACAGTACGCTAGACATGGTTTTATACTGTATCTTTGCTTGATAACCATAAAGTGTAGTTTTAAAAAATAGGGAGGAAAGTAAAATTATGCATAATCTGAAAAAAATACTCTATCTACATTTTATCGTACTGCTATCCCACACAAACGCGGCTACTCCAGAATTTGATACAGTAGAGTATCATTCTTACAGACCAAGCCTAACAGCAGTTGCACAAGAAATCAGAGAAAAAGGTATCAGCCACTTCATTAGCAGGATAAAATTGGCACAAACAGAAAATGATGCAATCTTACAGGTCACATTATCTGATGCATTCCAATTTAATGAATATCACCCATCATACGCAGATAATTTTGCCCTCATGAAAGAAAGATACGTACTAGAGAACGGTATGAATGGTATTAAACGCCCTGAACAACCAATATACGAAACAGCAGCCAAGAAAGGTTTCCTACCAGCAATTCTTTGGCTAAAACAACAAGAATGGACCAGAAATAGAGATTCAGCATTTGCCGCAACATTATATCCATTTGTTAATAAAGGTTGCGTGGCATTAGATTATCAATTTGGACTTGCTCTACGAGATGGATTTGTTCGCTCATCTACTACTTTTTATGAAGGAATGTGCTGGATAGAAAAAACATTTGGGTTTGATGTAAGATATGATGCGTGCGATGTCAGACCAGCAATCAATCCTAATGGCAAACCATCACCTATTGGTCGTTTAGAAATAGACCGCACATCTGGCAGGCAATATGCCTCACACGCTGTACATTTTACATTAGATGGATTAATGCATATAGTTGGCACCAATGTTATTTACGCACCAGCCATAGAGCATTGGGAAGAATTTAAAAGAACAAAACTTGCCCCATTACGTGATAAACCATTTGATCCAGCTGTGTTTTTATCAGCTTCGGCAGACACTAGCGCGCCACCAATGGATGTGATGTCCTTGTTGCGCAAAACAAAACACCGACCATAAAATAATAAGATAGCACAAAATAGATAGACTATATTTATCACAATTAGCAGGTGCCATTGCACTACCAATGGATGTTTTGTCATTTTTACGCAGAACTAAGATGAACATTTAAAACGACAATCAAAAATGTACCCGGTTAACCTAGTTATTATTCAATGAATCTTGGGTTAAAAATTTATCGTAATATACAACAATGTATTGTCAACCGTGATTAGAACAAAGCATACATTATATTTCCTTGCTTATTGCAGGAATTTCCTTACCATGTGGTTAATATGCACTGGCATGTTTTAACTTAATATATGGTAAACTATATGTGTCCATTTACTACCCTGGCATTACCACTATTGCTTTACATATGCAATGCAGTAAAAAAGCTGTTCGGTAAAAACAAAGCCAAAGATAAGCAAAAGCGTACTAAATAGGCAACTATGAAACAATTAATCAACGTTATTTTTATATCTGTTACTTGGTATAACTTAGCCTTAGCAAAGCATGAAAGTCGATTTATTAACAGCAACCTAAGCTCTAAGGAACTATCATATTTTCACACTCTTGCAATAAAAAAATTGGCTTTCAAGAATTTAATAACTTGGGCAACCTTGATACGTTACCACAACAAATAAATAGCTTCCTACGCAAGATAAGTAATAATAATAAAGCACAAATAACTAACATTACAAACTCGCTAGTAAAAATAATCCTAAAATATTACCACCCAAGCACAATATCCCACGGCATGGGTATGCATAAGGGCATATAACCTGGACAAACCTCTATTTGCACTGCCCAGATGGCACATTGATGGATATTATTTTAAAAGAACCACTCCTATATCGAAATTTGTTTTCACTGTACAGGGGAAAACGACGCTATTTTACTATTGCTCAAATGAGCATCAAAGAAAAAGACTAGATCCACACCTAAAAACCAACAATAATTCTTACCTTAATAAATTGATTGATATCAAAAACAGCATATTTCCGGCTAATAATCAATGGGGAGAGATTGTTGTATGCGAAACAATCCATGCAGAACCTCATATTCAGGAACCAAGACTATTTTTATCTGTAGTACCATGCACTTTTAATGAAATAGACGACTTGAAAAATGGAATGTTTGCAAACTATACAGCCACAAATGAATAAGATTGAATAATACAAATCATTCAAATATATCTAAATTTATAATGCTAATAGAAACACTTGTCGCAACAAAAATAAAAGACACAAAGCGCAAAAATAGTGGTTATCAAAACGATATTGCCAAACTATAAAATTACTAGTACAATTGATGCAATAGATTAGATACGCTTACTCGCCCGAATTATCAGCATTTTGCTCAGACTGCATACCCTTTTCCAGCGCAGCAAACTCGGCCTCTAGTTGTGATTCTACTGTATCTATTTCACCCGTCAAACTAAGCTCTGCTACCGTGTGCTTCTCTGAGGTATCCTGAGCCTGAGAAGTCAGAGCCTCCTGAACCATAGAATTCTTTAAATTAGTCAAAGTAGTCTTCCTAAGGTCATTAACACATACAGTACCAGCCGCAATTTCGCGCAAAGAAACTACTGAGTTCTTATCATTATCTCTGTCTACAGTAAGCTCCGCACCCGCAGAAAGGTAACGGGCTCTTTGCGAAGATAAAACAACTAACTCAAACCTATTAGCAACCTTTTTTTCACAATCTTCCACAGTAACACGAGCCATAACAATACCTTTTTTATATTTTCAATTCGCTTTTTCAATTAAGTAAGTTAATTAAAAACTAATTACCCTTGTCTTGCCTTGAACTTAGGAT
Source organism: Alphaproteobacteria bacterium (assembly GCA_965204765.1). Classification (GTDB taxonomy): domain Bacteria; phylum Pseudomonadota; class Alphaproteobacteria; order Caedimonadales; family UBA9215; genus CBDBFG01. Next base: position 568,376 of record CBDBFG010000004.1, on the reverse strand, counting down.
TCTTTTTATTAATAACATACAATTTTCCGCGACGCCTAATAAGACGACAATTTTTCTCACGATTCTTTAAAGTCTTAAGCGAGCTAACAACTTTCATCACACACCCCAACGGTAATCAAATATTTTTAATGTTTATCCTTTGCAACCATTTTTGTCAAGCCTTTATTAGAGTTATAGTCTTTAATAAATTGAATCATGTTAATTTTAAGAAATAGCAACAATCACAACACAGTTGACTATCAAATTTATGCTATCTAGATCATAAAAAATAATTTTGACTTAATAGAAAATATTTAATGGCACCAATTTTATCTACTATTGATATTTAATAAACATGTTAGATATTAAATTTACTAACCAATACTTAAAAAAGGGCCAGGAAATAATGTGCATTGCATGAAAAATTGTCTATTTTCAAATAAAATAGTAGTTACAACAAATATTGTGCTAGCTTAACAATAATGACTTTTAGATTAAAAAATATTAGACTGTGACTAATAGTAGAGGATGACATGATTAAGAGTATATATTTATTATTGTTATGGCTATTGATTAATAGTCAATGCATATGCAGTGATGGCGGTGATGATGCTGATGATTTGGCACAATCCGTAGCAAAAGTATCACTAAACCCATGGGACAACTTACCCATGGATGTCACAGTAAGAGACGTACGTTATGATGAAACATTTAAAATATTATTTGGTGAAGAAGGTGGTGAAGGAAGAACAATAAGCTTTTTAAATGCTGTACTTAAATCAGAATTACAAGATGACTATATCGAATCGATAAAGTTTTTAGATGGCACAATGAATTCAGCAGTAGATCGTACAATTCATTTTGATGTCAAGGTCGAAGCAACTTGTACCACACACAAAGGTAATAGATTCATCATAGAAATGCAAAAAGCTAGAATTCCCGGTCATACTAATAGATGGGTATATTACGGTGCGCGAGAACTAAGCCAAATGGGTGAACGTAATTATAAAAAAGCACTAGCCATAGTAGAAAAAGAAGAACGTAAGAAAGCTCATCGTGCTCATTATCGCGCCCTAGATCCAGTAAAGGTTATAACCATATTAGATTTTGATGAACCAGTCACACAACGAGAAATGCATAATAGCCAAGACTTGCTAGTGCATTGGGATATATGCGAAAGAGTATCTAAGGAAATAGCCTCTCCCCTACTGTCATGGACCTATGTAATGTTACCGAGGTTTAAACGAGAATTTGCGACTCAATTGCAACAAAGAGATTTTAGTGACGATCCATTGGGAGCATGGCTATTCTTAATGACCAGAGAAGATGAAGAGAAAGTAAGAGTAACTGATGAATTGGTGGCACGGGATAAGCATGTAGCAGAAGGATTTCACCGAGTATCGCATCTAACCACCGATGAAACAGAATCACTGTTTAAAGGTAAGATGGCATTCATGTCTCGTATGTCACGCGAAGAAGAACGTTATGAAGAAGGGAAAGAAGAAGGTAGGACTGCTGAACGACAAGAGAATATCAGGTTTATGCTTACTATGGGTGTTCCTTCTGACAAAATATGTGCACAGTTTAAAATAAGCATTGACGCACTAGAACAAATAAGGACAGCACAAGGAACTACTGTACATACAACAGACCAAGATGATGAAGATGAATAATGTAATGAACAAAGATAAAGAAACAAACATGATTAAGAGTATATATTTATTGTTGCTATCTGGATTTGCTTCACTAAATACAGGTTTAGTCTTGCTAGCAGTGTGAAGACAAAGATCATGAGGCAACACGTACTCTAAACCTGTATCTATAGAATCACCAACTAAATGACGAACTCTTTCATCATACTCTTCACTATCCAAATATTTCGCAACGTTATCCTCTACGATATTTTCAACTTTTCTAGCAGACCTAGTATAAGAACTCATCACTAATACACAGAATAATCTACAATCCTATAACAGTAATTAATTAAATAACAAACGTTATTGTAATTCTGCCCCCTTACAGCCAATACATGACTATCATACAAATTAATAAAATAATCCTTTTACTATCAAAACTATATGCTATGCTGGGTGAGATTTTGTAATATATAAAAACAATATTGCCAAATCTGTCATTGCAATGTTTAATACGTAGCGTTTCATTTTATCTTGCAAGTTTATAAACTTTATTAATGAATTCTTAATTATTTGTTCATTAGTTTGATGTGAACTGAAAGTTAAACCAGATATACAGGGAAATGAAATGCGTAATAGTTACAGCGTATCTTTATTCAACACGGTACATTTATTTCTTTTGTCGCTATTTGCGAATCGTTTATTGGCAAATTCCAATCATTTCCTATGCATATTTGACCAAAATGTCATAAAAGGTTGCAATGAGGCAACAAATTACTGTATAAGAACTTTTGAAAAAGGAAACAAATTAGCCAAAACAGCCCTTACCACAATATTATACACGCAATAATGTTGCAGAAAACTGGTAATTGGCGATTGACACAAATAGAAAATCAGAAAAGAGAGATATCTCTTTATTAAAAAGATTGGATAGGGAAAACAGGTAAAATGTCATGAATAAAATTAAGTACTGGGTCGTAATATTATTTTGTACCATAGGTAATTGTTATAGTGTCAACAAACATGCCGATACATTATATGTAACAGCTAATGCTAAAAAAGTAGTGAAAAAAGGTAATATCGTCAAAATAGCTCTAGATCAGATTGCTTGCTACGAAGACAACGGTACAGAAACAAAAAATCTAACCAATGACGAACTGTATGCTCATTTTCAATCCAACAAAATTGTTTTAAATACAATAAATTGTGACAACTCTACTTTTTTAGGTGAAGTAGAAGTTATCAAACTTGATAACAAGAAAAATTTGCTACTAATCAGAACCTATCAAAACACTGATAATATTAGAGATGATTCCGCAATCCTCTTTATTTCTGTTGAAGGGAAAAAACCTAAGTATGATTTTATTATTAAGCAAAACAATATCAGCATGGCTAATTATGCTGACGCACAAGTTACTTTTAAAATTCCAGCACAAAAAAAAATATTGCACAGGCTTTTAATCATTCAAACATTACGGACAACTGGCTTGCCACTATGTTAGAATTAACGAACTTTTGGCATCGAAATAATTTTTTCCACGAAAAAAATAAACAAAAAGTAAGTGAAAAACCAGCAGGACATGTATATATCTACTTCAGCTCACCATCCCACAATGGTGCTAATAATACAAATCATTCATGTGAAAAATATCTGCTGATCTTTAATGCCATTAACGCACAACTTTCAGCTGATAAAAAATTTGTATTACTTACGGTTAAATTACATAAAAACTATTTTAACAAAAAAAATATCAATAAGATTATCCCTGTACTAAAACAAAATAGTTCTCATATGAACATGTTTATTGATTCTTACAAGGCACATCGTCCTAAACCACCAAGCTTTTACAGCAGTACCAACGATAAGAAAGTACATTCTAAAAAAACCAAAAATCCTGATCATAAACAAAGCAAATAACATGCGAAATATTATTTTTTGTACTGCATTTTTACTATGCAGTAATATAGCCGCTACCGAAACAGACCTCTTAATGGATGCCAGGATACTGACCACTGGCAAAGCACCGTATATGGAAGAAGTAGAAGAAATCACTCCGCTATTAAGACAACTAAAAAAAGATCTGTTCGAACAAAATGACCATGCCAGATTATCTGTCAAGCGCGTACTTGCAGCCTTAGTATTTGGAGGGGTAAATGCTAATATCCTAGCCAGCAAATATTGCTTGGATCCACACACTATAATATTTATTTTCCGTGTTGCCGATGGAGATTTGCCTCACAATGCTTTTTATACGGCATTTATACCGTTCTTTTTAGCTGAAACAATGCATGCCAAAATGAACCTCAGAACCCTGATTAATTGGCGAGCAGAGGAACAAGGATTGCAAAAGAAAAACAAAAAAAAACTGCGACACCTCACAAAATTTATTATATCTGGTGGAGCAGCGCTACAAACCTTATTCTTTATTAGAAAATTTCTTACAGAATTTGCACCAGACACCATTGCCACAAAAATAGAACTTGGTCTTTGCTTGCCGCTGTTTATTCCACAAATGTTCACCAAAAAAATCAGAGTATTGTATCAAGATGCAAATGATTATTGGAATAAACATTCAACGGGAAAAACTCCTCTCATTCGTCAACATCGCACAACTGTGTTAGAACGATTAGCAAACACCTATCGTATGACATCTGCTATGTCAACAGAGCAACTACTTGATACGGCTGAGTCAATTACAAAATTATCTAGCCAATTACACCGGCGAGAACAAGGACATATGATGATTTTGGCATTATTACATGGATTATACCATGCCGATGCAGAAGAAAGATTTCATGTGACACAATTTCAACATCCACGAGGATACAAGACAGCTAAAAATTGTGGCATGCTGCTTGGTCTGGCAAGTGGATATGGCGCTTTCTTAACTGGAAAACTCGCTATAGCTGGCATGCTAGGATTGGTAGAAGATGACTATTTTACTGAAGAATGGACAGGAGCACAAAATTTTTCTGTCTACAGCGGCGCAGCCGCAATGGGTGCATTTTCCACATATTCTGCATGTTCGGCATTAAGTAAAGCACTTGGCGGTATGTATTGTTACTTTACAGGTTATGACCCCAATCAACGAGAAAAAGTACTATTAAAACATGAAACAACTCTATCACCTCTTCGAGGATCAGTAGCTATTTTATCTTTACTAACTAGTTCTGTTTTATCCTTTTCCGAGATGTGGCGACCATTAGATGCTCTAGGAGCTGCAGGTCATCAAATAGTATTTGAAAGAAATGGTCAATTCCATATATTAGGTAAATATATTCCTTTATTGATGTTCTCAGCATTAAATTATGGTGCAGATTTGAATGCCACATATGGTTTGGCTTTGCAAAACCTTATTACTTCATCTATTGAGTTCAGTAGATTTCGAGGTAAAAAAAGATCATCTAAATTCAAAGACTTGGAAGGACAACTACGATCAAGTATTCAAAAGATGCTGGTTAATACTTCGCAATATGTAGAACGTTTGCCAGATAATAAAATAGAAGCATTGTGGACATTCTTACAAATGTCACCTTCTGTTCTAAAAAATAGCATTAAGCGCAGCTTGGGCATGGCATATGATCAATCTGTATTCCAGCGCGAAGACATTGTTAGACTATCACCTACCGCATTTGCAGCAGAAGATGCAGCTTATAGTAGCGAAGAAGATAATAGTGAAACGGAGACATCTGGTCTAACAAATTCAAGTTCCGAAAATGCAGAAGATCATCCTGCAACCGATACATCTGACATAACCAGCTCAAGTTATAGTAGCACAGAAAGTACCTCGATACCCTATACATCTAGCCTAACAAGTTCAAGTTCTGATAGCTCCGGCAGTACCTCTACAACTGACACATCTGCTCCAACAAGTTCAAGTTATAGTGGCGAAGAAGCTAGTAGGATGAGAACGACAAGAACAAGCCCATCTCTATCCTTACATAGTGAGGAAGAAGAAGGCATGGGAACTGATCTATCAGCCGAAGATATAGATGATATTGATAGAGTGCTAGACGAAACTATGGAAGTTTTGCGCCCCAGATATGGCTTTATACCAGAGGTAGAACATCGCCCTATACCCAGACAATCACGTGGAGTATGGGCAACAATCAGAGGAATATTTAGTTGGAATACGAATAGTGATCATGAGAGTGATGATAGAGCACCATTATTAGCTGAACACACGCATAATGACGATGAATCAATTGCAGATATACACCACGCTAGACAACCTTCATTATGGCAAAGAGCTACAAGCTGGCAACCAAATTGGTGGGGACACAGCACAGATGAAACTACAGAACAAGAACTAAATGGTATGGCCACAGACGAAGAAGAATTTATTGATCTTGAGGCAAGACCAAGACAACCTACCTTGTCCGAAAGACTAGCTGATTGGTGGTATAATCGTAACTACTGGTACAGAAAAAATTAATGCATCTTCTGCGGCTTTATACACAGTATCAGGTAATTTATGATCATCCTCTGTAAACTATACATTATAATAACCGCCAACCATGTCCTATTGCAAAACGCATGCAACACTTACCAAATAAAAATAGGTAACAAATTTTTGCTTTTAATACCAGCAGTTACATCTAAATTCAATAAAATTAACCCGAATGCTCAGTGGACTAGTACAGTTACCAGCTAAAACTTATAGGCTATTTTTAATGAAATACTACCTAAATTAGAGTTAACATCATTTGATATTGCTCTGGTATCGCCATAATAATTGTTAACTTCACTTCTTATTTTTTTAGCTTTAAAGAAACAATGAGAATACTCTGTACTAATAAATAAATCCTTACTAAGTGCTAAATCAACTCCTATAGCGATCTTGTATCCTGGATTATAAAATGATTTTTCACAGCTAGTATCAATCGCCGCAGTACCTTCAAGTTCCGGTCCTGTGATACGTTGCCTAAAATATTGCTTAGTAAATGAAGGACCAACCTTAAGATATAATAACGATGACTGTAATTTACACCCTAGCTTCAATAATACATCATAAGATGAAGTCACTTTATGCTTAACATTACAGTAAAAATTCTTCACTTCCCCTGCCCTAGCACGAGCATCTTTGTCAGTTGGAGTGGCAAGGATCAATTGTGCATTATCCTGGACATTAAACATATGATAATTTAGTTCAACACCTATAACATAATTATTAACTGTAAATTGCACACCACCAAAACCACCATATAGCAAATTATTATCAGCTAACTTATTAGAAAATACAGTTGGACTAGAATAACTATCCTGATGAAAAGAAGAATGTGATTTTACTAATGCAGTCGATAAAGAATAGCCGGAATGCACCCCAATATAACATTCTGGCTTTATCGCGATACAATTATTTTCTAAAAGAAAAACACAAAAAAACAATCCTAGAAACTTACTACGCATTTTTTACTCTCAATTACTTAGGTATATTCTATTGTTATACTATAATTTTTGTGATAGCAATGAGTAATTAGGCAAAAATTTGGAAAGTATTCACGTTGGTAAGAGTTTTATTTACCTTGTTATTCATCACACAAGCTATTGCTAGCGGTGGTGGTGATAGTAGCTTATTATCTGATTCAGGAACACCGTCCGTTACTAGGCGCATTGGTGGTTCGGTCACAGAACATGTCGAAGATCCTTTAGTAATCAAGCATTATGGCAAATGGTTTACCAGTAAGCAACATCCAACCCAACCCGAATGCTTGCAATTAGGTATTGCTTGTGTGGCAAAAAAATGCCCTTATTATCAATTAATACTCAAACATGGTCATTTGGCGAGAGCCTCTAAACACGACCCATTACAAAAACTATCAAGTAAAACAGATGGTAGACGATTCAAACAAAGAGGAGAAGCCTGCTTTGCTGGATCTTGCCTGTACAATGAATTTTATGTTCCACTCCATGTTCCTACAGCCGAAGAAGAAACATTCCCAGATGGTGTACATGTAGCTAACTTGCTATCTGTACCATCGGCTTCCACCACGCCCGCAAGAAAAAAATCCACAAGCAGTGTGTCTTCCACGCCAGCAAGCAAAAGAACAACACCACGACAAACACCCGCAGCTAGTAGGGGTGGCACTCCAGCTAGCAAAAAAACTACCCGCAAACCTCCAACGCCAAAGCGCACACCAAATGCTAGCCCATTTACTACACCAGTTAGCAAACGCACACCACCGCCACGAATGGCCGTAGTGGAAGAAGATCATGACGGACACAGATGTACTTTGTTGTCATTACAAACGACCATTGATGAACAAGAGGAAAGATTAGCACTAGTAAATCGTGAATTAGTAGCACGAGATGATCAAATCATTGTATTACAAGATAAATTACGAGCCAATGAGGAATTATTAGCTGCACAGGAACAAACTATACGAGAGCGTACCCAACGCGCAGAACAACTAACCAAACAAATTGCTGCATTAAAACAACAATTAGCAGCAGAAGACAGAGCAAAAAGAGACGCAACCTCTAGACTGCAAACCCTTGGTAAAGAATTAGATGATTTAAAAGCCAGATATGACATTCTTACACAAACTCATGCACAACAAGGCCGAGAAAGCACCGAAGAACTAAACGAATTACGTGCCACCCTGCGAACCACACAAGCCGAAATAGCAGAGCAACAACGACAAATATCAAACCTTACAGAGCGCGAAGAACAACTAAAATTATCCTGTCATGATTTGGAAGAAAAAAATGATAATCTAGAACGAGAGGCAATCATACTACGCGATAGTATATCCTCTGCTAAACAAGAACAAGAACAGCTACAAAGAGAATATCAAGCCGTTACTGTAGATTTACAAGGCAAAGATGATGAGTTGCGCACTCTTTCTGTTGCGCTACAAGAGGAACAGCAAGAAAAACAAGCATTAGCTGAGGCAAGAGATAGACTACTTAAAGCTGAAAGCGACTTGACTGAACAACTAGCTGCAATACGTAAAAAATTCTCTCAACAAGAATCAACTCTTACCACCGCACAAGATGAATTACGCACAAAAGATGAACATCTGGCATCTATGCAACATAATCTAGGTGAACAACAACAATTATTATCTGCGCAAAAACGACAGCTGTCTGAATCAGCACAGCAACAACGAGATAGACAACAAGAATATGATACTCTTTTCGCACAACACGATGCACAGACAAAGCAATTAGCAAAATTACGACAAGCACATGATACTTCTTTGCAAGAACTCGATGAACTACGCACGCAACATGCAGCTGTTAGAGAATCATTAACTACAGAAAATGCAAACTTGCAAGCAACTATCGCACAACAAGAGAAAGAACTAACAAGATTCAAGGCATTCGCGCAACAACAACAAGACAACACAACCGAACAAGAAGAGAGACTAACAACATTAACTGAACAGGCACAAAGCACAATAGAAGAACTACAACATCTACGAGAGAGATTAACAACTATCACAGATGAAAACACTACCTTAAAAAGCGACTTAACACAACAGAATTTGCTTGTCACACAATTACGCGAACAACTAGAACTTGCTAAGCAAGATAATGAAACCATCGATGCAGAAAACACGGAATTACGCTCACAGATCAAGGAAATTACACAACAACAGCAAGAGCAAATGACACGACTACAATCGTTGCTTGATGGCCAATTGAGACAATCCTCTGCACTGTTCTCTAGCCTTGCAGAATTGGATGATGCATTAGAATTATCATCATCGGAATGCGCAGAAATAGGACAAGAGCATACTAAACTAGTCGAAGCACATGCAACATTAGCAACAGGCATTACAGCACTGACCGAGCAATTACAAGCAAAGTCTGCAATGGTTGATAAATTAAACGCTACAATTGCTGCACTGCAAGAAGACAAAACATCATTTGACAGTGAAAGTACGCAATATGCAAAAAAAATTGCACAATTACAAAAAGAAGCAACAGGCTATACCATAACAATAAGAGAATTAGAGGAAAGATGTGCATCTTTAAGCTCTGAATTACTTAGCTCACAAAATACATTCAGTTCTTTGTCCACATCATTAGATACAGAACAAGAACAACGCGAGAAAATAACACTAAAATATGCAGATTTACAATCTGCACTTGCTACAGAAAGAGGTCAACACACAAAATTAGCACAAGAACACGATACGTTACAACGGTTGCATACTACTGCAGAACGAACAGTAGCAGACTTACGCTCTGCATTCCATACAACAGAAAACCAGCAAAAAGAATTAGCACAAGCACTTGCTGCAGAACAAAGGAGAAGAGAAGAAGTAACAGAAGAACATGCTGAATTACAACAATCACATGCTGCAACAGAACAAACAGTAGTAGATCTGCGTACTTCATTAGAGGAAGAACAAAGGCAAAGAGAAGAATTAGCAACAACACATGCTGAATTACAACAATCACATGCTGCAACAGAACAAACAGTAGTAGATCTGCGTACTTCATTAGAGGAAGAACAAAGGCAAAGAGAAGAATTAGCAACAACACATGCTGAATTACAACAATCACATGCTGCAACAGAACAAACAGTAGTAGCATTACTAGAATTAATATCTACAGAAGGCGCTCACATAGAAGGTTTAGCACAAGCCGTAGAAAACGTGCAACGTGACCTAACAGAACAAATAACAGACTTAAAGCAAGAAGCAGAAAATGGCCAACTTGATTTAGCAAAACAACAAGAATTATTATCGGCGACAAAGAAAAAATACAGACGGATCTTGTATGCTCTCTCCGCCATAGCTGCTGGTAAAATAATGTCTGATTATGATTGCGCATCGTTAGTACGCAATATAGGAACTGATTGGTTAGAACAATTACACACTGTAATTACACGCACCAGTGATGCAAACTCTGGTACTCGATATATTACCTCACCCACTGTACCACAAACAGGTTCCCAGACATCATTAAGCACTAATCTTACAAAATATGATCCAAGTAGCATAGTGCCTGACGGTGTTCAGCATACAACAGGGTGTCATAATTGCTTGGTAACATATCAACCAATTACCCCAGATCAACCTGTCATTGTCGGCCTTCTACCTGCACCACGTATATCATCGCAATTATTACAACAAGCATTGTGTGTTAGCTTTGGTGAATGCCCGCCAGATTTTAATCGGGATGTACTGGCGCTATTACCTGGTGCTAATAGTTTAAACTCCGTCGCTATTGTCTTATATAGTGGTGATCGCGGTGATACTGTATCTTTATTAGCTCCACCTGGCCAACCCAAAATTGCTGGATTAATAGCACCACCCGCAGTACCACAACAAGAACTTGAGCAATTTTTATGTCTGTACTATGGCATTAACACAGACTCTTGTACTTCCCACAGAGACCCATTCCTAGCCCTATTACCGCCAATAGAAATAGGCACAGGGCAAGCAGCCCATTGCAGAGATTATGCTAGTATCTTTAAATGTCTGATGAAGCCTGATAATAGTGAAGTATGCTCTGTATTGGTTAGTGGCGTTTGCGAACCAAGTTTCACCACAGCAGAATATTGCAGGGATTACGTCAGTGTCTTACAATGCATGATCAGCCCTGATGACAGCGAAGTGTGCTCCATGGTTGCCAGCGGAGATTGTACCGCAACCCTTACCATGGATTCTATCGTTGTATTAGGCGGTATGAACACGGCTAATGCGTATTTAACCATGGCCAATATTACTGGTAATGTAGTAGAACTAGCACGCGGTCAATCAGGGATCAAACAGGCCGTTGGTGTGATTCTGAAAAAAACAGTTGCTATGGGCGCAGGATTCGTAACCACTAAAACAATCCTATACATGCTACCACCGGGATATTCATTACCCATCGCCGGCATACTACAAGCATATAGTTTATGGACGAACTGTAAAGGTGTAACAAAACATTTGGGCAGAATGTTTGGTTTTGGTAGCTAATACTATCCAAAGGCTATTGCAGTAAACTCATAATAACAGCAATAACAACATATATTGCTGTATACCAATGCTTGAATAGCACAATAATCCATTCTGCATGAAGTTTGCTTATTATTATCATTTAATTGTGCAGTATGACTAATTAGTGATCATTCAGCGTAAATACTTCAGGTCACAAACAAGAATATTAAGAAAAAACAATAAAAGATTGTCTTATTATTGCTCAATAGAGATAATAAGAACAAAACCAAATAGCGACATAGATGTAAAGCAGAATAGTGCCCGACTATTCATCAATGAATACAAAACTGATAGGCACATGATGACCTGTCACAATCAATCAAGAGACTCACGTAGTAAACCTACCATTTTACCCTTCACATTTAATGCGATTAAGAAAGTAAACACCTAGTTCTCGGTACTCAATCATCAATTGATAACTTAGTATCAACCATTTAAGTAACTATATTTTAAGACAAGATAATTAATCTAAGATGTACCTAAAAACTAAGAGGTATGCTTCATAATTTGTTCTTTTTTCCTATTCCAATCTCTTTGCTTTTCAGTTTCTCTTTTATCTGCCTTTTTCTTACCTTTAGCAACGCCCAATAACAGCTTTACAATTCCATCATTATTGAAATACATTTTTAAAGGCACTATGGTAATGCCTTGTTTTTTAATTAAACCAATAAGTTTTTTTATTTCTTTTTTGCGCAATAATAAATGTCTTGGTCGCCTTGGTGTATGATTGAACCTATTTGCCATTTTATATTCAGGAATATTGGTATTGAATAAAAATATTTTATCGCCATTTTTCAAACCTGCATGAGACTCAACCAGACTAACCCCGCCATTCACTCTGATAGACTTGACCTCTGACCCTTCAAGAACTATACCTGCTTCTAACGAATCTTCGATAGTGTACTCGTAACGAGCCTTACGGTTTTCTGCTATTAACCCGTCAGCACGTTTTGTTTTCTTAATCATATCTTGTTCTCATCCCTCAGCACAATAGAATTAGAAACAAGATTTTTGATGGCATCATGTGCGGATAAAGATAAATTTGCCAAAGGCTTGCGCACCTCATATGAACATTTATTCATTAAAGATAAAGCATACTTTACAGGAGCAGGACTAGATTCAATAAACATTGCATCATGTAATGGAGCAAGCAAATCTCTGGTATTAGTAAAAGTATGCCAATCTTTTGCCTGCCAAGATGATACCTGTGTACCAACCAATTTAGGAGCAATATTAGCGGTGACAGAAATTACACCGTCGCCACCTTGGGCTAAAAATGCTGGAGTAGTTATATCTTCTCCTGATAATAACAAAAAATCTTCTGGTAATTGCGCCCTTAAGCGCACAGGTCTACCGAGATCTCCAGTCGCATCCTTTAAAGCTACTACTCGTGCTAACTGTGCCAACTTTAATATTGTCTCATCAGCAATAGAAGAACAAGCCCGACCAGGATTATCGTATAAAATAATTGGCAAAGAACACGCATTATGCACATCGGTAAAATAATCTCTTATCGCCTGCTGTGAAGGTTTAACGTAAGGTGGGGTTACGATCATCAGTCCCCTTACACCTAATGATTCAGCCTGAGAGGCTAAATATATAGTGTCACTAGTAGTAATAGCACTAGCACCCGCAATGACGGGAACTCTGTTATTCACCGTTTTTACTACCTGTGTAATCACATCTTTTTGTTCATCATAGTTTAAAAGGTTGCTCTCTCCTGTACTACCACAAACCACAAGTCCACTTATTCCTTGCTCTACTTGCCAATTAACCATAGCAACCAAAGATTGATAATCAACCTGATCGTCCTTAAATGGTGTCACTAGTGCGGTAAAAGCTCCTTTAAACATCTTAGTCTTTAACTCTTTTTTTATAAAATAACCTTAACATAGTAACATAACAATCATATAATGCACTCATGAAGCATTTTTTTCTGCTAATCGTTTTTATCTCTTCGGCGTACACAGTAGACCCTGAATTAATCAGATGCCATCAGGCTGTAACGGCATTTAAACAACAAAAATACGCCCAAGCATATTTATATGCAACACATAAAAAATGTACAAAACTTAGTATTCTTTCACGTTGGCATCAATTACGTTATGCAAAAGGAAAATTAAAATTTTCAGATTATACATCCTTCATAGCTGCTAACCACAAATTGCCATATATTAGACAAATAAAAATCAAAGCCGAAGATTACATCAATACCGCCAGCAGAAAAGAAGTATTACAGTGGTTTAAACATAATAAACCCAGGACTTATAACGGGGCACAAACCTATTTAAAAATTCTTTATACCTTAGGGCATAAACAACAATTAAGAAAAACTATCAAATACTGTTGGAATAATATCACTTTTAATAAAGTAGAAGAACGTAAATTCTGGACACAGTATAAACAATACATCAGGATGTACGATACTAAAAACAGAATAGATAACATTATTAAAGCAAAAAGATACGAAGATGCCGTCAGGAATATCCACAATTTTTTACCTAAAAATGATCGCCGATACTTTTTAGCTAAATTACATCTTTATCGCGGATCATCAAGTGCAGGCCGAATCTATACATCGCTCACCAAACAACAAAGAAAAAAAATTGATATTCTTAAAACCTATATCAACTTTTTGCAAAAGAAAGAACAAGTGGCCAAAATCGAAACCTTATTACAACAAGAAAAGACAACCCTAGCACATCATAGTGATGACATATGGCGCATACGATATATAGCAGCACGTGATTTATTAATTACACAACACTATAACCGGGCATATAATATACTTAAAAATCATAATGTACGCTGTAAAAAACATATTATTAGATGTGAATGGCTATTGGGATTTATTGCTGCTGATTTTCTGCAAAAACATCATACCGCATTGAAACATTTTCGCCGAGCCTATCAATATAATCGTAATATTGCAATAAAATCGCAATTGGAATATTGGATTGCCCGGTCATATAAAAAACTACACAAGCACAAAATGTATAAACTATGGCTGGTACGTGCGGCCAAAAAACCTACCACCTTTTATGGTCAAATCGCACTACAGGAAATGAATAAACCGATAAAATTTTACTTACGTTCTATTCAAAACAATCATGCCTACAAACCACTGATACTGAGTGATCAAAGAACAAAATTAGCACTATTTCTTAAACATATTGGACAGCATACAGAGCTAATTCCCATCCTTAGTAAAATTGCTAAAACTTATAAGCACTCTGCACAACAAGAGGCATTTCTAACTATTCTCAAACAATACTTTCCAGAACAAACTTGTTATATTATTACTACCCAAATGCATAATGCTCATCTGCACAAAGAAAGCTATCCAAAGATTAAATATAAATTTAAACGGTTACGTAACCCTAAATTAACCCATGCCGTAATAAAACAAGAAAGCTGTTTTAATAAGATTGCGGTTAGTCCGGCAAATGCCTTTGGCTTAATGCAAATAATACCTAGCACGGCTAAAAGAGTAGCGCAAAAACTGAAAATTTCGGTAAGTAAAAAAGAGTTGATATCTAATCCTAAACTTAATATCACACTAGGTAATAAATATCTGAATATGTTATTAAAGACGTATAATAACAGCCCATTGTTGGCACTATCAGCCTATAATGCTGGTGAAAAAAATGCCGATAAATGGGTCAAACGCTATGGCGACCCTAGAACAAAATCAATAAATACAATTACATGGATAGAGCTTATTCCATTTACAGAAACCCGAACATATGTCAAATCAGTTATGGCGCACTATAATGTTTACCGTAACTTGTAGTGATTCCTATATACACTTTATAAACTTATAATGCAAAATTATCATTTATTTTAACTGGTACCCACAAATCTCATAACCTCTAAGCAATAGATTACTCAATCCCAATAAATTTTACATTTTATGAACGAACAAGAACACAGCACAACTGTAGCCAACCAATTTCATGTTAATCACACCCACAAATGCTGGCTAATAAATCACTACCATCTATCAGAATTTATTGTACGACAATTATAAAGTAGTTAAAACTTATCCCCCAATCACAAATCATGTTTTTTAACAGACACTGATAATGATTTAAGTATCATGATCAATAACTAGTACCGTATTGCCCGATTAATACGAGGTGTCACCAAAACAATTTAAACACAATGATACTACTGTTATTGTCTGTCTGATACTGCAATGTGCTCTGCAATATCTTGTAAACTATCAGCAATTTTTTGGTTAACCGCACGCACATCTGTTAATCCACGCATATCTGTCAATTCACGCACATCCTCTTTTGCCCTTTCTAGCGCATGCATCATCTCTTCTTTTGCGCTTTCTAGCGCACTCTCATCCGTTAAGTCACTATCATCATATTCCTCCTCTAAGGCACGCTTAATACCTTCTTGTACTCTTGCTATACGCACCTCTGGTACTGAATCTACATCCTGTTTTGCCCTATCTAATGCACGCATCATACTCTCTTTAGCTCTGTTTAGCCCGCTCACATCCGTTGACTCGCTCACATACGCTTCTTCACTTTTTAGAGTACACAACATACTCTCTTTTGCTGCTGCGATCATACGCAAATCCCTTAATTCTGGGAAAAAAGGCATTTGCACAACTCTGGAATGAATAGCAAACAGATATGGTTGCAAGTTATTTACCATTTCCACTAAACTAGTAGATTGATCTACTCGCTTTAAATGAGTGCTTAATGTACATAAAACAGGCATAGTTCTTGTACACTCTGATGATTGCTTGACCAAACCTGACATATACACTTCATTAAAAACACTATCAAAATTTCTTTCTACCGTTGCTTTTTTTCTAGCATTTCCCTTACATGCGTAGCCACGAGCAAGTTTTTTTATAAACCCCGCTCTATTTTCATCATCCATCATCTTACAAAGTGCACAGACCATGAAATAACGAGAGGGCGATTTACTAATTTTGGAAAAAAATCTTACTGCTAAACTCTGTTCCGCCTCATCCACTCGTCCAACAGACAGCCTTCTTAATGAAGGCATTGCCCGAGGAGATAGTGCCTCGCCATCTAAATGATCTACACTAAACGATTTTACATAATCAAGCATTTCTAGTACAAGACTCTCTGGTATCTCACTGCTTTTTAACCTGGCAAAAGAAATCCTGTGCTCCCGTAGCACACTGGCAAAACCAGCAATAGCTCTTTGCTGATCGCCAAAACCAATACTTGCCAATAAGCATTATGATCTTCATCATCACCTGGACCAGAACTAGCGCCCATATCGTCGTCACTTAGTTCCTGTACATCAACCATTGAACCGGTTTTGACACGAGATCTTGGTGAACCCATTACATCACAAACTTTGTCATCATCTTGTGGAATATCTGGCTGAGAAGACCCAGTAATAATTATACCATGATTATCATGCTCATCATCATTGGCTGTGGCCACATTGCATAAGGTACAATTTATAATTACTATCATTAATACAAATATTCGATATACACACATCTGTCGTATCCTGTTTACGCCTATTAAACTTCTTATACGTCATTACTATTTTAGACGTCCCAGCGTAGCACACAACTTATGCCAGAACCAAGTTTCCTCTTCATAAAAGATAATCTGTAACAAGCTATATCCCTAGTCTAGATAATTATTTATACACAATCACTAGACTTAAATTATCACACTGTTAGCCTTTAACTAGAATTTACTTACCGTAAACGTAGATTATGTTTACGCACTATTTCTTTTATATTGCCTTTATGCACGTGATCAGAAGACAACACAAAACCGGCAAAATTATGATTCTTTTGGCATTTACCCAACCTTTGCGTGACCTTTGCTTCACCATTAACACTGGAATAATCGTAGGTTTTCACCTTCTTCAACTGTGGCACAGCCTTTAGAGCTTTGGCAACGAAACCCTTCACACTACCTTTTTGAATAGAAAGTTCATAATTGATCGCTATCTCTAAAAATTTATGCTTTGGTCCATATAACTGACAATTATCCCTGTGATTATCTGACCAATGAGTCTGCGCCATAAAATTACGAAAACTGGAAACGTAATGTGACTTAGCCTGTAACAATTTTCCTGATTTATCACCTTGCTCTAAAATTATTACGTTCTTGCCAATTTTTCTTAGTTTCTCTAACTTTGGCCATTTTTTACCTACTTTTAGCTTATAAACTCTATTCCCAAGACCAGAATCTTTGATCAATTTATCAAGTTTAGTAACCGCATAGTCATCAGTATAAGCTAATGTTCCATTTACTTTATGGTTGATATTTTTATCAAATAAATACGATTCAAATTTTATGATTATTACTTCATTGGGATTACCATCCGCAAAACTCGCCACCCAATACAATAACTCCTTTGCTCTTTTAGGATCTTTGCCTTTACGCTGCAATTTACTTAATTTACAGTTTTGTGGTTTACCAGCCTCATGACACAAAGAAATACTAGTCTGCTTTTTGGAATTTAGAAACCAATGCAATGGAATCTTCATAAACCTTACCCCATGCTTATTTAACAGGGTAGATACTTTTTCTGACTGCTGACTATAAACCCAACCATCTTTGGAAGAAATACTGATATTATGCGCACCAACCATTGCTATTTGATTTACTCGTATATGACCAGGAATAAATCCATTACCATATTTTTCTACTTCTGCTTTTAGGCTGCTACAAACTATAAGACAAAATAACAATCGACACAAATTCATCACCATTCTAAACTCCCTGATTTTATCTGCTAATGATAGCATAGTTCACAACTGACACATACCAATTTTGTTATGCTCTGTAAAAAAACAATTAATATGCAAATTGCATAACTGATGGATAGTACAAGATACGACGCAATCACTGTAATTAATAAGGTCAATATAACAACGTTAAACTTAACTTCAGTTGCGTCTAGGAAAAATATATATGTTAGCTATCTCTGCAAAAGCATTATGAAAAGAGCTGGTACCACAATTTTAATACTTGACTCTCATTACAATTACAAACCGATAAAGCTATCAAACTTGTCCAGACTATTATCTAGCTTAGCCATAGTTGTTGCTAAACCAGCGCTACGATCATCCAACCATATATAAAAAATATACAACAACAAAATACCAAACAAACGTAATTTCACTTGCTCGGTTAATTCTGCTTTTTGCAAACCAACATTATAAAACAACCATCTGATAAAATTGATAAATAAAGGTGTGACAGTTACAACATCACACGGGTTATTTTTCATATAACAGGTAATATTGTTAATAGAAGATTTATATGGAGCAGCAGCCTCGAAACACGCCATGATTATATCAAATAACTTATCCCTAATATTATTTTCATTAGGATCAAATTCTACTAGTGCTGATTGCTGAATATCATCTATAAAGACCCTGATCAGGTCATTTTTGCTTAGAATATTCTCTGCTTGCATATCGTATTTATTACCTAATTCTGTTAAGTCAACCGCAAGATTATCCCAACCTTGCTCTTGTATAACCGAATTTATATCAAGTAAAAATTGCCTACGATTATTGTTCACCATAAAGATAACAAATTAGTTATTTTTTTAATTCTTTCGAATGTTGAAAAGCTGCATGCACCGCATCATCAACGGCGTTAAAAAAACGCTTATCATGTTGCAATACTTTAAGACCGGCCTCTGTCATACCACCTGGACTAGTCACTTGTTGTCGTAATTGCTTCGCTGTAACATCAACACTAGCAAAATATTTCGCACTACCCACAAACGTTTCTTTGGCAAGCAAGCAAGCTTCTTCCTCAGAAAAACCTAATCGCTGGGCTGACGCCGATAATGCCTCTACCAAATAAAACATATAAGCAGGTCCACAGCCGGATACAGCTGTTAATTTATCAATGTCCTTATCACTGTCTCGCCACATAGTGATACCGACCAGTTGCATAATGTAATCTGCTAAATCTTTGTTGCGTACAGTTAAATTATTATTCGCCAACATTCCACTAACGGCGCTGGCAACAAAAGCCGGGGTGTTGGGCATAACTCTGACGACTTGAACATTATCTCCTAAACGTTGTTGATAAAAATCCATTGATAAGCCAGCAGCAATCGTCATAACCAATGTATGATCGGTCACCAGGTCACGATATTCATCAATAATCTGAGGCATGATCTGTGGCTTGACAGCAAAAAATAACACATTGTTACCCTCAAAATCCAATTCGTGCTTTTGCTCTGGCGATACCCAATGAACTTTATGATTCTCCAGGTAGGCTTCCACTGTTGCTTGTTCTGGTTCTATGATATTCACACGACAGATGGCATCATGCTTTATCCAGCCCTTAAGCAATGCACCTCCCATCGCCCCACAGCCCACTAAGTTCAAGGAAATATCATGTAACATTATGCTTCACCCACTGTATCCAAAATTGCTATAGCAGCCGCACTTTCAGCCTTTTTTTCTCCTGATGCCACGCTATTAATTGAAGGGTAAAACCTGTCTGTTTCTTCCAAAGCAAATACCACCGATTGCTCGATCTCTTTATTGCTAGAAAAAATTATACTATTACGATAAATAGGTATTTTCCCATCAGATAACTCAAAATGACCAAGTAAGGTACGTTCATTAAGCATCGATAACAACTTGTACATTTCCGCCTTGGTTTCACCGCCGCATTGTAACCCAAAAGCACAACTAATATGCAATAAATTTAAATCTGATTGCCAAAAAAACTGTAAAGTATAAATACCCCAAGCTGCATCTACCTCGGTTGCTATTTCACATGATGATAACCTTTGATATACCCAGTCTTGATTGAGGATAAAATCTTCTAAAAACTCTGTTGGGTTTTTCATACTCTCTCCATACTATAATGATATATTCTATATCTTTAATATTATGATCAATCAAAGAGAGCATAGCACTTTTACATACTTTGCATAACAAAAACTATGCATCAATCTAATATAAAACTTTACGCATAAACCTCTATAAATAGTGGTAAAATTTATATACTTATACAATGTAAATAACCTACATGTAAAAACAAGTTATGGCAAATACAAATCTATTTAATTAAACTATTCAGACCACACCTCTAACAACCCAAAAATTATGCATTTAAAATTATTTTGTTTGGCTAAAATATTAAAAATAATAATTGTTAAACTTAATAATACGCAATGTTATTCCTATCACCCTACCCTATGGGCAAACATGCGCGCTACGATGCCAGCGATAAGTACATCAACAACGACTGTAACCAACTTTATGAATATAGTGAAAATGGAAAGTGATGCAAAGTCATCCAGTAGTCAAGCGATCATCCGCAATACCTAGAGTCATTGCTAGATCAGCAACGCAACAATTATGATAAGTACAATGGGGTGAAAAATCACAAATTATTTATGAGTCAATCAACAGTTAAACAATCCTTACCTAATGCCCGGTATCCGTTTGTAACAATATCAAACTATCGCACTACTCACCACTAGAACGGTGATAAATGAGATATTATTTGTGAGCCTATTGGTGGTTGTTGATAATCCATGATATGCCCTCGACCACCATAAGACATTCTTGCTTCAGCAATTTTATCATAACTAACGATATTATCTGCTGTTATATCAGAAGATCGCACTACTCAACACTAGAATGGTGACAAATGAGATATTATTTGTGAGCCTATTGGTGGTTGTTGATAATCCATGATGTGCCCTCGACCACCATAAGACATTCTTGCTTCAGCAATTTTATCATAACTAACGATATTATCTGCTGTTATATCAGAAGGACGAATAATTCCCGTCAAACTAACCTCTCGATTCTCAAAATTTACTCTGGTCTCTTGTCGACCAGAAATTACATAATTACCATTTGGTAGGATCTGTACAATAGTAGCCGCAAGCGTACATTTTACTTTCTCTTTTCTAGCCGTACCGCCACTACCTTTGTAAGTCGGTTTAGCAGCAACACCTATTAAGTTTTTGGCCGAAGAACTTTTAGGCAATACTTTATTTAGCCTGGCCTCGATACCAGCAAGACCACTGATGCTTAAAGATTCATTGTTTTGCCGCGCACGCCCAGAATTACTGGAAAAGTTTGCTTGTTCATCGTCAATGTTAATCCTTACGCGCAGTATATCACCCACATTTTTCGCCCTTTGATCTTTAAAAAATCCGCGCGCGCCTGGTTGCCACAAAGAGTTGATACGCTTTTCAGCAATATTTGCGCGTGGCATTGGCATAGTCACAGGATGATAATGGGGTAAAGTAGTAGGGTTTTTAATCGGTGTTATCTTGGGCATATCACCTATATTTTCTATCAGGTTCAAAGAATAACAACCACTCAGCACTAATCCGGTTAATATTACCATTACTAAAGAAAAACAAGATTGTAACCTTGGCTTAAAATGCATCATGTTATCCCTATATGTCTTAACCATGACAATCAATTGATCATTACCCATTGCTTCACCTACTTTTTATCTAAAATTCACTTTACTTACTATTATTGTAACCGTTCGATGTGTATGCATAATCTAAAACGTTGTAACCTCAGCTCGATTTTTATCTATGACAACACAATCTATTTGCCGTTTATTATGTAGCATTACCTTCAGCAAACCACCTTTAATCGCGCTACTGCATGCTTTTCCTTTATTGGTTATAACTAAATTGTTAGCTTTATAGGTTATAGTTACTATGTCTCCCTTGTGCACTATATAGTTTGGCGCTAAATCTTTATTTTTAATTAGCGCACCTGCTTTTAATAATCTACATTTAGCGCATTTGCCAACGATATCCTCAATATTTAGCAAAGCCGAGGTTTGTAAATCATCTTGGCGGATATTAACAAATTCTAGGTCCGCAGTCTGTATCACCCGACCTTTACTAATATCTTCTTTTAATACCGGCACTGATACCAGTTTATCCACCCTACCAGTAATAATTATTGATTCTTTGCTTGCATGGCGTACCAAATTAATAAATGCTTTAAAATTATTATCATCGGTATATTCGATCGCAGCAATTGCAAACTCATTACAAGCATTCAAATTCACTCCGTTATTGTAAAAAGTTACCTGAATGAATGACCCATACTTGCGAATTAATTTATGCTTTATCTCTTGTTTAACATTATCCAAGGTCAGATAGGATTGAGATGAAGCAACAGGTGACTTATCCCTTACACTATTCACTCTATTCATAATATCATTCAATGACACAGCATAGGCTATGCCTGCAAACCATACCCATGCAATCATCAATGACAATAGCCGCAATAGCTTAACTTTGTTATCAAATACAGCACCTTTAATGGTTACACCGAACATGTTCGCACTCTATATGTTAGTTATTGAATCTGACATTTTTTCGTTATAAGTCATCGCCTTAGTACAATATTGGAATGATTCATTATATTTTATTATTTTCATTAATTGCGCCATCATATCAATGTTAGATCCTTCAACATGATATTGTATTAACGCGCCAAATGAATCCTGATCTGGCGTACCGATAATAGCCTCCCCCGAAGCCTCGGTTTCTACTAATAAATTGCCAGATAGTTTACGCAAACCATCAGGATTAATAAACGTAGCCAATTCTATATCCCCTATTTTTTCTAATTTAGCCTGACCAGCAACCTTGGCATATACAGCACCATTATTATTAATTTTAATATATTCTGCATGCGGAGGAACCTGTATCCCAGATGAGACTAGATAACCCAGCTGATTGACCAAATACCCATCTTTACCGATAGTAAATACGCCACTTCTGGTATACGCTACCTTGCCATCGGGCATATCGATTTGGAAAAAACCGGATCCTTGTATTGCAAGATGAGTTTGATTATCTGTTTTCTCTAATGACCCTTGCGTCATCTTGGAAACCACAGCCATAGGCTTCACTCCCTGACCTATTTGAATACCAGATGGCACTACAGAACCACCAGTGCTGGATAATGCTCCTGGAGCATTTTCTTGGGTATAACCGACTGCACTACCAATCAATACTTCTTCCCATGCACCATTAACCCCGGCCATGGTGATGTTATTAACCGCTACATCTAGTGCTTGCTTATAGAATGTTGCTCCTGAAGCTGCTATATTATTGCTCATTATTATCTCCCCTTAGTTACACAGTAGGCAATACAGCTAACTGTTCTGTTTTTTTTGAATCCTGCTTAATTAATTCTTCTATATAGCGCTGATTTATCTTGTATAACTGCATGACATTAACCATTTCTGCTAAATTACGTATTTGACTGATGTTAGACATTTCTAGCGCACCTTGGACAACATTGACATCTTCCAACAAAGGAATCGCCTCTTGCGTAGTCTTTAAATTATTATGCTCTACGCGTATTAATTCTTGCTCATTAGCAAAACCAAACACCCCTATTTGCGCTATTGCCTCATCATGGTCCATAATCATACCATCAGGAGCAATAGTAACTTGATTGGTTGCCGTTGGTAATACTATCTCTTGACCATCCATACTGAGTACCGGTTCATTATTTAAGGTGACCAAGGCACCATCTTTGTTGCGCATGAATGCCCCAGACCTGGTATATCGAATCCCTTTTTCCCCTTGCACTGCGAAATAGCCACTACTTTGGATAGCAATATGCAATGGATTACCAGTATGCTCAAGAGAGCCACGCTGTAGATTTCTAATAATTGTACTAGTATTTACATAAGAATATTGATCATGCACATATTCAGAGAAAACCACTGTATCCGCTTTGGAGCCATAGATATTAGACATTGCAGCATTCTGGGTCAATACCGCCTGTCTTGCTTCTAAAGCTTTTTGCAATGTAATTGCTATTTCCATTGGCACACTAGACATGTTTTATCCTTTTTTACTTTTCTAACTATCACATGCACAAAGCATGCCAAGTTACATTAAACATGGCTTGCCGGACTATTAGGCGAAATATTATCGAAAAATTTAATACTACGAGGTAAGAAACCGGTTAAAAACTCTATAATTAGTGATTTTATTAATAATTTGTTTACTAAATTACTTTTATCATACTATTCTGAAGTAGCAGAAAATAATATTTCAGCTGAACAACTATAAAGAATAAATCAGGAGACAAATATGATTAAAAAATCAATCATCACGGCATCAATACTTACTATGGCACTAAGTACTGCTGTTGAAGCAAGAAAAGTAGCTAAGCCTATGAGCATGAAGCACGTAAAAATTAACTGTCCAGGAGATCCCAAAAAGTCTAAGCGCTGGATGAGCAAATGTGTTGTAGGTGGTATACACATGGATAAAGGAAGAAGTGTGGAAATGCTAGTAGCAGAAGGCATGACATACGAAGTAAAACGTAAAGGTACACACAGAAACCTAACTATGAAATTTATGAAGCGTGGTGATGGTAGCTGGTACTTAAGACTAGTAAAAGGTGAACAAAAGAATCTTGATCACTTTTCCAGAGATAACGATGGTAGAGGTTGGTTCGCATATGACATGAGCAATGTTAAATTTGATAACAAAGCTATTGTAGGTATCGAATAAACACCTGCAAACCAATATACAAAGCCTCTTCAATTATTGAAGGGGCTTTTTTATGTCACCTTATCCAAATATAGCAATCACCATAAAATAAACTATAGTATTTAGTAATACTATTTATTGCGATACAGATAAATTATGTTCATATCCATACAGCGATTTTTCCTTTGACTAACAGTCTTGTAGTATGCAAGACTAGCTGAACAATCAAGGAATCATGATCATGAATAAATCAATCACTAGCGTATTGTTAGCTTCGGTTGCATTTGTAGTAGGCTGTCTACTAGTTGGACAATCATTAGAAAAATTTCGCTCTCGAAACGCCAAGGTATCTGTCAAAGGAATCGCCGAAAGAGTAGTGAAAAGCGATTATGCAATATGGCGAATTAAATTTGATACACATGATACCAAATTTACTAAAGCAAGACAGCAATACCAACACAATGTTGCTGTGATTGAAAAATTTTTGATGGAATGCGGATTTACCAATAAGGAATGGAGCGTTAAAACTCCAGATGTCCACTTTACCAACGAGAAATCAAAAACTAATAATGGTGCCATAACCAAAGAAAGATATACTATCCAAGGCGAGTTTATGGTGAATTCTGCTGATGTAGATAGAGTGGAAAAATCGGCTAGTAATACAATAAAATTACTGGAACAAGGTGTGATCCTGACAAAAGAGTACGGATCCAATCCTAGATATTTATTAAGAAACTTTGATAATCTTCGTCCGATGTTACTACAAGAATCTATCCAAAGTGCCAACAATATGGCTAGAAAGTTTGCGGAACATTCAGGTGCAATTGTAGGAAAAATACGTTACGCTAACCAAGGTAACTTTCATATTTATGATCCATTTAGTGGATATGATCAAGAAGCAAGCATCATGAAGAAAATAAAGGTCATCAGTCACGTTGATTTTGCATTAGAATAGCGATCACGCACTGATATACTGATATACTGATATACTGATATACTGATATACTGATATACTGATATACTGATATACTGATATTATCGCAAAGACAAGGTTCCTGTATATACTATTCTTGTTCTACGAATAACGCGGCGAAATCTTCACTATAATCGAACATTTCATCGACTATTTGTTGCCATCTATGTTGATATCTGCATAAATGTCTTTGCCAAAATGACGTGGAAAAAATAATATGCTTTGCTACGTTTGTACCTAATAAGCTCTCTAATAAGTCAT
This sequence comes from Alphaproteobacteria bacterium, assembly GCA_965204765.1. Classification (GTDB taxonomy): domain Bacteria; phylum Pseudomonadota; class Alphaproteobacteria; order Caedimonadales; family UBA9215; genus CBDBFG01. The sequence continues at coordinate 542,081 of CBDBFG010000004.1, read as the reverse complement.
AACCATCGGCCTTGATTCTGCTTTTCAGTACATTAGAAACAACATATTTTTTTGTATAAATCCTTTGAATCATTTTGTTTGCCGCAGACATCAAAGTATAATTTTCTTCTTCAGGTACAGGGAAAGTATATTCACTACCATCTACAGACGTCATAAATGTAATACCAGTTATATAATCACAAAAATCAGTTACTCTACGCCCCTGGCATTCTACTCTATAAATAAATACCCTATTTGCTGAACAACAGGAACTATATTTGACCGCGAACATATCATCAAAAAAATAGGTTGTAACCATATCTGCATCAAAATTTAAATGCTGATTTACCACTTGTAAATCTGCTGGCATATATTTTTTTTCATAGGGATTTTCTAACAAATTGGGCAATTCTCTGATAAACTCTCTAAACAACTGGCTAACATCCATACCATCACATTTCATAGGTAATTCATGAGTTATTAAGAATAGTAACTTTATATCATCTGGGCAACATAACCTATGCCTAAATATAGTATGAAAAAATTCAAGCGAGTCTGGCGCAGCAAACTCTTTATTGACTACCGCATTGTGCAAATAATCATGATAAAGAAGCGCTATAGGCGTACGAAACAAGCCTCCATGTGGGCTTTGCTCTGGCACTGCTGCAGGATACATCGCTAGTGTTAAGGGTAAATCTTTGTCTGCTAATAAAGCGGCAACAAATTGTTCCTGTGTTAATTCGTCGCAAAATAATATAGCATCAGCAATCGCCCATCTTCTTTGATTAAAGATCAATGCTCGATAAAAATCCAATTCGCGCCATTCTATACCTTTACTTTCTAACCGATCAATATCACTAATTAATCTGCCAATAGACATAATGATTTTTACATCACGGGCATTCGGAAAAGATAATTCATCAGACAATAACGTAGAAGCCCGTAAACAATGTAAGCTTAAGTCACGTATGGTAATGTTACCAATCACTTGCCAAGCTTCCTTGGTAAAATTATCAAACTCTGCTCTATAGCGATCTTTCTGTTGTGTTGACATACAAAGGTATGTGTACCCCAACGCTCGCTCTAGCATCTGTCCTAATCCTGGTATAACACTGCGAAACCATTCTACGCTTGGATTTTGTTGTTTTGCATGAGTGTATAATGCTTGATATTCGGCTATTTGTTCATCTGCGCTTGGCACAAAATGACATTGCTTTATACGTTGCAAAAACTCTGCTTTATCCTGTGGCATTTCCCAAGGTTGAGCCAGACCGATATTACCGATTAAGAGCACAAAATATATAATGAGATTTTTCATTGTATTTATTTATTACCTGTAAAATATTGCCTTGCTAGCATATAATTGACCTACAGTCAACAAATCATAATCTCACTAAAATGGCAAATGTCCTTGCCACCACAAACGTATAACCTAGTAATACCGATCATTTGCGTACATTTTATCATCACCTCACCTTAGTAATGAATCTTAACTATGGGCATATTACGCTAACAAAACTAGAACAATATTACATGGCGTAACCAAAATTATAACATTATACAAGATGCCTGATTACCGAATATCTTGACACCATTATGATATGAACGCCGACAACTAAAAAAATCATCATTAGCGTAAGTATCGTGTCCGATGATATCTATATTTTGCACACCATGGACCAACAATTGATATTTTGCTAGGCCAATTATATCGAATAAGTAATGATCCCTTTTACCGCTAGTAATAAAAAAAATTTTGTATACATTATTTTGCATAATAAACTTCCGGTACACTTTATTATCAACTTCATACGATATTTGATATATTGCAGGACCAATGACTGCATCAATTGCACCATCTATACCACCCAAATTTTTTATAACATCCAGAACATTTGGTACTATACCAGATAATAACCCTTGCCAACCGGCATGAGCGCACGCAATAATGGCATTAGCACTATCGTACAACAATATCGGCACACAATCAGCAGTTTGCAAGCCAAGTATAATATTTTTTTGCTTGGTAACCATAGCATCACCAGCACCAGGAATATCATCAGGATTATTAATAGTGATCACTTTGTTACCGTGACATTGTTGTAAAAATTTCAACTGCGCTATATCTTGCTGAAAATACTGTGCTAACAACGACCTATTATGTAAAACATTGCTGCTGTCTTCCGTTGTTTTATAGCCAACATTAAGGCTAGTAAATACCCCGGTACTGACCCCACCATGCCTGGTAAAAAAACCATGCGCTAAAGAGTGCTTAATAAATAATTTTGATTGATAAGGTATTAGTTGTGTCATAATGATAAATTTTGCTGAGCGTTATTGTTAGGTATCACATCTACAACTAAATATATAGAACAACAGTAGCGATTATGTACCACACGCAGTCCCTGTTACCCATAATAGCAAACCATCCTCACCAAAGTATAATGAACTAATAATCTCTACTTTTAATAGATACACGACGGTAAATTACAAGAGCAACAACCATAATGTGCTTAACAGCTTACACCACCAAACAATACATTAATATCTTCAATATCCTGTATAAAAGAATTAGATTATTCTTCTGAGCTCTCTGTGTGGTCATCACCCTCATCATTTAACTCATCGGCACATATCTTTGCAACAGATACAACTTTTTCATTACCTGCGACTCTGAATAATGTAACTCCTTGGGTAGAACGACCAGCAATTCTGATATCACTTACCTTGAACCTAATCAATTTACCTTTATCAGTTACTAATACTAATTCATCTGCTTGCGAAATAACAAATGAACCAACAACGGTACCATTTTTGCTGGACAATAACATATTAGCCAAACCACTACCGCCACGGTTGCTAACCCGATATTCATATGCCGAGGTTAACTTACCAAATCCCTTATTGGTAACTGATACTATAAATTGTTCAGAATGTTCAAGCTGTGCAATACGCCCATCATCCAAAACTTGTTCAGCAGGATATTCTACCTCTTCACCGCTACGCTTATACTTGATAAGTTTTAGATAATCATTTCTTTCTTCTACGGTAAATTTCACGTGATCAAGAATCGATAATGAAATTATTTCATCCCCAGGAGCCAATTTAATTCCCCTTACCCCGGTAGAATTACGACTAGCAAACACACGCAGGTTATTAACATTAAATCTAATACACTTGCCCTGTTTAGTAGTTAATAAGATGTCTTGCTCATCATCACAAATCTTGACCGCGACAAGCTTTTCATTATCATCTAATTTCATTGCAATCTTACCATTGGCACGCACATTGGTGAAATCAGATAATTTATTACGTCTTACTGACCCTTTAGAAGTAGCAAAAATTATATTTTTATCTTGCAAATCGTCCTTATCACCTTGCAAGTGCATCACCGTGGAAATAGTTTCACCTTCTTTCAATGGCAATAAATTAATCATTGCCTTACCAATAGATTGCGGAGAACCAAGAGGCAATTTGTATACTTTCAATACATATGCAATACCAAAATTAGAGAAAAATAAAATCGGTGTATGAGTATCGGCAACAAAAACGTCGTTTACCACATCTTCATCCCTAGTTGACATACCAGAACGACCTTTACCCCCTCTTTTTTGAGCACGATAAGTCACCAACGGCACACGTTTGATATATCCGCGTTGACTAACGGTCACCACCATATCCTCTTTTTGAATTAGATCTTCTAGATCAACCACCAATTCGCTGGCATCTATTTCTGTTTTTCTTGGCGTTGCAAATTGTTCTTTTACTTCACATAACTCTTGCTTAATAATCTTTAAAATAAGTTCTCTAGAAGCTAAAATTTCTAAATATTTCTTGATTTGATCAACAATATCTTGCAATTCCTGGGCGATTTTTTCCCGTTCTAAACCAGTTAAACGGTGCAACTTCAAATCTAGTATCGCCCGCGCCTGTGCCTCGGACAAACGATATTTACCATCTGTAATCTTATGCCCAGGTTCATTGACTAATTCAATTAAGTGTGCGACTTTTACCGCATCCCAATCCGTAGCCAACATTTGCTCACGCGCAGTTTGCGGATCTGGTGCGCTTTTGATCAGATTAATCATTTGATCTAAATTAGCCACCGCAATAGCAAGACCTATCAATATATGTGCCCGCTTTTGTGATTTTGCTAAGTCAAATTTTACTCTTCTAATTACTACCTCTTCACGGAAAGCAGTAAATAAACTAATACAATCTTTTAAGTTAAGTAATTTAGGCTGGCCATTATCAAGCGCCAACATATTAACCCCAAACGAAGTTTGCAAAGGTGTATGACGATATAATTGATTAAGGACTACCTCGGCAATTGCATCACGTTTAAGTTCGATAACTACTCGCACCCCATCACGATCTGATTCATCACGCAAATCAGAGATACCATCGATTGTTTTATTTTTTACCGTATCAACTATGCGCTCTATCATACGAGTTTTATTAACTTGATAAGGAATCTCGGTCACAATTATTGCCTGGCGATCTTTTCTAATCTCTTCAAAATGAGTTTTAGCCCGCATAATCACCGAACCTCGCCCACTTTCAAAAGCTGAATGGATTCCCTTGGTCCCAAGGATAATACCACCAGTAGGAAAATCCGGTCCCTTGACATATTGCATAATACCAGGCAAATCAATGTCATTGTCATCTATATAGGCAATACATGCATCAATTAATTCACCAAGGTTATGTGGAGGAATATTAGTAGCCATACCAACCGCAATACCACCTGCTCCATTAACTAACAAATTAGGGAAGCGTGCAGGCAACACAACTGGTTCACGCTCACTTTCATCATAGTTAGGTCTGAAATCAACGGTATCTTTATCAATATCATCCAATAAATAACGTGAAACCTTGGCCAATCTTGCTTCGGTATAACGTTCCGCCGCGGCTGGATCACCATCCATCGAACCAAAGTTTCCTTGTCCATCGATTAATGGTACTCGTAGTGAGAAATCTTGGGCCATACGTACCATGGCATCATAAATTGCAGCATTACCATGCGGATGGTACTTAGCCATCACATCACCAGTAACACGAGCAGACTTACGATAAGGTTTATTAAAGTCAAAGCCAGCTTCGTTCATAGCATGCAAAATACGACGATGTACAGGCTTTAAACCATCACGAACATCTGGTAAAGCCCTGGATACAATGACACTCATCGCGTAATCAAGATAAGAATTTTGCATCTCATCTGTTATAGAAACAGAAACTAAACCGCCACTATTAGTATTGTGCTGATCCACTATTACTCCTACATATTTTGGTTATATAATAAGTTGATAATTTATACCTAAAATGGGATATCGTCTTCTAACTCTTTGGCAAGGTTAGATTCTTTACCTGGTGATGGTACAGGATTATCAGATGCTTGATTCATACCTGGCATTTGTGCGTCACTTACGGGCATCATATCCATAGTGCTATCACCACTACTTTTTGAATCAAGCATAGTCAGTTCACCGCGAAATTTACTTAAGACTACCTCTGTACTATAACGCTCGATACCCTGTTGATCAGTCCATTTTCTTGTTTGCAATTGCCCCTCGATATATATCTTAGAACCTTTTTGCAGATATTGTTCCGCAACATCAGCCAAGCGATCATTGAAAATTACTACACGATGCCATTCGGTTTTATCCTTGCGCTCGCCAGTATTGCGATCCTTCCAATATTCAGAAGTTGCAACCGATAAATTAACTATTTTTTGCCCATCCACAGAATGGCGGACCTCTGGATCACGTCCTAGATTTCCGATCAATGTAGCCTTATTTAAATAACCAGACATAAGTACCCTCTAATTGTATCAGTATATTTATAGAACATATGCGCACAGATAGCTAGAACCAAAATATTATTTTTGCTATATTAGTTCTAATAACAAAGAATGCAAAAATGAAAACGTTAATTACCCTATTAAGCCTTGTAGTATTAAATAGTTGTGGTCATGGTGATGGCTTTAGCAGTGCCGAAAGAATTATTAGCCACGGTTGGGCCAGAGTCGCAAACGAAGACATAAAGAAAGCAAAACCAATATATTGCTATAAAACTATTGGGAAAATAGATTGCTACAAACAGCCTTTACCAGGCAAAGGTCACCTACTGGTGACTGATTATCCACCAAAAATGCCACAACAATAGAATTAAAGTATTATAATCATAAAAATATACTAATAATGGCAACCGTTAATAATAGCCGAGTTATTGATTGCCAGAAGCTGTATCTACTATTATTTGACTAAACTGGTACTACCAGAACACTTCCTTTTTTTATATCGTAAGAGAACATTGAGATAGTGTTCCTATAGGCAACTACAGCAAATAATCATGACCTGCACTATTATTAGTGCATAAAGATGATTCGTTAGCATCCCTATTGTTGCAACAAATTGATAGGATTGACATAAGCAATCCCTCGCTGCTAAAACGAGGGATTGGTTGTATTTACATTCCTACCACAATGACAAACTGCGCTATGCAATCATATTGTGTGCATTAGTTGCGTTAGCAGGTATTAAATCAAGCTAAAGCAATTATCATCACGGACTACCATCGCCATCAAATCTACCACGGGATTCTTCCTCTCTATCATCTGGATCAGCACCCCTACCGGTACTGTGTACTGGTAAATGCGCCATAGAACTAGCTCTGTGGAATCCTGGAGGGCTAACGCTATGATGTCCTACTACAGATGGAGACCTACTATGATTATGAGCAAAAGGACTAGTAATTGCCCCTCCAGCACCCGGTGTACCACCACCAGTTGCAATCGTCACTCCTGATGAATTAGCATCTGCTACTGCTTGTAATTGCATTTCTACGTCTTCACGTGCTTCTTGGCGTCTTTCTTCGGCATCTTCTCCCGCTTCGCGGCCACTAGTCCACATGTGATACATCCTACGAGCTGCATTATGAAATACCTCTTCGGCATCAAATGAGAAATAATTCCCAACACAGTATGCCACACAAGCACCACCTGCTACACCAGCGGTGATACCTAGCCCTAACACAGTCGCAGCAGGCGCCGTTGATTTCACAGCCAGCCATCCCAGCCCTGATCCGAATCCAATACCTCCAAGTGCACCAACAAGTTTTTTCCTATTTCTAAAATTACTATCAACCATTAATCTTGCAGAAAATGCTTCGACTGCTGTATCATGAGCATCCATATGCGCAAGGGCATGATGAACATCTCGCATTTCTTCAGTAGGTGGTTGAGATGGCGTACGAACATTGCTTGAACGCCAAAATCGCCAATTCCATCCTGATCGATGTTGTTCAGCATCATCTCGCGGACCAACAGAATATGATAGTGATGTCCCACATACAGACAAAATAAGAGCCAATGGGATAAATGATCTGGTAAAACTCATGGTATACTCCTTGTAACCATAATACCTTTGCAGCTAAATCCTAAGAATTAATTAATGTTTTTTTGCAATATGGTTAAGAAGGTTCATTCTTTTATATGATGATGGTTGAGGGCTTGAAAGTTTAAATTACTATTATCTATCACCTGGATAAGTAAAACATATTAAAAGTAAGTAATGAATGGAATAAAGATAGTTATGGTACTGTTGGCTATTAATTAATATTTTGCTACGGTGCTAGAGTCAGATAACGATCATTACACTGTAATCCTCACCACAAAACTATAGTAGCAAAATATGATACCGAGTGTCGTGGTGGTTTTGCAACAGAATACCAGTGTGTTAATTTCGTACCAACATTGATCATTTACTTCTATCAGTTACACTACAAAAACCTCCATAAAGTGGTTAATGCCAACAACTTTGCAACAGTAATTTAATCAAGCTTTAATTTGCGACGCATAGTAGTAGTCCTGGATCGCTTCTTAGGAGTACTTAATGCTTCGACAATATCACCCTTGGGCTGAGCAATCAAAGTTGCCGTACGTTTACGACCTTGCAGGCAAGTTTCTGATACTTTAGTCATGAATTGCTCACTAGCAGTAGAAGTACCCTCTGTAGCATGCACCTCTGGCACGGCGGTCAACGTTGTGGTGCGCACATGCCTTTGGGAAGAAGTTCCGGTAGCACGATCTGCAGGCGCAGCCATTGTATCTGTGCGAAAGCGCATTCCAGCAGAATCCCCTAAGGTAGTGTCTCGCATAATATTACGACACATCATATAATATGACGTACATAAAAGCCCTACCCCCAGAACGCCAAGAGATAAACTAGTTTTCACTTGATCAAACAAGTACGTAACAGCACAACCTGTAAAACACAAAAAACCCAATCGTGCAACATAACTACACATGGACCTATTACTAGCATGATTCTCTGCATCATCACCGAAATGCTGATCCGAACCAACAGAACGGGTTAAGCCGTACAGTTGCCCCGTTGTAAATGTCTCATCGTCTGCTAATGAACCGTAATCTGATGCCGAATCTGGCGCACCTTCCGATGGATCAGATATCATGCTACTAGCACTACCACCAAGACTATCATCATGTTTCATCTCTAATTTGTGCATTACACTATCATATGGAACTTCTAGCATAACTCCACTGGCTCTGGGACCAGCACTATCATAGTATTTTTCTTCTGATTCTTTCATTGCCGCAATATGTGGCAATAATGGTGTTGCATCACTTGAGCCATTGCCAAAAAAATCATCTTCTTGTACCTCTGATCCTGTATCTGAATCGTCCCGAACATATCCATCAAAATTATCGATTACTGTCCTATTAGAACCATCACTATCATCACTACCCGTATCAATTACATCAGCACTACTAGCCAACAATAACGACAGCGATAAACAACAAATAGTAATAAATTGCATAAAGTATCTAGATATAGCCGTCATCGTACCTCCCGTTAGTAAATTATAGTATGCACGCACCTTTATTACGCCCATGCCAATGATCTGTGACCAATAATATGCCATAACTAAGGCATAATTTAGCGTCACAACACTATAGCCCCAAATATAACAAAGGTCACGGCAAAACCGTGACCCATTATTAACTATCAATTAAAAGTTTAGGCAATAATCTTAGGAAACTACTACAACTGCCCTTCTATTTTGTGACCACGCGCTTTCGCCATGACCCATTACTTCTGGACGTTCTTTTCCATAGCTAACCACATTAATGCGTTTTTTATCCACACCTTGCATAGTTAAGTATTTAACCACAGCATGCGCCCTTTTATTACCAAGAGCAATGTTGTATTCAACCGCACCTCTTTCATCAGTATGTCCTTCGACCGTGATTTTAGCACCATCGTTTTTCTTTAACCATGCAACCATTTTATCCAGCATAGTTTTTGATTCAGCAGTTAAACTAAAGCTATTTAAAGCGAAAAACACTCTGTCACCAGCCATATGCATAAATTCTGCATGACTACCTGGCTCGTAACTACCCCAAAAAGTCATACCGCTTTCATCACAAATACTGCTACATCCACTAAGGCCTAATGCCACAACCGCTGCTGCGATAACGTTTTTTTTCATATTTTTCCTCCATTTAAAATTATCAATCTACCTTGACGAGAGCTATCCCAATACCATAAAACACCACAAGGCATACCATACTCATAGGGTGTATTGTACTATTTTCCCCTGCCAATGTCGATTTCTAATTTTATACATACTAACAATGAAAAAAATAAGCAATTAAGGACTAGTCACTTTACCATCAGTTTAGAGGGTTGTATCGTATCTGAAAGATTTTATCTAATAGAGCAGAGCTATGCAAAATCTGCATTCAATTAAGTACCACCAAACATCATGATGCAATTAGTTTAGCTTGCCGTACCATAATGTGTTTATTTCGTCATACCTAACTGAATCCATTGCATATATCGCTATTGCAGATACATAAGCACAAAACCGTGGTATTGACTTAGGATTTTTTGTAAATTTCTCTGGATTTATCAATGCAATCTGCTGTGTGCTTCGCATGATTACAAATTTTATTTGTCCTAATTCACGACTTGATCTTGGATATCGTTCGAGGTTTTGCTCAATATCACGTTGAGTGTCTCATATGCATCATAACAGTATCGTTTTCTCCTAGCATCACCTCTTCATTACTTGATGCCACCCCCCTGTTTATATTAACTATATCTATAAGAGAGTACACAGCACTATCACTTAGAAGACAACCACGTCGACAAGCAGTTTCCTCTGTAAATTGTGCGTTATCATCTCCTGAGAAATCATTGGCTAATGCTATCGAACTAAAACAAATTAACCCTAAAATCTTATTAATCATGAAACGTCCTCCTATGAGTATATATACATTAAAACAAACACTATCGTAGCTTTCTTTGGTTATGTTACCAATATACAACCATGGGCGTAATAATGCTTTTTGATATTTTTACAATATTACAGTTAGACTGCTATATAGCAAACAGATGGATATGTACAGGATCTATCGCAAATAGTTCAGATATTGCAAAAAATTATAGACATAACAAAAACACACAGAATAATATAAATTTTATAAACTATCCAATACGTAAGTAGGTTTAATAGCCTGGTTGGCCAGCATGGTATCAAGATTTACCTTCTTTTGTAGAACTTCTAAACCAGTATTACCCGTCATCACCAAAAGCGAATCAATACCAAAATTTGCCGCACCCAATACATCTGTCTCTAACGTATCTCCGATCATCAACATCGAATCATTTTTATGCAAAGAAAATTGATGACAAGAATTTTCATAAATAGATTTATTAGGCTTGCCTAAATATTCCACATTAACGCCATTAGTACGTAAGTATTGCGCTATATAGCCCGCACACCTCCTTATATCCTGACCATGAAATGCCTGCAAATCAGGATTAGCACATAATACACGCAGTTTATTAGCAATAATATAATCCAAATCTGCTTGATAATGATCTATATCCTCGTAAGGCTCTAAAAAAGCTGTTAACAACACTATCTCACTATCCTGAACATGCTCTACAAAATCCAATGCTAAACCTTTGGTAATTTCGTTATTACGATTAGCGCCAAGATGATAAATTTTCTGTTTACGATATGCATTCACTAATGAATATCTGGTTGCATCACCCGAAGTAAAGACCTGCATGTTCTTATCTACCCCAAAGCTTACAAGCTTTGCCAATGTTTGTGCACCAGGCCTAGGGTTATTAGATAAAAATATTACTTGTTTATCCTGATCATTAATTAAAGAATTTAATGTAGTAATGGCTCCTTCGTATGGCATAACCCCGTTATGAACCACACCAATAACATCGACGAAGAAAACCTTATACTGGTGAACTATTTCATCTAAACTAGCCAAATACTGCATATATCACCCTTATCCAATCTGTACAAATTGTACCAGTGGTGTATATTGTATTCAAGCAAGATAAAAGGAAAACCATGGCTGGTCATTCGCAGTTTAAAAATATTATGCACAGAAAAGGTGCACAAGATAAAAAAAGAGCAAAAATATTCTCGAAAGCATCAAAAGAAATTATTGTAGCTGTGAAACAAGGTGGAGTAGATCAAGATAGTAATCCCAGGCTAAGAACTGCTATTGCAGCAGCAAGATCCGTAAATATGCCCAAAGATAACATCGAACGAGCTATCAAAAAAGCTGCGGGCGGAGGAGATGATACAAACTATACAGAAGTACGATATGAAGGATATGGTCCCGCAGGAATTGCATTGATTGTTGCAGGTTTAACCGACAATAAAAACAGGACCGCTTCAGAAATTCGGTCGACATTTTCCAAGTATGGCGGCAACCTAGGTGAAGCAAATAGTGTGATTTTTCAATTTAATCATGTCGGAGAAATAGTATACAGCACAGATAACATTTCTGGTGATGAAATGTTAGAAGCAGCTTTGGACTTTGGCGCACAAGACGTCGAAACAGATAACGAAATTCATACAATTACTACGTACTTTGCAGAATTTAATAATGTGCACGAAGCTTTGGTAAATAAATTTGGCGACCCAAACAGAGCAGCAACAATATGGAAACCCAGTAATACCATTGCTGTTGACGATAATCATGCAGCTACTTTGTTCAAACTAATTAATGCTCTGGAAGAAAATGACGATGTACAGGGTGTATACGCTAATTTCGAAGTCGACCAAGCGGTATTAGACTCATTAATGATAGAATAAAGTTTAACATGTCTAGAAAATTTAGAGTATTAGGAATAGACCCCGGCCTGTTAAATTCTGGCTGGGGGGTAATAGATGTAGAAGGTACAAAATTGCTTCACGTTGCCCACGGTGTAATCAAAGTACAAGCAAAACAAGACATGGATATTAGGCTAAACAAACTATTCTTAGGAGTACAAGCAATAGTTAAACAGTACCAACCTGATGAAGCAGCCATAGAAGAAACATTCCTTAACAAAAATCCTGCTACTACCCTTCGCCTTGGGTTAGCGCGAGGAGTAGTCATGGTAGCCCCGACCACCCTTGATATCAGAGTAAGCGAATACTCAGCTAATCATGTCAAAAAAATGGTGGTTGGCGCAGGACACGCTGATAAAGAACAAGTAAAAACTATGATTCAATACTTGTTACCGCAATGTAATGATGAAATATCATTTGATGCTTCTGATGCATTGGCAATTGCTATTTGTCATGCTCATACTATGCAAACCAAACAAACATGGAACATAAAATGATTACTAGAATTAGAGGAATATTAACAGAAACAGAAGCCAACTTTGCAGTGCTAGACGTCAATGGAATTTTTTATCAAGTATTCTGTCCACGCAAAACCCTTGATAAATTGTGTGATGTTAATGCAACCTATACGCTGTACACAGAATTTGTTGTACGTGAAGATTCAATGTCACTATACGGTTTTTTCACCAAACAAGAATTGGAATCTTTCAAATTTATCACTAATGTACAAGGTGTGGGAATGAAAGTGGGCATTGCTATTCTATCAATTGCTACTCCAGATGAAATATACCATGCTATTAATGCAAATGATAAAGCTGTATTTACTCAGGCCGATGGTGTTGGGCCAAAGCTAGCTAGCCGTATCATCAATGAATTAAAAGATAAAATGAATAACCTTACACTAAGTAATCAAAATAACAATACTACTGTCAATACCGCAAACAAAGGAGACAATAAAGTCCAAGATGCTGTTTCTGCGTTAATTAATTTGGGTTACAAAACATTTGATGCCAACCAGGCTGTACAAGCCGTACAACAACAGGCCAATGACGCCACAGTGGAAGAACTAATAAAATTGTCCTTATCACACTTGGTAGCAAATAAATAACATGTTAATTTTCCTAAAAAATGTTAAATTATAAAAAATTCAGATAAGTAATAATATGCCTAAAGACGCGATTCTATCAGCAAAACAACAAGAAAACGAAGAATATACTGAAATATCATTACGCCCTAAATATTTACATGAATTCACGGGACAACAAGAGCTGTGCGATAATCTAAAAGTATTTATCAAAGCAGCAAAAGGACGTAAAGAAGCTTTGGATCATGTTATGTTTTTTGGTCCTCCTGGCCTTGGTAAAACAACATTGGCACAAATAATAGCAACCGAACTTGGTGTAGGGTTTAAATCAACTTCGGGGCCAATTATCACTAAGGCTGGCGATCTTGCCGCAATTTTAACTAATTTACAAGCGCATGATGTATTATTTATTGATGAAATCCACAGGCTTAATCCAGCAGTAGAAGAAGTACTGTACCCAGCAATGGAAGATTTTAAACTCGATATCATTATTGGAGAAGGACCAGCAGCAAGGTCCATACAAATTGACTTGCCACCTTTTACTCTTGTTGCAGCAACAACAAGAACAGGGTTAATTACTTCTCCGCTACGCGATAGATTTGGCATCCCTCTGCGTTTAAATTTTTATACCCCTAAGGATCTGGAAAAAATTGTTAATCGCGGAGCAAAATTACTTCATCTCAATATCGAACAAGATGCCTTGCAAGAAATAGCATGCAGATCAAGAGGCACTCCAAGAATAGCAGGTCGATTGCTGCGCAGAATAAGAGATTTTGCTACAGTTGCCGAAACAAATTCTGTGCATATCAATCTTGCCCGTTCTGCTCTGGCAAAATTGGGTGTAGATAAATTGGGTTTGGATCAACAAGACAAAAGATACCTTGAACATATTGCCAATGTTTACGCTGGTGGACCAGTAGGAGCAGAAACATTAGCAGCAATTTTATCCGAACAAAAAGACACCCTAGAAGAAGTAATTGAACCATACCTTATTCAACAAGGTCTAGTCCAAAGAACCCCAAGAGGAAGGGTTCTTACCACACAAGCGTACCATTACCTAGGCATTAACCCTCCAGCTAATGAAGATTGTTAACACAATTCTTTAATAACATTGAACCGAATTAGCTTCGATAGAGGAAAAATTCTGTAAATCGATCATTACCTAGGGCTGCACCACTTAGCGAACGATGAAAATTGTTACGATAACCAAACTAAAACATTGGTATTTGTTTATCAGGTAATTATTTGCAATAATAGTGATACCAACTGTGAATAGTATTACAATTATAAATTTATAACTTATGAAATCGCCTAATTTTGTTGTGAATTAAAGATATGACGCAATATTTTTACAAATTTCTGGAGGGTATAGTTGTTGGATAAAATATCTTTAGTCTGGTTTCGTCAGGATCTACGTCTCTCAGATAACCTAGCACTCTATAATGCATGCAAAAACAAACAAGTAATGGCCGTTTATATTTTTGATGATTGTGCACCCAAACCCTTTAAGATCGGTAGTGCTAGTAAGATATGGTTACACCATTCACTTGCAAAATTAGATCACTCTCTACACAACAAATTACAAATATATGTAGGAAATACAGTAAAAATCATCTCTAATCTAGCTAAGTTATATGAAATAGAGGGTATATATTTCAATACATGTTATGAACCCTGGCATGTAGCACAAGAACAAAACATCGAACACTTGTGTAAAAAATTAACTATTAAATTCAATCGATATAATAGTAATTATTTATTCCATCCATCACAAATATTAAAACAAGATAGTAGTTATTACAAAGTGTTCACAGCATACAAAAACAAAACAATAAATTTCCCTATTAGAAAACTGGTAAACGAACATCATCACCAAACAAACTTTGTAATTGATACCACAAGAAAAAATACCTTAGCTAATCTTGGACTTATTCCCATTGCCCATAACTGGCATAACAAAATAGTAGAGCAATGGCATATAGGAGAACAGCACGCAAAACACAAATTAAATAAGTTTAGTACTGATAAAGTCAAAGGATATAAATTAGGTAGAGACTATCCAGGTAAACAACATACATCACTTTTATCGCCGCATTTACATTTTGGTGAAATATCACCAGTACAAATTTTGCAGCATTTAAATAGTACACAAAACATACCGTCATATAACACAGATACTAATCACTTTATCAATGAATTAATCTGGCGAGAATTTTCCTGTTATTTGCTGTATCATACGCAAACAATACACCAAGAAAATATCAATACAAAATTTAATAATTTCCCATGGAAAAATCACTCTTTACAATTAACAGCATGGCGATTAGGTAAAACAGGATACCCTATTATTGATGCTGGTATGAGAGAATTATGGCAAACAGGATACATGCATAATAGAGTGCGTATGATAGTTGCATCTTTTTTGGTAAAAAACTTAAATATTCACTGGCATAAAGGAAGAGACTGGTTTTGGGATTGCTTAGTTGATGCTGACTTAGCTAATAATAGCACAAGCTGGCAATGGGTTGCAGGGTGCGGAGTGGATGCATCACCATACTTCAGAATTTTTAATCCCATAACCCAAGGAGAAAAATTTGATGGCGACGGATTATACACAAAAAAATTTATACCTGAGTTAAAAAATTTACCCAATAAGTATTTATTTCGACCATGGGAAGCACCGCAAGAAATACTGCAATCAGCAAACATTATATTAGGCACCACATATCCTAAACCAATAGTAGATATAACCTTTACTAGAAAACGAGCTCTCGGCTACCTGAAAACAATTTGATTTAAATATTCACAACGTAAAAATGATAAGAAATTTCACATTATTCCATAATCAAAAAATCTATCAACTTAACAATACAAACCATACGAGACGATTCATAGGTATACCGCAGATCAAAAATTTAAAATATCCTATAATGAAGCCAGCCAAAATAGCAATAAAAACCCAGCAATGCCTATACAAAATAGTGGTTAGAACATAGTAAACTAATACCATTACCATACATTTTCCAACGCATTAGGTCCTTACAAACAATAGCACTACTGGTATATTATTGTGGAAATAACTCGTGAAATAATAGATCCATCAACTCACGCAGTTTGCCCTCTTTAAGCATTCCCTGGTAAGAATGACCTGTACCATAACCAAGCGCATGGAGCTGACCACTTAATATCGTTTGTTCTGCATCTATCATCATTCTGGGCTGTAAAATTTGTGTCTGCAAGGTTTTAATTACTAGCTGAGAGTGTAACCCTCTTACCTCTAAGCGCGTATTAGCAGCCATTAGAGATTCTAATAACAATGATTTAACCATTCCAGGCGTTTCAGTACGCAAGATTATTTTTTTTACGCTACTTGCGCCTCGCTAAGAGAACTAAGCACGATACCAATCGAAGAATTTTCGCTTAAATTTACACAACTATCAAAGTAGTGTAGTGGCATCATACCCACCTCACCAAATGTTACACTTAACATCCTCATAGGTGCAGCATGCAAAAAATCATTGGGGGTAAGTATGTTTAAGGTAGCTTGTAATCCAAAACAACATAAATTATTACCAGATACCAACAAACCTTCTATACCAGTTATTTCATCACTATTTAACGATAAAGCAAATAAATTAGCACTTTTTACTAATATCCCCAACAAGGGCAAATCATAATCAGTAATACCTTCTAATTTCAAAGTTCGAACCGTAGTCACATCTGGATCTGCAAAAGAAAACAAGCCAGCCTGATCCTCTGTATTTTCTACAGTTTTAACCTGAGAAGCCCAGGCCATAACTTTTGCTATGGACGCATCAACATCATATTCTCGACCCTCTTGTTGATTTAATAGCGCTACTTGCCTTTGCATCTCATCAGCGTCAATATCAGCCTTCACATCAGGACCTGTACAAATAATCATCAATACAAATACAACCATACGATAAAGTAACAACATCCTGCTTTCCCCTTTTTATTATTCAGATATTGTATAGATTAATTTGCCTCTTACAATCCTAATAAATTAATCACACCTTCATAAGCGTAATTTTACTAAATATGCAATACTTTGGATTATGGTGATATAACATCACCTACGATGCTATCCTCTGCTTCACGATTTTATAATACATAAAATCTGCATTTTTAGACTATTGACCGCTGTTTTAGATTAGCGCGATGATCAAATGATTAGCAAACATAAGCAATCACAAAATTCAAATTACATAACAAAAAATAATTATCACACCACAAAAAAAGTATAAAAAAAACCCACCAAAATGGTGGGTTTAATAGACATAGACAGAAACGAATTACATACCCATACCAGGCATACCACCCATTCCTCCCATACCAGGCATTCCGCCCATTCCACCCATATCAGGAGTGGATTCTTTTTCATCTTTTGGCGCATCAGCAACCATTGCTTCGGTTGTAATTAACAAACCTGCAACCGATGCAGCGTCTTGTAATGCAGTTCTTACAACTTTAGTAGGATCAATGATACCCTCGTTAAACATATTAACATACTGTTCAGTCTGCGCATTAAAACCGCGATTACTATCTTTACCTTCCAATAGTTTGGCTGCAATCACAGAGCCATCTCCACCAGCATTAGTAACTATTTGCCTAATTGGAGCTTGTAAAGCACGACGAATAATGTCTATACCAACTCTTTGCTCATCATTCTCAGGTTTTAAGCTATCCAAAGAAGCAATCGCATAAAGCAAGGCACAACCTCCTCCAGATACTACACCCTCTTCTACTGCTGCTCTTGTAGCATTAAGTGCATCATCAACACGATCTTTACGTTCTTTTACTTCGACCTCTGTTGAACCACCAACATTAATCACCGCTACTCCACCTGAAAGCTTAGCCAATCTTTCTTGTAATTTTTCACGATCATAATCAGAACTAGTCTCTTCAATTTGTGCACGAATTTGATTACAACGAGCCTCTACCGTAGCTTTATCAGCAACACCATCAACAACCGTAGTATTTTCCTTGCTCACCACAACCTTTTTCGAGTTACCAAGCATATCCATAGTGACATTCTCAAGCTTTAGACCAACATCCTCAGAAATTACTTGTGCACCTGTTAAGATAGCAATATCTTCTAGCATTGCTTTTCTTCGATCACCAAAACCAGGAGCTTTAACCGCTGCAACCTTTAGGCCACCACGCAAACGGTTTACCACTAGAGTTGCAAGAGCCTCACCTTCAACATCTTCGGCGATAATTAGCAATGGCCTGCTTGACTGCACAACTTGCTCTAATAATGAAACCATTGGTTGTAAACTAGTAATTTTACCTTCATGTACAAGAATTAACGGATTTTCAAGGTCTGCTATCATCTTTTCAGAGTTGGTAACAAAATATGGTGAAATATAACCACGATCAAATTCCATACCTTCTACCACGTCAAGTTCCGTGTTAAAGGATTTAGCTTCTTCAACAGTAATAACACCCTCTTTACCAACTTTTTCCATTGCCTGAGCAATAATTTGCCCTATTTCAGCCTCACCATTAGCAGAAATAGTAGCAACCTGAGCAATTTCTTCGTTTGTTGAAACAGTTTTAGAATTAGACTGTATAGTTTGCACTACAGAATTTACTGCTAAATCAACACCGCGCTTTAAGTCCATTGGGTTCACACCAGCCGCAACTGATTTTGCCCCTTCGTTCACTATGGCCTGTGCTAATACAGTAGCTGTAGTTGTTCCGTCACCAGCTATATCGTTTGTCTTGCTAGCAACCTCGCGCAACATTTGCGCACCCATGTTTTCAAAATTATCTTTTAACTCTATTTCCTTGGCAACAGAAACACCATCTTTTGTAATTCTTGGTGCGCCAAAACTCTTAGATAACACAACATTTCTACCCTTTGGACCCAAAGTAACTTTGACAGAGTTTGCCAAAATATTAACACCTGTTAATAGCTTGTTACGCGCCTCAGTAGAAAAACATACTTCTTTTGCAGACATGATAATAATCTCCTCTTACTATAAATAATTTAATTATTTTTACGTATTTATGCGAATATGCCAAAAATATCAGACTCTTTTAGAACTATAAGGTCTTCACCGTCTAATTTTACTTCTGTACCTGACCATTTACCAAAGAGAACTTTGTCGTTCACTTTTACATCCAATGGCGTTACTTTTCCTGACTCATCTCTGGCACCAGATCCAACAGCCAATACCAAACCTTCAGCAGGCTTTTCTTTAGCATTATCAGGTATGATAATACCACCGCTAGTTTTGGATTCTTGCTCAACGCGCTTGATTAAGACTCTATCATGTAATGGTTTGAATTTCATAATTATCTCCTCTATCTAGTTAGACTAAAGAAGTTCCGCACACTAGGCCTAAATATAGCACCCAATGTAGGACTTTACTCCGTTTATAACAACTATATCACCCGATATAATTGACAGGATACTTATAGTATATTAACTATTAGATGTCAATAGGTTGATATATTGCAAAATTGATGTACAATCCTGGCTATGTTTATATAGGGTCAATATGAATCCATCTACTAAACTGCTTTCGCCATGGTTTATGTGGCTGTGTGCAGCGTCTTTTTATTTATACCAATTTGTACTGCGTGTTTGCCCCGGAGTAATAGGTGATAACCTAGTAAAAGATCTGGATATAAACTGTTGCACCTTTGGCATGATTGGAGCATGTTTTTATCACGCATATGCCACAATGCAAATCCCCTTAGGCATTGCCTTGGATAGATATGGTGTAAGGAAAACTTTTTCTATCTGTTGTCTGATCTCCGCAGCAGGAGCAATTATTTTTGCTCTGTCAACTAATGCATTCACAGCTGGAATAGGAAGATTGCTAACTGGTGCCGGGGCAGCTTGTGGTTTTATCGGAGTAGTAAAATTAATCACCATCATATTTGATAACCATAAAATAGCACGAGTAGTAGGAATAACCACCCTATTAGGAACAATAGGAGGTACGATAGGAGGAGCACCCCTTGGTTATCTAACCACTATCTTTGACTGGCGCACCGTTGTGTTTGTTCTAGGTTGTATCGGTATTATAATCGCTTTTACCGTATATAATGTCACAAAAATCAATACACCAACAATTGTGGAAGAACACAATAGTATGCAAAAATTACTAGCCATCGCTAAAAACAGGCAAATTTGGCTATTAGGAGCATTTGGTGGATTAATGTACGTTCCTTTAGCCGTAATTGCCGATCTGTGGGGCACACCGTTCATGATGTTAACCTACAACATAAGCAAACAACATGCATCTTTTGTTTCCTCATGCATATATATAGGCGTAAGCTTTGGCGCACCAATAGTTACCTATGCTTCGGATCTAATTAACAAACGCAAAATACTGATGTACATATGTGCCTTTGTCTCTCTGATCACTTATTACATAATAGTGAACTACAAGATACATTCGATATATACTATGTGTGCCTTGCTATTTATCGGAGGGTTTTCTTTTGGTGGACAATGTTTGGTATTCTCTCTTGTAGTACGTATGGTAAAGGCAAACTCAAGCGGTATAGCGTTGGGATTTATGAATACAATGATCATGCTAAGCGGAGCGTTCGAAGCAGTTATAGGCTACCTATTAGACTATAAACGGTCTGGAACAAACTTTACCGTAGATAATTATCAATACGCATTAAACGTAGTACCAATATGCTTAGGCATATCAATTTTAGTATTGCACTATATCAAAGATTCTCAACACGATAACGCAATAAAAATAAAACAAGCTTTATAATACATTACACGTTAAACTTAGTAAAATGTTTAGGGATTTTAGTGTTACGACGTCATGAACTATAAAAAAAGACGCTACAATTCAAAGATAAAATAAAAAACCGTGCCTTAGTAGCGGCATAATAATGAAGGAATATAGTACCTTACTTCTGTTAACCAACCGTAGCGGCTTAGCGCTTTCTCATTAGCACATGTACGTTAAAACCAGAAGTAAAATACCATAGACGTTATAGTTAGCAAATCACTCATTAAGCAGATTGTAACACACCTACAATCTTGTAGGAGTATTTTACATCAGATTGCTTAAAGGTTATGTTTTTCTCGACTGTATTATTAAACAATTCGATAGTAATATCCTGAGAATCATCGGAAACATCGATGCTAACCAATCGACCCAGATACACCTTACCACTATTATCGATCAAAACCATAGAACAGTCTTGCTTTAACGGTAAAGTAGGATGAACTAGTATACGATCATCATTCATATACCTAGGGCTCCAGCAACTATTCTCTACGTTACACGCAAACGCGTTAGCAACACCAGCCAATTCCGGCATTCTTGGAATCCATTCTTGCGCAGTAGTAGCATCAATAGAACCGCTATTAGTAGAACTATCCCCTGATAACCTATATACAGGCAAATCAACAGAATAATTGTTACGTTCGTTCTTTTTATGACTAGAAATATTAGTCACATTATTGTTCACAGCATACGGCAACAAATCATTAGGATTACAAGATAAAGCAACAGATAGTCTTTGCAAAATATCTTCGTTCAACCTTCTGGTACCATTCTCTAACCTAGAAAGATACGAAGGCGACAAGTTAGTAACTTGTGCTAATTCATCAAGAGTATAATTCGCCTGAATTCTTAACTGCCTAAGAGGATGCTTTGATGGTCTACGCTTCCTTATTAGTGCTTTGTTGACATTATTAAAATTTAAATTAGTAACTTGACCAATATTTGCCAAGTTATCTATGTTACTAGATTCAGAGTGCTCCTCATCACGCTGAGTATCTAAATTATGGTGTACAGATAGATTATTATTCATCTATATCCTCCTGTCTATTTACTTAATTTAGGTCACTTTTACAATTTATACTTGACAAACTCCTCAATAATTTGTCATACAGTAAGCGACGCTTGACACAATTAAATAGGTAAACAATACCAAAAGCAAGCGAAAAAAATAAAAAAATATATTTACATGTAATTATCAAAAACAGGGAAACAAGATAATGCAAGAATACGTAAAAAAGCCTTGGGGTCTGGACGATACAAAAGAGTTAGCAATTTTGTATTACATGGTAGCAAACAGCCAAGAAATCGCACGAATACTGAATAGAACCAAACTATCTATCAACAAAAGGTTAACTAGATCCGGAATAAAAATGTCCTATTGTCAGCTTTATTCCATTAAACCCAGTAGATACTTTCCAGAAAAGTGTGACAATACTACAATTAAAGATGCCTTGCTATGCTTTAAGCAAAAACACTCTCAAATCAACGGGATGAAAACATATGATTTAACCCAATATCTATACTCACAATTTCCTCCCATAAAAAAATTAAAATCTAGACAATCGCATTTTGACAAACAAAAAAATAGTTGCAAACACCTGGGCCTGTGGCTATCTGGTGCTGGATTAAAAAGTTTTTTAAAACGACATGGTATAACAGTAAAAGAATCACAACGACACAATTATGCAGAAGATAGCCACAAGTATACCATTAACGGGCAACACGCCAACACCATCACATTATTGAAAACTGCTAATCAAATAGCACAGGTGAAAAAGTTACCCAAAGTATATCTTGAAGGAGTAACAGATTATACAGAATGCACCATTTAGATCTTGCAATATCCACGGCGATATCACCGTGGATGATATTTTCACTTTCTAAGTATAATATCACGAATCTAAATTAACACTAACTCCGAGGAAGCAATGCCTATATTCTACTCAGCGGGGGCAAAACGAGGACGCCCTAAAAAATGCAATAAAATAATGCATACAAATACTACCCAAAAACCAACTAATAAAAGTATACTAACGGAACTGGAATACAATAAGACTATTGACAATACTGTTTATTGCAACATTAAAAGGTATCGCTACCTAAGTAAAATATATAAAAGAATGGTTGATGCACCAAAAATAACTAAATGCTCATACCAGCATCGTATTACTTTAAAAAACTATATGGCAATAGACAAAAACACGCAAACAACCGAAGGTTTTTATAGTAAATTATACGCCCAGTACAGAACTATCAGTAGGTACTTTCATGCCTATCATATACAATTTGTAAATAATATAATACTTGACAGTCATGATGATCTAAAAGCATATAATATGCTAAACAACCAAGAAAAAGATATTTTTGTTGATTTACTAAAAAAAATATCTAGCGTAATGCAAAAGCATAGCTTGATATTATAAGGACTTAAAGCACAACGATGACATTGTATAAAAATATTAATATTGGCAACATCCAACTGCAAGGTAATGTATTACTAGCCCCTTGTTCTGGGGTAACTGATCTACCCTTTAGAAAACTTGTTAAAAATATGGGGGCATCATTAGTAGTATCAGAAATGATAGCTTCACAGGCCATGATCAGAGAAACAAAACGTACAATGAAAATGGTAGAAAAATGCCCTGAAGAACGCCCTGCAACAGTTCAACTAGCCGGATGTGACCCAAAGGTCATGTATGATGCTGCTAAACTCAATGAAGATCTAGGAGCAAACATAATCGACATCAATATGGGCTGTCCCGCTAAAAAAGTGGTCAATGGCTATGCTGGCTCAGCATTAATGAAAGATTTAAAGTTAGCAGAACAAATTATAAAACATACAGTAAAGGCGGTAAAACTACCAGTTACCCTTAAAATGAGAACAGGCTGGGATGACAACTCGCGCAACGCACCAGAATTAGCAAAAATTGCACAAGACTGTGGCATAAAAATGCTTACTGTACACGGTAGAACAAGATGCCAACTGTATAATGGCAAGGCCGATTGGCAATTCATCTCGCAAGTAAAACAAGCAGTTAGTATACCGGTAATCGCTAATGGTGACATAGTATCAGAAGAAAATGCTGCTACAAGTTTAAAAATATCCGGTGCTGATGGTGTCATGATAGGACGCGGGAGTTACGGTAGGCCATGGTTCTTAAAGCAAATACAACATTATCTGCAAACTAACGAAAAATTGCCAGACCCTACCCTGTTGGAACAAAAGAAGATAGTATTAAAACATTTTGATGATATCATGCATCATCACGGAGAAGATGTAGGTATAAAACTAAGCCGCAAACATATCAGCTGGTATAGCAAAGGGCTATCCTCATCTAATGAATTTCGTGTCAAAATCAATCAAGCTTCGTCGATACACAACATGAGACTGTTGATAACGGACTTTTATGACAATCTTATCGCCGAACAAACCATGTACAAAAAACCCAATCACAACCTACAAATGCACAGTGCATGAGTGCTACACTCAATAATCAAAGCCTTATTAAGTAACGATAACACTAGATTATTCACCATATTTGTTAACATGCCTCTGAATATAGTAGATTACCGTGTTTCCATACATTTACCGTAGTGCAACTGTGAGAAAGAAAGGTTTACATCGATTAATTAACAAATAAATATAAGAAAAAAACCAAATATTAGCACTACTTAACGCATAGTATATACCTCCTATACAAAATGCCGATTGACAACCGTGCTTTAGATGCCATATGTATAGACAATGCATAATATAAAGGAGAACAACATATCGTGAAGATTGATACGTATGAATGTAAAGGTATAGCAAGTCTAGTAGAAAAAAAACTAAATGAATATTTTGCTGATCTAAATGGACAAGAACCAGCAGTGGGACTATACCATCAAGTGATAAAAGAAGTTGAAATACCACTAATAAAATTAGCTTTGCAAAATGCCAAGGGTAATAAATTAAAGGCAGCAAACATTTTAGGAATAAACCGCAATACCCTGGCTAAAAAAATGGCTGGATATAACATCTAAGACTATTTACTCCCCATTATTGAATCCATGTTATTTTGACAACCTACCATCGTCAAGAATCGATACCTGCAACATCGCAAGCTATCTCTCTTAATACCCTCTATCATAACAGCATACTAAGATAATTTAGGGAGTATGCTCTATAGAATCAGCCATTATATCTACAAAGTGAACGCCGGAAGAGTAAGGGCAAGTAGATTAAACTTTTTTTATCCAACGACAATTATAACTTCCGATTAACTACAGTTAACTTTCCCTGTTGTGACGAGAACGAAAAGGCCAAGAACTGCTTTTCACTAATTTTTTTATGGGTTCCATTAAAGATTGTTTACGTGTCTTTTTTGTGCTAGATGGCATTGAATATTCGGTGTTCTCGTCATCAGAATCCTCGCACAAACTATTTTCTGTATCAGAATCTATACCACAACTTCTTAGAGAACATCTAGCAATATCTTGCTTATCAATATTACACTGGGTGTTAGTTAATAGCTCTAGTATAACGTGATTGCTTCTCGCGATGATTTTTTATTGCGCCCCTTAATTCCCTCAGTCTATTGTCACTTGACTCTTCTGTTATTGGACTATCAAGCTCTAATGATTTTCTGTATTCCTCATATTTTGTTTTTACTATTTTTGTTTGCAAAGATAAGTCAGTTATTTCAGGAATGTTAATGGCCCTTGGGACTTGTGTGCGCTCTCGTTCTTGAGAAAGGGTCTCTCCCAATTACGCACAATATGCATTAATACATAAAGGCATCATTATAGTAGTGGTAATCAATAAACTGATAATACGCATAATAATCTCCTAAAAATCCATAAAATATATCGAATTATACATCTCAATTATTGACATTTAGTTAAGGTGAGAAAAGAAAATATTTTACCTTATAAGATATAATTCTGTTTATGCGCAATACTTTACCTAAAACTATTGTCTACTTATCATGGGAGTACTGTTGTTATCACTCCTATGTAGCCATGCTAGTAATAATGTATAGATGCATTCGTAATACGATGGGTAGAAAACGATATAAAAGTACTGTAGACTGCAAAGTAACAGGGAAACGTAATGTTTTATTAACTATTTAATGCAAATATACAAACAGAGTGACAAAGGTATAGAACATGATAAAAACAACAATAATAATTATGACATCCTTATTGTGTATCGACAACTTAAATGCAGCAGGATGTAAACCAAATAAGTACAGATGTACATATAATCTACCCGACGGTACAAAGAAGCAATACGATGATAAAGTAGATTACACCTCGGATGCCAAAAAGCAAGATGGTTGGATAAGCAGTCTGAAAAAATTTGGACATTGCAGACCGTGCAACAATGCATGTGGTAATGGTTATAATAAGCTATACAAAAAATGTGTTACTACCGCACAAAAAGATTACGATGATAGTATTCTTGATTTTTTTGCTAAGGGCGGCAAAAAGGCAAAAGATTTACAATGGGAATTTAAAAAGGTAGACAAGAAAAACATTATCTTCTCAAATGGTGGAATCAAATATTCAAAAAATGCACAAATGTGGGAAAATGTAAAAAACCACAAAAAGTAAAACGAGGATCTAACAATGAACAACAAGAAAATATTTACTTACCTAGCTATATCATTAATGGCTGTGTTACCGCGCCAGAGTTATGGATCACTTCATCTAGATGTAACTGGTACTGTATCCGAAGCTATTCATGGTAATGTAAACGCACAACAAGAAATCCTAAGAACAGATATGTTCTCACCTAACAGGCTAAAAAACAAAAAAGCTAAAAATATGCGTATAGTCAGCATCAAGGTTAGAAACGCTACAATAAAGCAATTGGCCAAGGTGGATCTGATGTCATTATTGCCTGATGAAACCCAAAAAATAATTGGGATACAATTTGCTTGTAACGCCAGCGATGCCGTAGAGGAAACAACTTTAGAGTTAAATAAAGCATATACTAACGAATACTCTATAAATACTAAGAGCAGATTTTTAAAAGAGCAAACTGATACTACATCTGGTGGCATCACCCTGCCTCAAGTGAATTTTAGCAAAAGCAGAGTGAACCATACTGTGTCTGAAACATCAAAAGAAACTACTGAAGGCGGAAAAGATACCGTAGAAATAAAGAAAAGCCAAAAGCTTACCCTAAAAGCAAGACATGCTGTAATAGGAATAATGAAAGCCAGCGTTATCGAAACAGAAAATCCAGTAAAGTGGGAATTACCATTTGTGCTTAACCCAGAAACAGTAATCGAGGTCACGTTCAAGGATAAACATGGTCAATACAAAGCTGTAACTACTTGGGGTAAAATAAAGCATAAATTACCAGAAGCAGAAAAAATCAAAGGTTACTTAGAAGTTGATCAGATTAATGCAGGATCAGTATACGTTACAGTAAAAAATATGGATGATGCTGATATACAAAAATACTGTCCTGAAGTAGCAGAAGCCAGAGCAGAATACGAAGCAAGGAAAAACAACCGCAAGCTTAAGAAAGCTAGTACAGCTAACAAAAAGAAAAAATGTGTAAACTGTAAAACAGTTTCCAAAAAAGATTTGAAGAAATTAGCTAAAAAATACAGTAAAAAATAACAATCTAGTGCTACCATAGTGACTTGTTAGTCGTATGGTAGCAATCTTACCTTTGCAACATACTGCCAGTATAAGGAACCATTTAATCACTGCAACATCACCTACGTTATACCAAAAAATATCAGCAAAATAATCATTTCACATGACTATATAAGTACATACTACCAAAAATTAGTGTATACAATCCTCATGTATAATAAGAAACAGCACAGTAATATAGCTTATATAACGTGAAAATTTAACAAGATTACATGTTAATGTATTGCTTTTAAACGACTCTCTAAGATTACTCACATACAAAAACACCTCATCAGACACATATAAAACACTGTTTCTATACCTGAGGTGGTTAAATCATGATGATGCGATACAATTAATCTACAAATAGCTTAGGAGATAACATCTTTTCCAATTTTTTATTAAATAAGTACTTGGATACTATCTTACAATGAGCGCGATCCAAGCCAGGACTATATGTTTTCCAATTAACATCATTTCGTGGATTTTCAAAATGAATAAAAGTAAAAACGTGATTATTAGGACTTTCTGGTATAACTTTATATTCTACTTTTACCAATTTCTTTTTTAGGCTTCTATATTTTTTAGAGTGAAATCTGAACCACTTGCTTTTTTTCATTACTCTCCATGGCGATATCTTTTCCGTCACAGTAGCAAGACCATCACCGGGCTTATGGTAGTAATAGGTTCTTTCACATCTTGCAACTTTATTTAAGAAGGTACTTTTGGCCCTTGGGTTAACAAGTAATCTTATCTTGTCCGAAGATATGAAAGAATTACGTCTTTCTCTATCCCGTAAACTAGGATTGCTTGTTTCTTCTTTGGTAGCAGTTGGAATCCACAATGGACATCTAATGGCTTTATAGCGCTTAGGTTCGCCCAAAATAGCAGCATACGAGCAGTTAATAACCGCAGCAATTAAACCAAATAAAACTATCTTTGCTAAATTCATAGCTCTCCCCCTTATCTTAATCGATCTACTTTGAAAATAAAACTCGGTTCAGGATAGTAAAGATTAGTGACAAAGTCAATCTTGAACAAATGATAATAGTTTCATTGGGTTCGTAGCGTATAAAACCATAAAAAAAAGAAAAGTGGTTATCATACAAATTGTTTACTAATCCACACGAACAAAAACACGACCGCAGACAAGTCATACAAAGAAAAATTCGGCCATGCACAGAAAATAACCGTAAAAAAGCATGGCTAATTCACAAAAATAAAAAACTACTTAGCGTGTACTACATCCTGTACTGGTTCAACAACATCATCAACCGTTTCTACAGTTTTATCTTGCACAGGCTTAGCATTCATATCTCTATCAACAAGTTCTATATACGCCATAGGGGCCATGTCACCATAACGAGTGCCCGCTTTAATGATTCTTGTGTAACCACCATTACGAGAATTATATCTTTTACCTACAACATCTATTAATTTTGCAGCTATCGAGTTATCCCCCAACTTTGCAATCAGCATCCTTCTTGCATGTAAAGAATCTTTCTTACCGATAGTGATTAGCTTCTCAACAAACGGACGTAAATCTTTTGCTTTAGGCAAAGTAGTTTTAATCTGTTCATAACGAATAAGTGATTTTGCTAAATTAGCAAACATCAACTTACGGTGCGCACTAGGCCTATTAAACTTACGACCTTTAATAGAATGTCGCATTACATTCTCCTTAACTTAATAATTATTATCTTCTAATTTCTTAGATAAATCATCGATATTTTCAGGCGGCCAATCAGGTACCAACATCCCAAGCTCTACCCCCATCTCCAACAAAACTTCTTTTATCTCATTCAAAGATTTACGACCAAAGTTAGGAGTACGTAACAACTCAGATTCAGTCTTTTGTACCAAATCACCAATATAGACAATGTTCTCATTCTTAAGACAATTAGCCGAACGTACAGAAAGCTCTAACTCTTCAACTTTACGCAATAAGTTCTTATTAAAACTAAATTGCTCTATTTCCTCTTCGACATGTTCATCTTCAGGATCTTCAAAATTCACAAACTGTGTAAGTTGATCTTGTAATACTCGTGCTGCCAAAGCAACTGCGTCATCAGGACGAACTGAACCATTAGTTTCTACATCTAGTATCAACTTATCATAGTCTGTTCTTTGTCCTACCCTAGCATTCTCAACCTTTACAGACACACGTCTAACAGGACTAAATATTCCATCAACAGCAATATACCCGACCGGAGCATCTTCTTTGCGCAATTGCGCAGCAGGAACGTACCCTTTACCAACTTCTACTGTAATCTCCATATCAAGAGAAGCACCTTTGTCTAAATGACATAACACAAAATCAGGATCCAAAAATTCTACATCTGCGCTATCTCCGAAATCAGAGGCTTTCACAACTCCGGGCGTATTTTTAACTAATCTAATTCTGCTAGGAGAATCCAAATTCTTGCGAATCGCAAGGCTTTTCAAATTCAATATAATTTCAGCAACATCCTCTAACACTCCGGGAATTGCAGAAAACTCGTGTTGTACACCTTTTATTTTAACCCCTGTCACCGCAGCACCCTGTAGTGACGATAACAAAACCCTACGCAAAGCTGTACCCAAAGTCATACCAAAACCACGCTCTAATGGTTCTGCTACAACCATGCCGCGATTTTGTTTATCTTTAGACTTCACATTCAACTTATAAGGCTTAATAAGAGATTGCCAGTTTTTACTAATCACAATATTTCTCCATACCTTAAATTATTATACACGACGACGCTTAGGAGGACGACAACCATTATGAGGAACAGGAGTACAATCACGTATAGAAGTGACATTCAAGCCAATACTATGTAAACCTCTTAACGCAGACTCTCTACCTGATCCTGGCCCCGTAACCTCAACACTTACAGTTTGCAGTCCATGCTCCATCGCTTTCTTAGCAGCATCTTCTGCCGCAACCTGTGCAGCATATGGAGTAGACTTACGAGCACCTCTAAAACCCATTGCACCCGATGTTGACCATGAAATAGTGTTACCTTGCATATCAGAAATAGTAATAATCGTATTGTTAAAACTAGCATTAATATGCGCTACACCACTTACTATATTTTTTCGCTCTCTACGACGAACTCTTGCTACCGACTTAGTCATTTTTTACCTATCAATCACTATTTCTTTTTACCTGCTATAGGAACAGCCTTGCCCTTACGGGTCCTTGCATTAGTGTGAGTTCTTTGACCCCGTACTGGCAACTTACGACGATGACGCAAACCCTTATAACACCCAAGATCTGTTAAACGTTTAATATTCATGGAAACAGCACGTCGCAAGTCACCCTCAACTCTGTAATGAGAATCGATAAACTCTCGTATTTTCACGACCTCATCATCAGAAAGATTATTCACCCTACGACTTGTTTCTATACCAACACCGCTACAAATTTGCTTAGCGTTCTCAGTACCTATTCCATATATGTATTGCAATGCAATCTCAACACGTTTACCGCTAGGAATATTCACACCTGCTATACGAGCCACAATCTTATTCTCCTTTTAAAATACATTTGAGACACAAATAAAAAAAAAACACATAAAAGTCAATGTTTAATTACGACATTTATGTTATACACCTATTTTTTCTATTATCTCATCAAGTATAGACTGAGTATCTGACTCAGCATTAATTACAAAACTGTTAGCACAGTCACCATACAAATAATCCAAAACTGGCAAGGTGTCGAGTCTATAATTCGCCAATCTTTTGATAATGGTATCCTCATTATCATCACTGCGAAACGATAGTTCAGAACTACCACAATTACTACACTTACCATCAAAAGTCGTTCCACAAAAATATTTGTTGGAAATTGTGCCACACGATACACAACTATATCTACCTAATATTCTTTGTTTAATAATGTCATCAGAAGCATCCAGCTTGATCAAACAATCTATCTGCCCTTCTCTTGCAGATAACATATCACTAAGTGCTCGCGATTGCCCTAAGGTTCTTGGAAAACCATCAAAAATAAAACCACTCTTTATACTTAGATAATGATCATATTCTTGTGTAACAATTTCCATCACCATATCATCTGGTACCAATCGCCCACTACTTAACAGCGCCTCTACATTACTACCAATATCGCCCTTCTGCTCTATGGCTTTACGCAGCAAATCACCAGTACTAATGTGATGGTACCCTAGGCATTTAGATAACAACTTAGCCTGTGTACCTTTACCGCTACCAGGAGGACCCAGTAAAACTATATTTTGCATTATAGCCTTCTTTTTCCTCTTTTAGGACGCGTACGCCCTACCAAACCTTGATACTGATGAGCCAACAAATGAGACTGAACTTGAGTAACTGTATCAATAGCCACACTTACTACGATTAAAAGACTAGTACCGCCTAAATAAAGTGGGATAGAATACTTATTAATCAATAATATAGGTAACGCACAAACAGCAGCAAGGTATGCTGCCCCTACCACAGTTAACCTTGTCAGAACAAAGTCTAAATATTCAGCTGTATGCTGACCTGGTCTATATCCCGGTAAAATAGCGCCAGATTTTTTCAGATCCTCAGCCTTTTCTACTGGATTAAATACTACCGAAGTATAAAAAAATGAAAAGAATACTATAAGAGCCACAAAAACTATCAAATATCCAGGACGTCCGCAACCAAAATATAGCATAAGATTAGCAAATATACTCTCAGAATCCATATTAGCCGTAAAACCAGATATCGTTTGTGGAACCATCAACAAAGCGCTGGCAAATATAGAAGGCATAACACCAGCTGTATTTAACTTTAATGGCATATGAGTGTTATCACCACCATATTGCATTTTACCAGCTGTACGCCTAGGGTATTGTATATATATCCTTCTTTGGGCCCTTTCCATGTAAACAATCGTAATCAATGTTGCAGCTAACATCAATAAAACCGCAAAAATTGTTAGAGAAGACATTTGATTCGTACGACCCAATTCAAACAACTGCACCAATGCACCAGGCATCCCAGATACGATACCAGAGAAGATAATTATTGAAATCCCATTACCAATACCACGAACGGTAATCTGTTCACCTAGCCACATTAAGAATAACGTACCACCTGTCAAACTTAACACTGCAGATAATCGAAACATTAAGCCACCTTCGATCACGGGACTAGACGGCATGACCTCTAAACCAACAGAGATACCATACGACTGTACTAAGGCCAGACATACTGTAAGATAACGAGTATATTGATTAATTTTTTTTCGACCAGACTCACCATCTTTACGCAATGATTCTAGATGTGGCACTACTGCGGTCATTAATTGCACTATGATGCTAGCCGAGATATAAGGCATGACCCCTAATGCAAATATAGCCATATTCCCTAACGCACCACCAGAGAATTTATCCAATAAACCAAGAATACCAGAAGAGGTTCTTTGCACGACCTCGCGCATCATTTCCGCATCAATTCCAGGCAAAGGCAAATGTGCCCCAAGTCTAAACACTAGTAAAGCAAAGACTGTAAACCATAATCTTTTTTTTAAATCTTCAGCCTTTGAAAAAGTAGACCAATTAAAATTCGCAGCAAGCTGCTCTGCAGCAGATGACATATTCAACACCTATTTAGATAATGTAACCGTTCCTTTTAACTTCTTCATCATTGATAATGCTGATTCCGAAGCCTTATCCACAACCAAGTCAACCGCAGTTTTGAGAGAACCATTAGATAATAGTTTTACCTTGGTAGCTTTCTTAGCAATTAACCCACCATCTCTCAATTCTTTAATTGTGATCGGTTTTGTAGAATCTATTAACTTATTATCAATTGCATTCTGCAAATCATCAAAACCGACAAGCGAATAAACAATTTTAAACTTGCTGTTATTAAACCCTCTTTTAGGCAAACGCATGTAAATAGGATTCTGACCACCTTCAAATCCTTTAATGGCTACACCAGACCTAGCCTTCTGACCTTTGTGACCTTTACCACAAGTTTTTCCTTTACCAGATCCTTCACCACGCCCTAAACGTTTTGAATTACTTTTAGCACCAACTTTATCTTTAATTTCATGTAACTTCATATTAACCAGCCTACTTAACGATAGATACTAAATGATGCACTTTATTAACCATACCTCTGATAGCACTAGTATCTTGTAACTCACGAACACGACCTATTTTATTCAAACCCAAACCTTTTAAAGTTTCTGCTTGATCCTTTGGCCTACGAATTGCACTACGAATTTGCTTGACCTTGATAAAATTCACTTTTGCATTACTCATCGCCTTCTCCTTTTAACTCTGAAGTTTCACGACGACTAATAACTTCTGAAACTTTCTTAGAACGATTAGCAGCTACTTGACGAGGAGACTTAATGGCTAATAATGCATTTAAAGTTGCTCGCACTAAGTTACTACGATTATTAGTACCAATAGATTTACTAACAACGTCCTGCAAACCAAGAGCCTCAAACACAGCACGCATAGAACCACCAGCTATAATCCCCGTACCAGAAGGAGCAGGACGCATATAAACCCTAGCTGCACCTGCTGTTGCCCCTATATCATGATGCAACGTGCGATTCTCACGCAATGGAATACGCACCATATTTTTCTTTGCTTTTTCTGTCGCTTTCTTCACCGCATCAGGAACTTCTTTCGCCTTACCAGTCGAATAACCAATTTTACCCTTACCATCCCCTACTACGACCAATGCATTAAAAGAAAAACGTCGACCACCTTTCACCACCTTGGCAACACGACCAACATTCACCAA
Source organism: Alphaproteobacteria bacterium (assembly GCA_965204765.1). Classification (GTDB taxonomy): domain Bacteria; phylum Pseudomonadota; class Alphaproteobacteria; order Caedimonadales; family UBA9215; genus CBDBFG01. The sequence continues at coordinate 507,671 of CBDBFG010000004.1, read as the reverse complement.
TTTTTCTATTAATTCAACACCCTGCTTACTTTTACTATTTTGACGTGTCATAATGTACCTTTAAAACCTTAAACCATTATTACGAGCAGCATCTGCTAAAGATTTTACTCTGCCATGAAATAAATAACCACCTCTATCAAACACAGCTTGTTCAATCCCTTTAGAAACTGCACGTTCAGCAAGCGCTTTACCTACCAATGCCGCAATCTCTGTACTCTTAAGAGAAACTTTGCTTGCAATCCCTTTATCCATACTAGACGCAGAAACTATAGTACAACGCTTCACATCATCTATAAGCTGAGCATACATATGATTATTTGATCTAAACACAGATAGACGAGGTAGATTATTTTTTCTTAATAAAATCCTCTTAGTATTACGTCTTTTCCTGCGCACAAACTTACCACGAATTGATAACATGATCTAATTACTTTCTCTTACCTTCTTTGCGTAAAATAAATTCACCCTCATACATTATACCCTTACCTTTATAAGGTTCTGGCAAACGATATTTTCGTATATTAGCAACAAACTCTCCTAACTTTTGCTTATCAGGAGAACTAATCTGCAAAATTGTAGGTTTCTCACATACCACTTTTATATAAGATGGCACAGGAATTTCTACATCATGACTAAACCCAAGTTGCAAAGATAAATTACTACCTTTCATCTGCGCACGGTATCCTACACCTTTCATTTCAAGACGCTTTGAAAACCCTTGTGATACTCCCAATATAGCATTTTCAACTAATCTTTGCGTAGTACCCCACATCATGCGAGCAAACTTTGCCTCACTTAATGGATTAACCGAAACCTTATTATCACTAATCTCAACCTTTACTTCACTGGATAATGGTACAGAAATATTACCATTAGCACCACTAACAACAAAACTGTTATCCGCAATACTGCACTTAACACCGTCAGGAACAGTAATACTATTTTTTCCAACTCTAGACATTTATTCCCCTAAAAGACCTTACACAAAACTTCACCACCTAAATTTTGCCTACGTGCTTCATGATCAGACATTACTCCTTTAGAAGTTGACATCACATAAATACCGAGACCGCCGTGAAATTTAGGTAAATCGCTACATGAACTATACACTCTACATCCAGGCTTAGATACTCTTTCTATATGAGTAAAAGCTGAACTACCATCAACATATTTTAATCGTATAGCAGACACTACTTTTTTACTGTCTTTCTCAGTTTTAAAATCGGCTATATAACCTTCTGACTTCAGAACTGACAAAATACTATCCTTTAATTTAGAATATGGCGCAACCAATCCTTCATGCCCGGCAGAAACAGCATTTCTAATACGCGTTAATAAATCAGAAATCGGGTCACTCATGCTCATATAATAATCTCCTACCAACTAGATTTAGTTACACCTGGCACCATACCACACGACACCAAATCACGCACCGCAATACGCGACATATCAAACTTACGGTAATATCCTCTAGGACGACCACTAATAGCACACCTATTCCTAATACGGCTCTTAGCACCATTTCTAGGTAATTTTGCCAATTTTAACGTAGCCTCAAAACGATCTTCGGGTGATTTACTACGATCCATTACTAACCCTTTTAACGAAGAACGCTTAACCGCATACTTTTCTACTTTTAATCTTCTAGTTTTATTTTTCTCAACTGCACTAACTTTTGCCATAATAACTCCAATTATTTTGTAAAAGGCATATTAAACTTCGACAACAACTCTTTACTTTCTTCTTTACTAGCAGATCTTACAACAAAGACAACATCCAATCCTCTTATCTGGCTAACTTTATCGTAATCAATCTCTGGAAAAACTATATGCTCTTTAATACCCATGGCATAATTACCAGAACTATCAAAACTTTTACTAGAAATCCCACGAAAATCTCTTATACGTGGCATTGCTATATTCACTAGACGATCCAAGAATTCGTACATCCTAGCCTTACGCAAAGTAACTTTGGCCCCAATAGGCATCCCTTCACGCAACTTAAAACTAGCGATAGATTTTTTAGCACGGCAAATCACGGCTTTCTGACCAGCAATCATAGACAATTCTTCGATTGCATTATCTATGGCTTTACGATCTTTTACTGCATCACTAACACCCATATTCAAAACTATTTTTTCAAGCTTAGGAATCATCATAGCGCTAGCATAACCAAACTTCTTCTGCAACTCAGCCTTTATAACCTTTTCATATTGTTCACGTAGACGTGCCATAACTAAAACTCTTATTCTAAATTAACTAATTATCTCGTTGGAGCGCTTTGAAACCCTTGCCTTCACCCCTTTATCATCAACCATTACACCTACTCTGGTAGGTTTATTGTCCTTTGGATCATTAAGCATCACGTTCGAGATATGTATATAACCTTCTCTCTTTACAATACCACCTTTATCTTGAGCACTAGGACGTTTATGAGTGGTAAGCAAATTAACACCTTTGACTTTCACTCTACCGTTCAATCTATCAACATTCATAACCTCACCGCTCTTACCTTTAGCACGGCCAGTAATGACATGAACCAAATCACCTTTTTTTACGCTAAATTTTTTCCTCATCACAACACCTCAGGAGCTAAAGAAACAATCTTCATAAAGCCTTTTGCTCGTAATTCTCTTACAACTGGACCAAAAATACGAGTACCGACAGGCTCTTTATTATTATTGACAAGGACAGCTGCATTATTATCAAATCTTATCTCACTACCATCATCACGTTGCACTCCTTTGCTGGAACGCACAACAACAGCCTTACACACATCACCTTTTTTTACACGCCTATCAGGCGTGGCCGCTTTCACTGTTACGACAACAATATCTCCAACAGAAGCATACTTTTTACGAGACCCCCCCAATACTCTAATGCACTCTACCTCTTTAGCACCAGAGTTATCAGCAACAAACAGCCTTGATTGCTCACGAATCATTTTATTCCTCTAACTATTCAGCAATTACTTCCCAACACTTACGCTTCGATATTGGCCTACACTCACGTATACGCACCTCATCTCCGACACAATACTTATTCTCTTCATCATGAGCCGCATAGCGTTTTGATCTAGTGATAAACTTTTTGTATTTAGAATGAATGAATTTTCTATCCACACTAACAATCAAAGTTTTATCAGATTTATCACTTACAACCTTACCTTGCAACACCCTACGTGGCATCATAAACTCCTAATTTTTTTGCTTTTCAACCATTATAGTCTTTATTCTTGCTACTCTTTTACGCAACTTATGCAACTGATCCAGCGCTGACAAGTTACCATTAACTTTCTGAAAACGTAAGTTAAAACTTTCTTTCTTAGATTGCAATAATAAATCCTTTAATTCTGCAACACTCTTAGCACGCAAATCCACTATTTTCATCTTAACCTCTTGCTGCAACACGAACTACAAACTTAGTCCTAATGGGTAATTTAGCAGAAGCACGCTCAAACGCTCCTCTAGCAAGCTCCTCAGATACACCATCAAGCTCAAACATAACACGACCAGGCTTCACCCTGAATGCCCAAAATTCAGGACTACCTTTTCCTTTACCCATCCTAACCTCTGCAGGCTTACTAGAAACTGGCACATCAGGAAACATTCTAATCCATACTCTCCCAGATCTACGTAAGTGACGAGTAATTGCTCTTCTAGCAGCTTCAATTTGACGAGAAGTAATTCTTTCTGGCTCTAAAGCTTTCAAACCAAAATTACCAAAATTCAAACTACTGCCACCCTTAGCAATACCATGAATACGCCCTTTATGCTGCTTTCTAAATTTAGTTTTCTTAGGTAATAACATATTCACACCATAAATTTATGAAGACATAACTGTCTTTGTTTGATGAGATAATTGCTCACTCGCACTATCGCTAACAACCTCACCACGAAATATCCAAACTTTTACACCAATGATACCATAAGTAGTATTTGCCTCTGCAGTAGCATAGTCTATATCAGCACGCAAAGTATGCAATGGCACTCTTCCTTCTCTATATTCCTCACTACGAGCAATTTCAGCACCTGCTAGACGACCTGCCACTAAAATCCTTATACCTTCAGCACCTGAACGCAAAGAATTAGTCATTGCCTTTTTCATAGCTCTACGGTAATTAACACGACCTTCTATCTGTTGTGCAATGGACTGAGAGACCAAGGTTGCATCAATATCAGCTTTGCGAACTTCTACAATATTCAAACTTACATCAGATTCTGTCAATAGAGATAATTTGTTTTTCAACTTCTCTATATCAGCACCTTTTTTACCAATAATCACGCCAGGCTTGGAAGTGTATATATTCACAACTGCCTTTTTCGCTGGACGCTCTACGACAACTTTGGCAACACCAGACTTGCGAAATTTTTGCATAATAAACTTACGAATCATAGTATCCTGAATCAACAACTTAGCATAATTCTTGCCAGCATACCATCTAGAGTCCCAATCACGCACTATCCCTAAACGTAAACCTATTGGGTTAACCTTTTGTCCCATTACGCACTCCCTTTACGTTCTTGCAGCACTATATTTAAATTACTAAAATACTTCAGTATTCTAGCCCCACGCCCTCTTGCGCGGGCATGAAACCTCTTCATCACCATAGATTTACCTACACTTGCTTCCTTTACGTATAAACCATCTATATCTAAACCGTGATTCTCTTCCGCATTAGCAATAGCAGACAATAACGATTTGTACACATCACGCGCAACCCTTTTGCCAGAAAACTCTAAAGAGTCCAAAGCTTCGCTAACATGCTTACCACGTATGCACGAAGCTACAACATTTAATTTTTGAGGACTTATACGAATATTACGCAAAAAAGAACGAGCCTCTTTATCACCCAAACGACGTACCGATGATTTCTTCGCCATTATCACTACCTTTTCTTAGCTTTTTTATCAGCCCCATGACCATAATATGTCCTAGTAGGAGCAAACTCACCCAATTTATGACCAACCATATCCTCAGATACTAAAACTGGCACGAATTTTTTACCGTTATGCACACCAAAAGTCAACCCTACAAATTGAGGTAAAATAGTAGATCTTCTGGACCAAGTCTTAATAACATCTTTTCTGCCACTGCTATGACTAGCATCTGCTTTTTTTAACAAATAACCATCAACAAATGGTCCTTTCCAAACCGACCGTGCCATTCAAACCACCTAACTATTTTTTCTTACGACTAACAATATACTTATCAGATCTATTGTTAACTTTACGAGTTTTCTTACCTTTAGTCGAAACACCCCAAGGAGTAACAGGATGCCTTCCTCCAGAACTCTTTCCTTCACCACCCCCATGAGGATGATCTACAGGGTTCATTACCACACCTCGCACATGAGGCCTCTTGCCACACCACCTAGATCTACCAGCCTTACCGAAATTGATATTCTTTTGGTCCGTATTAGAGACAGCACCAACAGTAGCACGACATCTATCAAGGAATTTTCTTTGCTCTCCAGAAGACAACTTCAAGGCGACAAATCCAAGGTCACGACCAACAATTTGCGCATAAGATCCCGCAGACCTAGCAATTTGCCCTCCTTTTAAAGGCTTCATCTCGATATTATGTACAATAGTACCCACAGGAATATCTCTTAATTCCAGCGTATTACCGGGCTTAATATCAACTTTTTTCCCAGAAATTACTTTATCACCAATATTGATACGCTGCGGCGCTAATATATACGATAACTCACCATCTTCATATTTGATCAAGGCAACAAAAGCACTACGATTAGGATCATACTCAATACGCTCTACAGTAGCAAATAAATCGTCTTTATTACGTTTAAAATCTATCATACGGTAAGATCGCTTATGACCGCCACCTTTATGCCTACTGGTTATTCTACCATCGTTATTTCGTCCTCCAGACTTGGTAAGCCCCGAAGTTAATTTCTTTACTGGCTTACCCTTCCAAAGAGAAGATCTATCCACAAGAACCAACCCTCTTTGCCCAGGAGTAATAGGTTTATATTCTTTTAAAGCCATATTATACCCCCACTCCAGTATCAATAGTATAACCTTCTAACAAGGTAACAAAAGCAAATTTCCTATCAGACCGATTACCAAGCCTTCCCTTAAAGCGTTTGCTTTTACCATTTTTATTATTAATATTTACAGACTGCACTTTTACCTTAAAAATACTTTCGACAGCCTGTTTTACCTCTATCTTATTGGTATCCTGTACAACTTCGAATACAAATTGGCGATATTGAGAAACTAAGGTGCTCTTCTCGGTCACCACTGGCTTCTTTATTATATTATAAGCACGTTCAATACTTAACGTATTGCCGCTTTTAACGAAAGACCTGTTACTCATGCCAAACGGCCTCCTATACTATCAATTGCACTCTTAGTAAATATAATTGTTTCATGACGCATAATATCATATACATTCAAACCACAAACAGGCAAAACGTTGATATTATGAATATTAGCAGAAGCCTGCACAAATGACTCATTGACCTTATCAGCATCAACAAACAAACCAGATGAAATACCACATTTCTTTAACCCAACTAGCAAAGATTTTGTCTTGGAATCTTTTATTGAAAGGTCATCAAAAACCATAATATTTTTACTAGAGAATCTTGAAGATAAAATGCTGCACAAACCAGCTTTGCGAACTTTTTTAGGCAACGAGTAATCATAAGATTTACTCAAAGGACCATGCATAGTCGCACCACCCCTCATATGAGGAGAACGCAAACTACCTTGACGGGCATTACCAGTTCCCTTTTGCCTAAAAGGCTTCTTCGTTGTACCACTTACATCACCAATACGCTTAGTATTATGCGTACCAGATCTACGCTTTGCTAACTGCCAATGAACAACTCTGGCAATTATATCCTCACGAACCTCACATCCAAAAATTGATTGTTGGAGCTTTACCTTACCAACACCCTTATTTTGCCAATTTTTTAATTCAATTTCCATTGCTCTTACTCAGACTTAGTTTCAGTTTTCTTTGACACAACGTCTTCTACAGCTTTTTTAGAATCCGCACCATTTACTTTTAAAGCCGCAGGAAGAGGCAAATCCAGTTTAATAATTTTTTTAACGGAATCTTTTAACTCTACCATTCCACCTTTAGATCCAGGAATTGCACCTTTGATGGCGATCAAGTTATCCTCGGGAAAAACCTTTACAACTTGTAAATTCTGCACAGTCACTCTTTTGTTACCCATTTGACCAGCCATCTTTTTCCCTTTAAAAACCTTACCAGGATCTTGACATTGACCAGTAGAACCGTGACTACGGTGCGAAATAGACACACCATGAGAAGCGCGCAACCCACTAAAGTTATGACGTTTCATCACACCGGCAAATCCTTTACCAATAGAACGAGCAGAAACATCCACCACTTGACCAGGAACAAAATGAGTAACACACATCGTATCACCCACATTCAACAAGCAATCTTCAGAAACTAAAAACTCTTTCAACTTACTTTTAGGCTCTACCTTTTGCTTTGCAAAATAACCCTTAAGAGGCTTGGAAACATTTTTTTGCTTTACAGAACCAATTCCCAACAAAACAGCATTATACCCACGTTCCGAAGAGCGCTTAATATCAACAACCTGACAATCTTTAACTTCCACCAAAGTAACAGCGGTATATTCTCCAATATCAGAAAATATACTTGTCATACCAATCTTTGTACCTATCAAACCAGTACGCATATTCTATCCATAATCTATTTATTGTTATAACTTTATCTCAACATCAACACCAGAAGCTAAATCTAACTTCATCAGAGCATCAACAGTCTGAGGATTCCACTTCATAATGTCTATGACTCTCTTATGAGTTCTAATCTCAAACTGCTCACGAGATTTCTTATCAATATGAGGAGACCTGTTCACAGTATAAACAGACCTTCTATTTGGCAAAGGCACAGGACCATGAATTTCAGCTCCAGTTCTCTCTGCAGTTTTTACTATTTCCAAAGCAGAGCGATCCAATATTTTATGATCAAATGCTTTCAGTCTTATCCTAATATTTTGATTTTCCATCGTATATATCCAACATATGCTGCGTAATCTAACACAACAACAAAGATCTATTCAACAACTATTTAATAATTTTACTAATAACACCAGCACCAACAGTTCTACCACCCTCACGAATAGCAAAACGATCACCCTCATCCATAGCTATCGGAGATATCAACTGAACTTTCATCTTCACATTGTCACCGGGCATAACCATCTCTTTACCACCCAACAACTCTACAGAACCAGTAACATCTGTCGTCCTAAAATAAAACTGCGGGCGATAATTACCAAAAAACGGCGTATGACGCCCACCCTCTTCCTTAGTAAGAACATAAGCCTCACACTCAAACTCCGTATGTGGAGATACCGTACCAGGATGCGCCAAAACTTGACCACGCTCTATATCCTCTCGACCAACTCCTCGAAGCAACACTCCAACGTTATCACCAGCTCGACCTTCATCCAAAAGCTTACGGAACATCTCTACACCAGTAACAGTAGTCTTGCTAGTATCTCGTATACCAACCATCTCTATCTCGTCACCAACCTTAACAATACCACGCTCAACTCGACCTGTAACAACCGTACCACGACCAGATATCGAAAATACATCCTCTATCGGCATCAAAAATGGCTTGTCTATATCACGCTTAGGCTCAGGTATAAAACTATCAACAGACTTCATTAATTCTAAAATAGAATCACGACCTATCTTATCTTCCCTACCTTCCAACGCACAAAGCGCAGAACCTCTAATAATCGGTATATCATCACCAGGAAACTCATAACTACTCAATAACTCACGAATCTCCAACTCAACCAAATCCAACAACTCCTCGTCATCAACCTGATCAACCTTGTTCATATAAACAACCAACGCAGGAACGTTAACCTGACGGGCCAAAAGTATGTGCTCACGTGTCTGAGGCATAGGACCATCAGCAGCATTCACAACCAATATACCACCATCCATCTGCGCAGCTCCAGTAATCATGTTCTTCACATAATCCGCGTGACCAGGACAATCAACGTGCGCATAATGACGATTCTCCGTCTCATACTCAACATGAGAAGTATTAATCGTTATACCCCTAGCCTTCTCCTCAGGTGCCTTATCTATCTGATCATAATCCGTAAACTCAGCTCCTCCAGCATCTCCCAATACCTTCGTAATCGCAGCCGTCAACGTAGTCTTACCATGATCAACGTGACCTATCGTTCCTATATTAACGTGAGGCTTATTCCTCTCAAACTTCTCCTTGCTCATCTCTACCTTCCATACATCTTTAATTATCAATTTATAGCTTTAAACACTTTCACACACTTATGATGAATATTTTTCCTTTACTTCATCAGACACGTTCTGCGGCACAGCCTCATAGTGATCAAACTGCATAGTATAGTTAGCTCTTCCTTGCGACATAGATCGCAGATTATTAACATAACCAAACATATTAGCCAACGGCACCATAGCATCTATAACACGGGCATTACCTCTTTGATCCATACTACCAACCTGACCTCTACGACTATTCAAATCACCTATAATATCACCCATGTAATCCTCAGGAGTAACAACTTCAACCTTCATAATTGGCTCTAACAACTTAGGGGAAGCTTTAGGGATTCCCTCTCTAAATGCTGCACGAGCAGCAATTTCGAACGCCATAACGCTAGAGTCTACATCATGAAAAGCACCATCCACTAACGTTGCTTTAAAATCAATCATCGGAAAACCCGCAATCACTCCGGTAGACATAGCACTCACCAGACCTTTTTCTACACCTGGGATATATTCTTTTGGCACAGCACCACCAACGATCTTGCTTTCAAAAGAAAAACCAACACCAGGATCACAAGGCTCAAAGTCCAGAACAATTCGCGCAAATTGTCCAGCTCCACCAGATTGCTTTTTATGAGTATAATCAACCTGGTAAGGTTTAGAAATAGTCTCTCTGTACGCAACTTGTGGTGCACCAACAGCAGCATCAACCTTGAATTCTCTCTTCAATCTATCCACGATTATTTCTAAGTGCAACTCACCCATACCCTTGATAATGGTCTGCTTGCTCTCATGATTGGTAGTCACTCGAAAAGATGGATCTTCTTGCGCAAGCCTAGCCAACGCCATTCCCATCTTCTCTTGATCTGCCTTTGTTTTTGGCTCAACAGCTACCTCAATAACCGGATCAGGAAATTCCATTTTTTCAAGAATTATAGGCTTCAAACTATCACATAATGTATCACCGGTAACCGTGTCTTTCAAACCACAAAGCGCAACTATATCACCAGCACATGCCACTTTAATATCTTCACGGCTATTAGCGTGCATCAACAGCATGCGCCCTACCCTTTCTCTTTTGTCTTTGGTAGAGTTCGCTATATAAGAACCACTTTCTAATTTACCAGAATACACACGAACAAACGTCAAAGAACCCACAAACGGGTCCGTCATAATTTTAAACGCCAAAGCAGAAACTGGAGAATCATCAGAAGGATCCCTAGAATCAGGTTCATTACCCTTTACTTTCACACCATTCACAGCCCCTATATCCAAAGGAGAAGGCAAATAACTTACTACAGCATCCAAAAGCGGCTGCACACCTTTATTTTTAAACGCAGTACCACACAATACCGGATTAAAAACACCCTGAATTGTTCCAATTCTGATACATTTATTCAATGTTTCTTCATCAGGCTCAACACCGCCCAGATAAGACTCTAAAACTTCATCATCAACTTCCACCGCAGTTTCTATTAACTTAGCCCTATACTCCAGTGCTTTATCAGCCAATGCATCAGGAACGTCAACATAACTAAATTCCGCACCCAGCTTTTCGTCCTTCCAGACTACAGCCTTCATTTTTACCAAATCAACAACTCCCTCAAATTCCGACTCAGAACCTATAGGAAGCTGTAACACCAAAGGAGATGCGCCCAATCTATCAACGAACATATCAACACAGCGGTAAAAATCTGCACCAACTCTGTCCATTTTGTTAACAAAACAAATCCTTGGCACATTATACTTATCAGCCTGCCTCCACACAGTCTCTGACTGAGGTTCAACACCAGATACAGCATCAAAAACCGCAACGGCCCCATCCAACACACGCAAAGCACGCTCCACCTCAATGGTAAAGTCAACGTGTCCAGGAGTATCAATAATATTAATACGGTGATCATTCCAAAAACAAGTCGTAGCAGCAGAAGTAATAGTTATTCCACGCTCTTGCTCTTGCTCCATCCAATCCATGGTAGCACCACCATCATGAACCTCACCAATCTTGTAAGATTTACCCGTGTAATACAACACTCTCTCTGTTGTTGTAGTTTTACCGGCATCAATATGAGCCATTATTCCAATATTACGATACTTAGCAATATCCGTTTGGCGTGTCATGTGTACATCCCTAATTTAAAATTACCATCTATAATGTGAGAAAGCTTTGTTAGCCTCAGCCATTCTATGCGTATCTTCGCGCTTTTTAATTGCAGATCCCTTATTTTGCAAAGCATCTAAGAGCTCTCCGCTTAAACGATACTTCATTGTTGTTTCAGACCTGGCACCTGCAGCATTTATCAACCACCTAATAGCCAAAGCTTGCTGTCTTTCAGGACGAACCTCAACAGGAACTTGATAGGTAGCACCACCAACCCTCCTAGAACGTACTTCTATAGAAGGCTTAACATTCTCTAAAGCTTCATGAAACAGCTCAACATGAGCACGCTTTACCTTGGAATGGGCAATATCAATCGCTCCATATACTATTTTTTCAGCAATCGACTTTTTACCATCAATCATAACAGAATTAATGAATTTAGAAATAACGACATCACCAAACTTAGGATCTGGCAAACATTCTCTTTTTTCCGCAGCACGACGACGAGACATACTAACTCCTTATTACTTTGGACGCTTTGTTCCGTATTTGGAACGACCTTGTTTACGATCTTTAACACCTTGAGTATCTAAAGTACCTCTTACTAGATGATACCTTACACCTGGAAGGTCTGGAACACGACCACCTCTAATTAGCACAACGGAATGCTCCTGCAGGTTGTGACCTTCACCAGGAATATACGCTGTAACTTCAAAACCATTAGTCAGACGAACACGAGCAATTTTACGCAATGCCGAGTTAGGCTTTTTAGGAGAAGTAGTAGTAACACGCGTACATACCCCTCTCTTTTGTGGGCACCCCTGCATCGCCGGCACTTTATTACGCGCAGCTAAATCCTTGCGCGGCTTACGAATCAATTGATTAATAGTTGGCATAAAGCCTTCCTTCCTTAATATTATCTACCTAAAACAATCTTAACAAAAAAAAATGTACTGCTTGTGGCGGCATGATATAAATACTTTTTTCAATAGTCAAGCATTCTCTTGACGCCAATATAACTAATTTACAGATGGTTCATTTTCAACTGTCACCTCAACACCATTATCGACAGAATCATCAGAGAGAATAGCTTGTGACTTCATCTCACTCACTACGCTACCAGTACCAGCAGGTATTAACTTACCAATAATAATATTTTCTTTTAGCCCCACCAAATCATCACGCTTTCCATTTACAGCAGCATCTGTTAACACTCTTGTAGTCTCCTGGAAAGATGCCGCAGAAATAAATGACTTAGTCTGCAATGAAGCCTTAGTAATTCCTTGCAACACCTCAAACGACTTGGCTGCTGTTTTATCTTGCGCCAACAAATTAGAATTCACCTTTTCTAATTCACGCTTATCAACATGCTCACCCACCAAATACATAGAATCACCAGGATCTGATATTTCAACCTTTCTAAGCATTTGACGCACAATGACCTCTATATGCTTGTCATTAATAGGCACACCTTGCAAACGATACACTTCTTGTATTTCATTAATCAGGTAAGAAGCCAAAGCTTCTGAGCCTAATACTCGTAAAATATCATGCGGCACCGGATTCCCATCTACTAGTGTCTCACCTTTACGCACATAATCACCTTCAAACACAACAACGTGCCTACCTTTAGGTATCATATACTCAACAGGCTGAATATCATTTCCTTCTGGAACAACCCTGATCAAACGCTTCGTCTTATAATCCTTGCCAAATTCTACACGACCATCAAGTTCACTTATGACAGAATAATCTTTTGGCATACGAGCCTCAAATAATTCAGCAACCCTAGGCAAACCACCTGTAATATCTCTGGTGCGAGAAGTTTCTCTTGGAATACGAGCTATGACATCTCCACTATTAACCTTGACACCACTATCAGTACTGATAATCGCATCTGCAGAAAGAAAGTATCTAGCTTCCATTCCGTTGGACAACTTTAATACTTTACCATCCTTATCCACTAAGGAAATACGAGGCTTTAAATCACTGCTGCGCGCCTGTTGACGCCAATTGGTAACAACCCTGCTGGTTAGACCAGTAGCACTATCCACCACTTCGCGCACAGAAACACCCTCTATTAAATCATCAAATTTGGCTATACCATCAATCTCGGACACGATAGGAGTAGTAAACGGATCCCAATCAGCTATTTTTTGCCCAACTTTTACCTTACTATCTGAATCAACCAATAATTTAGCACCATACGGCAACTTATAACGAACTTTCTCAAAGCCCTTTACATCACTTACCACAACTTCCATATTACGAACCATCACAATCAAATCGCCATTACTATTTTTCACAACATTACGATTTAAAACGGTAACCAGACCATCAGCAGCCGATTCTATGCTAGATTTTTCACCACTTCCTTGCGCCGCTCCACCTATATGGAAAGTACGCATAGTAAGTTGAGTACCAGGTTCACCGATAGACTGTGCAGCAATAACCCCAACAGCCTCACCCATATTCACCTTGGATCCCCTTGCCAAATCCCTACCATAACAAGTAGCACACACACCATCTATAGACTCACAAGTTAAAGGAGATCTAACATGCATACTGTCTATACCAGCCCTATCTATAACCTCTACAATAGCTTCATTGATTATCGCACCACGTTCAACTATAACGTCACCGGTCTCTGGATGCATTACATCTTCTCCAGCAGTCCTACCTAACACACGCTCAGAAATAGTAGTAATAATCTCACTACCTTCAATGATAGGAGCAACCTTTATTTTCTTATCAGTACCACAATCATCCTCTATAATCACAGCATCTTGTGCCACATCAACTAGACGACGAGTTAAATATCCAGAATTGGCTGTTTTCAACGCCATATCCGACAAACCTTTACGCGCACCGTGAGTAGAATTAAAATACTCCAATACAGATAACCCTTCTTTAAAGTTTGAAATAATAGGGGTTTCAATGATCTCACCATTAGGCTTAGTCATCAACCCTCGCATACCAGCCAATTGCTTCATTTGCGCCGCTGACCCTCGCGCTCCAGAATGAGACATCATATAAACAGAGTTTAAAGGAGCACCTGGACTTGCCGAAGAAATACCCTTCATCATCGATCCTGCTACTTTATCAGTACACTGAGACCAAGCATCTACAACCTTGTTATATTTTTCACCTTGGGTAATAAAACCATCTAGATATTGTTTTTTTCATACTCACCAACTATTGACCTTGTCTCATCTACCAATATTTTCTTATCACCAGGAATCAACAAATCATCTTTTCCGAATGATATACCAGAAACGGTAGCATACTTAAACCCTATGGCCATAATTCTATCACAGAATATCACTGTTTCCTTCTGTCCACAGTAACGATATATCTCATCAATAATAGAACTAATTTCTTTATTAGTAATAATCTTATTGATTATATCAAATTTAATCTTCGCACTCCTAGGCAAAGCCTCAGAAAGTATCATACGACCAACAGTAGTATCAACCATACAAGACGCAGGGTCACCCCCCTCATCAACACTAACAAAACGCGCCTTAATTTTCGTATGCAACGAAACTAAACCATTATCTAGTGCAAGCTGAATCTCACCAACATCAGCAAAGCACATACCCTCGCCTTTTTCACCTTCGCGCTCCACTGTCAAATAATATAACCCTAACACCACATCTTTCGTTGGATTGATAACCGGCTTACCGTTAGCCGGATGCAAAATGTTATTAGTAGACATCATAAGCACACGTGACTCTAACTGCGACTCAACAGACAACGGCACATGAACAGCCATTTGGTCACCATCAAAATCGGCATTAAATGCCGTACATACCAATGGATGCAATTGAATAGCCTTACCCTCAACCAACATTGGCTCAAATGCCTGTATTCCAAGCCTGTGCAAAGTAGGCGCACGATTTAACAATACAGGATGCTCACGTATAACCTCTTCTAATATATCCCAAACCTCAGAACGACATTTTTCGACCATTCTCTTAGCAGCTTTAATAGTCGTTGCAAGCCCATAACGCTCTAATCGTGAATATACGAAAGGCTTAAATAATTCCAACGCCATTTTTTTTGGGATACCACACTGGTGCAGCTTCAACTCTGGACCAACAACGATTACGGAACGACCTGAATAATCTACCCTTTTCCCTAACAAGTTTTGACGGAATCTACCTTGCTTACCTTTAAGCATATCAGCCAAGGATTTTAACGGACGTTTATTAGAACCTACTATTGGCCTACTTCTTCTGCTGTTATCAAACAAAGCATCCACAGCTTCTTGTAACATACGCTTTTCATTCCTGATGATCAGATCAGGAGCACGCAGCTCTATTAATCTTTTCAAACGATTATTACGGTTAATCACCCTACGATATAAGTCATTCAAATCAGACGTAGCAAATCTACCGCCATCAAGAGGCACAAGCGGCCTTAATTCCGGAGGTAATACAGGCAATACCTGTAAAATCATCCATTCTGGATTAGATTTTGAATCCAAAAAGGCCTCTACCGACTTTAAACGTTTTATGATACGCTTCCTCTTCATCTCTGATTTAGTTGCTGCAAGCTCCTCCCGCAAACTAACACTTTCTTGAGCCAAATTAATACCGGACAATAATGACTGAACAGCCTCTGCTCCAATTCCTGCTGTAAATGAACCTTCACCAAATTCATCCAATGCATCACAATACTCATCTTCTGTCAGCAACTGGTTTTTCTGCAAACCAGATAACCCTTGATCAATCACTATATATGAATCGTAATAAAGTATTTTTTCTAAGTCCTTCATTGTCAAATCTAACAACGTAGCAACCCTACTTGGCATAGCCCTAGTAAACCATATATGAGCTACAGGAGCAGCTAGATCTATATGCCCCATTCTTTCACGACGAACCTTCGCCAGCGTCACTTCTGTACCACATTTTTCACACGTAATACCACGGTACTTCATTCTCTTGTACTTACCGCACAAACATTCATAATCTTTAATTGGGCCAAAAATACGCGAACAAAATAACCCATCCCTTTCAGGCTTAAAAGTACGATAATTTATAGTCTCTGGCTTTTTCACCTCACCAAAAGACCAAGACTTAATCTGCTCGGGACTAGCAATCAAAACCCTTAAAAAATCAAAACTTTCAGGACCTTGATCCTTGCCAAATACATTCATTACATCTTTCATTATTCGCTCCAAAAAACGGTTATTAGCTTACGCATAACAGGATTACTTACCCAATAATTGCAATTCATAAAAAACTACAACACCTAAAACTATAAAAAATTAAGTCGCTATATTTGCAATACTATGCATTACCCTCATTTTTACCAAACTCTACATCTATACCCAAAGACTGTAATTCTTTAACCAAGACATTAAAGGATTCAGGAATACCAGCTTCAAAATTATCATCACCTCGCACGATAGCCTCATAGACTTTTGTACGACCAGAAACATCATCAGATTTTACAGTCAACATCTCTTGCAAGGTATAAGATGCACCATAAGCTTCCAGGGCCCAAACCTCCATTTCTCCAAAACGCTGACCACCAAACTGCGCTTTACCACCCAACGGCTGTTGTATAACCAAACTATATGGCCCAACAGATCGAGCATGCATCTTATCATCAACCATATGATTTAATTTCAGCATATACTTGTAACCAACAGTCACTGGACGCTCAAACATCCGGCCAGTCATACCGTCTGTCAACGTAACCTGACCAGAACTATCAAAACCAGCCTTTGCCAACATATCATTAATATCTGACTCTTTCGCACCATCAAAAACTGGGGTAGCCATTGGCACACCCTTGACTTGATTCTGAGCTATTTCAATCAAATCTTCGTCATGCATATTATTAATAAGATTCACATCGCTGTCTCTACTGTATAAATCCAACATACAATCACGCAAATCAGCAATATCTTTCTTGTTATCGTACATATCACTCAATACACTAGCAATTTGACGACCAAGACCATGCGCAGCCCAACCCAAATGAGTCTCCAAAATTTGTCCAACGTTCATTCTAGACGGCAACCCCAAAGGGTTCAAAATCACATCCAAAGGAGTACCATCTTCTAAATGAGGCATATCCTCTACGGGCACCACCCTAGAAACCACCCCTTTGTTTCCATGACGCCCAGCCATTTTATCACCTGGTTGCAACTTACGCTTTGTAGCAACAAATACTTTAACTACTTTTAAAACACCAGTCTGCAAATCATCGCCACGCTGTATCTTTTCTACCTTGTCTTCGAAATGCTTATACAACTGCTTTATTCTACTTTCATGATGCTTTACAAGCGAATCAACCTCTGACTGAATATCACTATCCACAACAGATACCTTACGCACCTCTGCTTCGGTCAGTTCATCCAAAGCGGCAGCATCGATTACAAAACCAGCTTTCTTTTTACCAGGAAACGAATCTGCTTTTTGACCAATAAATAACTCACGCAACCTAGATTGTAACGCTGATTCTAAAATTTTTCTTTCCGTATCACGGTCTTGCAAAAGCTTATTTATTTCAGCTCTTTCAATTGCTAAAGAACGCTCATCTTTTTCTACACCACTACGGTTGAAAACCTTTACTTCCACAACTGTACCGCGCCCTCCAGGAGGAACACGCAAAGAGGTATCACGCACGTCTGATGCTTTTTCTCCAAAAATAGCACGTAATAACTTCTCCTCGGAGGTAGCTGATGTTTCACCTTTCGGAGTTACCTTACCAACCAAAATATCACCCGCCTTGACCTCGGCACCGATAGAAACTATTCCGGCCTCATCTAAGTAACGCAAAGCATCATCACCTATATTAGGTATATCACGCGTAATTTCCTCTTGTCCCAACTTGGTATCACGTGCAACTACTTCAAACTCTTCTATGTGTATAGAAGTATACACATCTTCACTCACTATACGCTCAGAAACTATTATAGAGTCCTCAAAATTATAACCATTCCAGGACAAAAAACCTACCAGCACGTTACGACCTAATGCCAACTCACCACCATCAGTAGACTGTCCATCAGCTATTATATCGCCCTTACTAACAACATCTCCACATTTCACTAAAGGCCTTTGCGTAATACACGTATCCTGGTTAGATCGTTGATATTTTTGTAATTTATAGATATCCACAACAGATGAATCATTAGAATCATCATCAGATATGCGCACAACAATCCTATTAGCATCCACCTGGTCAACAACACCACCACGAACAGCTAAAACAGTAACACCAGAATCTTTAGCAACTACAGACTCCATCCCTGTTCCAACTATCGGTGCCTCAGATTGCATTAGCGGCACCGCCTGCCTTTGCATGTTCGATCCCATCAAAGCTCGGTTCGCATCATCATTCTCTAAAAATGGAATCAGAGATGATGCTACAGATACTAACTGCTTAGCAGAAACATCTATATAGCCTATTTCATCGATATGCACCAAAGTAAACTCACCACCTTTACGGCAACTAACAAACTCATCTACTAACATGCCTTTATCATCTATTTTCGCGTCAGCCTGAGCTATCGAATGGCGCGCCTCCTCCATCGCAGACATATAGGTTACTTCATCAGTAATCGTACCATTGACAACCTTAAAATAAGGACTTTCAATAAATCCATACTTGTTCACCCTAGCATATGAAGCCAACGAATTTATCAAACCAATATTAGGACCTTCCGGTGTTTCAATAGGACAAATACGACCATAGTGGGTAGGATGCACATCACGCACCTCAAAACTAGCTCGATCACGTGTCAGACCACCAGGACCCAATGCTGAAAGACGACGTTTATGAGTAATCTCCGACAACGGATTCACCTGATCCATAAATTGCGACAATTGCGAAGAAGCAAAAAATTCCTTCACAACCGCGGAAATAGGCTTAGAATTTATCAAGTCATGTGGCATTACAGCATCCACATCAACGGAGCTCATCCTCTCTCTCATAGCACGTTCCATTCTAGACATGCCAGATCTATAATGATTTTCTAACAACTCCCCGACAGGACGTACACGTCTGTTGCCTAAGTTATCTATATCATCGATATATTCTTTACCATCTTTCAATTTCAAAAGAATCTTTACTATCTCTATTATATCTTTTGCAGATAAACAGCGTAAATCTTCACTTTCATCAACATTAAGACGTTGATTCATTTTTGCACGACCAACAGCAGATAAATCGTAACGATCAATATCAAAGAATAATGACTTAAACAACGCATCAGCACTTTCAAAGGTAGGTGGCTCACCCGGACGCATTACACGGTATATATCTAACAACGCACCTTCCCTAGAAGAGTTTTTATCGATCGATAAGGTATCCCTTAGATAAGGACCAACCTGTACATTATCAATAAACAAAACTTTTAAATTATTGACCTTTACATCACCAAGCTTAGCCAGCAATTCTTCTGTAATTTCTGAACCAGCCATAGCAAATACCTCACCAGTACTGGAATTAATTATATCTTCGGCTACGTATCGAGAATATAATTCGGATGAATCAACCACTATCTCATTTAGGCCAGAATCAAAAAGAGTTTTAGCCTTGCGAGGACTAATTTTTTCACCAGACTTAATAACAACCTTACCATTTTTGGCATCAACCAAATCATGACATAATTTACCAGCCCTATAATGATCAGGAACAAATTTAGTAACCCAGCCAGTTTTAGACTTTTTGTAACCTAATACCTGATAAAAAGTTTGCAGAATATCTGATCTAGTTAAAGAATTAACTTCACTTTTACCAGCCATTTCTAACGCCATCAAAAGCGTAGTTGCCGGCAACTTACGCTTACGATCGATACGAACATACAATATGTCTTTACTATCAAATTCAAAATCTAACCAAGAACCACGATAAGGTATCACACGAGCAGAAAACAAAAACTTCCCTGAGGCATGAGTTTTACCTTTGTCATGATCAAAAAATACCCCTGGAGAACGGTGCATTTGTGATACAACCACACGCTCTACACCATTAATAATGAAAGTACCATTTTCTGTCATTAACGGCATATCACCTATGTATACCGTTTGATCTTTAATATCTCTAACGGAGCGACTCCCTGTGCTCTCATCAATATCCCATACCACTAAACGAAAAGTAACACGCAAAGGCGCAGAATAAGTAGCACCTCTTTGACGACATTCTTCTACATCATACTTAGGGTTATCAAAGTCATACTTGTGAAATTCGAGCAAAGCCTTTTCGGAAAAATCACTAATAGGAAAAATACTATTAAAAATCCCCTGCAAACCCTGATCACACCTCTTATCAGGCATTACATCTTTTTGCAAAAAATCTTCATAAGACTTCTTTTGTAACTCTATTAGATTAGGCATCTCAAGAACGCTTGCTATCTTGTGAAAACTCTTACGAATACGCTTTTGACCAGCAGGAATAGATGACATTATGCCTCACTTCATTGTCAGTTAAATAAAAATATACAGCAAAAAGTGTGCAAAAAATATACATTCTTTGCACAGTATAAAATAAAAAAATTCAGAACTAAAAAAACGAGCATAGCCGAATTTTACAATAAAAAGTAGAGCTGCAAACTCTACAAAAAATCATTATTTAAGCTCTACTGATGCTCCAGCACCTTCCAATTGTGCTTTTATTTTATCAGCATCTCCTTTAGCAACGCCAGCCTTTACAACCTTAGGAGCAGACTCTACCATCTCTTTAGCTTCTTTTAGTCCAAGACCTGTAATAGTTCTAACTTCCTTAATCACATTAAGCTTTTTGTCACCTACAGATGCTAACACAACATCAAACTCACTCTTCTCAGCAGCAGCAGCAGCAGTATCACCACCACCTGCAACAGCAGCAACCGCAACAGGAGCGGCAGCAGAAACACCCCACTCTTCTTCCAACTTCTTCGCTAAATCAGCAGCTTCCATTACTGTCAACTTAGACAACTCTTCAACAATCTTATTTAAATCAGCCATTTTATTCTCCTAACTAAACAATTTAACAACTTACTACTTACTTCCATATGCGGAAAAAACTCTTGCCAGATCAGAAGCAGGAGCCTGCACTGTACTAGCAATTTTCGCAGCAGGTGAAGTAATTAGACCAACAAGCTTACCGCGAAGCTCATCAAGACTTGGCAACAATGCCAACTTATGTATAGACCCAGCATCCAAATGCTCACCACTTAATGAGCCACACAATATTTCTAGACCATCATTATTTTTTGAAAAATCAGAGATAACCTTCGCACTCGCCACAGGATCATCAGAATAAGCAAATGCCGTTGGTCCCGCAAGACTATCTGCAACAGACTCACAATTCAATCCCTTAACCGCTATACGAGCCAAACTATTTTTTACCACTTTAAAATTGGCACCAGCAGCCCTAATATTAACGCGCAATTCAGTACTCTCCGCAACTGTCAATGCAGTTTGCTTGACAAGTATCACCATATTTGATGATTCAATATCTTTACGAAAAGAATCTACAAATGCTCGCTTTTCATTCCTATCCATATTATCTCCACACTAAAAAAATAATTAGGCTAATATCTTGTCAGAAAACTTGTAAGAATTATTTTCAAGTCTATGCAGGATTTACCCTATTTCACGCACCCACAGTCTCAGACAAAATAACAATAGCACACACTATACACTGGATACATCAATATCCAAAGCCGGCCCCATAGTAGAACTAAGAACCACCCTTCTCAAATACACACCTTTTACCGTACCAGGCTTAGTCTTTACCACCTCATCCACAAAGCACTTTACATTCTCAACCAAATGCTCAACAGAAAAACTAACTTTACCTAAACCAGCATGAATTATACCATTTTTCTCAGCCCGGTACTCCACCTGACCAGCTTTTATACGCTTAATAGCAGAAGCAAAATCACTATCAACAGTACCCAACTTAGGATTAGGCATTAACCCTTTAGGACCAAGAACTCTTGCTACTTTACCAACAACATCCATCATATCAGGAGTGGCAACACATCGATCAAAATCAATATTACCACCGCGAATACTATCCACAAGACTATCTCCACCAACTACATCAGCACCGGCAGACTTTGCTTCCTTAACCTGATCATCACCGACAAAAGCAGCAACTCTTATTTTTTTCCCAGTACCATGAGGCAAACTAACCACACCTCGCAAATTCTGCTCTGCTTTTTTCGTATCGATATTCAAATTAATAGAAATATCAACCGTTTCATCAAATTTTGCACTAGCAAGCTCCTTAACCTTGGCCAAAGCTTGATCTAAAGCAAACACAGCACCTCTGTCAAAACCATCGTATGACTTACGAACTCTCTTACTAACTCTAGCCATAACTACCCCTCAACCTTTAATCCCATAGATGTCGCAGAACCAGCAACAATCTTGATAGCAACCTCGATATCATGAGCATTTAAATCTTCCATCTTGGCTTCTGCCACCTTTTGCAACTGCTCACGAGTAACAGTACCCGCAACATCTCGGCCAGGGTTACTAGAACCGCTTTTTATACCTACAAATTTCTTCAAAAAATAAGATGCCGGTGGAGTTTTTGTGATAAAGTCAAAACTTTTATCCTGATATACGGTAATCATCACAGGTATTGGCATACCAGCCTCCATACCCTTGGTCTTGTCGTTAAAAGATTTACAAAACTCCATAATATTCACACCCTGTTGCCCAAGAGCCGGACCTACAGGAGGAGAAGGATTAGCCTTCCCAGCTTCGATTTGTAACTTGATATAACCTTGAATTTTTTTTGCCATTTTATCCTCTAAAAACGTTAAAGGCGCGCGGTACAGATATGGCCACATCCCACCGCACAACACATATTTCTGTTACTGTATAGTATTATTTCAATAAACTTGCAACAGAAAAAATTATATTTTCTTCACCTGACTAAACTCCAATTCCACAGGAGTGGCACGCCCAAAAATCATTACCGAAACCTTTAACCTGTTTTTTTCCTCATCAATCTCCTCAATAGCACCATTAAAACTGGAAAAAGGACCATCCACTACAACAACCTCCTCTCCCACAACAAAATTACATGCGTAGACAGGAGAATCTTTTTGCTCCTCCATATATGATACAATTCTATCAACTTCACTTTTCGAGACAGGAGAAGGCTTACCCTTACCACCAAGAAAACCAGTAACTTTAGGAACATTACTAATCAAATGCCAACTTTCATCTGACAAAACCATATGCACCAAAACATAACCGGGGAAAAAATTTTTTTCCGTATTAATCTTTTCTCCGCGCTTAATTTCCACAGTCTTTTCCATCGGAACAAGAACATCAATAACCTGTTCTGTAAGCTTCTTCTGTTCGGCCTGTTCTTTTATGGACTCTGCCACTTTTTTTTCAGAACCAGCATAAACATTAACAACATACCAACGAGCATTAGCCATAATCACTTACCCAAAATTAAATTAACAACATATTCTATGGAAATATCCGCCATAAGAAAAAACATTGCAGCAATAAATGCCAACACGAACACCATAATAGACGTAACAATTGTCTCTTGCCTAGTAGGCCAAACTGTCTTTTTTATCTCGTAACTAACTTGTCTCACAAAGGTTACAACAGAAGCAAACATAAAAAAATCCCCTTATTTGGCAGGAGTGGAGGGGATCGAACCCCCAACCTTCGGTTTTGGAGACCGACGCTCTACCAATTGAGCTACACTCCTCCTTTTTTCCATGTGCAAAAGCCAACCTATCAAAGGTTGACTTTAGTATTAAGTTATAAAACTATTTAATAATTTTACTAATAACACCAGCACCAACAGTTCTACCACCCTCACGAATAGCAAAACGATCACCCTCATCCATAGCTATCGGAGATATCAACTGAACTTTCATCTTCACATTGTCACCGGGCATAACCATCTCTTTACCACCCAACAACTCTACAGAACCAGTAACATCTGTCGTCCTAAAATAAAACTGCGGGCGATAATTACCAAAAAACGGCGTATGACGCCCACCCTCTTCCTTAGTAAGAACATAAGCCTCACACTCAAACTCCGTATGTGGAGATACCGTACCAGGATGCGCCAAAACTTGACCACGCTCTATATCCTCTCGACCAACTCCTCGAAGCAACACTCCAACGTTATCACCAGCTCGACCTTCATCCAAAAGCTTACGGAACATCTCTACACCAGTAACAGTAGTCTTGCTAGTATCTCGTATACCAACCATCTCTATCTCGTCACCAACCTTAACAATACCACGCTCAACTCGACCTGTAACAACCGTACCACGACCAGATATCGAAAATACATCCTCTATCGGCATCAAAAATGGCTTGTCTATATCACGCTTAGGCTCAGGTATAAAACTATCAACAGACTTCATTAATTCTAAAATAGAATCACGACCTATCTTATCTTCCCTACCTTCCAACGCACAAAGCGCAGAACCTCTAATAATCGGTATATCATCACCAGGAAACTCATAACTACTCAATAACTCACGAATCTCCAACTCAACCAAATCCAACAACTCCTCGTCATCAACCTGATCAACCTTGTTCATATAAACAACCAACGCAGGAACGTTAACCTGACGGGCCAAAAGTATGTGCTCACGTGTCTGAGGCATAGGACCATCAGCAGCATTCACAACCAATATACCACCATCCATCTGCGCAGCTCCAGTAATCATGTTCTTCACATAATCCGCGTGACCAGGACAATCAACGTGCGCATAATGACGATTCTCCGTCTCATACTCAACATGAGAAGTATTAATCGTTATACCCCTAGCCTTCTCCTCAGGTGCCTTATCTATCTGATCATAATCCGTAAACTCAGCTCCTCCAGCATCTCCCAATACCTTCGTAATCGCAGCCGTCAACGTAGTCTTACCATGATCAACGTGACCTATCGTTCCTATATTAACGTGAGGCTTATTCCTCTCAAACTTCTCCTTGCTCATCTCTACCTTCCATACATCTTTAATTATCAATTTATAGCTTTAAACACCTAAGACAATGGAGCGGGTGAAGGGAATCGAACCCTCATAGCCAGCTTGGAAGGCTGGAGCTTTACCATTAAGCTACACCCGCGATGGTGGAGGGAGTAGGATTCGAACCTACGTAGACTAACGTCGGCAGATTTACAGTCTGCTGCCTTTAACCACTCGGCCATCCCTCCTCTTAAGTGTGGAACACCTTATATGAAGTTCTATAAGATTTGCTACGTTATTGTCAACGCTAAAAAAATAAATACGCTAATCATTTCGCTTTGCATATGATGAATTAATCAGATTTTTTTATTACCTAGCAATTATGATATTATACCGTCAGCAAGGAAAATAAGCAGAGCTAACTATGTGTACATTTATAAAAAAACGTTGACTTTTGATACAATAGAGCAATGATAGAAAAAAATATGTAACTGATATGCCTTGGATATATGGTAAACATGCAGTTATCTCTGCACTGCAAAATCCAAACAGAGAGCATTGTAAACTTATTATCAACAAATCTTTTGATCGAACACAGCTTAACCTAGAGCCACACCATAACCTTCTAATAGAGACTGTTGATCTTAGCTATTTCGACCAACAATTTAATAACGCCAATCACCAAGGCATAGCGCTTAACACACGTTTTAAGCAAAACCTATCTTACAAAGAAATCCCCACATCAGAAACAGGATCATTAGTCGTTGTATTGGATCAACTAACAGACCCACACAATGTTGGTGCTATAATAAGAACAGCTGCGGCATTTCAAGCACAGGCAATAATCATTACACACCACAATAGCGCGACAATTACTAACCCGATTATTACCAAAATATCATCCGGTGGAACCGAACAATTACCAATTATCACCACTAAAAATCTGGCTAGCACCCTTGATCATCTTAAAGGCAAAGGTTTTTGGTGTATCGGGCTAGACGAAGATGGAACACAAAATATCAACAATTATGATTTAACAGGCAATATAGCAATAGTAATTGGATCAGAAGGAAAAGGGTTACGCAGATTAACAAAAGAAAAATGCGATTTACTGTTAACTATCCCAACAAACCCTGTATTTTCTACATTAAATGCCTCTAATGCTGCCGCTGTATCCTGCTATGAGTACTACAGACAAAATGGTGCATAATGCAAAAAATAAATAACTTAACCGACGCATTAATAGTAGTAGTTGCCGCTATAATTTTCGTATTATGTAATGGGTATTACCTCAATTTAACCCAACCCCTAGCTATTGCACATTCATTTATAGCCGTATCATTCTTGTACCTATTAGGATCAATACCATTTGGGTTTATTATTGCACGAGTAAAACTAAAAACAGATATTAGGCAAATTGGTTCAGGCAATATAGGAGCCACAAATGTCTTCCGCACAGGAGACAAATTGTCTGCTGCTTTAACATTGCTATTAGATTTACTAAAAGGTTATGCACCACTGGCACTTATAGGGTACCTTAATCAAAAAATAATATACGTTGACTATCAATATTCTTTCCATTATCTAATACCTGTGATGGGACATATGTTTCCTTTTTGGCTTGGACTAAAAGGAGGGAAAGGAATAGCCACTGGGCTAGGAATACTGATATATTACTCTTATACCTTGACAATGATAGGGGTAATAATATGGGGATTAGTATTCTGGCGTACCAAGATATCTTCGGCCGCAGCCCTGGTAAGCTTTATAACTATTCCTTTTATCGACATATTAATGCAACCATCAAAACAGCCAAATATTTGGCTATGGGTATTAACAATTTTTATCTTTTGCAAACACAAAGATAATATTGCAAGAATTATAAAGAAGCAGGAGAAAAAAATTGGGCGTAATTCCATTCAAAAAAAGTAGTCTGTACAAATCTAATATCTCCACTCAGGAAAAAATAGCTCGTATTAGGCTGTATAGATCACAAAATGTTGGCTCAGTTACCTACAGAAATCTTTTATCAAAGTATAAAAATGCTGTAAGAGCGCTGGATGTGCTACCTGAATTAGCAGCCAGAGGAGGACTAAACGCCAATCTGAAACTTTATCCAGAATCAAGTGCGGTAGAAGAAATAGAACAACATGAAAAAATCGGTGCTAGAATAGTAGTAGATGGGGAATGTGACTTTCCAGACATTTTACAAGGCGTATATGAAGCCCCTCCTATCCTCAGCATCAAAGGAAAAGCCGAACACTTTAATAAAAAAGCGGTAAGTATAATCGGAGCACGCAATTGTTCTATAAACGGCAAAAAAATTGCTTATTTATTGGCTAAAGAACTAGGAGCAGAAGGATACATAACAGTATCAGGATTAGCACGCGGTATTGATGCCCAAGCTCACAAAGGTGCTTTAGAAACAGGAACTATAGCTGTAATAGCTGGTGGTATTGATCAAATATACCCAACAGAAAATCAAACCTTATATCATGAAATATATGACAATGGCGTAGTTGTTGCCGAATCTCCCATTGGCACTGAACCAAAGGGGTGTCTGTTTCCTAAAAGAAACTATCTAATAGCAGCATTATCACAAGGGACCATAGTAGTTGAAGCAGCCTTGCAATCTGGATCACTAATTACAGCTAGATATGCCTCTGAACAAAACAGAGATGTGTTCGTCGTTCCTGGATCGCCATTAGACCCTAGATATCATGGTAGCAATGATTTAATTAGAAATGGTGCAAATCTGGTAACATGCGCCCAAGATATAGTTGATGTATTAGAAGAACCATATAAACATGTACTGCATGAAAGTCACAGTGAAGTGGATGATTATACTAACTATACCACGGAAAAAGAAAGCGACTACAATCAAGATGAAAAATCTATTGCTAATCTTAGACTAGAAATATTGGAACACCTAACTACTACCCCTATTCATGTTGATGAATTATTACGAGCATGCGCATATTCATCATCGCTAGTGCTGTCAACCCTACTAGAACTAGAATTAGCAGCAAAAGTAACGCGTCATCCAGGAAACAAAATATCGAAATAAATATGAAACTAGTTATAGTAGAATCACCAGCAAAAGCCAAAACTATTAACAACTACCTTGGCAAAGAATACAAGGTTATTGCTAGTTATGGACACGTACGAGATTTACCCTCAAAAAATGGCTCCGTAAACCCAGAAAATAAATTCCACATGACCTGGGAAATGGATAGCAAAGCAAAAAAACAAATGCAAATTATTAAATCAGAAGCTAAACAAGCCGATGAAATAATCCTAGCAACAGACCCCGATCGTGAAGGGGAGGCGATTTCCTGGCATGTAATTCAAATTCTACAAAAAAGTAAGCTTGTCCAAAATAAGGCCGTACATAGGGTAGTATTCAATGAGATTAATAAAAAAGCAATTTTACATGCAATACAAACCCCAAGATCACTAGATGACAATCTGATAGATGCATATTTGACCAGAAGAGCTCTGGATTACTTAGTTGGGTTTAACATTTCCCCCATATTGTGGCGTAAATTACCTGGTTGCAGGTCGGCTGGTAGAGTGCAATCTGTTGCTTTAAGAATAATATGTGATCGCGAATGTGAAATAGAAAGTTTTATTACACAAGAATATTGGTCCATAAGTGGATTATTTTCCACCGCAACTGCACATAAACAATTTCAAGCCAAGTTGTTTAAATTCAACAACAAGAAACTAGAAAAATTTACTATTACCTCACAGGAACAAGCACAAGAGATCACCAATGAAATAAATAACTATTCATATCAAATTTCAGATATTGAAGCAAAGCAATTAAAACGACATCCTGTAGCACCTTTTACTACCTCTACCTTACAACAAGAAGCATCTAGGAAACTGGGGTTTAGCGTCAAAAAAACTATGCAAATAGCACAAAAATTGTATGAAGGATTAAAAATAAATGGTGAAACTAAAGGACTAATAACTTATATGCGTACTGATAGTGTCAGCGTATCCGAGGATGCTATTAACACTACCAGACAGCATATTGAAAATAACTATACAAAACGCTACCTTTCACCAAAACCCATTCTATATAAAAGCAAATCTAAAAATGCACAAGAAGCTCATGAGGCAATTAGACCAACTGATATTGCCCTTATCCCTAATGCAATAAAATCTTGTTTAGATAATGATCAACTGAAACTTTATGATATCATTTGGAAAAGAATGTTAACCTCACAAATGGCATCTGCTATCTTAAAGCAAGTCATCATTCAAATTGAATCAGATAATAAACAAGCCGCATTCAAAGCAAGTGGTACTACCATCGATTTCGATGGTTTCCTTAAAATTTATGAAGAAGGCAAAGATTCTGATAGTGAAGATGATAACGGCATCTTGCCTAGTGTTCTCGTAAACGAAAAAGCATCGTTAGCTAAAATAGAACCTAACCAACATTTCACCAAACCTCCAGCACGATATACAGAAGCATCAATTGTAAAAAAATTAGAAGAACTAGGTATAGGCAGACCATCTACCTACGCCTCTACCATTTCAACTTTAACAGATCGCAATTATGTCAAAATAGAGAAAAAACAACTAATACCGGAAGCATTAGGCAGAATAGTAACTTCATTTCTAATGACATATTTTACAAAATATCTAGAATATGATTTTACTGCTAATCTAGAGGAAAAGCTTGATAATATTGCCGATGGCAATAAAGACTGGATCAAAACACTGGACGACTTTTGGAATTCCTTTAAAAGTAACGTTGACTCTACTACTGATTTAAAAATTACTGATGTGATCAACCTGCTCAATAAATCCCTAGAGCAATTTTTATTTAGCCAAGACGAAACACGCAAAATTGATAGATTATGCCAACAATGCTCTGATGGAGAACTAAGCCTAAAACTAGGTAAATTTGGCGCATTTATTGGATGCTCTAACTATCCTGATTGCAATTATACAAAACAGCTTAATAAAAAAGCAAACTCTTCTAAACAATCTGGGCAAGAAAATAATACAGAACAAACAGAAAAGTTTGCTCCTAAATTATTAGGTACCGACTCAGAAAGCAAACTTGATATAACCTTGCGCCAAGGACCATATGGTTTTTACATACAATGGGACGAAGCAAAACCCAAACAAAAACCTAAACGTGCCTCTATACCAAAAAATATAGCACCAGAATCCGTAACATTAGAACAGGCTATGATCTTAGGAACATTACCAAAAACTTTAGGTCAACACCCAAAAACCGAACAAGAGATACTATTAGGACAAGGAAGGTTTGGACCGTATATAAAATATCAAAATAAATTTACTTCTATCCCTAAAGATATGAATTTCTTAGAATTAACACTACAGGATGCTATCCACCTTATTGATCAATAGTAGACGCTTGATACTTGATTGATCAGATACAAAAATACTTGACGCTATATGAAACTTTAATTACCTTAACGTTTAGCATCTTAATATTTAATTAATATGAAGATAAAGAGAATAATAAGTACGATACAAGCTGTCTGTACCTGTTAAAAAAAATACTGTACTTTAAATACTAGTTAGTGGAATGTGAACATGCTATCAATTAAGACAATTTCAGGAATAACTGCAATAAATATAGGCCTAGTAATCGCTGTGGCAAACTCGATTATAAACGGTGTCAGCACAACTGATATAACCTTGTTCGTTGTGTTTTATTTAATCTCTGCTTTTGGTATTACGATTGGATACCATAGGTATTTTGCCCATATGAGTTTTAAAACTAATAAGATCATGAAATACACATTATGCATCCTGGGCTCTATGGCGGGACAAGGAAATTTAAAATTTTGGGTTGGTTCACACAGAATACATCACCATTTCACAGATAGAGACGGAGATCCACATTCCCCTGTGCTAAACAAAGGATTTTCGGCAGGATTAAAAGTTTTCTTCATTCACACATGGGATGGATATTCAAACCGTTACCAGAAGAGAAATATCTTCAAGTAATAAAAGATATTAGTAAAGATATAACCCTAATCAAAATCCAAAACAAGTACGGATTATGGATGTTAATAGGATTGCTGTTACCGGCAATAATAGGCGGCATTATCGCACAAAATTGGTATGGGTTTCTATCTGGATTTCTGTGGGGAGGAATAATCAGACTATGCGCTTGGCACCATGTGACATGGTCCGTAAATTCATTATGCCATTTGATAGGTAAAAAGCTGTTTCAATCAAAGGACAACAGCAAAAATAACTTTATTGTGGCTATACTTTCTCTTGGTGAAGGCTGGCACAATAATCATCATGCTTTTCCCTATTCTTCACGTCATGGATTAAAATTTTGGCAAATTGATTTTTCATATATAGTAATAAAATTCATGGAAAAACTAGGTTTAGCATGGGAACTAAAACTACCAACGAAAGCTGCAATTCAAAATAAATTAATCAAAAAATAAATATTCTATTGCAATCTTACTAGCCATATTACTTGCCACATCATACATAATGGCTATACCGCTATGTGCTTTTCACATCTATTGAGTCGCAAGGTATCTTTGCCTCAATAATCTATAGTTATAAATACTTTCAATGATGTACATGTCTCTAGACAAAGATAAAATCATCATTCGCACCAATGAACTATTACAACAATGACGGTTAATAAAATTGCATACACCTATTTTTCCTGCTATACAGTCATGCTATCAACAGCTAAAGGATTTATTTTCAAGCACAGTTTATTTTCACTATTATTGATGATCTCAATGGGCAATACGTGGCCACCACAGCATCATGAAGATGATGATACTTTAATTAGACACACCCAAAGCACAAAACCGTCATTTGAATCTACAAAAAGCTATAAAATATTCAAAAGTGCACTATGCCTGTCCGGATCTATATCATTTCTGTATGCCAATATTGAAATAGATGAGTCATGGGGTATACACAATAAATATGGACCAGCATTCTTAGTAGGAAGCGCTTTGTTCACGATACATGCTATACTAGATTTATATGAACAATGCCGTGCTAAACGTCATCAATACAATTCATCGCATTAAGCAAATTCACTCCACTCCATACCTAAATTATATGGCTGCTGTATTGTAATTCATATTAGTAAAACTTTCATATTGTAGCAACTATCATCAGTCTTCACAGACACAAAAAAGAAAGTCTAACTTCATTATCCATTCATAATTCATAGAAAATTTCTATATTACATACTTGTTATCTATCTTTCTTATTGTATAACCAATGCTTAGTAGTAATCCCGGTAGAATTGGCAATGAGAATAATGCAACTGTTTGATGCATGTTATTAATTATACCATTATCAAACAAACATCAGCCTTTAGGATACAGTAAAGATCTCTACTCCCGTAGCATTAATTCCTATAGAGTGCTCAAATTGAGCCGATAAAGATTTATCTCTTGTAACCGCAGTCCATCCATCTGCCAGAATCTTAGCTTCTTTCTTACCCGCATTTATCATTGGCTCTATGGTAAAAAACATCCCTTCTTCTAGGACTACTCCCGTATTAGGACTACCATAGTGCACTACTTCAGGCGCATCATGAAAGACCCTTCCCAAACCATGACCACAAAAATCACGTACAACTGAAAAACCTTTGGATTCGGCATAAGATTGAATTGTGTAACCGATATCACCCAAAGTAACACCTGGTCTAGCTATATCTATAGCCTTCATTAAACAATCATAGGTAACATTAATCAGCTTCTGTGATAACACGCTAGGCTTACCCAACGTGAACATACGACTAGTATCACCATACCACCCATCAAGGATAACTGTTACGTCAATATTAATAATATCACCATTTTTTAGTATCTTTTCTGACGAAGGTATACCATGACAAATTACATGATTTACTGATGTACAAATAGACTTAGGAAATCCTCGGTAATTTAACGGAGCAGGAATCGCATCATGCGCAACAATAAAGTCATGGCAAAGTTTATTTAAATGCTCGGTACTAGTGCCAACTGTAACATATGGTTCAATGTAATCTAACACCTTGGCTGCTAATTGACCTGCTTTACGCATACCTTGAAACCCTGTTTCATTGAAAATATTTATGGTATACCCACAAGTATGTAACTGCTTTACTATAAAATCATTTGTCATACATACCACCCTCAATAATTTTAATTTTTTTTGATAAAGTAACAGACTGTAAGTCGATATGACATCGATAACAAAGAAATTCTACCCCAGCCCTTTTTGCCTGTACAACAGTCTGACTATAAACATTATCTATGTTATCTGCTACAGCAAAATAGTTACAATCATTACGTTGCACAACATATAATACTATGGCACGCATGCCTTGTTTTACAACATACATAAGCTCTTGCAAGTGCTTAGTACCTCTGCTAGTAATCGCATCTGGAAATAAGGCAGTCCCTTTTTCCTCCATATGATTCACATTTTTTACCTCAAGGTAACAATCAGGATACTCTTCTTGTGATAATAAAAAATCTATTCTACTACCCTGTAAACCGTATTTAACTTCAGGTTTAATAGCATTGTAATGTTTTAATTCTTGCACGGTGCCCTGTTGCAACCCTTCATATACTATTTTATTGGTCAGCGAAGTGTGCACACCGACAAGATCGTTATCCACCTCGATTAAAATCCAGTCATATCTTAGCTTGCGATCAATATTATCAGGAACTTTGGTTAAAAAAACTTTGCTACCTTGATCCTGTAACGTAATCATAGCACCAGGATTAGCACAGTGTGCGGTAATTATCTGACCATTATCAAGCTCGACATCAGCTAAAAATCTTTTATAACGCTTAATCAACTTACCAGAAATCAAATGAGACGGATAATGCACAGAACACCACACCTAAGGAATAAAATTGGTTGCGGGGGCAGGATTTGAACCTGCGACCTTCAGGTTATGAGCCTGACGAGCTACCGGGCTGCTCCACCCCGCGTCAAAAGTATATGCGATTTATACACCACTACAATCACACAAGCAAGAAAAAACTCTCATTGTCACTGCAACGCACCCACAACATCACCAAGATGCATGCAACAAAAGTGAAATAATAATTACTACCTACCATATTTTAGAGGAAACAAAAGTATATGCTCTCAGATCTTTAATATCCCCATACACATTTAGCATCAACCCAACCAGATAAATTATTTAACGTAACATAAATAGAATGCTTCGTAGATTTTTTTAATTTTATACTAGCAATATTATAAGGTAACACCTGTGCAACTATCGTAGAATCAAGACTAGAAGAACTAAACAAATTAACTTTATCTGTAATTATTACACTTCTTTTCCCGGTCAGTAAGCTTTTATGAATCCAGCCAACGGTATTATCAAAACACTGTATTTGTCGCCAGGTTTCATATTCAGCAATAATCTTTACTGGCATACCTTTAAAACGCACAATCCATTTAATAGGATATTGTTTACCTGGACCATAACGTAATTTAACAAAATTAAAATTTAAGCTAACAAACCTCGGTATTTTCCGTGCCCTTACCGCATCAACACGCGTATCAAAGCACAAGAAAATCATAACAGCAGCAAAATTTAGTAATTTTAATTTTCTCATTTTATTTTGACACATTTTAACATTGTATGCTAGATACTACAGGATAATTTGTGTTTGATAAAGAGATGATCTTATTAGATTTAAGTGCTTACTATGCCAGCGTAAGAGCAATTGCATATATCTATTTTATTACCGTAGTCAGTCCAGGACCAGATATGGCCATTACTATGAAAAATAGCATCTTACATTCCAGAAAAGCTGGAATATATAGTGCATTGGGTACCGTAACCGGAATGTCACTACATTTTATCTATACTATTACCGGTATTAGCTACCTTATCACCAACGTACCCTGGCTATTTCGCGCCATTCAATTAACCGGCGCCTTATATCTGGTGTACATTGGCTATAGCCTGTTTAAAACCGCCAAACCAGAAGTTGATAAAGCATTAGACACAACCGAACACACTTCTCATATAAGTAACTGGCAAGCGTTTAAATCTGGACTGTTAACCAATGCCTTGAATCCAATGGTGATTTTATTATTCATCGGGATATTATCAAGTTATGTCACCAATAACACCGCGACCTATGCAAAAATAATGTATGGCGGCACTATAGTTGCTATCGCATCATCTTGGTTTTTGTTTGTTGCTATATTTTTCTCCAATCCTAAAATAAGAAAAATATTCCACAAGGCTGGTAAGTGGCTGAACAGGGTAACGGGCGTTATTCTGATAGCATTTGGTATAAAAGTGGCAATTATTGCCGCCAAAATATTCTAGCAATTACGAAACTGCGTACATAACTCATATCTATTATGCTGGTATTTAAATATCTCTAGATTGATGCGTGTGTACCTATTCATCCTTCTTTAGCGGAAATAACATCTAGCCCAATCGTACTGATTCACAAGGTATGCAAAACAGCACATAACGGATTAGTGAGACGATGCGCGTATACATCATATTTTTTTTGAAACCGCCATAACCGATAATACAGCGGCCTCAACAATATCTATTTAATTACTTCACTAGTTAAATTAGAGAGAACGAAACAAATATGTTAGTTCTTCACCACACCAACCATAGCAGGTCTTAGTAAACGATCAGCAATTTTATAGCCTGTTTGTACTTCTTCTATGACTATACCAGCCTCTTTATCTTGGTCCTCAACTTCGAACATAGCTTGATGAAAATTAGGATCAAACTTCTCACCCACAGATTTTACCTGGCTAATAGCATATCTTGTAAAAATACTATTAATCTCCTTCTGGGTAATCTCAATTCCTTCTAGCAAAGATTTGATTTCTTCATGATCTTTATTTTTCACACTTTTTATAGCTCTTTCCAAGTTATCATTAACTGTTAACATATCTCTGGCAAACTTAGTGATTGCATATTGTGCCGTATCCTCTTTTTCTCGTTTAGCACGTTTACGAGTATTTTCTACTTCTGCTAATGCGCGCAATAACTGATCTTTCGTTTCGGCCAATTGCGACTCTAAACTTGCTTCTTCGGTGATATTATTCTCATCTTGTGCAGTATTTTTTTCGTCTATAGGTTGACTGTCATTTTCACTTTTATCTAGGTCTTCCCCTAAATTATTATCTTGCTTAACGCCCTTTTTTGACATCCAAATCCTCACTTACTTAATAATTAATCCCGAAGCAGTTATAACTTAATACTTTATGTGCCTCAACAGTATTTTACAATATTCTAAACATAATTATACACACTGGCAAGACGAGAGCGTATCTCTAATAATTTGGCATTCAAAGTTTGTCCTAGCTCTACTTCCATCATGTTTTGGTTCATTTCGTGAAGATTTTTTACTAAATCTTCCGTGGTACAATTACGCAATTTTGAGCTTTGCTCATAACTCTCCATCTGTAATGTTTCCACTGTATCTTTATATGAATCAAGATTTTTCATTTGTTCGCCTAGCTCTAATTTAATAGAAGATAATCGCTTTGATACAGCCGATAACCCATCCTTAACAGCGGATAAAATATTTGCATCCTCATCTGACAGCATACCTTGTTCGTCATAACCCTCTATACTTGTACCCATCTTTAAGAAAAATATTAAATCTCGTAGGCCATCGTCTCGTGCCGATACACCATACTCTCGTACTGAGTTATCCATTAAAATAAAGTTTTTACTACCATTAGCCCCAACATAATAATCCGTATCTGTGGGCTGATCATCATGGTTGGGTACAGTTAGGACAGCAAAATCTACTACCTTATCACTAGTATTCCCCTCACCCATCACTGATACCCCGTCTATTGGACTTTGTGTATTAAGTAATCTTTCCAATTCATCCAATCTTTCCTGGCAAAAAGATGCAAATCTATGATCCGGTGATACAGCTGTATTTTGCACTGCCCTAACATGCACTTCGTTTGCAATATCCATAATTCTATCATTAATGCCGTAGCAAACTTTTATACGTCCAGACACCTTATCTATGTTATGTAACATAGTAGAACATTCTAGTATAGTTTGCTGCATACTGTTCACAGCATTTACATTATTAACAATGGCCTGGTCAGAATAATTAGCTGAACTTCCTCCCGACGAAGCACGTTTAACAGATTGTGATAACCTAGTGCTTGCTTCTTGCATTCCTTTTTGTACCGCAGAACTGTCTGCTAAATATGATGATTTGTGGATAGTCATTATCTTCTCCTGGATTATTATTGATAATCATTTCCATTAAAAAATACTTACTAAACGCATTTTTGCCTCATAATCTGCTTTGCGCAGTTCATGCAAGGCTCTAATCAAATATTGTAAATTAAAAAACTGTTCATAGGTCTTTTCAATATCCACGCCAACATTATCCCTTAATTCCTGCTCGGTTTTTTTTAATGTTGTTTGTTGGATATCTAAATCGTCTTTGACATTTCTTATATCTAATAAAGTATGCTGCCACATGGCGTTAGCAAACCCAACCATAGTATCGGTCCTGTGTAGCATAGCACCAGCATCGGCAAACCCTATGCGTTCAAAATCTAACACACTTTTCAATTCATGTATAACTTCAGGATTACCAAATTCTATGGCTTTATCGCCAATGTCTATATTTACCTCTTGCGATAGTGAACCAGAAGATAATAAGTGATAATTTTGTAATATATCCGGATTAACAGATAACTGTTGCGCAATGCCTGCTTTTACTGGATTACCATCTTGCACATACCTAGTGCCTGTTTGTAATAGATCATTAAAACCAAAAAAATGCGAAAATCCCAGCCCTGTGGTCGTTTCTTTTGCCTCTTGTGCAGCCAAGGATACGATTGCCACACCATGGCTATTATCATTAGCGGTAATGACAACTTTACCACTATCTATGATTGCAGTACCTATTCCCTCTGCCACCAGATGATTGTTTATTAACGTTACAACCTCTGTAATAGTATAATCACGATCACTTAAATCAAGATCTAGTACATCTGCAACTATCTGATTGTCCGCATCCATAATAGCAATACGCACGGCACTATCCATGCGCATTACTTCGACTCCGGGAGCATTAAAGGCACGTGTACTGGTAAGACTGCTATTTGTTTCTTTACCTACACCTTTATTGTGCACAGCATTAATCATATCACGCAATTGTACAGAAAATTCATCAAGTTCAGCCTGTAAATTAGGCAAAACAAAATCACGAATATGAAAAAACGCCCCAACCTCTCCACCATAGATAGAACCAGTAACATTTTCCCCATCTATATATAATTTTCCTAGTGTTGAGTTTTCATTGAGAGGTCCGATAGCAGCCACAGGCTGAAAAGCAAGAGTAGCAGCAAATTGAGGACGCAATAACGCATGACCACCATTAATATCTACCGACACCGTACCATCAGTATTATAAAAACAATTATAATCTACATATTGCGATAAATCTTTTAACAATTTATCTTGCAAATCTTGATAAGTAGCTATATCACTTGCATCTACCTTAGTAATAGAATCATTCACTTTACGTAATTCTTGTAAAATACCATTGATATTATCTACTGCTTGTTTGATACTGCTTTCTGCTTGCTCTCTTTGCGATTGATAAAAGTTACCCATATTATTGATGTACCCAACAGTATCCTTTAACTCCCTTATAAAATGGGTAACCAAATCATGATTTTCTGGCTCACTATGTAATGCTGTTAATTTATTGGCCACTGATTTTATTCTTGAACCCAGGGAAGTGTCATCTCCTGGCTGACCCAATCTACCTTCTATTCTATTATATATTGTCGCTAAAACCTCTAGATAACTTGCCTCTGATTTTTGTTCTCTGATAGTTCGCTCTCGAAAAAAGTCAGCCGCTCTTGTTACCACACCGGGCTTAACATCTACAACCTCACCATCTGAGACTAAAGTTTCTGTAGCAGATATTTTCCGTGAATAATTGGGATCACTAGCTTGCTGGATATTTTGCACTAACAATTCCTGTTCTTTCATGGCTGTATGCAAACTACCGCCTATAGTATTAGCCATATGTGCTTACCTCAAAGACTGTCATACTTTATATTATCCAGTTTCTGCTTAATAAAAGGTTTAAAATCATCTGATATATATCCCTCTTTATCATAACGTTTAACTTTATGATCTTTGTGCATAAAAGATTTTTGCGTATTTTGCAAAAATGTTGCCTTAGATCGTTCCACCCTCTTTAAAATACGATCATACCGTGATAGTAAATCACTTAAACGTAAAATTTCTTGTTTTATTCTGTGCGCTTCATCAGAATGCTTAAGCTGCTGCTGTATATTTTGATCATTCTCTATTTTAAATAAACAACCATGATAAAGCTGCACCAAATGCTCTCTTTCTTTCGCAATATGAGTAGCTTTTTTTATTTGCATCATCTGGATTAAGCGCATTTCTTGCTCTGTCATATTGAATAATTTATCTATTAACTTAAGCAGTTGCGGTATAAACATTTTGCCCTTTTTTCTGAATTGCCATATATGTATTATTTACTTTTGCATGAGGTATCTTATCCCCCTTGAGAAATTGTTTTTTTATTGCCTGTACTAGAAATCCCATAGAGTCTGACTTTGCCAACGACATTGATAACTCCGCAGCAAATAACTCCTGAAAAACATCTTCTGATTCTTCTGTGGTCGAGGCAAACATTTCCTGTACAAAAGGATTTAAAAAATTAGCGGTAAATTTTTCTGCTACTTTTTGAGCGCGTAAAGCTCCGTGATTGCCATAACTACCCAACATTTGTAAAGAATCACTCACTATTTAACCTCCATTTCAGCCTGCAGTGCTCCTGCAGCTTTAATATTCTGTAAAATCGTAATCATATCTCGTGGCCCAACACCTAAAGAGTTCAAACCATTGACTAAGTCTTGCAAAGTTGCCCCCGAATTAACTATGGTTAATTTATTGTCGGTATTTTCATCTATCTCTAATTTTGAACGTTCTACTACTTTAGTTTCTCCGGTATTCGCAAACGGGTTTGGTTGTGATACCTGTGGAGTTTCTGTAATTTTAACCGTTAAATTACCGTGACTGACGGCAACCGTAGAAATACGGACATTGTCACCCATCACCACCACTCCATTCTGTTCATCTATAATAACTTTGGCTGCTTGGTCCGGCACAACGCTTAATTGTTCGATGCTAGTAATAAAATTTAAAGGATTTTTTACATAACCATTTGGTATAGTAAGCTTTACAGTCGAAGGATCCAAGGCAAAAGCAATTCGTTGCTTAGCATATTTATTGATAGCATTAGCAATTCTTTTAGCGGTAGTAAAATCAGGATTATGCAGTGATAAATTCATCTGCTTTACATCTTTGAGTTCAAAGTTTATTTCTTTTTCTATGATTGCACCATTTGTGATAGTGCCACTAGTGGGTACTCCCTTGGTCACACTACTTTGTGATTTCCCCTGTACAGTAAAAGCATTAGTAGCAACTGGCCCTTGTGCCACGGCATACACGGTACTATCCGCTCCCATCAACGGCGTCACCAACAAGGTTCCCCCTAATAAATCCTTTGCTGTCCCAATAGCTGAAACAGTTACATCTATTTTACTACCATGTCTACTAAATGGCGGTAAATTAGCCGTTACCATCACGGCTGCAATATTTTTTGCCTTCATTGCCGCTGCGTCTTCACGCACATTCACTCCCAGACGTTCAAGCATACCAATGATAGTTTCCTTGGAAAAAGGTGAGCTTTTTAAATCGTCGCCGGTACCTTTCAAACCTACAACTAACCCATAACCAAGTAATTGGTTATCACGTACACCTTCAAAAGAAACAATATCTTTAATTCTTACATTGCCGGCAAATAACTCTATAAACCCTAACAAAATTAACGATAATAACACATATTTTTTCATATTCTTTACCCCTTAAGTATATACCTGCGATAATCGTGCCAACTGGTATTACCCATAACGTTTTGAAAAGAATTTTACGTGATTACGCATATAAATAATGCTACAGTGAATTAGTGAATAGTACTACCACCAGGTATTTCTTAGGTTTTGTAATTATAAAGCATGTGATAATAAATATGGTAAAAATAGACTCTATAAAAAATTACTCTATTAAAAAAAGTGCAAAAGGTAAAAAATCTTCTGCTACTCACGATGACTTTATACTTTCTTCTTCTGACTCTGCCACCACAACGCAAAAAGTGAAACCAGTACTAGAAGCATCACCTATTTCACAACTAATGCAACTACAAGAAATACATCCGGATAACAGAAATAATAGTTTTTATGTACAACAAGGAGATAATTTATTGCACAGTTTGGAACAGCTACAGCATGATATATTAAATGGTACAGTTTCAGAAAAAAGCCTTCAACAAATTATCAAAATAACTAACAAAATTCCTAATTCCATCGATAATCCAAAGTTAAAAGAAATAATTCTAGAAATAAAGCAAAGAGCGATGATAGAAATAACAAAAATAGAATTATCTAGTAATTGATTATTATCATTAAATAATGCAAAATAAATATTGTAAATTTTATTTAACGGAGACATTAAATGACGGATAACAGTGCGTACAACAATTCTATAGTGACCTTACCGCCAGACTATAAACCTTCC
Source organism: Alphaproteobacteria bacterium (assembly GCA_965204765.1). Lineage (GTDB taxonomy): Bacteria > Pseudomonadota > Alphaproteobacteria > Caedimonadales > UBA9215 > CBDBFG01. The sequence continues at coordinate 465,721 of CBDBFG010000004.1, read as the reverse complement.
GAAGGTGAAGAGTATATGAACTTTATGCATTTAGAGTACTTTAGGCAAAAGTTACAAACATGGAAAGATGAATTGTTATCGGAATCTATGGAAACAATCCACCATATGCAAGATGAATGTCACAATGAGGCCGATATAACTGATAGAGCCTCTACAGAAACTGATCGCTCTCTTGAACTGAGGACAAGAGACAGAGAAAGAAAATTAATCAATAAAATTAACGCTGCATTACTGAGAATTAGAGACGGTAATTATGGTTACTGTGAAGAGACTGACGAACCAATAGGATTAGCCAGGCTAGAAGCAAGACCCATTGCCACTTTGTGCGTTGAAGCGCAAGAAATGCATGAAAAAGAAGAAAAAGTACGCAAAGAAGACTAGAGTTTTCTTATCATCACGTTCCACACACAACGGATGTTGGTGTGATAGCGTTGTGTAAAAAATTGCGGCCAATAAAACAATAAAAGCACACCTATACCACAGCTCTCACGAAGTGCGTGCGATGATTATTGTTTGTTACTTTAGTTATGCACAAGTATTCTCAAAATCAATACGCCGAGCGATAAAGTTAGCATAACATTGACTCTACTGTTCAATTCTTATAAACAATTATTATACCAAAGACAAAATACAAATTGACTATCACTAACTATCAAAGATAGAACCCGTTCACAAACGTAATGTACACCATCGACCGCTTTTGTAACGCATAAAATATATAGCTAAATTAACAATAGGGCTAATAGGGAGAATCAAAGTCCACACTATTATCGGTGAAACGTCGAAAAAATTAACACAAATATAAGTAGGAATAACTAATAATACCCAAGAAGTGCTAGTGTTGACAAACATCGTAAATTTAGTATCACCACCCGCTACCAATACAGATGATAAAATCCATGCTGATCCATCGATAATCAAATAAAGCAACACCCCAAACAATGAAATAGTGCTGGCACCAATCAAAACAACATCTAATTTAGTAATATCAACAAATAACGATATAATATAAGAGGAGTAAAAATATAAGATTATACCAGCACAAAACATAAATATACAATGCAGTTTCATACTGGAAATAATTAAACGTAAAATTCGTTTTGTATTTTTTTGCCCTATTAAATTTGCTGCAACAGTGGAACATGCTTTCACAATACCTTCATAAACAAAACCAAACAATGGTACTATACTGTTTGCTATATTGGCAATTGTTACATGCGCGAATGACTTTTTTATCATTATCACCCCTATAAAGCACCAGGCACTCATTTCTGCAAAATGCCCTATACTTTGTGGAATTCCTATTTTTAAACATTTCTTAAATAGATTGTAATTAAAGCTATAGTTATTGGTACGGTACACTGTACGATATTTATCACTTAAAAATATTACCAATAAAAATAATATACTCAACATTTGGGATGTAGCAGTAGCAATTGCAGCCCCAGATGACCCATATTCCGCGATATCAAGAGCAAGCAATAAATTGTATAGTAAACCACTTTGTATACCGCACATTTGCAACAGCCCACTAGAACCATAAATTAATATCACATCTAGCATAACATTACATATATGCTCACCTAAAACCACGAACAGTACTATTTTAGTATGTCCAATTCCAATAAAAAAACTTTGTAATGATGTTAAAATAAATGACAAAAACGCCGTAGAGACAATAATTTTATAATACTGTTCAGCAACCATAGCTTCAGAAGGTAAAAATACCTTGCTACCGTATACTCCAGAAACGATCAATAATGGCGCTATCAGCAAAGAAAAATAGATCATTTGCCAACTTGGTGATGCTACCTTGGCATATTTACCAAGACCATTATATTGACCACAAAACACCTCTGCAATTGAAGAAATCCCCGTGCCAAAGAATAAAATAGCGGTATACATTAAATTTATCACAAACACCGCATTATATTGTTCCAAGTCATATCTACCTAACAGGATACGATTGATGGATACCATTAATGCACTAGAAGACATGGATAAAATTAGAGGAAACGATATCTTAACGAAATCTTTGAACTTACCGGAAAATATCATCTAATACCAATAATATCGTAGGCTTTTTTTGTATGACCAGCGTAAAGCATTAATAATAATCTATCGGATAATTCTACTATCTCGTCTTGATGAGGAATAATAATCTCTTTATCACGAACAATTGCAATTACATTAATAAAACTATTATTTCCTATCTCGTTAATGCTTTTGCCTACCAAATTACTAGTATTGGTAGCATCAATATCAAATATTTCTCCTATACCATCACCTAATGAGTATAAAGAATTTATTTGCTCCCTCCTAATGTATTGCATAATTTTTGAGATAGTGACCTCTTTGGGATTAATTACTGCATCTGCTCCCAAAGAAATTGCTAACTCTGCAAATGACTTATCATTAGATAAACATAAAGTTTTATTACAACCTAACCGTTTTGCTAGCACCGTAGACAAAGTATTAACTTTGTCATCCGCCGTAACCGATACAACTACATTGTTATGCTCAATACCAGCTTCTTGCAATACATCCTTATCCAGACCATCACCCTTGATAACAATTGCTCTATCCAACTTCTGTGCAATATAACTAGCACGCTCGTTATTTTTTTCTATAATACGCAATTCGATGTTAGGATAATTGGCTTCAACTTCTTGTGCAAAAAATAAACCTATATTACCACCACCAATAATAATGATATTATCCGTACTATGTTCACTATATCCTAGACGTAAAAGTATTGCTGTAATGTCATCTGTTTTAGCAATGATAAAAACTTCGTCATTATTATCTAATATACAATCAGATAACGGAACAACAGATTGGCCGTTTCTAACGAAAGCAACTATTTTTGCATCTAGATCACATAACATATCTTGCAATGAGTTAACTGTCATTTGATACAGTAATTTACCTACTTCACATTTCACCCCTATTAAATGCAATCGACCATCCAAGAATACAGCATCATCAAAAACACCAGGAAAAGCAAATTTCCTGGCTAATGCCTGAGCAACCTCACCTTCGGGAGAAATAACATAATCTATACTAAGGTTATTTTCAGTAAAAAACCCCGTGCCACGCAATTTTAAATAAGACTGACTCCTGACCCTTGCAATCTTCTTTGGTACTTGAAACAACGCATGCGCTACCTCACAAGTAATCATATTAACTTCATCAATATGCGTTACCGCTATCAATATGTCTGCTTGTTCCAAATGAATACTTTTCAGTACATCTGGGTGAGAGGCCTGCCCACAAATAGCTTTAACATCTAGTTTTTGATTAATAGAATCTATTAGTTCTTTGTTGGTATCAACTACGGTAACCGAGTTACCTCTATCGGATAAGTACTTGGCTAAACTAAACCCAACCTTACCCGCACCACAAATTACAATATCCATCTCTATGCCCCCTTAAGATCTAAACCTTAAGTCCATACCTGTTTTTCGGATTATATATCGTTTTTAATTCACGTGCCATAGCTAAATTAATGCACGACTCCACCTTTAAAACTGTACTATTAGCTAAGCTTATTATTCTATTAATTTGACGATTGTTGAAGTATATATGGCATTCCGTAGCTGAAACCAATGACAATAAAATATGCACCGATCACACCAATAAATTAGTTTTTGCTAGTCATTCCTTTGTTTAACACTGTTTTTTACGAGGAATAATGATCTAGAGAAGGAGTAATATTACGCTTACTACAGTCATGATAAAATATTAATCGAGATTGCCAATTATTCAGTGACGATAACTAAATATCTTTAATTTTATTTAATCCAGATTTGATGATTTCCTGATCGGTTTTTTCATCAATAGATGATTCCAGACTAGCTAAAACTTTACCTTCAACATTATGCAGAAATTCCATTTTTACTTCTTGGATAATATCTTCTTCTATTTTGTTAATTCTGTCTGCTAACTTTTCCTTACTTCTACTGACCATAAGATCCATATCTTTCATGGACTTACTCTTGAGTTGTTTGGCTTCTGCTCCTGCTTGTTCCAGCATCTTTTCAGACCGCAGCAATGATTCTTGATAGTTGTGTTCCGCTAGTGCCAACATTTTTTTTGCTTTTTTCAAAACTTGTGCTGATTCTACAAGATCTTGTTGTATTTTATCCCGTTCTTGCTCCATCATAGGCATTAAACGATTTTTAATCGGAATATAAAGTAATCCAACAAAAATTAAAAAAGAAATTAAATACCAAACAGAAGGGTTATCCATCACTACAATCTTATCCTTTACTTAGTCTTACCAAGTAGAAGCGTAATTACACGTTCCGTAATTAAATTACTTAAATGGTCAGATTTAGCCAACAACTCACACAATATTTTTTCTTTATGTTGTGACATTTTCTTTTCCACAGACAATATATTATCTTTGTGTTCTTGCCTTAGTTTGCGCATGCATTCGGCAATTTCTTTTTCATTATTGATAATTACATCACGCAAAAACAAGTTCTTTTTAATATCAGCATCATGCTCGATACGCTCTATTTTACTCTCTAAGGTTTCTACTTGTTGCTGCACCCTTTGCGCTTTCAACCGGCTTTTACCACTTTTTTTCCAGCGCTCATCAAATAGATCATGAAGCTTTGGCAAAGAAATAAATATCGTATATAAAACCGTTACAACAAAGCATAGAACAAACCAAAAACATTGAGATGCATAGGTATCAACAGCAAACTGAGGCATAACAATTACGTTTCTTATTTAAAGAAAATCATAAATGAAATCAATAACGCAAAAATACCTAGTGCTTCAGCCAAAGCAGCACCAACATAAGCAAATGTTTGTAAATCTTTCTTAGCCGAAGGATTTCTTGAGGTCGCATCTATAACGCTTGAAAAAATACGTCCCACTCCCAACGCAGAACCACTTACACCTAAAACGGCAATAGCAGCAGCAAGTAATTTTGTAGACTCAATATCCATAATATTCTCCTAATAATATTCTAGTGTAAATTTAACGCATCATTCAGATATATACAAATTAATATCGTAAATATATATGCCTGCAAACATGCAACAAAAAACTCAAACCCAATTAATACAACATTAAACAATGCCGGCAAAAATGCAAAACCAGCTCCAAGCATCACGCTAAAACCAGCAAATACTTTTAACATGATATGGCCTGCAGTCATATTTAAAAATAACCGCAAGGATAAAGTAATAGGACGAACTAGATACGCCAATATTTCTAATGGGATCAAAATTGGGGCAAAAATCAAAGGTGCTCCTTCAGGAAAAAATAGCTTACAATACTTAAAACCATGCTTCATAAAACCAATTGCCGTAATTGCAATAAATATAGAACCTGCAAATATAAAAGTAACCGCAACATGGCTAGTTGTAGTAAAGCCGTAAGGTAACATACCTAACAGATTAGCAAACAACAAAAACATAAACATGGTGAAGATAATCGGCACGTAGCGTTTACCCCTATCCCCTATATTGTCGTCAACCATATTCTTGATAAAGTTATAGCTATATTCCATTAACAATTGCAATTTACCAGGAACTATGGTCGCATTTCGCAAAGCAAAGTGCTGAAACAAGATAAGCAGCACAGTGGCAATAACCATAAACAAAGCAGAATTGGTAAACGAAATATCAATACCAAAAACAGAAATTGGTATAAGCTTCGTGATTAAAAATTGATCTAAAGGATTATTCAATTTATTATTCCTCTGGTTTCACACTCAATCCGTGCTCTGTGCGTAATTTGGCATTTTCACTCATTCTGTGTTTAATTTGCTCTGGATCAACAGGATTAGGATCTACTTCTTCATTGTTTAATCTACTGATTTCCTCTGGCACAACCTCAGGCACAGAATGTAAATCAGGAAAAGATTGTGTATAATCAGCGTCCGAAATTAAGATTGCAGAACCTACACACCCGGAAAGCAACAGTACAACTACTACAATCAATGCACGCATAAATCATCCCGAATTAACATAAACACTCTAACACAACCAATACCCTGTATAACACAATTTTCTGGAAACAAACAGAAAATCATTTGCTATGTATGAGTTTTACAGCCAAAATCGGTTTGATATATTTTTGCTTATTATCTTAATATTGGACTGTAGAAAAATTACTATCACATAAGACCCACCAAATAATACAACAAAGCTGAAATACATCAAAAGGGGGTATTGGAGCAATTTTTTATCGACGAGCATACAGCGTTGTGTTATAAGAGGCTACGGTAGGGTTGTTTAAATGAAAGCATGCAAATCTCAGAATAATGATTTTGGCAAAATTAGAAGTTTCCTATGGCCAATTCATGGTCATGAGATAAAAAAATTCCTTCCCCTCAATCTAATGATGTTCTTTATTTTATTTAACTATACGATACTAAGGAACATGAAGGATTCTTTGGTCATTACCACCTCTGGTCCAGAAATAATACCATTTTTAAAAACCTTTGTAATCCTACCATTTTCGGTAGTGATAGTGACTTTTTACGCTAAGCTATCCAACACTCTCTCACAACAAAAAGTTTTTTATATTATCCTAAGCAGTTTTATAGGATTCTACATAGTATACTCTGCATTTATATACCCTAATAAAGATGCTTTACATATGTCGGCTGAAAAATTGCGACTTCTACAAGCAAACTACCCCAATTTTCAGCATTTGTTCGCCGTAGCGGCAAATTGGAGCAGTTCTTTATTTTATCTCTTTGCTGAGCTTTGGGGCGCAACCATCCTAGGGCTAATGTTCTGGCAATTCGCCAATGAAATTACTAATACCAAGGAAGCAGCCAGATTTTACGCTATGTTTAATTTAATCAGTCATTTAGCGCTAATAGTCGCCGGACATGTCTTGCAGGTCATGTGTGCATTTGCAAACGGGTGCAATGAAAATGATCCGTGGAACATAGTACTTAATCGCACAATAATTTTGATCGGTATTTCTTCATTAATGATCTTTACTATTCACTATTGGATGCATAAATCGGTGTTAACTGATCCTAAGCATTATACTCCGAAAGAATTGCCCGTAGTGAAAGAAAAAAAACAACAACGTTCTATTATTGAAAGTTTCAAAGAAATTGCTAAATCAAAATATTTGATTTACATCGCGATCCTTGTAGTCAGCTACGGGGCTGTGATGAACTTAACCGGTATTATGTGGAAAAAACAGGTATTAATGCTGTACCCCACACAAATAGAGTACACCATGTTTACTGCCAAAATTATTTCTTACTTAGGATGGTCGACTATAATAATCACCTTCCTATTCAAGGGACTAATCACAAAAATAGGATGGTATAGAACTTCTATGATTACTCCGATAGTAATTGCATGTACAGCTATTCCATTTTTTGTATTCATGTTCTGTAATAGTAACATGAATTGTTTGCATTCTATGCTACCAGGAGGTGCTCTTACAATTGCTGTAAGCTTGGGTGCGATACAGCAAATCCTGGGTAAAACATTCAAATATTGTATTTTTGACCCAACAAAAGAAATGGCATATATTCCATTAGAAAAAGAATTACGCCAAAAGGGAAAAGCCGCAATTGATGTCACAGGCTATAGTTTAGCCAAAGCAAGTGGTGGATATATAGCCGGCACCTTGTTAGTTATAACCGCAACAAATGACATTATGGTTTTATCACCTTATCTTGCTATAATGGTAATAGTAATAATATTCGTCTGGATTAACGCTGTAAAAAAACTTAACCTACTTTATCAGAAAAAAATAAAATCTTCATAATATCCTATAGTTTTTAGGTTGAAATGGGTACTAATTTTAGGTAACAACGATATAATCTAGTATATAACTAAGCTCTAGACAGAGGAAGACATGAATAAATGGCTTACTATCATAGCTAATAACCTATACAGCGGTAAAACAAAGGCCAAAATTTTAATTTTTTTCATCGTTAATATATTAATTATCAGTGGTGGCTATCTAGTCTATAAGACAGGTGGAACAAAACTATCATATTTGCATTTTTTGTACATACCAGTAATTTTTGCTGGCTTTAGTTACGGCGTTGCTATCGGCACGCTATGCGGCATAGTGGTTGGGATCGTACTGGGACCATTTATGCCTGAATCAGTACCAGAACAAATTTATCAACCAACCGAAGCATGGATTTTTCGCACTTTATTCTTCGTGATTGTTGGCCTATTCGCCGGTTTAGCATCGCAATTAACCAGAACCTATTTAAAATTTATTGAACAAAAATACCTGATCGATACAGTAACAAACTTACCAAATTACAAAGGATTAGAAAAACTGTGTGCTAACAATAACATAGGTGATGGTATATTCGGTATATGCTTATTAAAGTTGAAAAATATTAAAAATGTAGAAAAAGCCTTTGGTCCAGAATTGACCGATTATGTAACTAAAAAACTGGCAACCAGAATACAATCCCTGATAGCACCAAACTCATTACTAGCCAAAATATCCAATGATGCATTTCTCATTACAGCACACAAAGATAATAGTGTGAATAATCTTGCATTAAACTTGCAACAACATCTGGACAGATCATTCATCATCGATTCTATTCCGCTCTATATCGAGACTTACTGTGGCACTACAGATTGCCATAATTTAACTAAATCTAACCTAAAAGAAATGATCAAAAATTCTACAATTGCTGCAGAAGAAGGAATTAACAACAACCAACAAATTACCAAATTTGATCCACAAAAAGACTATTATCAACCCGAAAGAAACATGTTCATTTTGCATGAGCTTAATAAAGCAATAAAAGATCATCACTTATCATTGCACTACCAACCTATAATTTCATTAACCACAAACAAAGCTGTATCGTACGAAGCATTAGCACGATGGAATCATCCTACTCTTGGTGCGATAGAACCAAAAGAGTTTATCTCTATCGCAGAAAAAACTTTATTAATCAATCCATACACTGAATGGTTGATCAATGAATCTTTCAAGCAACTGGTGCAATGGCAAAAGCAATATAAAAACTTAATTTTATCAATTAATTTTTCGATGAAAAATCTAGAAGATCATAGGTTAATTGACCAATTGTTGCTAAAAATCAAACAATATAAGATCTCTCCACACAATGTAAAAATAGAAATAACAGAAACCGCAGTAGCACAGAACATTGATAAAATAGCAGAGATATTACAATCCTTAAAACAACAAAAATTAGGTATTGTGATTGATGATTTTGGCACTGGACAATCGTCATTAGATTATTTATTAAAATTGCCCTTGGATGAAATTAAAATCGACCAATCATTTATAAAATCAATGTTAAATAACTCTGCTTCCGAGGCTATTATTCGATCGGCGATTACAATGGCTAATGAATTACACCTTGGCGTTACTGCAGAAGGTATTGAAACAAAAGAGCAAATTCAACACTTACAAAAACTTGGATGTCACTATGGCCAAGGTTATTTAATTGCTAAACCTATGCCATCCGATATGGCTGCCTCATGGTTAGAATCAAACTGGAAACAAAAATCGGTAAAACTGTAATAAGCCATAAATCACTATCACTGGCGCCATACAATGCATAGATATTATAATATTTAGTAATCAAACAATCAGCATTAATCTTATTTTAAATAATAATAATCATTTGCTTAACATTTTTTACGCATTATGTATTTGTTTAAACAGGATAATAAAAATGAGAATAGTATTATTTATGTGTACATTAATATTAATCGTATGTACAAGTCATGGTGATTATCGCTTAGAAACTTCCTCCTCAACCGTGGCAACGGGTGATGATCTGGTTAATAAAGGAAGAAAAATGTCAATGGCTGGTGACAAACATGGGGCTGTAATAATGTATAAAAAAGGAGCACGAAGAGGGTCTGATAAAGGTATAGAAAAAACCTTGCAATCTTGGGAACAAAGATCACCTCAGCAATTTATGAGACAAGATACCGCTGACCTTGCACGATCGTTTGTTACCCCACCTCCACCATCGCCAGATGACCCATATGAGCCTAAACCGCAGAAAATAGATCCAGAACGCTTACAAGCCGTCGAGGAACTGATAAGAAAACGTAAAAGACAGTTATCAAGAACTGGCTCTGATCAACTAAAAAAGACTTACTCAGATAGAAAACTACACAAAGAGCGTGAACGAAAACAAAGAAGAACAAGCTAACAACAAAATCACAACAAGATCCATGTTAACATGGATCTTGTGTATTACAGGTGGATTAGTATAAGCGAAAGATTCTGTCACCTTTAGAGTGTCAACCATTATAACTTTACAGGCATATAAACATTAACATGACCCCAATCATCAATAATTTTTAACTTAATCACCAAACAGACCAAGTAAATTACACAGGTTCACTACAAGGTATATTTCTAATCAATCACTGTTTAAAATAAAATAAATTTCTACGGTATTACGACCGTGCTGCTGTCCATGCTTAGATAGTCATACGCTTCACTTATCCTAGCTTTTTTTCATTTTAAGTCCAGTTTCAATCTCTAACTTATACTAACTATTGTAACTTAACACTGACAAATATTAGCACATCATTGGCCTTAAATAGCTTGATAAATTAATCAAAGCACATACATAAATGAATTATATTATTTTTTATAACCGCTGGCCGTTATTTAGAATAAACATCACGTACCTTACTTAACATCAACAACAATTAATAAAACGCAAGCCATCAATGGCCTAACAAATGAATCATAATATGTATGGATGATGCGCAGAAGCACACTATATAACACATACTTAAACGATCACTGTTTAAAATAAAAATCACGTGCTTGGTTTAACATCGTGATGAACTCTTCTTTATGCGGTTCATTTTGTTCTTTTTCTACCTCTACAAATGTACCACCAATTACCCCAACATTATTAGAGTTAGTATTATTAATGACCGTCTTGGGGAAAATATAAAAAGATCTTTTTATAGGATAACCCTTGATAGTTTTACCTTTGGCAAAATATACCAAAATCATATACTCTAAATCTGCAGGATTCTGATCTTCTAACATTATCAAATGACCCTGCACAGATACCATATTATGATCATTGACCAATTTCTTGGCACCAAAACCACTGGCATGGACGATTATTCTATCTTGTAAATCTTGTATATTATGTACCATCCTTTGCTGAAACACCACTCCCTTACTACGCAATATTTTCTCAATTTCAACCATTAAATTAGCCGTATCAATAAATAAATTATCATCATAAGATACCATCGCACGCCTGACACCATTTTGAAAATCTAACACTACATCTTTTGCTGGCGAAAGTAGGCCGGCTTCTACCAATGGAGTCAAACCAGACTCTTGCCTTGTCTCAAAATAAGACGGCATAAATCTACAACCGTTTTTGATATACGCGTGCTGTCCTTTCGCAATATCACCGTATACTTTATACGAGATCATCACCATCTCATCTATTAACTTTTGTATTTTTGGGTCATTATCCATGGAAACAGGGGCCAATAATCCACCGGCATTATGTGAAGTAGTATCAGTAAAATCCGGAGCAACAATTAAGATGTTATTATAACCTTTAGCCAGTAACTCCAAGGCTGATAATTGCCCAATTATTCCAGCCCCAATAACTGTAATACGTTCGTTTGTGCTAATTTCTTTAGCTGCTATCTCACGACAAAGCTGTGCTATAATGTATTGCACTGATCCCGGTCCCAAAGTCCACCCGCTACCACCGTGACCATAGTTGTGGGCAATAATTTTGTTACCTAAGTGTTCTATCTCTATCCTAGGTGAACCTTTACGCATAGGCCTATAAGCTATAATTTTTTGACCTTGGTGAGATAAACCAAGTTTAGGAGGGTTAATTTTTCTGATCTCTGGCGTTGAATAGCTAATTTGCATACAAGTGAAACAAAACAAACAAACTTTAATGAAAGTAAACATTTGGTTATCCTATCTAATAAAATATACGAACCGTACACAGGCACCAACACTGTATCAGTTACGAACCCACATAGAAATAAGAAAATAAATCTGCGTAATATCTGGTGCGACAACTACCTTTTCTTGCCCTTAATTAGCTAGAAACTTGCATTACAGCCATTCATTATGCAGTTTTTACATACCACCCACGATCAACACAGAATATTGTGCAATGACAGCACCATACGTCACAATCATTGCGTCAACTTTACGGACTACAACGTATAACGTAAAAAGCAACTTATTTTAATGATACTTTTGACGGTAAAATTTTATTTCGTAGTGCTAAAACAATCAAACTCAGCATTGCTGTTCCAAAACCAAAGACAAAAGTATATTGCAAAGATATTGCAGCAAATTTACCAGCAAAACCACCTGCAACAAATGAGGCAACCCCTGTGGCTACATAGTATATGCCAAGGGCAGTGCCAATGATTTTCTTAGGCACTTCATCAGCAATTATGGCCGCAAACAACATTTGCGATGGGCCACGTTGTAACCCCCACAACACGATTCCAACCAATAATAATGGCAAACCATCAGCATACATAAAACAAATATTTGCACCAATTAATGCCAAAAACACTATATACAACATACGTGAACGATCAAATTTATCCGAAATATAACCTATTGGTAAACAAGCAAAGACAGATACCAAGTTAAACATCCCAATCGTCATCCCGCATATGGATTTATGCACACCTAGCTCGGACATACGTAACATGATAAACCCTTCACTAAATCTGGCACACATAAAGATCGTCGCCGTACATACTATGCTCCAATACCTACTACTTAAATTAGTTACATCATGCCAATTAATCTTGTTAACTTTGGCTTGGTGTGTTTTCTTACTAGTAGAATTTTCTTTCATATACTTCACCAATAAGAACAGCGATAAACAACAAGGTATAAATCCTATCCACAACAACAAAATATAATTGTTGGTATAGTACATCAAGCCACCTATAATCAGTGAACCTACGGTTACTCCCAAAGTTTTTAATGACATCATTAGCCCTAGTGAGGCCCCTCGCGCAGATTCTTTACTTTCCTCGGCACAATACGCATCCCGAGGGGTCGCCATCACACCATTGGAAATTCTTTCTATCACTTTGGCCATAACTATCATAAATTGGCCATTAGCCAATATAAACACAGGTTTCGAAATGGTAGCCAATATCACACCTATCACCAGTGGTGGCTTTTTCTTTTTAAAGTAATCACCTGTATAACCAGAGACTAGTTTTAGAAACTGTGATAACCCTTCGGCTGCTCCATCTATCCAACCTAAACTTACTAGACTAAGACCCAAAACCTCGGTAACAAAAAATGGAGAGATAGAAAACATCATCGCTGCAGAAATACTAACCATCATCATGGCGATACTGACTATCCATACACCGCGACTAATTTGATTATGCAAAAAATATTTACGATACATAGTAATCCCTAAATTAATCCTTTTTCTTCAAACAAAGCCTTTAGTTCACCGGAATTATACATCTCTTTGATTATGTCTGCTCCGCCGATAAATTCACCTTGCACATACAACTGAGGAATAGTTGGCCAATTAGTAAAATCCTTAATACCTTGGCGCATTTCTTGATCCTCTAAAACATTTACCGCGGTAAATTTTACTTTTAATGATTGTAATACTTGCACTACAAAACCAGAAAAACCGCACATTGGAAACTTGTCATCACCCTTCATAAACAAAACCGTATCATTGTCACTGATAATTGATTTAATTTTCTCAAAAATAGCACTCATAATTATTCTCCTAGTAATTTTTCTTCAGGTGTGATGGTTTTAATAGATAACGCATGCAGTTCGTTACCCATCTTATTACCTAAAGCCTTATAAACTTCTTGATGTCTTTTAACCTTGGACATACCATTAAAACTAGCACTTTCTATGGTAACTCCATAGTGATCCTCATCACCTAGCATATCTTCTAGATAAATTGTACTATCAGGGAAATAAGATTCCAATATAGATTGTAGCTCTTCAAACTTAATTGCCATTTTGCTTGCCTATATGCTTTTCACCACGACTATTAGCTAGTTCAACTTGTAATTGTCGATCGGCAAAACGTTTTTTCTGTGTTGTCGAAGTATGGTTATAACACCGTGGACATGATACTCCCTTGACATAATGCTTTGATTGTTTTTGTTCTTCGGTAATCGGATACCGACAACCATAGCATTGATCATACGAGCCAAGCTGCAGACTATCTTTCACCGCTACTCTATCGTCAAAGACAAAACATTCGCCATCCCATTTTGTTTGTGCACTTGGAACAGTCTCTAAATATTTTAAAATACCACCCTTTAAATGGTATACCTCCTTGAATCCTTGTTGCATCATATAGGATGATGCTTTTTCACAACGTATTCCCCCGGTACAAAACATTGCTATTTTTTTATGCTTGTTAGGATCCAAGTTCTGTTGCACATAAGATGGAAATTCTCGAAAGTTCTCGGTACCAGGATTAAGAGCATGGCGAAAAGTACCTATTTCATACTCATAATTATTTCTAGTATCAATTAATGTTACCTCGGGATCATCCAACAAAGCGTTCCAATCCTTAGGCTCAACATATGTACCTGAAACCTTCTGTGGATTTACACTAGCTTCACCTATGGTAACTATTTCTTTTTTTAGTCGCACCTTCATACGTATAAACGGATTAGTTTGGGCAAAAGATTCTTTATATTCCAAACCATCAAAACGATTATCCCGTGCAAGAAAACTCATTACACCATCAATACCATCCCTTGTCCCGGCGATGGTACCATTTATTCCCTCAGCAGCCAGTAGTAAAGTACCTTTTACTTTATTGTCCAAGCATACCTTGAGGATATCTTGCTTTAATTCTTCGTAATTGTCCAAGGTTACGAATTTATATAAAGCAGCAACTATAACGCTATTAGCCATTATAACCTTTTAAAATGTATGTATTTATAGGCTAATTTAGTATCAAAAAAACTATGCAAATGCACCTAAAAAATTTGCACTTAGTGATTAAAAATGCAATGCTGCGCCACTAACTGGACCTAACAAATTTGTCATAACGCCCAAATGCCTATAAACATACCCGTCGCAATAAAACTGCAAATAAGGCAAACATTCTATAGAAAGTATTACAAAAATATTGTAACTTTTGTCCTATGATGGAAAAACAGCATATATTTTTTGATTATAATTCAAGTATGCCAATGCTTGTACCGGTTAAAAAAGCAATTATTAGCGCAATAGACATAGTGGGCAACCCATCTTCTGTACATTATTTTGGTAGAAATGCCAGAAAACGTATAGAACAGGCAAGACAATCTATTAGTAGTTTTTTTAAAGCAAACAGACCAGATGAAATAATATTTAATAGTGGCGCGACCGAGGGTAATAACACAATAATCAAAAGTTTTACGCAACTAAATGCCAATATTTTTATTTCCGCCACAGAACACAAATGCATCATAGAGTCAGCCCCAAATGCTATACAAATACCTGTTCATCAAAATGGCATAATTGACCTAGCAAAATTACAATTCCTATTAGCACAGATCGATAACGACAGACCTATCTTGATCTCAGTAATGTTGGCTAATAATGAAACAGGAGTGATACAACCATTATCAGCAATTATCAAACTAGCCAAACAGTATAATGCTTTTGTACATAGCGACATTGCACAAGCTCTGGGTAAAATTACTTTTGATTTACAAGAATACCCCGTCGATTACTTTACAGCCTCGGGACATAAAATAGGCGGACCAACAGGATGTGGAATTACGTATATCAAAACCAAAGCACCCTATCATAATTTGCTAGATGGTGGTGGCCAAGAAAAAAACAAACGTTCTGGCACGCTAAACATATTGGGCGTTATTGGTATGTCAGTAGCGATAGACTATATTGATACGCATCAATGGACTAAATGCCGTAATTTAATTACATCAATAGAGCAAGAAATCAAACAATTTTGTTCTTTAGCAGAAATATGGGGACAAGACACTCTTAGATTACCTAATACGAGCGCGATCTACATGCCACAAGTAAGCAGCACAACACAATTAATGTCCTTTGAAATAGAGGGGTTTGCCATTAGTACTGGTTCGGCCTGTTCCTCGGGCACAGTATCATCATCGCACGTATTACAAGCCATGAATATTGAATCAAGTAAAATACAAGAAACCATTAGGATATCTATTGCCCCAAGCACCACTAAACTAGAAGCAGAAAAATTTATCCAAGCATGGCAAAACGTTTATAACAGGGCAAATCAGGATAAATGATGTTTACATTTACTTGCTGTATCATATAACCTGCAAGATATCAGCAAGAAAAACAAATTGTACAGTAGCAAATCAATGATCACAAACGTACAGACTAGGCTAAAAACATAAAGGTCATAGTATGAAAACACTTCCAGATGATGTCGCTAAATACAAAACAACTAAAATTTTTGACCAAAATAGCATTCCACATGGATTGTTAAAAAATCATCGTACTATGCCTGGTGTTTGGGGAAAAATTACCGTAGTGCAAGGCAAATTACAATATACGATAGAAGATAATGATAGTTATATATTAGATATTGCTACTAATGGTGTAATAGAGCCACGAATATTGCACTGTATCAAGCCAGCAACACCAGAAATAGAATTTTTCCTTGAATTTTATAAAAATTGCGTTTGATTTAGAGCAAAAATGATGTATTCAAGTTTTATAGTATTTAAACTGAGTTACAATAAAATTATTTATCAAATAATGTAAAAATACTATAGTATCAAAACCAATGAATGGGATACTAAATGACCGATATTATACAAAATAACAACATGATATATTTAGATTATCAAGCGACCACTCCCTGTGACCCGAGAGTTATAGATAAGATGTTGCCTTATTTTAAACAACAATTTGGTAATCCTCATTCCCGGAATCACAAATTTGGCTGGGAAGCAGAAGAGGCCTGTGAAAAAGCACGCCTACAAATTGCCAGCCTAATCAAAGCTGACCCACGAGAAATTATCTATACCTCTGGCGCTACCGAAGCAAATAATCTAGCCATCAAAGGTGTAATGGATTTCTATGGTGATAAAAAACCGCATATCATTACTTGTGTTACAGAACATAAGTGCGTATTAGAAACCTGTCGCCGATTAGAACAAAAATCTGGATTTAACATAACCTATTTACCAGTACAACCTAATGGCCTAATCAATCTTGAGGATCTAAAAGCAGCCATTACCACAGAAACAGCCCTGGTCTCAATCATGATGGTCAACAATGAAATAGGTGTTATTCAACCAGTAAAAGAAATTGGCAAAATTTGCCGTGAACAAGGTGTGTTTTTCCATACTGATGCTGCACAAGCGGTAGGAAAAATTGCCATAGACGTAGATGATATGAATATTGACTTGCTAAGTATCTCGAGTCATAAACTGTATGGCCCCAAAGGCATTGGGGCGTTGTATGTACGCAGAAAACCCAGAGTACGTATCATGGCACAAATTAATGGTGGTGGACAAGAACGCGGCATGAGGTCAGGTACGTTATCACCCGCATTATGTGCTGGCTTTGGTGAAGCATGTACAATTGCTGGACAAAATATGCAACAAGAACAACTGCGTTTTAAACAAATATGGAATAAAGTTTACCAATCTTTAGCCGAGAAATTACCAGAAATCTACCTTAATGGCGATGACAAGCACAGGTTTTTCGGAAACATCAATATCAGCTTTGCTTATGTCGAAGGCGAAAGCCTGTTAGGATATTTAAAACACATTGCCCTTTCTTCGGGTTCAGCATGTACTTCGGCTTCATTAGAACCATCATATGTCCTACGCGCATTGGGAGTAAATGAAGAATTAGCACATACTTCGTTACGAATTGGCTTTGGACGATTTACTACTGATGCAGAGATTGATAATATGATCGCAAGTATCATTAATGCAGTAAACAAACTAAGAGAATTAAGTCCTCTATGGGAAATGGCACAAGACGGCATAGATATAAGTAAAATACAATGGGCAAAACATTAAGATAAAAGAAGGAATTATAGATGGCATACGGTAAAAAATTAATTGATCATTTTGAGAATCCTCGTAATGTTGGTTCGTTTGATAAAGATGATAAAAATGTTGGCACAGGCCTTGTTGGCGCACCATCATGCGGAGATGTAATGAAATTGCAACTCAAAATTAATCAAGATAATGTCATAGAGGATGCAAAATTTAAAACTTTTGGTTGTGGTTCGGCAATTGCTTCAAGCTCTCTTGTCACTGAATGGGTAAAAGGGAAAACCCTTGACGAAGCACAGGCAATAAAAAACTCTGATATCGTTGAACATTTGTCTTTGCCACCGGTAAAAATACATTGTTCTGTGCTAGCAGAGGATGCCATCAAATCTGCTATCAAAGATTTTCAGGACAAACAAAAATAGTAACTTTGCTAATGAGTTCATCCATACCGGGCAACAACACTAACCTGTTTACTATTACTGATAATGCTGCCAAACAAATAAAGCAAATTATGCAACAACGTGACCCTGCTCCACAAGGAATCAGAGTAGGTGTAAAACAACGCGGTTGTTCTGGTAACGCCTATACCCTCGAGTATGTAGATACCCCTGATCCTTTGGATAAAGTTGTTAATGATAAAGATCTATCTGTATACATAGATCCTAAAGCATTGCTATTCGTAATAGGCACAGAAATGGATTATGTGGACGGCAAACTGGAATCTGGCTTTACCTTTAACAATCCTAATGAAAAAGGCAGATGTGGGTGCGGAGAATCATTCCATGTCTGAACAATTAAGCCATGCTACTACAACTGTACCATGTTGGTATTGTCAGCATGTACCACAAGAATATAACTTCTTTTGTGACCAATGCCATAAAGTACAACCCCCAAGACCTAATCATAACCTGTTTCATATCCTGGGTTTACCAGAGTCTGTTGCAATCGACACAGAAAAATTGGAGCAAGCCTATCTACAGGTAAGTAGCAAGTGTCATCCAGACTTGTACAATAACAAGACCAACCATGAAAAGCTGTATGCAACACAATTAACCGTAGTAGTGAACGAAGCCTATAATAAATTAACTAACTTTGGTACAAGAGTAGAATATATTTTGCACTTACACGGCATATCTACACAACAAAATAACGCCTATACCACGGATGATCATGAATTGCTATCCGAGGTAATGCACGATCAAGAATTATTAGAAGACAGCAACAATTCGACAGAGGTATTAACTTTACAACAAAATAATGCCGATAAAATCCTCACTATTAAACAAAAATTAATCCACTGCATAAATAACCAAGAATTTATGTTGGCCCAATCGACATTATACCGTTATCGTTATTATGAAAACTTTGCACATAAGGTGCAACGAAAGATAAAACAACTAACTAGCTAAACCAATGTTATTACAAATACAAGAACCATCCTCTAAATCAGCACCAGCAGATCTTCAAGAAAAGATCGCGATTGGTATTGACCTTGGCACTACTAATTCTGTTGCTGCATATGTAACTGACGGCCAGGTACAGTTGTTAACAAACCTGATACCATCAACAATATTATATGGCGACAAGGGATATACTATTGGTCAACCAGTTAACAGTAACCAACAACCTATCATTTCCTCGATTAAAAGTTTAATGGGTAAAAATTTTGCAGATATCAAAGGTACCGCACAAGAAAAACTATACCCGATAGCACAAGATTTATCAGATAAAATAATTACGTTACGATTAAACAATAACCAATTAACTAATTCCACAGAGATATCAGCACAAATACTAGCTTATATCAAAAATATAGCCGAACAAAAAACAGGCCATATAATAACAGATGCCGTAATTACTGTGCCAGCATATTTTGATGATGCGGCTAGAACTGCGACAAAAGACGCAGCTAGAGTAGCAGGGTTAAACGTACTAAGATTACTAAATGAACCAACCGCAGCAGCCCTAGCATACGGATTAGAAAAAAATGATCATGGATTGTATGGTATTTATGACTTGGGTGGTGGAACTTTTGATTTTTCATTATTAAAATTTCATCAAGGTATCTTTCAGGTTATTGCTAGTAGCGGTGATACTAACCTGGGTGGAGATAATTTTGATTACGCCTTACTGGATTACATTATCGCCAATAATAATATACAAATTACGGATCAAGAATATAAACATTTACTACCCTTGGTAAAACAAGCCAAAGAAACCTTAAGTAGCGCCGATGAAGCTGTTATAGACCTTCACTCATACAAGATAAAGATTACACAGCAGGAATTTAATAAAATCATTAAACATTTTATTACTAAAACTATCAAGATCTGCCAAGACGCAATCACAGCCAAAAATATAGATGTACAAATCATCCAAGGAATTGTGTTGATAGGAGGATCTACCAGAATTCCATTCATTAAAACCGCTATTACACAACAACTACATCATAATATATACGATCAAGTTGACCCAGATCGAACCGTCGCAATGGGTGCTGCTATACAAGCATATACCTTGGCCAATGGGCAATCCATGATTAAAAATAATGCTGATGCTAATGAACAATTAAGCCCCTTGCTAATGGATATTACGCCTTTATCCCTTGGCGTAGAAACCATGGGAGGAATAGTAGACAGAATTATTGAGCGCAACTCACCTATTCCATTATGTAAAACCAAGGAATTTACGACCTATCAGGACAATCAAACCGGTATGATTGTAAAGATAGTGCAAGGCGAACGCGAAATGGCGCAAGATTGCCGCACGCTAGGTATGCTAGAACTTAAAAACATCCCCCCCATGCATGCAGGAATGGCAAAAGTTAGTATAACCTTTCAACTTGATGCAGACGGTTTATTAACCGTCACCGCCAAAGAAAAAACCACGGGAAATGCACAAGAAATAGCGATTAAACCTTCTTATGGTCTTGATCATGACACGCTACAAGAAATGATTATAGCAAGCCTGCAACATGCCGAACGGGACGTTAATAAAAAACTATTAACGCAAAGCAAAATCGACGCTCTTAGAATAATAAACTATACCCGAAGCGCTGTACAAGATGACAAAGAATTATTATCCCAAGTGGAATATAATAAAATCATGGCGACGATCAATGCCCTTGAACGCATTCTAGAAAATGGTCAGAAAGAGGAAATAGAGCTATATACCAAAAAATTGGAAATCATTACCAAGAATTTTGCAGACAAGCGTATGAACACCTCTATCAATAAAATGGTCAAAGGTAAAAAAATTACGGACATTAACACAACGGATTAAAAGAATAACATCACATATTGCAATAGCTTAATAATGATCTTAGCAACAAAGCATCTTGACTATATTAACTAAAGGTAACATAAAGTATAACACACAAGAAAATATTATAGGATTATCTATGCCCAAAATTACCTTTATTACAGAAAATGATAACAGAGTTGAGATCGATGCCCCCGAAGGCTTATCAATCCTGGAAATAGCTCATCAACATAGTATTGATCTTGAGGGAGCATGCGAAGGATCACTGGCATGTTCCACCTGTCATGTCATTGTTGAACAGGAATGGTATGATAAACTACAGGAAGCATCAGAAGATGAAGAAGATATGCTAGATTTAGCATTTGGACTTACTAGGACTTCAAGGTTAGGATGTCAAATAATCATTACAAAAGAGCTCGATGGTATTGTGGTACGCCTACCATCCGCCACCAGAAATATGATGGTCTAATATGCAGTGGACTGATATTTACGACATTGCCATCGCTTTGGAAGAACAACACCCAGAAGTCGATATTCTGCACATTAAATTCACTGACCTGTGGCACATGGTGCAACAATTGCCTGAATTTGATGATCAACCAAATCGTTGTAATGAAAAAATCCTTGAAGCCATTCAAGCAGCCTGGCTAGAAGAACGCTAAACACGAGCCATCATCATAATTATCTTATCATGACGCAAACTAAACCACTATCTGTATAGTAATAATTTACATCAGAGACTGTATATAATAGACTATATAAAATGGGAAGTAATAATAATCACAACCGACCAAAATTAACCAATAGTTAGTAAATGTGTGCTACAGCTTAACTAAAATAGGAATCATGATGCAGCTTAAAATTGTATTGGTATTGGCCATTATCTTATCTAACTTTAACAGCAGCCAAGCAGTTACTATTGTCAAAGGTGCACAATTCTATCAGGATGCAAAATTCTTTTGTCCCAAGGCTGTAACCACTAAAACCCATAGTGAACGAGCACGGGCAATTGCCTTTGATGTAATCATGACCGTAGTAGGAATGAGTATGCCTGATTTAGGTTTTGGCAAAGGTGCCTTGAAAGCACTGACCAGAGTGTCAACTAAAACCTTGGAAGGATATGTTTCTGGTGCCATTGATCAAACTTTTGAAAAATCAACCAAAGAAAAATTTACCGGACACCCTGTTAAAAAGTGTGAGGTAACCTTTCACACCAGCCAGGGTAAAATAAAACGAACTATGCGAGGCGGCACCAGCAAAATGCTAAAATTTGCAAAATACGGTGAAAGCAAAAATAGATTTCCACATAAAATACAAATAAAAATAGATGTCAAAGGAGCAGCAGATTTACATTTCAGTGCCGAAGCACCCAATCTTAATTCTCCTAAAGCTCGTTATACATCAAAACTTGGTTCGAAAAAAAATTGGTTTCACTATGCTATACATGATAATGGCAAAGGTGGATTAAGCTGGCAAGACGCCCAATATAACGTTAATACACTGATTACCTATCTCAGGACACCATATGTCGTCAAAAAAGTAAAACTTTCTTGTCCAGATAGAGGAAAACTAAGAAATTGCCGGGTAGAATACTATAACAAACATGGCAAATTACAAAAAACTAATGTTAGTAAAAATCGCTCAAAAACCATCGATGTTTATCCACAACATGGCTTTAAACTAATCGTTGATTTAAAAAACAGAAGCGATATCAATTTCACCTGGCGAGATGCCGAAGGATTACATAGACATGGCCAACGCTGGGGCGGATGTAAAGACGGCTATGGTAAATCAAAACACAAGCAATGGGGGACAAAATGTCTTTCTGGCCGCCGATATATGCAAATAACAGGACAATTTAGCCCGACAAGATATATCCGCGGAGAAATTCTTCCAGGCACTAAACTATTGATCGCCGTCGAAGCCATACAAGGCAAGAATAAAACAGCCAAACAATATGATGTCGCCCAATCAGAGATAGATGATTGGAAAGCTAGATTATTAGCCGGAGGAATACGTATGTTAGGATAATACAGTACAAAATTGGACTACTGATTGATATCTAACAATAAAAATGGAATATAAGACCGCTACACAAGGATAAAAAATGAGATACAAGACATATCTAATCTTAATAATATACCTGTTTGTGATTCCTTGTCAGGGTGCAAGATACTATCGCGATGCTGTCTTTTTTTGCCCAAACAAACTACCGACTAAATCTCATGGTGATACCGTCGCTAAAATAAGCTTTGATATTTTGTTTACTGCACTGGGTATGGTTATACCGGGTGTCCCAACAGGAGCAGTAAAAAATGTCATAGCAGTAAAAGGAGCAAAATTTACACAAAACCTGATACAGGGATATGCCTTTGGTGAAACAAGAGGTACAGGTGAATCTTTATTACCACACTCCTTAAGAGGAAAAAAAGTAAGCAAATGTGAAATTAAATTTCACAAGCGCAAAGGGAAAACCAAGAAAACCATTAAGCCAGGGCAATTTATCGTACTTAAATTTGCTAACAGGTATGATTACTTTGATAAGAAAAATAAGAAAAAAACGGTTAAAATTGGTGAATTTCCCAAAAAAATACAAATAAAAGTAGATATCAAAGGTGGTAAGGATTTGCATTTCAGTGCCCAAGCACCAGACCTTAGCAATCCCAAGCAAAAGCATAAATCGTGGAAAGGCAGTACTAAAGGATGGTTCAGATATGTCATCCATGACAATGGTAAAGGCGGTTTAAGTTGGAGGGACGCCCAAAAAATAGTCAACACCATGGTACTATACCCTAAAACGCAATATAGAAACAAAAGACTACGGGTTAAATGTCACAACTATATTGATAAAAAGAAAATACGTAATTGTCGCTTAGAATATTTCAACAAAGAAGGCAAACTTATTAAAACAAAAATAGGAAAAGGTAAAAGTAAAACTATTGAATTAAGCCCCTATTACGGTTTAAAACACACCACAGATGTTAGAGGCCGCGATACCGTTGTAACTTGGCGAGTGCACGAAGGAATAAGAAAAATTAGAGGAAAATGGGGTAACAGCCGTAAACCGAATACATATATTAACAACATCAAAGATACTAATTTAGTTACAATACGGGAAACAATTCAACCCAATACTAAATTCTGGGCTGCTTTTGCCGCCTTAAAAGGTGAAAAAGTCAATAAAATCACCAAAGCATATGGTGTAACGCGCGCAGAAGTAAAAAAATGGTCGAAAAAACTACGCGATAGTGGTCCAGGCTTATTTGATTAAACGCAGATCAGATAATATGTACCCTATATTTACCATAAAAAATACCAACGATAGAATAGCCTAAGCAAAAAAACTGATTGATAATGAAACCAGCATAATTCATTCATTATGCTAACAACGTACCATGTGTAAAATAATTATTATATGTGAGGCATAAATGCAGTATGGCTAATAAACGGTGTGCATCAGTGCATCAGTGCATCAGTGCATCAGTGCATCAGTGCATCAGTGCATCAGTGCATCAGTGCATCAGTGCATCAGTGCATCAGTGCATCAGTGCATCAGTGCATCAGTGCATCAGTGCATCAGTGCATCAGTGCATCAGTGCATCAGTGCATCAGTGCATCAGTGCATCAGTGCATCAGTGCATCAGTGAGTTATAAATCGGTATTGCATATCATTACAAGCAAAAATACATAGCCAAAATTCTTTTCAATACACATAATATACAAAAGTGAAAATACTTATCTATGTAGAGCAGAAAATTATCAGTTTAATGTGTTTTTGGCCTACATATCTTTCTGTTTTCGGTCTACATGTATATTCATCTCTTCTGCTCTTTGTCATTCATCTATGGAATTAACGCCAATTCACACAAAGCGGTTTAAATATGATCAAATAATATAATATTTGCCGATCCCTTTTGTATAACATCTTGAACCTTCTGTTATAATTATACAAGAAGCGCCCTAGATTCATAAGCTCGACAGTAAACAACCAACACGATAGAATCATACGATCAATTATTTCTATAATACCAGCAGTGATACTGAAAACAATAAATAGGCTAGTTTTCCAGGTCCAAGTAGGACTTTACAGTAATACATAGACTAACACAATTAGCCAAATCCATTACAAACAAATGGTAAATCACAGCTAACAACCGGCACCAAGGACTTAAATAAAAAAAATAAGATATGATATATCCTTGCATATTTGACAACAGAGAAATGTTTTTCTCTAAATCAAAATATTATTTAAAAATTCGCTGATTATTGTACAATGGTATTCATTGCAAGGTCGATAACAATAAAAATGGGAGGTTGCATTATTTAATCGTATTATCTTGAGCGCAATTATATCGTGTTGTATTAATTTATCCCATGTTACGGCTAAAAATTCAATTATCTTGGGAATAGGTTATCAAGGATCATTCTCTAATGGTGGCAAGGTGCATGGTTATGGTAAAGATCATGACCTCGACGCAGGAACAGATGAACGATTTAAGCAAAAATTAAATTACCCCAGTTATAGCAGCGTCATAGGGATGCTTGGTTACCATATTCCTAAGAATAATAGTTTTTATGAGCTCGGAGTATTTGCATCACCAATGGTAAAAACAATGCAACATTCATTTGGTGACTTAACACGATATGATAGTAGTAGTGGCGACTATGAGTCTATAATAGAAAACTTTCGCGTAACAATCACTAACAGTCACAGTGGTGGAATGTACATAAAATATGGTTATATGATTATGCCGCAATTATATTGGGTAGCAGGCTTGGGTATTAATACTATCAGAACCAAGGTTGAATACTACTCTAATAACCACAACAAAGGCAAATTTAGCAAAACTTATTATAGAATAGAACCTTCTGTAGGCTTGCAATATATGCATAACAATTATGGTTTTCGCTTAGAATATGTATATTCAGACAATAAAGTAAATACAGGAAACATTGCGGCGGTATCTGGCTCGAAAATTTATATTAATGGCAAAGCCGGCTCTCATAGTGCCAGGATGCTAGTATTACTCAAATTATGATTGGGAGGTTATTTTGAAACAGTTTATAGTATTTCTCTTTGTACAATTAATAGGTTGCAGTTGTTATGCTAATTTTAGCACCTCTCCTATCGCTCTTTATATCAAACGTATTAATAACAAAGAAAGAAGTGTTGATTTAAAAGTTTCTAATTACTTAAAGAGAAAAAAAATACCTGTATACAGAGAAGATGTTAAATCTTTGTTATTATTTGCACAAAAAGCAGGTGTCAAGACGATTGCCAAAATAACTATTGCCCATTGGCGAGATTTTGAAGATCGGGAAAAGAATAAAGTAATTGAAAGAGGTAATTCCTCTCGTCGTCCATCAATCTATGACAGAACATCTCGTGATGTACCAAAACGCAAGAAACCTAAAAAGAAAGTTCTGCTTACAGATAAATATTTCAATAATAGAATAGCCGCGATATATAAAGAATATCATCGCGAGATTCCTAAACAAGCAGCACAAAAAAGAGATGTACTATTAGGTAAGGAATTAGACTTTATCGAAAAACAACTTAGCCGTCCTTTAGAAGATAGAATGACGTATAGCACATATCTGAAACAAGAAAAAGTAAAGCAAAAAGCAAAAGCAGACAAAGCTAAACGTGCAAGAGAGTTCACAGAAAAGAAAGAAAAAGAGGAGCGCAAGAAAAACGCTAAGCTAATCGCCAAGTATAAAAAGGTATATGATTCTCATATGAAATTTTATAACGATCACAAAAATAGAATAGATGACGTATTTAGAAATAAACAAGTGATAGGAGAATTATTATCCAATGATATATACAGGGGTGTGTATATACTATACAAAGTAAAAACCAAGGCAAATTTTGAGAGGCTAACCAAACCTTGGTTAATGGGAATTAGTTATAAAAAAATGACTGACTCTGAATTATTTGCATTGTATTATTTAGTTAAATATAAGCTGAAATTACATACTGTAGCAGCAAAAGATCTTTTGTGGGGAATAGAGGGACGAATAGCAAAAAAGAAACCAAGCGGTGTGGCCGTGAGCTCTATTATCAGAGTTGGACCTCCAGCCCCTCCTCCGCCACCACCGCCAGCAAGGTAATTATTTTATAACGTGTTGAAGCTTGCAATAATATGGGCAACTGTTGTAACGGTTGCCCATCTTTGCAGCAAATATATATTGAATTATCTCAAGAAAATCACATTCTACAGATGACGCTGATATTTTATCATTGACACCGTTGCTTTTGCCTTGATATACCGTAAATTCTAGAGAGCTCTAACTATAATGCACTAGTAACAAAATATTGGGACCATAGTACTATAAATGTTTAATTTTTCCCTTGATGTAAATAAACCAAAAAATAAAACCAGAATAGTTGTTGCTATGTCTGGTGGTGTAGACAGCTCAGTAACAGCAGCGTTATTAGCAGAAGCAGGTTATGAAGTAATTGGCATGACGATGCAATTATATGACCATGGTGAAGTAATCGCTAAAAAAGCATGTTGTGCTGGTATTGATATTTATGATGCTAAAAACGTGGCTGATAAAATTAATATTCCACATTATGTCTTAAATTATCAAAATATATTCAAAGAATCCGTAATCGAAGACTTTGCTGATAGCTATATCAAGGGTGAGACTCCTATTCCATGCATTCGCTGTAACGAAACGGTAAAATTCCGTGATATGTTCAAAACAGCTAAAGAATTAGGCGCAGATGTCCTGGCTACTGGTCACTATGTACAACGAAAGATAGGATCACATGGACCAGAATTACACCAGGCTATTGACCCTACCAGAGATCAAAGCTACTTTTTATTTTCTACGACTAAACAACAGCTAGACTTCATTCGCTTTCCATTAGGCGGCATTACCAAACAAGCCACAAGGGAACATGCCAGAAGATTGGGCCTTGAGATTGCCGACAAACCAGATAGCCAAGATATATGTTTCGTACCTAACGGTAATTATGCCGAAGTTGTTGCTAAACTTCGTCCTGGAGCATTAGAACAAGGTAACATTATTGATACTTCTGGTACAATATTGGGTACTCATAAAGGAATAATAAACTACACTATAGGCCAACGCAAAGGCATTGGTATCTCCAGTGCAGATGGCTCACCTCTTTATGTTATTGCTCTAAATCCTCAAACCCATGAAGTAATTGTAGGAGCAAAGTCAGATCTGGCCACCATTGATATATTGGTCAAAGAGATCAATTGGCTTGGTTATGACGCAGAAACAAAACCAGAGCATAAAATATCAGTAAAAATTCGTTCCTCCCAAGAGCCAATAGAGGCAACCCTAACCTTGCTGGATAAGAATCAAGCGACGGTAAGATTAATCAAGCCTGAATATGGTATCTCTGGAGGACAAGCATGCGTCTTTTATCATGGCACAAGAGTGCTTGGTGGTGGATGGATTACATCCAAAGCATAAATGGTATATAAACTAGTAATTTATTTCATATAAAAACTCGACAAAAAAACACGCTATTATTGTATATGCTATAATCATAAGATCACTATCCTTGGCCCACTGATGTTTATGCTCTCATTACTATACTTTGCTATTACTAGTGATAATGAAATTTTATTACATATTTACATGTACAACTAGCAATTCAATTAATCTTTACGACAATAAATTATATAAAATATGGAAACAAAGAAATTATAATACCGTATTCTTAATCACCAAAATAACTATTAACAACATGGCTTGAAAAATTCTCACCATATACACAATGATGTCTTTCAACTTTATTCAAAAAAGAAGATGTATGCCAATTTTGGTAATAACACAACCATTTTAATCCATACTCTTTAAATTTTTGTATTTTGCTGTAACGGTATAAGTCCCCCAGATCCACTATATGTACAAAGTGATATCCGTTATACAATTTACCTCCTATGTTTTTCTTAAAATTTGTAGGATAAGCAAACAAATTATGTTCATCATAAGGTATATGTTGAGTGATATAATTTTCTCCGCATTTTAATTCAACTTCTCCGATATTTTTCCATCCTGTTGTAGGAACTCCCGATATATCAGCACGATATTCCCCTTTACCTATAAGAAAACAAGCTTTTGAATCCTTATTCACACTAATATTGGTGGAAAAACTATTTTCTTCAGGATATGAAGCAAGTGACTGTAAGATGTTAAATTGAATAAAGCGATTTTCTAGCCTTTCTATATAGTTTCCCCAACGGCCATTCTCAGGAACATCAGTAAAATCATAGTTTCCTATTTTCGGTAAATGAATTGCTGATTGTGCAATTTTAAAATTTACGCCATAATCAAATAAGATTTTTAATCTGGTAAAACCTGTAAGTTGATATCGACTATTTAAATAATGTGGCACGTCATAAAGAGATAGGGATTGACAGAGTTTAGCAAAATTATTGTCTAGAAATTTCTTATACTCTACTTTGATTTGGTCTAGCTTGCTAACACTATGTGTTATACAGCGTAATACAGTTAGCCAACCATTCAAAGTATATAATGGTGGATCAAACGGATACTCCTCAACAATCCATCCATCCTTGTCTTCTAGCAGCACTCCTCCTTTGTTCACAGGTATTAAAAGGCTATTAAATATTCTTTTAATTGCGTTATCATACTTACCTGCAATATACTTTGACAAAAGACACATGGCTTTTATATACCATGATTGTGTTAAAGCTGAATAAAACTTTTTTGGAATTAAAGAAAGCTTATCTTCTGGGTAATACCAGAAAACAAGTGCTTGATTAAAAGTTTCTGTTTTTTTCAGAGCCAACGTACATATTTTATCAGCACAGTCTAGAAAATACTTCTGTTTAGTTTTTTGATATTCTAAAACAAAATCAACAATTAAATATGGAGGAAGTATAGGGTGAAAAACTAAATTTTTCCCCACTCTTTTCATAGGACATCCTTCTTTATCAAAATCCAAAGAATAGTAATCGTACATTCTCTGTCTGTGCTGAGGAATAGAGTACATGGCGTCTATCGATTACGGATTTTTTCTCTTGCTTCTTCAAGCTTTTTTTTCAACTCCTCAATCCGATTATTCAAAATTGCTAAGGAATCATTTTTGCTTCTAACAATTTTTTGTAAAAGCGCATTTTTCTTGTTCAATTCATCAATACGATCACGGTAAACTTGCACGACCTTATCCTTACTTGCCTGTGTGCTCTTATATTTATGACGATAAGAAATATATCTTCTTATAATTCTATATATAGCATTCATACTTTATACTTCATATTGCTAAGGGGAATCACAACATAATTGGCACATAATGTCAATCTTAATTGGCAAACATAATGATATT
Organism: Alphaproteobacteria bacterium; assembly: GCA_965204765.1. Classification (GTDB taxonomy): domain Bacteria; phylum Pseudomonadota; class Alphaproteobacteria; order Caedimonadales; family UBA9215; genus CBDBFG01. The sequence goes on along the minus strand of CBDBFG010000004.1, from coordinate 435,127 downwards.
ATCGTATACATTATTTTCACATTTTACATAATCTGTTTAGATTACAAATCTACTATTAGCTTATCATTATTTGTAAACGATAATAATCATTTTAATACTGTTGTTAGCGCAAAGTAGTAATGTCCGGTTTAACCAAAGTTAAAATGTCCGCTTTTATAATAACAGAGTAACTAGTTATTATGGAAGGCATTTATGGAGAACCTGATTACTATGAGTAAGCAAGAATTAGATAGATCTGAGATAATGCAGCGTTTAGTTGATAAGAGAATTAGTCAAATAGATGCGTCTGAAGAGTTAAACCTGAGTACTAGGCAAGTTAGGAGATTATACACCAGCTTCAAAACACATGGTGTGATGGGTTTGATATCTAAAAAGCGAGGTAAGCCGGGTAATCATAGATTGCCTAAATACACAATTGACTACGCTGTTTCTTTAATTAAGCAGCACTACCCTGATTTTGGACCAACACTAGCTACTGAGAAGCTTGCTGAGATTCATGGAGTGACTATCTCTGTTGAAACAGTCCGCAAACTAATGATTGAGCATGATATATGGATACCAAAGAGTAAGCGTGCAACAAGAGCTTATCAGCCGAGATATCGTAGAGAACGATTTGGAGAGTTAATCCAAATAGATAGATTGTTGTATAGAAAATTCTGAGCCTGGAATTATTTGTTTGTTTTCTTCTCCTCTGCAGGAACAGGAATAGGAAATACAGTTCTTTTACCCGCTTGCACTCTAGGAGAGTCGTCTACCAAAGAGGTCATGCTATCTCTTTGTGTTTCAACTAACAGGATTTTTCTGGATCTTTGACTATCTGTGTCCTCTGGATCTGTTGTAACATCTACAGCAAAAGAATTTGCAATCAAAAAACACATTGATAATATATTAAATTTTTTCATAATTACCTTATACGCTAACAGGAGATATTGTAAAAAACTATTATTAATATTTACTTAACAAAAAAGAGAGTTCCCTGTTTAAACGATTTTGCACCTCATGCCACCGCCTGGATCACTACTCCTTTCTATAGGTGGTGAATATATTTATAACGTTTATGATTCTAAAAAATTTAAGAATGTAGACAACTCAATACAAATATCACACAACGACTTTAACTTAAAAATTAGTTATAACTTCTAAAAACCTTGAAGTTCTAAGACTTGCTGGAAATGTGGATAACTTTTGATAAAAGTTAGTCCACAGTTCCACAAGCCCAACAACAACAAACAAGAAATAATCTCATACAAAATATTACTAAACCGGACACTTCTATTTTGGAGAAAAGAAGACATTTCTATATTGGATTGACAACTGTATGGTACATACCATATATGCCTGCTACTCGTGTGTTAGATCCGGCTCTACATCCTGATGTTGTCGCACAAGTTGTTGGTTATGATGCCGACCATGAATAATAAAGTAGCTCTATTTACTTTTATTAATGGTTAGCGTGGGTGATTAGCATATTCTACTAATTCATAATAAATATTTTATAGTAATCCTAATTCCTCTATTGATGTTATTTGCGTAAATAGCTTTCCCATATTGATATCATCTAATACCACTTGAGGATCTTCAAACGTATAACTCATATATTTAAAAAGCTTTGTCTTATGCCACCAGTGCAAACCTATTTCAATTATTCTTTTTTTTATCAAACAATTATCAAAATGGAATGTATTTGCCAAATAAAGCAAAGCTACTATATGTTGAATATGGTAATAATTTTTTTTGTTATCTTTTGCAAAATTAGTTGGATAACCCATAAACAACTTTCCTTCTTCTAATTTCATCTCAACTTCAAACTGTTGCGATTTACTTTTAGCAATAAGCTCATGTATTGTATCAGACACAGCAGGGCTAGAGCGCATTGGAGAATACTCTTCACTTTTTATTTTTACAGTAAATGGTGATCTTGATACTATGGAAGTATCAAATAATCCCGAACAGGTAATATTCATAGTAATCTTTCCATTGGGGTTAATGTTTACTATCTTGTTATCATAAGAACAATTTGTGTTCTCCAAATCTACGACAGGATCAAACTCATAATCATTTAATTCGGGTACTAGGCTTTTACAAATTATTTTAAATTTTTGTTCTTTATTTGTGGGAGTAATAACTATTCTGTGTGAACAACTATCTGAATAACGGCTAATATTTAGTTTAGCATCCCACCATATTTCATAGTTGTCTGCAAAAAATTGTAAATTTTTTTCTATTAGCAATGCAAGAGCAGGATCGCATTGTAATAATGTATAATCAACAAGATGTAACAGTGCATGCAACCAACCATTTAAAATAATCTCGGGAGTTGAGTGAAACATAGGCATTTCTAACAAAGCAACATTTGCTAAATTAACACCGCCATCAGAATAAGGGAAAAGAAGGCCTTGTTTGATTTTCTCCACTAGTTCTAGCATCTTAGTAGAATCAGAGATCATATATTGTCGCAAATACCCTGCTAATATTTCACTTTGGCTTATACATGAATATTGGTATTCAGCACCCATCATTCTATTCAGTTGATACAAGTTAGGGTAATAAAATGCTATTCCTCCATTAGGCAATGCGACACCTAACTTTCTTGTTACATGTGCTATTTTTTCTACTGAAGTATTTTTCAAATTAAATATATGTCTACCATAAAGCATAGGATGAAATATAAACGTCTTTTGACTTCTATTTTGCCAATAACTTGCAAACGGTATATCATCGACGATTAATACTGATTGAGAATTGCCATATTTAGCAGTTGTATAGTCTACAGAATCACTATATACAGGATTTATGATGTGTCTTACTTGAGCTTCTGTTGGTTGAAATATGTCTACGGTGCGCAAACCCAATTTATATCCCCATTTAATAATACGAGGAGCATACTGGAAACATGGAGGATATACAAATATAATTATAATGTGAAATATTTATTATGAATTAGTAGAATATGCTAATCACCCACGCTAACCATTAATAAAAGTAAATAGAGCTACTTTATTATTCATGGTCGGCATCATAACCAACAACTTGTGCGACAACATCAGGATGTAGAACCGGATCTAACACACGAGTAGCAGGCATATATGGCAATAACAAGCCACTATCACGCTCAACATATTGATCATCTTCTTCATCTTCGCCACTATCACCGCTTGTATTGTCAAACATACTAGTCAAACTAACCGTTGTACTATTATAAAATTGATCTTCACCAGTAGGGCTTACGGTGTCAGCGACACTACTTACAGGTGAATCATTAAATAATCGCCTCACACTACTATCGCCATCAACATCCCGCTCTAAGGAGACTGCTGTCCTAATCTGAAAAGGACTAACATTCACATTAGACGAATCACTATTAGAATCTGCAGTATCAAACACTACATCTAGTTCAGCATAAGGGTAGCGCAACCATAAGACATCTGACCAAAATGGCTTTATCTTTCTAAAATTAATTGGTTTAACAATAAATTGACCACCTAGACTTTCAGCGCGTTGCTTACAAGTTTGCCCTTCGGCGCTAAGCTTATTAGTGTCTGAACTGATCATCACACGTGCAACATCAGGGAAATTTTGCTGTAAATATTCCAAAAATTCCATTCCTGCATTAAAATCAGGCGCAGAATTATCGGTCAAAACCGCATAAATATGTTTGCCACATAATGTTGCAGCTTTCGCCTCTGCCAAAGTTTGGCACAAAATATATTCAAGATCACCATATCCTAACTTTTGTGCTGCAACTTTGCTACATCTTTCGCCCAACGCACGACTAGAGTATTCATCATCAAAAATAATTACCACACCACGACTTTTGCGCTCTACACAAGGCTCTGCTAAATCAAAACCAGCGCTATAAGTATTAGCACAAAATGCTGTTGTCAATAAACATAAAGCTCTAACGATCAATTGGTACATCGGTATTCACTACATTAATTAGTGACATTATGTATAATTTTTAATAAAATTTGTCAAGAAAAAAATGGTTAGCGCAATGCGCATAATAAGATTATTATCAGCATCAATATAATTAATTAAGAGATTATATTAGAATATAACATGCAACAATCCTTGATAACAAGCGATATGCTGACTTTATATCTGTATGTACTAATCAGCTACATACATTCAGTATCGCAACCATATATCGGAACAAAATAAATATTTCTTTTAGGCAATAATTTGTAACGATGGCCACTGCTAATCTCTATTCATTTGTCTCTGATCGCTAGAATTTTTATTCAGTTTGTAAACACATGTTTTGCACTAGAGATACTAAATTATTACGGAGGATTGAAGAAGATCGCACAACATATTCTTCTAATACCCCCTAATCATAACATACCCCTACTTGGTATATCATCCACAATTATCCCTCTTGAAGTATCGCATAACAATAATGAGACTCTCTCTCCTATGCCCTGCTATCACAAATTACTACAGAAGCGAGTCACAAAGCATATTTGTCCTCACGCAATACTATCTCTGCACAAATCACCCCTTGCTATGGTTATGCTGCTACATACTGACTCCAAATGTCGATCTCTATCCAGATTTTCTGACTCAATACCCGCCCAAATTACCAATGATAATTGTCATTGACACAACATGACTACAGCTATTTTAACAACAACAGGAATGACAATAGTTATTTGATCAAAGCTCAGACTAGTCATCATCATTACCATGATGCACTGACCGCTACTGCTGCTTAGAAATAACTAAGCCTTTCCTATGTGAGATTTTATCAACATCACCTAGCACAGCTGTTGTCACGACATATAATAACCACAAAGATTTTAGAAGAGATAAAGATTTGTTCCTATTCTATATATTTCCCCAAATCTGCCATCTTAATCGACTTTTTTGCTTGTTCTGATAAATTTGTGATAGTTTTAGCGTGTTTTGCGCTGACAACTAAACGACCCCCAGCTGTTTTACACTCTTTTTCTGCTTTTTGGGGTGGACGTCCAACACCTTTTCGTGCAAATTCAACCTGTTTAGAATCCTTGTTAAAATACAAATTGATTTTAAATCTCTTTTTTTCCCCATCTGCCATTACATATGTGTTACCACTTTTTTTGCAATGTAATATCAAACTAGGCACACCCTTACCTCTGGCCGCCAAAGCAAGCGCTTTGGCCTTTTCCTTAAAACCTAACTTTTTAAAAATTTCCTTCGCAATTTTCCATTCTTCTTGCGTGGCATTTACTTCAATGTTAAGCAACATCAGTAATACCAAACTTATTGCGCTAATTACCCTACTCATTTTACCCCCCCATATTCATATAATTTACAATCCAATTTTTCTTTATTCGTATAGCGATTATAAATCATAGTCACATTATTTGCTAGCAATTATACCAATCTATTTTATCTAAAAGTTAACCACAATTGTATATGCGATAAAACGGTATTGCAATCAGCGATTAGGATTCAACAACTATCAAATAATTCTATCAATCGCCATATTTACTATAAAAAATTATTATTATAAAATATAAAAAAAACCCGCTTATAGCGGGGTCATATCATTATGCTTTGGCTATATTGCACAAATGTTCCTTTGGGGAACTATTTATCTTTAACTTTTGCGGCTTATGTTCTTCTGGTACATCTTTGTGCACCGCTAAAGTCAAAATACCATCTTCCAAGTTTATATCCTTTACAGTCACATTATCTGATAATCTAAAATTTAGATTAAAGGATTTCTCTGTAATTCCTTTGTACAAATATTCGTCACATTTACCTGGTTTTTCCGCAGGTTTTGTACCAGATATTGCAAGATTATCTTTATGTCTAATGATTTCTATATCCTGGTCCTTGAAGCCCGCCACTACTATGGATATAACATAGTCATTCTCACCCAGTCGCTTGACATCATAAGGTACCGAGCTTTCTTGTTTCGATAACGCAAAGTCCTCGAACATGTCGAAGATCTCACCAAATGTAGAACGATATAACGGTTGTAAATTAAATTTAGTCATCATGATTCTCCTTTCTCAACCTCAATTGAGCATTGTTAAAGATTTCAGTTATAGCCTCGTATGAGCGCTAATACCTTGTGACCCATTATGGCATCACGTGATCATCGTACCAAATTATCGCCTTATCTGTCAAAAGTTACGTCCTCAATGGTAATAAAATATTAAGTTAAGCTTTATATTTTATTATTTTGTTATTGTTACTCTGACCATGTAACACGCGGAGTAAATAATGGAACCAAATCGTAATAAGCCCACCGAATGTACCTATGAAGAACGCATCTTAGGCGTGCAAAGAATGTTTAATGACGGTATTAAAATAGGCAAAATTGCAACCTTGTCTGGTTTCGATATCAGTTTTTTGAAAAAGATCAACCACAAAATCTATAATTAATATCAGCCGATTTTTATAACATGACCGCGGGTATAAACCCGTGGTATCGCACCTCTGCAACACTTTGAGATACAATCAATGCTGGCTTAATTATAAGTACAATATTAAAAAATAACGTTTAATTTCCCTGTACCCAAACGAATAAAATCGTAAACCCGCGAGCAAATCGCCAAATATTCTAATATAGAATAACATTATTCACATTATCTCAACTAGGGCATAATACTATGTAAATGATAAAACAATCCCTCATAATATTGACAATAGTAATGTTTACAAAATGTAGGCAATAGTGCATTATATGGTTATAGAAAAATCTGGCAGCAATGGACATCATAGCAGACACACATAATTGGCAAAAAGAGATACATGATGTGCTTAGGGTATTCTTTGCATTCATGTTAGGAGCCGTTATAGGCTGGGAACGAGAAATTGCTGGTAAAGAAGCCGGCATTAGAACGTTTGGCTATATTTCTATGGGATCTGCAGCGTTTTCTATTTTTTCTCCGATGCCTGATTTTGCTGACAATTCGCGTATAGCAGCACAAATTGTATTAGGAATTGGCTTCCTTGGATCAGGACTTTTTGTACGAGGGGAAAAAGGGCTATCAGGATTAACCACTGCGGCATCATTATGGGTTGCGGCCGCCGTAGGTATGGGAGTTGGATTTTCATACTATATACTAGCAACTTGCCTTGCACTGATTACTGCCATATCTTTACATATGCCGTCTATCGATTTTTGGGCAAAATTATCTAAAAAGAAAAAACGCAGAGTAAGAAAAAAAGCAGAAAATAAAAAACAGTAAGTAAATACACATCACAGTGAGGAATAAATGTCCATTATACCAGATAAAACTATCAAAAAATTATGCACAGGAAGCAACCCGATGATCTCTCCATTTGAGGAGGGTCAAACCAGCAGAGGAATAATTTCCTATGGCTTATCATCCTATGGTTATGATGCTAGAGTAGCAAATGAATTCAAAGTATTTACTAATATGAACAGCACAGTTATTGATCCTAAGCAGTTTTGTAGCTCGAGTTTTGTCAAACAAGAAAAAGATGTTTGCATTATTCCACCCAATAGCTTTGCCCTGGCAAGAACAGTTGAATACTTTAAGATACCCAAAGATATATTAGTAATTTGTTTAGGCAAATCTACCTATGCCAGGTGCGGTATCATAGTCAATGTAACACCGTTAGAACCAGAATGGGAAGGACATGTCACTCTTGAATTTTCCAATACTACCCCCCTACCTGCAAAAATCTATGCCAACGAAGGTGCTTGCCAGTTCTTGTTTTTCAGAGGCGAAAGTGTATGTGATGTATCATACGCGGATAGAGATGGCAAATATCAAGGACAGACTGGTGTAACCTTGCCAAGAATAGTTAACAAATATATTGTTTAGGAGCAACATATGGACAAAATCATAATCTCGGGAGGGGTAAAACTACAAGGAAATATCAATATTTCCGGTTCAAAAAATGCTGCCCTTCCGCTTATGATCTCTGCGTTGCTTACCGATCAGGAAATCGTCTTACATAATTGTCCACGCCTATCCGATATAATGAGTCTGGAAAAACTATTAAATCACCATGGTGTCCGCTCCAACTTTTCTGATAATACGATCAAATTATCTGCTAATAATATAGAAAATTGTATAGCACCTTATGATTTAGTGCGCAAAATGCGTGCATCTGTACTGGTATTAGGACCGTTATTGGCACGCAAAAAACAAGCGCAAGTTTCTTTACCAGGAGGATGCGCCATAGGCACTAGACCAATTGACTTGCACCTAATGGGCTTGCAAAAAATGGGGGCCGTAATATCGTTACAAAAAGGATATATCACCGCCAAAGCACCCATAGAAGGTTTACATGGTCATGAAATCACTTTACCGCAAATATCTGTCGGCGCTACTGAAAATATACTAATGGCGGCAACATTAGCCAAAGGCACTACTAAATTAATTAACGCTGCGGTTGAGCCAGAAATTACCGACTTGGCTAATCTCCTTGTATCCATGGGTGCCAAGATAGAAGGCATTGGCTCTAGCACCCTTACTATACACGGAGTAGCAAAACTACATGGCGCAGAGCATACCGTAATCGCTGATCGAATAGAAGCAGGGTCATACGCGATAGCCGCCGCCATTACCAAAGGAAGCATTGAATTACAAGGAGCCAATGCTGGACTATTACCTAATTTTATCGATGCATTAAAACAATCAGGAATCGATATACAAGAAAAACACAATAGTGTAATTGTCACGGCAACCAATAAAATCAAACCTGTCGATGTTACTACCGCACCATTCCCAAAGTTCCCCACCGATTTACAAGCACAGTTTATGACCCTAATGTGTTTGTCTGATGGCTTATCAACTATTAATGAAAATATTTTCGAAAACAGGTTTATGCATGTACCAGAGCTAAAAAGAATGGGAGCAAATATTTCTTTGCAAGGCAATACTGCATACGTACGCGGCATACCACAATTTAATAGCGCGGAAGTGATGGCCACCGATTTACGTGCTTCTTTTTCTCTTATTCTTGCAGCATTAGCGGCGCAAGGCGCAACAACCATTAATCGTATATATCATCTTGATCGAGGATATGAAAGTATAGAAAAGAAACTTTCAAACTGTGGCGCACAAATTCACAGAGTATCTGGAAATAATGCATAGTATACTCACCAGTATCTGGTAATAGGTAATAACTATGGCTGACAATTTTTTGGCCACCTCACATTATTGCTATACAAATAGTTTCTATATGAGTCGCTAGTACTGAATTATTTTTTTGCTTATCGTTCTTGTTATAGTGGTTTAACTTTGAATTAATACGAATTTTGAAGAGCGAGATGTATATATAATACATAAGTGACGATTAAATGAAGTAGAAAACAAAGTGAAACCTCTATATGCTTACACCAATTGATATTCGATTATATTAAAATCTGGTTCATACGGAAGCAATGATTCAACAATATGACCAGCATCGAAGAGTAGAAAAAGGCCTTAAGCATAAGCTAAGGCCTTTAATACTAGAATTTATAAAGCAGCAATAACTAATTACTTCTGACAAAAATATTCATATTTATCTTGTAATCCATTACTTCTGATCATGTGATATAGATCAGCAAGATTTTTTGCTTTCATAAATTTAACTTTCCTTACAGAAAAAGGTTTTTGCACAAAACAAGAATCCTCACAACCGACATCGTGCATATCAACTAAATGTGGAGCCATTAAATTGGCAACACGTACCATCTCTACACAATCTTCAAACGAATTCTCCCTACAAAACGCAATCACACATTGCAAAATATCACATCTATTATCAACGCGTTCATTGTACAAAAACAAGTCAGGAATGGCAACTATCCGGTCCATCTCTTCACATTCTAATGGTGCCAAAACCTCAAACATTCGACACTGATAGCAATCTTCATCACGATACCAATGGTTTAATTCATCTAGACCCATAATATGCCTTCTTTTCTCTGTCGGAACTTGCATAATTTCATGTATAGCATAATGAGCATATTGTGAATCACCACCATATGTTGACAAATAAGGCCAATCCAATAGCTCATTCATTTCGTCTTCGGGTGATTCAGCAACAAGTACCTTGATCTTGTCATAAGCAAGCGTATTTTGAGCCATTAATCGCTTAATACGTGGATCATTTTCTACATCTATATCACAAAACGCCATGTTGTTAAAGAATGCAGCAAAAAATGTCGCACATAATAGTAATTTTTTCATAGTCTTTTCCTTTCATCACATAATACCTCCCCACCATAGTTATATCTGTTTGTCTTGTCAATAATACTATTCACTCACAGTGCCATAGCAAAATGCGGTAGAAAATAATGGTTAATTACTATATAGTACCGTAACTTTAGTGTCATATAATAGGATATGCACAATATAACTGATAATCAGGTCAATTGCTTGACCCTATGTAACATAACGAGACCTACAGACCATGATAAATTATTTGTTCATTACATTATTATCGCTACTTAGCATACCACAAGCTTTACAGTCCGCCCCCTCAACTGATATAGAAGTGCAATCCTATCAATGGCCTAAAACCAATGATTTTCCGCAAAAGTTAATCTTTTTTGTATTAGCGGGTGGTACTTCAACAGGAAAATCAACTGTGCTGGACAGCCTGCGCACAAATAAAGATTTCATCTTAAAGATAAAGAATACTTTAGAGGCACACTATATTAACCCACCATCTATTACCATAGCGTTTTCAGATGAAATACCATTAAAAGTAATCAAAGATTGGCGATCTAATAATAAGTTTGACAAAATGATTAAAGGGTTGCAGACAGGTAACAAAACTATTTTTCAACAATTTCAGCAAGATATTCTAAGCCGGCAAATACAACAAATTAACTCTCTTCCCAAAACCGGATTAGTAGTTGTCATCACGGATAGATATATCTTTGACATTATAGGCTATAGTCAAATGAACGGCTTGCCCGGTAATATCATTAGCCAAATGTTCGGCAATCACATGAATCAATCACATATCCACAGAGTATTTATGTTTAAAGACTATATACAAGATACCTCCAAGGAAAACGATAGATTTACAGAATGCAACCAACAAAAAATGGAATCAGAAAAATCCTATGACTATATTAATAAGGTATATAGAAAAATAGTTGATCATAGCAAGATTACCTATATCTCTCACAATAAAAAGTTGCAATTGAAGCAATCCATTAAAAATCGCATAGAACATTTACAACAACTGATCCTACAAGATCTAACATCTGCGTTCCCCCCGTATCAACCAAGTTAAAGGACAATTATGGTACAAAGATGCTTTGGCAATGGTGTTGGTAAAGAAAACTACGCCCATTACCATGATACAGAATGGGGAATACCTATACATGATGATAATAAATTGTTTGAGTTGTTGACTTTAGAAGGAGCGCAAGCAGGACTATCATGGGAAATTATTCTTAATAAGCGCACAGAATATAATAAATGTTTTTATAATTTTGATATCTACAAAGTAGCTGACATGCCCAACAGCGAGCTGGACTACCTAGTAAACAATGCCAATATAATCAAACATAAAGCTAAAATATATTCCGTCCCTAATAATGCACGCATAGTAATTGATATTAAACAAAAGCACCATAGCTTTAACCATTACTTGTGGTCTTACGTCGACCATAAGACAATCTTTAATCATTGGCACAACCATGATGACGTACCAACCGCAACCAATATTAGCACTTTACTATCTAAAAATTTTAAAAAGATGGGTATGAAATTTGTGGGTCCGACAATCATGTACTCGTATATGCAGGCCGTAGGAATGGTGAATGATCATTTAACCTCCTGTTGGAAATATGGTAAGTAATTCCAACAATAACGGCCCTATACGATTATTACTTTAGTAATGCTAATGTGCCAGCAATTTTATCCGTTGCCAGTTGCAAAGACGGCATATCAACAACAAAAGATAATCTAAAATGCCCTTGATAACCGAATGCACTACCAGGCACAACCGCAACCCCAGCATGAGATAATAAATAATTACAAAAATCACTATCATTTTTTATTATTTGACCATCAATAGTTTTTTTACCGAGCAATGCAAGACAAGATGGAAAAACATAAAATGCCCCATCTGGTAATTTACACTTAATACCAGCAATATTATTTAACCTAGATACAACATAATCTCGTCTGATCTGAAACTCTTTAATCCACTGTGGAATTACACTTTGCTCAAGGTCAATAAGGGCAATATAGGCCGCCTTTTGTGCAATAGAACATGCTCCAGAAGTACTTTGCGATTGAATAGTATGCATTGCCTTGATTAACCATGTGGGTCCTGCACCATAACCTATGCGCCACCCTGTCATAGCATAGGCCTTAGAAACACCATTGATGGTTAACACGCGATTCTTTAATTGTGGCTCCACACTGGCAATAGTATGAAAAGTGTTATTATCGTAGAGAATTTTCTCATAAATATCATCACTAATTACCAAAACATTTGGATAACGTAATAATACCTGAGCCAAACTCCACAATTCTTCATAACTATAAACCATACCAGTGGGATTAGAAGGAGAATTCAAAATAACTAATTTAGTTTTATCAGTCATTGCATTTTCTAGCTGTTTTGCCGTAATCTTATACCCATTATCTGCAACAGTCTTAATAAATACGGGTTGGCCACCAACAATACTAACCATAGAAGGATATGATGCCCAATAAGGTGCAGGAATAACAACTTGCTCACCGGCATTAACAGTGGCAAACATTGCATTAAAGATTATTTGTTTTGCACCATTAGCAACTAATATCTGATCTAGATCGTATTCTAAATCATTGTCCGCAAGAAATTTGTGTTTAATTGCCTGCTTTAATTCTGTAATACCAGAAATAGAAGTGTACTTTGTAAAACCAGAAGCAATAGCATCGTTTGCAGCCTGGCAAATATATTGTGGAGTACTGAAATCTGCTTCGCCCGCAGCAAGAGAAATAATCTTTTTTCCCCTAGCCTTAAGAGAGTTAATCTTTGTTGCTAATGCAAAAATTGCTGACGATTCCGAATTATTTAATCTTTCAGCTCTTAAATTATGATCCATTTGCTACTTACCATCTTAAAAGTAGTGTGGATTCTACAAAATAATCATCGCGTAAGCAATATAGTTTTTCAAAACAAAAAATGCAGTAGCAAACAACACAAAAATGCTATAACTTGCCAAGACAATTGTAATAAAGTTTAGGACAATGCCAGCACAAATTATAAGTTCATCTGATACTGACCTACAAATCGCATGCGAGTTATTACAAAACGGTTTTGTTACCGGGTTACCAACAGAAACTGTCTATGGTCTAGGCGCAAATGCGTGTGATGATAATGCCGTTGCAAAAATTTATGAATTTAAATCCAGGCCAAAATTTAACCCTTTGATTATCCACTGTTCATCGATAGAACATGCACAGGAATATGCCTGTTTTAACGATCTTGCATATCAATTAGCCCATAATTTTTGGCCCGGATCATTAACCATGGTTTTACCCAAAAAGCCATCATGTCAAATATCAATGCTTGCTTCTGCAGGCCTAGATACAGTTGCTATCAGAATCCCAAACCACCAAATCTTTCTGCATATTCTACGACAAACAAAATTAGCTATTGCAGCACCAAGTGCTAATCCATCTGAATACATTAGTCCTACCTGTGCTCAAGACGTAATGAACGGCTTTGCCACACTACAAGAAAAACTACTAATAGTAGATGGTGGACCATGCACAATTGGTCTAGAATCAACAATAATCGATGTATCATCAAATACACCACAACTATTACGTCCAGGAATTATCACAAAAGACGAATTACAAAATTGTATCAACACAACGATAAAGGATAAACAATGTCACAACATTACGGCACCTGGGCAAATGCTAAGACACTATGCACCATCTATTCCCATGCGCTTAAATGCTACACATATCAATGATACCGAAGCATTTTTAACATTTGGTTCATACAAGATCAGACATAATGGCATGACATTAAACCTCAGTGTATCAGGAAATTTAAGAGAAGCAGCCGCAAACTTATTTCACTTTATGCGCCAATTAGATAATAAAAAATATTCAGCTATAGCTGTAGCACCAATACCCCATAAAGGTATTGGTGTAGCTATAAATGATCGACTAGTGCGTGCGGCTCATTAACATATGAACATCTAGCAGTAGATGATCAATACATACAACAAAGTAAAATACAGTGGGAAATAAAAGTAAAATGTTATATATTTTAGCGTATGCTACCTGATAATCACATTGTAACTGTAATAAATAAACAGTTATTTAAAGGACTATGATTTGCACATTATTCAAATAATTATCATCGCTATTATACAAGGAATGACAGAATTTCTTCCAATAAGCTCTTCGGGACATCTGGTATTATTACCAAAAATCTTTACATGGCAAGATCATGGCCACTTAATAGAAGTAATCGTACATATAGGCACCTTATTAGCGGTGATAGCCTATTTTTGGCGCGATGTGACAGCAATGTTTTGGGGGGCTTGTGCCCTACTACAAGGAAAGATCACTAATGGAGGCAAAATGTTTCTAATGTTAGCTTTGGGCACGATACCAGCAGTGATATTTGGTCTTTTCTTAAAAATATATGGTATCGATAGCGTACGCACAACTTTGGTTATCGGTTATACTATGACCGGATATGCGATCATATTATACATCGCCGACCAATTTAAACCGTACAAAAATATCAATTCTATTTCTGTAGCTAACGTTATTTTAATTGGTATTGCACAAGCACTAGCCTTGATACCTGGAACAAGTAGATCCGGCGCATGTATTACAATGACAAGATTGTTAGGCTTTAATAGGTCAGACGCAACTAGATTTAGCTTTTTACTTTCGATACCGGCTATTATTGCCGCAGGTACCTTAACGTTAATCAATGCATATCAAGATGGTTCTATCTTGCATATTTATCACGAAGCATTAACCGCAGGCATACTGTCATTCATAGCTGGATTATGTGCTATCCATTTTATGGTTAAATGGGTTAAAACTCACAATATGAATATCTTTGTAGGTTATAGACTAGTATTGGGCATCATTATAATAGCCTATGCTCACTCTAATTACTGACAACAAATACGGTAGCAAATAAAGTAAAAGTACTATATATTGCGGTTAAGGAGAGGTGGCCGAGCGGTCTAAGGCGCACGATTGGAAATCGTGTATACAGGAAACTGTATCGCGGGTTCGAATCCCGCTCTCTCCGCCACTTGCATTTCATTTAAAATTTGATGTACCACACTCTTGCGATTTATACTAACTAATAAGTGCAAACATGATGGTATTACTAGTCAAATATCACAGAGTAATATTCTAGGCGCCACCAAATTAAGAGCGAGTTGATTACAAAAACATTTGTTACACAAAAATTATTTTAAGCCTGTATAATACAATTCTGTGTAAATATGTGCAAATACCAGCCGTGATAACAACACAAAATTAATTAGTATGATTTTACTGCATATGGATTATGAGTCATACAAGTAATAGTTGCTACAACCGTTACCTTAGGAATAGGCAAAGCATTATTTTTTACAGTCATAGATTGTGGAGCAACAGTGCCTTCTGAGTTACTTTATGACCCATATTCTTCCCAAATAATACCTGATGACGATATAGCATATGGACAATCCAAGTAAGATAGTTGCCTAACAATAGTGGATTCTGGCACCACTCTTGCTTTAGGACTAGGTAATGCTTGCTTTTTTACACCTTCTGATTCTGCAGCAATTTTTGCTTTAATGTTGAGCAAAGCATTATTTTTTACAGTCATAGGTTGTGGAGCAACAGTGCCTTTTGAGTCACTTTCTGACCTATATTCTTCCCAAATAATACCTGGTGAAGATAAAGCATGTGGTAAATCCAAGTACGCCTCCCCTCTCACAAGATCGCCCTTTGAAACAACTTTTGCTTTATGACTCGATGATTCTTCCTCTTCTGTACATGTTAGTTCTGGCAAATGGTCTACCCATGCTTTACCACAACTATTTTGTAGAGTCGCACCATCTAGTCGAGGATTGTGAACACTTACATCCCCCTCTTTCCAACTACCTTGGGAATCTTGCATAACAAAAGTAATACACAGAAAAAAGAATATCTTTATATATCATGTTTCTCAATTTCATAATCTATAATGGTTATATTGCAGGTAATTTATTTTATAAAAGTAAATAAAGTCTTTCCAAATGATAAACAAAGATGCTGTACAGTACCGTCACTGCAACTAGAACAAAGAAAAATGAGTTAGATGTCTTATGCCAAACGTATTCAATCTTCACATACCACAATATTGATGTGCTACATGAATATCTGCGCATTAAACAAATAATAGCTTTGGATTGCTAACAAAAAAACATCATATCAACAACACTTAGATAATGTGTGCACTAGTTACAACAACTACCGCAACCATTATTGTGCGCTTTAAAATTAACTATGATACTGTGTCCGCTGGTTAATACAAAAGTTATTGGTACTATTTGATCTGGAATAATATCTCGTTTTAATCCGATTAACATGACATGTAATCCACCAGGAGCCAGTTTAGTAATACTCTTGGCTGCGACTTTGATACTTGATACAGGACGCATTTTATGTATACCGTTTTCTTCTGTGCTTTCATGTAATTCCACAGTTTGGGCAATCTCAGACCTGGCCCTAACGATCTTATATGTAGCAATGCTACCATTATCAATTGCTACATACGCCGCGGAATTTTGTCCTATTTTTGCAGAACGCACCCAAGGATCCTTAAAGGCACCTGAATGTAAATCATCATGCCATATAATGTATCCCAGGATTGCCACACCTATTACGGAAACTAATATAAAAAATTTTTTTATCATCTCACTGCTCCCCCTATGAAACATCAGACAAGTAACTATTAACTATCTCTACACTATCACAGATTTTAAACAAAGCTTTATCTGAATCTTGAATAAATTTTTCTTGTTGCATCACAACAAAAAACTCCTTAAAAAACTTACCCCAATAATTATCAATATTTAGAATAAAGATCTCTTTACTATGCAATCCTATTTGTTTCCAAGCCATTATTTCGCATATCTCATCTAATGTGCCTAAACCACCAGGTAAAGCTATAAAAGCATCGGCCATATCATACATTACTTTTTTTCTATCATGCATAGAATCAACGTATATGATTTCATCAGCCTGCTCATAACAAGTTTCTTGTGCTCTTGTCATACTGGGTATCACTCCGCAAACGTACCCTTTATGCTGTGTACAACTTTTGGCAATCTCACCCATCAATCCATCACTAGCGCCACCGTAAATCAACTTTATATTGTGCAAGGCTAATAATCTGCCTAAAGATTTTGCCGCATCTTGATAAATTACAGCAACATCCTCTGAAGAACCACAATAGACGGCAATTGAAGTTATGTTTGACATCAATAAATTAATTAATATTTATAAATTTATTTTTATTACCACAAGTAACACATTTTTTTTCTTCATTCTCAACTACAACCGTAAAATTACCACATGCCACACACGCATGATTGTCAAAACAATATCTAGCTCTATTTATATCTGCCGTTTTATTTTCTGTGATATTGTTTACATCGTATGACTCATCTGTAACCTTTTGCTCATTTTGGTTATTGCTTGCGATGATCCCACTCCTAATATAACCACTACTGGTATGGGTTTTAAGCAAGTTGCTTACAACTTCATCTAGCTTGTTATCCTTAACATCTTTACCTTCTACCTTACCCGATCCAATAGTACTAGGTACTAGCTTATCAGCATCCACATGCGCTAAATCAGTACGACCAAGATAAGAAATAGCGAGTTCTCTAAAAATGTAATCTATAATCGAAGTAGCCATACGAATTGCTTGATTTCCTTGTACAACACCAGCTGGTTCAAATTTAGTAAAGGAAAATGCATCAACATATTCTTCTAATGGTACTCCATATTGTAAACCAAGCGAGACAGCCATGGCAAAATTATTCATTAAACTTTTAAAAGCAGCACCTTCCTTGTGCATATCAATAAAAATCTCACCTAGTTGCCCGTTTTCAAATTCGCCTGTACGCAAGTAAATATTATGTCCACCGACAACAGCCTTTTGGGTATATCCTTTGCGACGATTAGGCATTTTGTGCCGCTCAGGAAAATGTACTATCTTTTCGACCATTTTCTCGACCATCTCTGGTTTACGTAGTGGATCTACTTGTAAATCCTGATAGTTCAAGACCGTTTCAGGCCCATTATAAACAATATTATCATCTGCTATACCAACTAGATAACGATATTTACCATTATGAGAAATGATAATATCATCCCACAGTCCCTTTAAAGTTTGTGATAACAATTCATTATCCAGTATCTCATGATCTATAGATGACACATTTATATGATTAACCTCATTAATCAATTGATCATTATGAATGGCATTCTTATAGTCATGCAATAGACTTAATATTTGCTCCGCACAAATAACTTGCTTATTAAGACTATCCTGCACAGTAGTAATTTCTCTTGATAACAAGTATGCACAACCCACAACAAACAGATTAATCGCCTTGATCAATTCCCGTTTATTATCACTATTCATTTCTTGGTATGCAAGTTCAGCGAACAGTTCCTTATAGCCAAGTACTCTATAATGCACTTTACGCAACCCCTTGACATTACCAATCGCAATATCACAAAGTATACTACCCAAAACTACTGCTTGCTGTAATTTATCTAGCGCTATATTTCCCTCTGACTTATCATAAAATTTTGCAATATTAAACGTAATGACATGCTCATCATTCTTAAGGATCTCTGCTAAAGCATCATTATTCTTTTGTGACCATTGCACGCCATTGACCCAATAACTATGGGGAAAATCTATAAATTCGTTACCTATTAAATAGCGAATATCATCATAAAATGCTTGGGTTAAATCTTCTGACTTGAAATATCCACCCTGAATACCCAAATAGGTGTAATAAGCCGCTATACGATCAACTATATCAAAAATAGAGTTACAATCTACCGCTTTACGTACAATATTTATCTTTAAAAAGTTTGGACAATCTAGGTCCTTATCTACAGATTGTAGTTGACTAAAATATTGCATCAAGAAGTTATCAATCTTTTCACTACTCCAATGACTTGGGTGCTCTATATTCATGTTTTTATAGGAATAAGAATTACAGATTATGTTCCCATAAGGATTGTCGCTGTTATGTACGAAAAAACTATTTATATTCATTTATACAACCTAAAAAATAATATCTGGATAATTACCATCTTGCAACTAGAACATACCTTCCGTCAATACGTCTAAAGTTATCACATTCTAGCATTACTTTACAATAACACCAAAGACATTAAACCTTCAAAACATATAAGATAATGTGCAAAACTTGCATGCCCAAAATAAAAGACATAAAGATGGGAAGAAATAATATTACTAGGTTATAAAACTTACCTGGCACGGTGACAATATGCCGTACCTTAAGAAAAAAAATAGAAAACAATAAACCACCAATAGGTATGAGCAGATCAGTAGCAAGCGTAATAACTAGCGGCATGATATTATTAGACTCATCAATAATATATAACGTGCCAATAGCTGTTAAAATCAATGATAAAAATATTATCACCTGCACTCTGGATAATTTGCTATTCGCAATCATTCCTGCTACCGGAGCTTCCATCAATGATACAGAGGACGTTAATGCCGCTATAGTAAATAGAGAAAATAACACACAACTTAATACACCTCCATACGGAAGATTATGAAATAACCTGGGTAACGTTTCAAATATCAATGTTATACCAGAATCAGGTGGAATATCATACGCAAAGGTAACAGGAAATATAACTAGCCCTGCTACAATTGCTATTAATACATTCGACATAGAAACCGCATGCGAATTAAACAGTAATTTACCGTTATTGTGACTATAGCTAGAGTACACACAAATACATCCCGCACCAACAGCCAAACTAAAACATGCTTGCCCCATTGCCGAAAATACCGTTTGTACATTTAATTTGCTTAGATCAGGAGTAAATAAAAACCTTACAGCATGCGACATGTTAAAATTGTAATAATTATAGATCACAATACTAAGCAACATAAACAGCAATAAAAACATACCAACTTTAGATAATTTTTCTATTCCCCGGCTACCTTTGATAACGGTAACAACATTGATCATAATAAATAGATAAAATGCTAATAACTGCTCTATGACAGACATCTGTGCATCCAAAGAATTGGTAACACTATAATATATGTATAATAAACACCAGCCAGAAATCACCGCATAAAATGACATGATCATTACCATGGTAATGTTGCCTAATACCCCTAAAAACCTCCATCTAATAGATAAACCTGCTCTATTTGCTAGCATTTTTATAGCAGAAATTGTTTCCCTACCAGCAAATAACCCGATAGAAGATTCGATTAAGAACAAGGGAATACCCACAAGAAAGGTGAAGAGCACAAATAAACATAAAAATACAGTGCCACCATTAGCACCACACTCATAAGGAAATTTCCACAATTGACCCAAACCTACGGCTGCACCAATAGTGGAGATTATGAATCCCAGATTAGATCTCCATTTATTATCTTTTGCAGTAACCTGGCCCATAACTCTACCATTAATAATATAAATTTATATACAGCAGAAAAAGTATAATACCACTACATTATTCTATTACTACTATTCAATTAACTTGTGATTGCCTAAGCGTAGGCTCACTCAAACATAAAAAAAGCCTAGAAAATCTAGGCTTTTTTATCAAATGATTAGTCGCTACTATTTCTCTGCAGAAGCATCAGCCTCTTTTTTGCTAGACTTCTTAGCAACTTTCTTCTCAGTTTTTTCCTTTGTACTAGAGCTTTTTGCTTTCTTTGCAGCAGGCTCTTTCTTGACTTTCGGCACATCTTCTGCTTTCTGCTCAGCAGAAGCCTTGGCTTTATCCATAGCAGCTCCTAGAATATCACCTAGACTAGCTCCACTATCAGTAGATCCATAAGTTGCCATAGCCTCTTTTTCTTCAGAAATCTCACGCGCCTTAATAGATACCGATATTTGTCTACTATTACTATCAATAGCTGTAACTTTGGCATCTACCTTTTCCCCGACAGCAAACCTGTCCGGACGTTGATCAGCACGTTCATTAGCAAGATCAGATCTGCGAATCAAAGTAACAATATCACCTATTTTGACTTCAACACCTTTATCAAGCACTTTGGAAACTTCACAAGTAACAATATCACCCTTTTTCATATCACCCAAAGATGATGCAAATGGATCATCAGATAACTGCTTGATACCTAAAGCAATTCGTTCTTTTTCTGCATCTATTTCCAATATTTTAGTTTTGACCACCTGACCAATTTTATATTGCTTAACAGCAGAATCTACGTCTTGGCCCCATGTCAAATCAGACATATGAACCATACCATCAAAATCATCTGTAACCGATACAAATAAACCAAACTCGGTAATGTTATTAATTTTACCTTCGTGTGTATCACCTACTTTAAGTTCTTGTAATATTTTTTCCCAAGGGTTTTCAGAACACTGCTTCAACCCAAGAGCAATTCTGCGCTTATTAGGATCTATTTCTAAGATAATAGCCTCTACATCCTGTGTAGCAGATAATACTTTACCTGGGTGCACGTTCTTGCGATTCCAACTCATCTCTGAAATATGAATTAAACCCTCAACCCCTGGTTGAACCTCTATGAAAGCTCCATAATCGGTAATATTGGTAACTTTACCAGAAATTTTATCACCGATATTGTATTTCTCCAAAGCCTTAGCCCATGGATCACTTTCTAGTTGTTTCATACCCAAGGACACACGACCAGTGTCTTCGTTATAGCGTACTACTTTCACCTTGATCATATCACCAAGTTGGATCATTTCACTTGGATGGTTCAAGCGACTCCATGACATATCAGTAATATGTAATAAACCGTCAATACCGCCAAGATCGACAAAGGCTCCATAATCGGTAATATTTTTAACCAGCCCTTCAATTTCCAGACCCTCTGACATTTGTGACATTACCTCATCACGCATATCTGCACGTGATTCTTCTAATACAGCCCTACGAGAAACTACTATATTACTACGCAAACGATCCATTTTAAGAATCATAAACGGTTGTTCTATATTCATTAATTGATCTACATCTTTAATTGGCCTTACATCCAACTGACTTCCTGGTAAAAAGGCAACGGCACCATTAATGTCCACTGTAAACCCACCTTTTACTTTACCAAACATAGTTCCCATTACTTGCTTGCCTTCTTGGTGCATTTTCTCTAATTCACACCATGCTGCTTCTCGGCGCGCCTTTTCATGAGATAAAACAATCATGCCGTCTTTATCTTCCATACGCTCAACGAATACAGAAATCTCGTCAAGTGACTTTAATTCTTTATCCATATATGAAAATTCTTTTAACGGAACTCTTCCTTCGGATTTTAATCCAACATCAACAATTGCGCTGTCACCAATTATGCTAACCACAATTCCTCTTACAACTGTGCCTACAATGTTTATGCTTCCTACAACAGATTCGTTTAATAATGCTTCAAAACTCTCAGTTTCGAGAGATACAGTTTCCGTTACTGTATTAGTTTTTTCACTCATAGTTTAATAATTCCTTTCAATATACATATACGCTAAATAAAAATAATTTCCCCGCTAAGGTGATTATTTAGCGCACAACAGCATCGATATGCTTACTGGCCTCTAGTACCATTTCTTTCAGAGATAAATCAGAAGTATCAATCACTACTGCCCCATGTGCAATGACTAGGGGAGAAGACTTACGCTCCGTATCTCTTTTATCTCGCTCTTTCATATCACGCAAAACATCTTCATATATACAAGTGATTCCATAATTTTGCAACTGTTTTAAACGCCTTTGCGCCCTTATTTCTACACGTGCCGTCACAAAGAATTTAATATCAGCATCAGGACACACTATACTACCAATATCACGACCATCCAGAATCACACCACCAGCCGTATTTTTATACTTATTAGCAAAATTCCGCATGTATTGTATTAAAGCGGCACGTAATTCAGGGTAAACAGCAATCTTGGATGCGGTAATACCAAGATTGTCACAGCGTAAAGCTTTATTATTTAAGTCATTATCTTGTAAATTAGTAGCAAGGGATACCAAGGCATCTACATTGCTATAATTGACGTTATCAACATTAGCTCTGTACGCAACCACCCTAAATAACAGACCCGTATCCAAAAGCTTCATATCATACTTGCTACTAAGCAATTCTGATAAAGTGCCTTTGCCTGCTCCCGATACCCCATCAATCGCTACGATCATATATCTATTTAACCCAACAATCCCAAAACAATGAGCTAATCATAGAGCAATACAGACAATAATCAAGGCAATTACAGTGATTACACGATGTTTTGCCAGCAAACAAATACCTACTAGTTTCCCAACCCTAGGCTTACCTACATAAATTAATAGTAATATCCTGTTCTGAAAACATTTCTGACATATCTCTTAGCTCACTACGACAACCAGTAATTTCAGGTCATTAAATCTTTGCAAAGCATAATAGGTGATCAACAAATAATTTAAATTATTGTTTGCGGACAAACCATCTATAACCTAATAATACCAACAGACCTCCCAATCCTATTAATACACCCCCTAACCAGATTAGTGCAACAAAAGGATGGTACATTACCTGTAATACTACTTCATCTGTTTTAATCACAGGCCCCAATACCAAATAAATATGAGAACAAAATCTTTGCATAATGGCTGTTTTATTAGATAAAAGATTATTACTTTTATAGAATCTTTGTTCTGGACTTACAGTTCCTATAACGGCACCATCCTTTTTACTTATTTCTATATCAACAAATCGTACAAAATGATTTGCCCTTTTATACGAATGTCTTTGGCGTAATTTAAAATTATAATTAGAAAAACTGTGGCTATTATTCTCGGTCAGCAATAAAACCGTAGAGCTTTTAAACCCCGAATCCGCTCCCATACCAAAAATACACAATGCAAACCCTAGGTGAGCAATTACCATACCAACAGAGCTAAACTGTAGTTTTTTCATACGAAGCAATTTATACAAATACTGCACAGTGGTAATAATAAGCAAGAAAGCAAAACTTAAAGCCAGTACTGTATATAACTTTGTTTCCCCATACAAATATAGCAATATTACTAAGAATAATAGGAATACATTGATTAATGTTGCATTTTGGCGCAATAGATCTGACCAATTATTTGCCTGCCAACTACACCACATAGCAATAACCATCAAACCTAACAACAACCATACAAATGGTGTAATACTATTATTAAAAAAATTTGCATCAATCACCATAGCGTCACCAACAAACACCGGTAAAATTGTACCACATAGCACTATACTTAAAATAATCACCAATAAGTAGTTGCCAATATTAATCAACATTTGCCTTGATAAAGTAGCCGACACATTAACTTTCTTGCCTTGCCATAAGCGCAAAGTAAATAATAGCAATGACATTATGCCAACCACTATTGTATAACCCAGAATATAGTTCCTACGCCTGTTATCATAGGCAAAACTGTGTACAGATGAAAACAAACCAGATCTAGTAATATATACTCCTAGCACACACAACACATAGGACGATAAGGCCATAAACAGACCTGACCATTTTAAGCCTTTATTGCGACAATAAGTCGCAAGACTATGAACGGCAACTGTTGAAGATAACCAAGGCAACAACGAAGCATTCTCGACAGGATCCCAAAACCACCAACCACCCCAACCAACCTCACAATAGGCCCAAAAACTACCAGATACTATGCCAAACGTTAATAACGACCAGGAGAGAATTAACCAAAACCTTAACCACAATGCCTCTTGCTGACCAAATTTATTATTTAATAAGCAAGACATAGCAATGGCAAAAGGTATGGTATAACCAATATAGCCGAAATACAAAATAGGAGGATGAAAAGTCATAGACGGATCTTGCAACAATGGATTAAGACCCATGCCGTTATTATCAAGCACCATAGATTTTGCAAATGGATTTGCCTGCAAGCAAACAAAAAGTACAGTACAGCACAGTATGATATTAAGCAGCAATGTTGTATACAAGGCTATGTGATTAGCAATACCAAATCGGCCTCTTAATGCGCATACCCCAACAACATAAACGTTCGTGACCAAAGACCACAATAATGATGAGCCTTCATAACTACCCCAAAAGGCGCATATTTTATAAGTTAAAGGGTCATAAATACTAGAATTTAACGCTATCACTTTTAATGAAAAGTCAGATTTTACAAAGGAATACACTATACTACAACAAGCGATAGCCTGTAATATCAAAAGACATACGTTATTAATCTGCGCAAAGCACAACGATAGTTCTGTAGACTTTCTAGCAATTATCAACGGAGCAATAATACCAATAAAAGCTATAAAGACGGCTGATATAAGCGCACTATAACCTAAATCTATTACCATTTAACCAGCCCATCTTTCCTATTTAACACAACAAAAATAAACATAAAACAATCTCAACCGAAACTTTATTGCACCTGATACTCCTTGCTAGGCAAATAAACCTCGTCATGTTTTACCAATATCCTGCTGGCTACAAACACTTTCCGCCTAATATTATATTGCCCATCAACAACAACACCCTGCCCTTCTTTAAACAAGCGTGGCAACATTCCTTTGTAAAACACTACGATACTATTTTCCCCATCATGCACTTTAAAGGAAATATATTTTCCTTCTAAGGATATGATTTGTACACTATCCTCCGCTACGATTCCTCCCAATCTGACTAATGTTTTATTTTTATTACTTTTTTTTATTAGCTCTGTGGGTGTAGCAAAAAATAGAATATTTTCCTTAAAATTAGATAATAATAAATAACAAGTCATTGCAAACAGACAAAGGATGATAGAAACTGTTATTAATCTTCTTTTTATTTTTGATCGCATGTAGCAGCTTAGTTATTTTCAAGTTTTTTTATTAACTTACTAGCACTAATCTTTGCGTACCACATTCTAAGTATGACCACTATTAGGATCATAAAGGATAGGCCATAAGCAGATAGCACGTAGTCATTATAATCTACTATATGATAAAAACTAGACAAGTTAGACAAAGTTATACCCCTTTCCGTGCTTGTAATAAAATCAATCGTTGTAACTTTTTCTGCAAAATTAGCTTTTCTACACATAGTATAACCATAGTATAGGCCAAAATTACAAAACCTATAAAGCACAAGATTAAAGGCATCATCATCTCAACGTTAATAGTAGAACCACCAGATCGTATAATACTAGCGCCTTGGTGCAATGTACTCCACCAATCAACAGAAAATTTAATTATAGGAACGTTTATTAGTCCTATTACTAATAAAAATGCCCCATTTCGCTGTGCTGTTTCTTGTTCTGCAAATGAATTAACCAACAACATATAACCTAAGTACAAAAAACATAGGATTAACATAGATGTTAACCTTGCATCCCATACCCACCATGCTCCCCAAGTAACTTTTCCCCAAATTGCACCGGTGATCAAACTAATTAGGGAAAAACACAGGCCAGGAGTAGCAGACGATCTAATGTATAAGTATCCCATATTGCTTTTACATACTAGGCTAATAAAAGATGATATCCCCATGTATGTGTAGATTAATACCGCTAACCATGATGATGGCACATGGATATACATTATTCTAACAGACTCTTTTTGTTGATAATCAATAGGAGAACTAAAAAAAGCATAATACAAACCTGCACTAAGAAAGACTAATGCAACAATCAACCCATAAGGCCATGTATACCGTAAAACAACCCTATGAATCTTAAGTAATATTTTATGCATATGGACATTTGTACCCCTATATACACAGAGATATACCATTATTTCACTGATATTTAAATTTATAAATAATACCCAATGAGGTTTTAACAAGGATAATATTAAAGCACACAAAAAATTACCGTTCATTATCACTATTTACTACTAAGACCAAAGTCAAAGTAAAAAACATGTTTAAAATTAACTGAACAAATTAAAATAAGGCAAAAACCCTAGATTTCCTGGTAACTTGTGTATATATTACTATCAACAATCGTGGATATAATATGAAAATTAATAGCAATTCTCTTAAACCAGGAAATGTCATTAAACATAACGACCGTTTGTGGGTCATAGTCAAGACGCAACACACTCAACCAGGGAAAGGTGGAGCGTACCTACAGGTAGAACTAAAAGACATCATGGATAATACTAAACTTAACACCAGATTTAGGGCGAGCGAATCTGTCGAACGGATAATTTTAGACGAAACAGAATATCAATTCTTATTTTCTGAGGACGAAACCTTTACATTCATGCACCCGCAAACATTTGAACAAATTACTCTTGCTACTGACGTTGTGGGTGAAACGGCAAAATATCTAAAAGACGGCACCATGGTTTCTATCTGTTCTTATGAAGATATGATTATTAGCGTTACTCCCCCAAGTACTGTTGTACTAGAAGTCATAGAAGCAGACGCTGTAATCAAAGGACAAACAGCAGCAGCATCTTATAAACCAGCGACTTTGGAAAACAATGAAAAGGTTATGGTACCACCTCATATCACAGCTGGAACAAAAATAGTGATTGATACCCAAACCAATGAATACATTGAACGCGCAAAAAACTAACTAACGAAAAATATTGTAATATGCTTATTTCCAAATTAAATATTAATTCTCCTGATCTAAACGTCATGCTAAAAGCATGCTTAAAAGCTTCTAGATCCATTATCAGAGATTTCGGTGAGATTGAACATTTACAAATGTCTCAAAAAAGCCTTAAAACTTTTACCGCTAATACTGATAAAAAAGCTGAAAAAATAATTCACACTGTCCTGAAGGACGCCAGACCACAACATGGTTTTTTACTTGAAGAAGGCGGAGAGATAAAAGGACAAAATGATTTTAGGTGGATTGTAGACCCATTGGATGGCAGCAACAACTTTGCTAATGCCATACCTAATTTTGCTATTTCAATAGCCTTGGAATATAGATCAGAAATAATATCTGGCATGATATATAACCCAATAACTAATGATTTATTTTATGCAGAAAAAAATTGTGGGGCATTCGTAAACGATAAAAAAATGAGGATGAGCACAAAAGAAAATAATACGCATAAAATAATTGGCCTATCGCTACCACATAAAGATTCTATTAGTAGAGATAAATTCTATGCATTATTAAGCAATATACCAGAAAACATATCTATACGAATCAGCGGATCTGCAGCATTGGATTTGTGCTCTGTAGCAAAAGGAACGTATAAGGGCTATTATTCTATGGATAGTAATTATTGGGACATAGCAGCTGGCAGCATAATAATCAAAGAAGCAGCAGGAAAAATCACTAATTGCCATAATAAATCATTAATACACAACAATGACGGATGTATAGCAGGTACATTACACACACATAATGAACTGACGAAGTTAATGACTTGATGCAATCAATGAACAACGTCTTTATCCTTAATATGTTTGGATTAGGATAAAAACAAAAAAACTAAAACACCATAAAAGATTGTACTAATAAAAAAATTATTGCAAGAATAGAACTAAGAACGTTGTGTATCATTTAAAATTATTAATAATTGCAACATATGTAGTTTATAAGTGATATCAAAGATATAACACTAAGACGATTTAATCGGTAACAAGATGATTAGACAACATGAGTTAATTGAAAAAATAAAACTTTATAACCCTGATGTGGATGAAGCGCTAATAAATCGAGGGTATATTTTCTCAATGAAAGCTCATGGTGCGCAACTGCGTGCGAATGGTGACCCATATTTCTCTCATCCTTTAGAAGTAGCAAGTATTTTATGCGACATGCAAATGGATACTGACACTATTATTGCAGCATTACTTCATGATACCGTAGAAGATTGTAATATTAAACTAGAACAAATAGATGAATTATTTGGGAAAAATATAATGTTGCTTGTTGATGGTGTAACAAAATTAACCAAGTACGAACAACAAACTTCAAGAGCAAAACAAGCAGAAAACTTTAGTAAATTATTAATCGCAACCTCAAAAGATATAAGGGTTTTGTTGATCAAGCTTGCAGATAGACTGCACAATATGCGCACCATTTACTTTATTAAAAAACCCCATAAACGGAAGCAAAAGGCCCAAGAAACTTTAGATATATACGCACCACTAGCGGGTAAAATTGGTGTAACAAAGATTAAAGATGAGCTAGAAGACTTAAGTTTTTCTGTACTGCAAAAAGATGTATACGACTACATAATGAAAAAACTGAATGAGTTAGAACGGGATGATGACATCATTCAAATTATTGTCAAACAAATTAAAGAAATAATAGCACAATCTGGAATCAACGCTACCATATATGGCAGACTAAAAAGGCCTTTTTCTATCTGGCATAAAATGATTAAGAAAAATATTTATATGGATCAATTATTGGATATAGTGGCCTTTAGAATTATTACAGAAAATATAGAAAATTGTTACAGAGTTTTTGGGATATTACATACCAATTATAAAGCACTACCTGCACGAGTAAAAGACTATATTAGCACCCCAAAATCGAATGGGTATCAGTCTTTGCATACAGGAGTAATGGGACCAAACAATCAACGAATAGAAGTTCAAATTAGAACACAAGCAATGCACAAAATTGCTGAATTTGGAGTCGCCGCACACTGGCCATACAAAGACCCCAGCAAAGTACAGACAGATATGATAAATAACCTGGTAGAAATACACGCTAAATCAACCAATTATGAAGAATTTTTGGAAACATGTAAGCTAGAGATGTATCAAAAAAAGGTTTTTTGCTTTTCACCGAATGGCTTTATCAAAGAACTACCAGAAGGCGCAACACCTATAGACTTTGCATATTCTGTACATTCTGAATTGGGCAACAAATGTGAATCGGCAAAAGTCAATGGAAAGCCAGTACCATTAATGACAAGGTTAAAAAATGGCGACCAGGTAGAAATTATCACATCAGAAACACAACATCCATCTCCTAGCTGGGAACAATTTGTAGTCACAGGCAAGGCAAAAGTAAATATTAGAAAATTCATCAGAACAAAAAAACCTGGTGATTGCATTAACCTTGGCAAACAAATCATCAAACAAGCCATAAGCAAGCATGGTATCGAATTTAATGAACAAGATGTTACAGAAACATTGGCAAAATTTAACTTTGATAATATCAATAATTTGTATGATGCTGTCGCTACAGGAAAAATAAAAATAAATGAGGTAGTATATACTATCTATCCTGAGCAATGCAAACAACTACCTGCAAGCAATGGCGCTAAAGATAGCCTACCTAACGTACATAAAGTATCAATTTCAGGATTAGTCCCTGGTATAGCAATAAATTATTCACAATGTTGCTACCCACTTCCAGGCGATCATGTAGTGGGTATAATTATGCCCGGCCGCGGTGTATTTATCCACATGAATGACTGTTCAGTCCTCAAAACATTTGCTAATGAACCAGACAGATGGATTGATATTAGCCTTGATAATCACAAACAATCAACAACTCATACTGGTAAACTAAGTATTATTGCTGATAACAATCCAGGTTCTTTGGGAAGAATTACTTCTATCATAGGACAACACAACAGTAATATTAGTAACTTAAAAGTTATCACACGCTCGAAAATGGTATTTGAATTACACGTCAATCTCGAGGTTACACAAACTAGTCATCTATCAGAGATCATAGCTCATCTCAGAGCAGCTGATGCTATTAACAAGGTCAAAAGAATATAGTGCTTTATTGGGTCATTTAGGCCTATTATAGATTGTAAAATCAGACAAGCCATATAAACCAAATTTTAGACTATTAGCTATCATGCGGCTTTTGCTAATATATTTTTTGGCAATATCTTGCGTATGTATTTCATGTACAGTTTGCGCAAACAAATCCAACCAAATGTTAAATAAACTGATATCAAAACTAGGCAAATTGCGATGCTTTTGCAATGGAGTACCCTTATATTCATTACTACCTAACATAATTGCAGACCAAAATTTACACATTATCTCCATATGACCAGGCCAGTTCTGTTCTTCTCCTATCACCTCAAAAAATATTGGGCTCAATTTAGTATCATTACGCACCTTACTATAAAACGAATCAACCAATAACTTGATCGTCTCTTCGGTAATAAAATCTTTTTTCATTACTATCCTACGTATTATAACAAATTCCTATACAGCACAAACAAAGCTTTGCTATCTCACCAACAACATAAAGATGATGTGCTTTACTAGGTTTCGCCAAAGCATTAACATTGTTCACAATTTGCTTTAATCTTGCATCTAACCTAGGTAAAAGATACAAGGTATCTAATAATATTAGCAATAACAGTAAGATAATAAACACATGCCCGATTGCATCAGGGCAAATATATAGATAAGCGATCGCCATTGCATAAATAACCCGCTCTATTTTATTGCAAATACCAAAGGTTATTTTTCCCTGTTGCAATAATTGTACCACAGAATAATCAGGAACCAAAAACTTAGCAGGAGTTGCAATGAATGATATCCCCATTAAGACCAAACCAAACAGAATATAGTATAACCAAAACCATAAATGGTACACCTCCCAACAATGGTGCGGTCGAGAAGACTCGAACTTCCACAGAGTTACCTCCACAGCGACCTCAACGCTGCGCGTCTACCAATTCCGCCACGACCGCAGATAAATAAATATAAATAATAGAGCCTCATCGTGCAAGACAGAAATGCCAATGAACATTATATTTTGCGACCTGGACCAAATATAGTCTATAAGCAGTTTTCAAACAATGCAGGATGCCATAAGCTAAACATCACATGACAATAATTAACGCTTATCAAGATCAATATCTTTTAATATGGTTTTATCCTTATATAGAATATCTGCTAACCGGTGATTAGTATCCCTATGCCTAGCCTCATCATCACGAACAACCAATACCACATCGCGCAACGTTGCATCATCTTTCAACCCCCAATATTTTATCGCAATTTTCGGAGCCAAGCAGTTTTCAATGCGCCCAGAATCAATTTCTGCTAAATATTGCGTGTAACTAAAAACCGCCTCTTCTTCCAAATACCCGACAAAACGATGCGCCATTTTTGATGACAAGATATACATAATTAAATACATCACAACAAATACTGCTTGCGTTATAAACACTATAATTCGCTCAAACAAACTAGGCTGTGCAATATGGATAAAAGTCATCAAATGCATACGTTCATTATCTGCTTCATCAAGTAATTTTTTTATCCATCCTTCATCATTCTTAATTTTACGCAAACAACGCAAATGTAATAGTCCAGCCCCAACCATTCCAGGAACCGCAGCAACGGTTTCAAGCACTACTGCACGATTACCATAACGTTTGCTAAAAAAACTATCTGCAAAAAATCGTAAAAATTTTACTAAACTAAACGCAAATTTGTCCGTAAAAGTACGTGGCGGTGTAAATTGCTTATTCATCTCATATCCTTAATCATAATGATTTTGTCGTCACAGATACATTCCCAATATTTACTGGCATATCCAATAACTAATTATATATTAACATCAAATCAAAATATCATGAGATAATGTTTCTTATCTCTTCTGTAGCTACTTCTTGCACATTTCCGGGACGCAAATTACCCAAAGAGAAAGGACCATAAGCAATCCTTACAAGCTTATTAACTTTGCATCCAAAATAAGCAATTATTTTCCTTATTTCTCTATTTTTTCCCTCTTTTAACTCCATCTCGAGCCATTGATTAGCAATAAGAGTCTTAATTATTTTACAATTTATAGGTTCATATTGTATACCATCTATATTAAGACCAGCCTTTAATACAGATAGGTTATGGTCATTCAATTTACCAAAAATTTTTACCCGATAAATGCGGGTCACGCCATTGCTTGGATGTTCCAAAAATCTGGATAACTCCCCATCGTTCGTTAATAGTATCAACCCTTCAGTCATCAAATCAAGTCTACCAACGGTCATGATGTGATTAGGCACATTATTAGGCAATATGTCTATAATACTGGTACGCTTTTGTGGATCATCATGCGTAGTAATAATGCCACGAGGTTTGTACATGCGCCATAATCTGGACACATGATCTCTTGGAATTAGTTTATCGTTTACAGCCAACTGATCCGTAATAGAAATTTTATGGGCTAGGTTGGTAATAACAACATTATTTATCTTAACATCACCACCTGTTATCAATTTTTCTGCTGCTCTTCTAGAGCATATCCCCAAACTAGCGATCACTTTTGCTATACGCTCTAACTTTACTGACACCAACTGTCCTCTTAATTGCAAACTCATCTAAAAATACTCGTCCATCGTAAAGAAACCCCACAGATAAGCAAGAAAAATGGCAATAAAAATTAATACAATCCACTAATCACAATAACTGACAGTGAAATATAATTTAGAACGATAAGTTAAGAAATCATACAATTAGAAAACAACCCCTATCTCACATTGTTGCATTATTAGCACACTTACAGATAACCACCACGTATATTTACCATTTGTTAATATTTATAGCTGGAAAATATTAACGTAACGACCAAAAGGAGGTAGTTATGCTTAATATAAAATTATACGTATTACACGTCTTATTTATCATATTATGCTTTTGCTTAAAAGGAGACACAAGTCCATCTTATCTTGATACAAGCCACGGTGTCAGGCGGATGTCAACGCCTCATATAATCGTACAGGACGAAAGAATGTTGGTATCTAGTGTATCCCAATCTGAGGCAACGTCAATTGGTAGTCCACCCCCAAGATCCTCGATTAGAAATAACACTATTTGGATACTATCTATAGATGGTGGTGGTATTAGAGGAATAATTCCAGCCAAGATATTAGCAGAAATCGAACGATTAACCCAAAAGCCAATAGCGCAACTATTTGATATCATGGTGGGGACATCCACAGGTGGTATAATTGTACAGGCGTTAAACACCCCTAAAGAAGCAGGATCTGATACACCAAAATATACCGCAGCGGAATTACAAACAATGCATACAGAACGCGGTGATCGAATTTTTGGTACCAGATATCGCAATAGATTTAGTGCAGGTGGCATGCTACGGCCAAGATATTCTGCGAAAGGACTACAGAGTTTGACTCGTGAACTGTTTGGTCAGACTAAACTTAGCGAAGCATTAGGCAATATAGTAATTACTGGATTTGAAATAGAACGTGACATACCAATGCTGTTCAAAAGCCACATTGCCAAAGAAGAAAGCAGTCATGACTTTATGATGCACGATGTCGCCGTGGCAACAGCGTCGGCCCCGACATATTTTAAACCTAAGCGACTAAAAAATATGAGCGGCACTATGTACACTGTCATAGATGGTGGGGTAATAATCAATAGCCCAGATATTATTGGACTAACAGAAGCATGGCGTCTTTTCCCCGATGCAGTAGACTTTAGAGTATTATCCATTGGTACAGGAAGACCAATCAGAAGCGCTACTTATCGTCGGATGAAAAACAAGGGAGCAATCGGATGGGGCAAGCAACTGTTCAACATTACTATTTCAGGTGCATCAACCTTGCACCACCAATTAATGGCACATGTACTACCAACAGAAATCTCAGGCGGATTATCAAACAAACGCTACTTTAGGCTACAACCAACCATCACTTCAGGTGCAAGTGAAATGGATGATATTTCCGCAGAAAACGTAAGAACATTAATATATGCCGCCGAAGATGTATTAAGAAAAAACAATGCAGAGATACAATCCCTAGTTGATCTTATATTACAAGCAATGTTTATTAGGCATACAATATTACTAACACAATCTCGCTCTACACCTTCTTGTCACTCTGATAGTGCACCAAGGTTAATACAAGGATGCGCTTCTGCACCAACACTACACCCTGATGATGAAACACCACAGGAGGTTACCGACACTTAAACCACAGATAAACTAACAACTGCAAATAGCACAGCATAGGCAACAACGCTTTAATAAAGCTGATACTGTGCTCGTTGTATTGCAAAGTGAAAAATACAACCATATTCAGCCCTATTAAATACTGCAAAAACAGATTTACCTTTTATTAATCTATGGATCCTACACTTGTCAAAGGAGGGTGTAGGATGCATATCAATAAAATAAAAAAATTACATGAAAAAGAATTAGATGATTTAATATACACCCAATACAAAGAACTAAATTGCACTCAATTAAAAAACAATAACCGCTTAATTTCCAAAGCAGACTTTATTAACAGATTGCCTTTGTTGCTGTGTGAAAGAAAAAATATTTATAAAGATGATGTCGACTATACCGCTATGATAACGAGGTTGACTAAGGATGGCTACTTTCTATCCATGAAAAAAGCCTTATTATTGCTTATGATTGCTGCAAACAAGGATCAAGCCCTGGATTATCAATTAATTAATCAATTGCATCAGTTGGCTACTGAAAATGATAAAGATTATCTTAGCAATGATGAGTATAATCATATGTCACATTTTTTTGCGACCTCTGCAAAAAATTTATCAAAAAATATGAGACAAGAAATACAAGATAACAATTATAACATTTGCACAAAAAAACATGTAGTAGGAAGTGTCTGGTGCTGCTCTCCCTATATGATTAACTTTGCCTATGAAGACACATACT
The DNA here is from genome assembly GCA_965204765.1 of Alphaproteobacteria bacterium. GTDB lineage: Bacteria > Pseudomonadota > Alphaproteobacteria > Caedimonadales > UBA9215 > CBDBFG01. Next base: position 399,362 of record CBDBFG010000004.1, on the reverse strand, counting down.
CTAGTAACTCTTTGGATAATAATATAGGAAAATTTACTAATTTTACTGATAAAAGAATTAAGGAACAATATATTAATGAGCTATGCACTACTTATTATCAGCAATTGCATAAGATTGAAAGTTGCCTATTGTTAATTGAACATTCTGATAATTACAGCATAGATATTTTTAATAATCAATTGTGCTATCAATACCATGACAAACTGCATGAGCACCAATATAAAACCAAAAAACAGCTTGTTAAATTTTTTGAACAAGAACAATTATTGCTGTTAGCCGAGTTTGCAAGAGATTTTAATTTTACTCATTATTTCACCGATGGTAATGGTCGGGTAATATATTTTCTATGTTTAAATTACTTGCTAATTAAAATGGGTTATTCCCCTTTTAATATGTACAGCGGTCAAATGTACTACTCTACTTACGCAGAACACGTATCATATATCCAAGAAGGACAAAAAGCATTTCAAGAATACTTTGTCAAAGGTAAAAAAATAAGTATGGAAGCACTGACAAAACTACCCAGAACTCTGGAGTTAACTGAAATAATAGAATTGGAACAAGCGATAAGCGCACACCAATCAAAATATCTTAATATGATCAAAAAAAGTAATTATCCTATAAAAAAAATATTACATGAAATTGACTTAAAAAATGTGCCAAACTATGTATCTGTAATTTATTGCTATCATGTAAAAACAGACTTAGCTAACATAGATTTTTCACAACAACATAATTTAGTAATACTAGAAAATTACGCCAAAACTATCTGTAAATACAGAGTATATAATCTATTAAATCATTTAATTAGACTGGTATTAGAGCATCCCGCTAATTGGTTACAGCAGCTAGAATATCAATCAGCCATTCTCCATATACTCTTCACCATTTTTCAGGTGAATAAAAGACGTGAATTACATCAAACTTTACTGCAGAAATTAGTTAAGAACATCCATGAAATACCAACGAACAATAGTATAAGTTGCGAATGTATAAGGTACATTTATGAAGCAGCAAAAAGAACCAATAAACCGAAATTAGTAACGCAAATAATTGAATATATTATTCAACAAAGCAATACGTTCTCATTAAATTACCACGGACAAGCAATGTTAACGAACATGGTATTTTCTAATATCATTCAAAAGCAAATAACAGATAAAACAATACTAAAGATTATCGAAGATAACATAGAAAATATCTCATCCTATGATGAACAATCAATTAGCTTAATGTATAATTACGTGGTTTATCACATCAACTCACCAACTAAAATACTTAAAGTAACTAAACACTTACAGCATCTAAAGGCAGACTTTAAAGAAATACCCAATCTGCTAACAATATTAATGACTGTACACAATAAGGATATCAATACACAGGCTGCATCCTATACAATAGATAATCTAGAGCATCTTCGTAAGTACGCTCCAAACTATAAAAATCTGTTGCTTTCGGTAACAAATTATTACTTAAACAATAAAAATATTATACAAGCAAAAACTATAATCAACTTTCTGGTCAATAACTGTAATTTATCATTAATTGAGACAAGGGATCTTAATACAATAGCAAAATATTTTTCTAGCGATAATGATGCCTATTTGAATCATACACTGTTAGATTATATCGAAGAAAATTTTACAGAATTTGATTTTAATAGCGAGATGTTTGCCCATACTATTTACAATGTTCTAATGTTCTCAAGCAAAAGCAACACCAACAATAGAATATACAAAATATTAAATCTGTTAGTTGCACACGGTTCTTATATTACCAAGAAAAGTGATTTACTTTTACAATTGATTCATCAAGCACTCATATGTTCTTACGACAAAAAACATTATGTTGCCTTTGAACCAATCTGTTTGATATTTATACATAATTTTCTAGCAGAGAAAAAACTAAATAACAAAGCTAAGGCAATAAAACATTACATCAGCAAAATTAATAACACAAAAAAAATTGTAGCAACAAATATTATGGAAATGATACAACAATGAAAACAGTAATTACCTACGGCACCTTTGATCATTTTCATTATGGTCATTATAATCTATTACACAAAGCATCCTTACTAGGCGATTATTTAATCGTTGGCGTATCTAGCGATAAATTTAACCAATGTAAAAATAAAATTGCTGATTATGACTATAGTCACAGAGCGAAAGTTGTGCAAAATCAGCTATACGTAAACAAAGTCATCACTGAAAATAACTGGGAACAAAAAAAACAGATATTGCGTTGTATAACGTTGATATATTAGTTATGGGTAGTGATTGGGAAGGACGTTTTGATTATATGTCACAGTACTGCAAAGTTGTTTATATACAACGAACTGACAATATTTCATCTACCATGTTACGCCAAGCTTGTAAAAATAAATCATCCAATCACCAATAACATGCACTTTATAAAACTTGTATATTTAACGTAAAGTTTTGAGGTAAGCTATCATATCAGCTCTGTCTTGTGCTTTTTTAAATCCCGCGAATGACATTTTAGTTCCAGGTGCAAAACTTCTAGGTTTATAAAGAAATTCATTCAAATTCTCAATCGTCCATTTCATGCCTGATTTTGCCTTCTTATTCAGAGCTTTTGAGTAAGGAAATCCATCTTTCATTGCTATGATTGCATCCACTATGTTCCATAAATTAGGGCCATTTTTATGCTTACCACCCTGTTCAAAGCTATGACATTGTAAACATTTTCTGGCATTTTTCTGACCATTGTCAATATTAGCTTTATCCAATAATTCAGCTATGGGTGGGATTACTTCTGATTTATCATCTGCTTTGGTTGCGTCATGCGCATTATCCACCAAATCGACTATTTGAATATTTCTAGGCAGTTTGATTACGGGGTTAATGAGAATCCTAGAAATGATATCACCACTCTTTAAGACGACAAGTGATAACAATACTGCCATAGCAAATTTATTAAAACCTGACATGAGATCTTCTTTTCCTATGACATTATGATACACTTAACTATCACAAAGATAAAGATTTAAAGCGTCATAATATTTTGCTACAACACAAAATTAACAGTTGCCGTACAATCCAAATTTACAACAAATATTCTTCAAGTATTAAGCAAATATCGTCTGATATAGTAGTTTCACTTTGTTTGCTACTTCATTTAATCGTTACTTATGTATTATACATACATTTCGTTCCTCAAAATTCGTATTAATTCAAAGTTAAACCACTATAGTATAAACTTTGAAACATCTGTTGCTTTGACAAGATCGCCCAAAGAATCATTCACCACCTTACCAGTAATAGCAACATCGTCACCATCCATATCACTGGCATTAAAGCTAATTTCTTCTAGCAGCTTTTCTAACAAAGCATGCAATCTTCGTGCCCCTATATCCTCGACATTTTTATTAATATCTTCGGCTAAAGTGGCTATAACATCAACACTATCAGGCGAGAATGAAAGCTTAACTCCTTCTGTAGCAATAAGTGCCTCATATTGCCTAATTAAACTAGCCTCTGGCTCAATTAATATACGCGCGAAATCATCTTTTGATAGGGATTTCATCTCCACCCTTATCGGCAACCTACCTTGTAGCTCTGGTAATAAATCAGAAGGTTTTGCCAGATGAAAAGCACCAGAGGTAATAAACAAAATATGATTAGTTTTCACTGCACCATGTTTAGTAGAGACAGTTGTCCCCTCTATTAACGGCAATAAATCTCTTTGAACCCCTTCTCTACTCACTTCTCCCCTATTATCGTTGCGACCACAAATTTTGTCTATTTCATCGATAAATACTATACCATTTTGTTCAACTAGCTCTATGGCGTCAGTAATGATTTTTTCCTGATCTATTAATTTTTCCACCTCTTCGGCAGTCACCACCTTCATGGCATCTGCAATCGTCATTTTACGATTCTTAGATGAAGTTCCCATGCCCTTACCAAGTATATCACTAAGGTTAATCATACCCATTTGCGCACCCGGCATCCCTGGAACATCAATAGTCGGCATGCTAGCAGAACTATTATCTTGCACCTTAATTTCTATCTCGCTCTTATCCAAAGCTCCAGATTCAAGTTTAGCTTTGAATTTTTTTCTGGTCTCATCCGTAGATTTATCCCCAACTAAAACATCCAATATTCTTTCTTGTGCGGCTAAAATAGCTTTGGGTTCTATGGTTTTTCTGTTATCTTCCTTAATGTTAATAATAGCGATTTCTACTAGATCTCTAACTATTTGCTCCACGTCGCGCCCAACGTAACCTACTTCGGTAAACTTGGTAGCCTCTACCTTTACAAACGGAGCATTAGATAATTTTGCTAATCTGCGTGCAATCTCGGTCTTTCCTACCCCTGTAGGGCCAATCATTAAAATGTTTTTAGGTAATATTTCTTCACGTAGATCCTCATTAACTTGTTGTCTACGCCATCTATTCCTTAGGGCAATTGCTACTGCTTTTTTAGCCTCTGACTGTCCTACAATATTTCTGTCTAGCTCAGCAACAATTTCTTTTGGTGTTAATGATTTCATCCTGCAATACTTTCTAATGTTACATTGTTGTTGGTATACACACACAGATCAGCTGCTATTTGCATAGATTTTTTTGCTATACTTTCTGCACCCATTTCATTCACATCATACAGAGCTTTAGCAGCAGACAACGCATAAGCTCCGCCAGAGCCTATGCCTATTACACCACCTTCTGGCTCTAGCACGTCCCCCGTTCCGGTTAATACCAAAGAACATGATTTATCTACAACTATCATCATCGCTTCTAATTTACGCAAATATTTATCTGTACGCCAATCCTTTGCTAATTCTACGCACGCTCTCATAAGCTGCGTAGGGTATTTTTCCAACTTACCTTCTAATCGTTCAAACAAAGCAAAGGCGTCAGCAGTAGCCCCAGCAAAGCCAGCAATTACATTACCGTTACCCAATCTTCTAACTTTTTTAGCATTAGATTTTAACGTAATACTACCAAGAGTAACTTGCCCATCCCCAGCAATCACAACTTTTCCATCTTTTCTAACAGATACAATCGTAGTACCATGCCAGTCCTTTTCAGAAATACCTTGCATATAACACCCTTTTTGTACTTTACAGTTTCAATTTTCCTGGTTATTTTTATACCATTAATATGCTAGATGACAAACGAATTATGCCTGTATATAACGAAAATAACATTTTTGCAAAAATTATAAAAAAAGAAATTCCTTGTAAAATTATTTATCAAAATGAATACACAATTGCATTTCATGATATTGCGCCAAAAGCAAAAACACACGTCTTAGTTATCCCTAAAGGTCAATACATCGACAGTAATGATTTCTACACTAACGCATCAAGCAAAGAAATACTGCAATACTGTACTGCAATTGTCGAAACCGTAAAACTATTAAATCTACGAAACGGCTACCGTCTTATTGCAAATAATGGTATAAACTCAGGACAAGAAGTCCCACATTTTCACACGCATATTCTGGGCGGACAAAAACTGGGACCTTTACTAGCTACATAGATGGATCCACCCATCCTATATTGCCATCTGAGCGTCTATAAATGATATTGATTGCGCCATTCTTGGCATTACGAAATACATATGCATTATCCTGAGACAAATCAAATCTAGTTACCGCCTCACCAACCGTAATATTGGGCAAGTCTTTTTTGGTTTCAGCAATTATAGCCGGCGATAGTTTGACCTCGTGCTGTTTATCAAACGTAACCTGAGAATCAAGTACATAATAGGGTATTTCTTCAAAATGCACATCATGATGCTTATGGTGATGATTTACCCATTCTTTGTGTTTAGAAATTCTATGTTTTAATTTATCCAGGGAGTTATGAAAAGCGGTATACGCATCCTCGCCCTCACACTTAGAGCGCAAGTGTAAACCCCGAGAAATATAAGAACTAATATTAGAAAGGAAGCCATGACCATTTTTAGATATTACTACCGAAGTTTCTATTGGATTAATATTGTACTTCTCAGTTGCTTCACTAATGCCGCTTTCAACAGAGTCACGGAATGACTCACTTACATCAATATGTCTACCTGTAATTTTGATACTCATACGTCAACCTCCTCTTTCCCTACTCACATGATTTTATTGTAAACCTATAAAGTTAACAATCAAATAATTTGATATATTTTTTATCTTGCTTTAAGTTTAGATTTGTATGAATTTTGTATATAAATTACTCACTTACACAATTATAATTTACAAAACTATTAGGTATAACTGAAATGAATGCTTTTATCTTTCCTGGACAAGGGTCACAATATGTTGGAATGGGAAAGGAGCTATATGATAATTTTTCACCAGCCAAAGAAGTCTTTCAGGAAATAGACGACACGTTATCACAAAACTTATCACAATTAATGTTTACAGGTAATGAGCAAGAATTAGCACAAACGCAAAACACACAACCTGCTATCATGTCTGTCAGTATAGCAATTGTCAAAATATTACAACACGAATGTGGTATAGATTTGAATAACAAAAACAATTATTTAGCCGGACATTCCTTAGGAGAGTATTCGGCCCTGTGTTCGGCCCAGGTTTTTTCTATTGCACAGGCTGCATACTTGCTAAAAGCCAGAGGCGTAGCAATGCAACAATCCAACCCAAAAAATAACGGAGGGATGGTAGCCATGATTGGCGGATCGGTGCAAGATATTGAATTAATTGTACGACAAGCTTCCTCGCCAACCAACAAATGTGAAATAGCCAATGATAACTCACCCGGACAAATAGTGATCAGTGGCCATATGCAGGCTTTGGACAAGGCTATAGTGCTAGCAAATGATCATAATGTTAGAAAAGCTATTAAATTAAAGGTAAGTGCAGCTTTTCACTCTAGTTTAATGCAACCAGCAGCTAATATTATGCACAAGGAACTAAGTAAATTTGCTGACGTTATAACAATGCCTAAATGCTCTGTTATTTCTAATAGCACAGCATTACCTATTACTAGTAAAGAACAAATTATTCCCAGACTTGTCGAACAAATAACTAATAAAGTCAGGTGGGTGGATAGCATCCGCTATATGATTAACAATGATGTAAAAAATTTTATTGAACTTGGACCCGGCAATGTGCTTTCAGGCCTGGTAAAAAGAATTGATCGATCAGTTACTACTAGCAAGATAGAAAACTTTGAGGATGTAAAACAATTTATAACAGAATGGAATATATCAAATGCATAATTTAACAGGCAAAACAGCTTTGGTCACTGGCTCCACAGGTGCAATAGGAGGAGCGATAGCAAAAAAACTGCACAAACATGGCGCAACTGTAATTTTAACTGGAACAAAGGAAATAGTTTTACAAGAGCTCACCAAAGATCTAAATAATAATGTTGCTTATTTCCCTTGTAATTTGAACGACACATGCTCTATCGAAGAGCTAACTAGCTTTATCACGGACAACTATCAAAGAATAGACATTTTAGTTAATAATGCTGGTATTACAAAAGACAATTTAGCACTAAGGATGTCACAACAAGACTTTATAGATGTAATGAACGTTAATCTAATGGCGCCTTTTTTACTATCAAAATATGCAATAAAAGGCATGATGAAAGCCCGATGGGGAAGAATTATCAATATTTCTTCTGTAGTAGGCACAATTGGCAATCCTGGACAAACAAATTACTGTGCAACAAAAGCAGGAATTGTCGGAATGTCTAAAGCTATGGCTCTTGAAATAGCCAGCCGCAACATAAATGTTAACTGTATTTCACCTGGCTTTATCGAGTCAGAAATGACCTCATATATTAATGAAGAACAAAAAACTGCATTGCTTAACAGTATTCCACAAAAACGTATTGGTAGCCCAGATGATATTGCTAATGCCGCTTTATTTTTAGCAAGTGAAGAATCTGCATATATCACAGGGCAAAACATACATGTGAATGGCGGCATGGCTATGGTGTAATGCTTACATAGCACATATTTAATTTTTACCTCGCACTTGGTATGTATACTATGGATTTAAGCGCATAAAAAAATATGATCAAATGGTTAGGCTGGAATAATATAAAAAATAGCTTGCTATTACTATTCCTCATCTTCCTCTTCTTCCTCTTCTACATCGGTTGATTGTCCTAGAAGGTGTTTCTTTTTCCAAATACCGGTAGCAATTCTGGACATTACGAATGGTTCTGAGACACGTAACAAAACGTTAGTGCTGGTATCATCTGATTGTGGTGGTGCTTGTTGTTCTCTAAGACCGGCAACTTCCTCTATAATTCTAGAATTGCCCAACATCATTTTGAAAATAATAATTAATTTTTGGCGCATTATTGCTTTATCTATAGGTTCTTGTAATATCTGAACATCGCTATGTGCGCTGTCCATAGTAGCCTGTATACTTTTGACTAAATGTTCATCATGTAAAATGTTATTTCCGGTACATACTATGAATGGAATGATATTTCTTACCAAACATTGGCTGTAAGATTGTAGCATTCCTCTTTCCATAGCATCACGTAGTAAGGTTGGACTACCGGTTTTTTTACGATCTTTAAAAAGATCAGATAGCGTCCTTCCCAGACGAGTTTTTGATGGCAAATCTTTACTTGGATCATCTGTGCAAGGAGATCTCCCGACTGGAGAATAATATGCAGTACTAATATCTGCAATATCACGCGCACAATTTTCTCGTGCATTTCTCATCGTTGCATCAATGGCAAATCCAACATCAACAGCTTGATCAAAATTAGCAATAACTGAAAATATCTCGCCATCTTGTGTTAATATATTTGCTAGTTGTAGTAATAACTTTGGGCTAGGTAGTTTGTGAATGCTTACTATCCTTGAATTCTCATCAGGATTCACGCGAAGGACTTTTTTCCATTTAGCAAGAGACCTATCTATCTGTCTTTTTCTGAAGCCTTTTTTAGAATGAGTAATCTTTTTAAAGGTGCTGACCTCAGTTAATTCTGGATTACCATAATCATCTGCGGCGTAACAGGCAATTAATAAATAATCGACTCCAATAAATAACATAGCCGTTGATTTTACTACACTTTCAATATCTACCATTTGCTCAGTCTTATGATGCGAAACCAAACAATGTACCCTGCGAATATCAGAATGCACATCTATAGGAGCGACTTGTACACACTCATCATCACTGTCACTAAAATTACAATCAACTGCTCTAAATTGAGAAGTTGCCGGGTGCGCATTTGGGGTAGTGGTGTGTACGCGCTCATCATCACTATCACTAAAATCACAATCAACTGCTCTAAATTGGGGTGTTGCTAGTATTATAGAAATATTAAGCAAAAAAATAATTAAACCACGCATTTTCATATTACTCACTCTACTTTATTGCATCACTCGCTTCATCCAAGTAACTCTAGTTGGCTATACTCATCTGAAACCAGACTACTGTTTGTAACGGTAAGGCGAGAATATTAACAAATTATTAAATGCATACGGTATATTTATGTTATTTGCATCTGTGAGACAAGATGTACAGTGTTGCCACTTGTGGTTAAGGGGTTACAGAGATTAAATCTTCACATACATCAGACGATCAACCTGGGTTTCAGCACTGCTATTCACCATCAGCAATGATAATACGCGCTGTTTATCATAGCTAAAAATCCTCTTTAAGTTATAAGCAACTCGAAGATTTTCTGTCTACCAGAGGTGTGGTTTGATAAGATAATCTTGGCATAACGATTATCTGAAAGCTTCCAGGGTAGCTTGACAAAACAATACGGTTAAAGTATTTAAGTATTATAATAATTTAATGGAATATACTATGAGTGATATCAAAAACAAAGTTACCAACATGATAGCAGAGAGCCTTGGTGTAGAAATAGAAAAGGTTGTTGATTCTGCTCATTTTATAGATGATTTAGGGGCTGATAGTCTAGATACCGTAGAATTGGTGATGGAATTAGAAGAATCCTTTGGTATAGAAATCCCAGAAAAAGATGCCGAGAAAATTTTAACGGTTAAAGACGCTATAGCTTATATAGAACAGCATACTAAGTAATTTTGCACTTAGAGCTGCAATTAGTAGCTGATCTGTGTCTATATTAAATGTTAATGAATTATTTTCATACATTTTTATAGATCTAACTTATGCAATAGAACTGTTTTGTGCAATTGCCAAAGTATCATCACACTTCAAAAGCACAAGGTTAATACGTTAGTGCTACGTTATATATTGAGGCACTTTTTTCGTTCATATTAACTACTATTTTTAGTTAATAGTTCGACAATACAGATTTTTTTATGTATAATTCATAATTGACAATATTATTAAAAGGGGTTGTTATGCGTCGTGTTGTTATTACTGGCATGGGTATGGTTAGCCCGCTGGCAAAAAACTTCAAGGAATCCTGGCAAAAAATAATCAATAGCCAATCAGGAATTGCCAAGATATCAGACTTTGACGTAACTGATATCCCCTCTAAGATAGCTGGACAAGTGGCAACAGGCTCGGAAGAATTTAATCCAGATGATTACATGACACCAAAAGAGCAAAAGAAAACCGACAAATTCGTGATCTTTGGTTATTCCGCAGCTATCCAGGCAATTAATGATGCTGGATGGCACCCCGATGGTCTCACACAGAAATCTAGAACTGGCACAGTAATAGGCTGCGGCATTGGTGGTTTAACCAGAATATATGATACATCCGTAGCCCTACATGAAGGTGGACATCGCAAAGTATCACCATTCTTTATTCCCGCTTCACTAATTAATATTATATCTGGTCACGTTTCTATAAAATATGGATTTACCGGCCCCAACCACTCAGTTAGTACAGCATGCGCAAGTGGAACACACGCTATTGGTGATGCCGCTAGAATAATTCAATGTAATGATGCCGATGTCATGATAGCTGGTGGATCAGAAGCAGCAGTATCAAGACTAGGATTATCCGGATTTGCCGCAGCACGGGCATTATCCACTAATTTTAACGATACTCCAACACAAGCTTCAAGACCATGGGATGAAGATAGAGACGGATTTGTAATAGGAGAAGGCTCTGGCATGCTTGTTTTGGAAGAATTAGAGCATGCAAAAAAAAGAAATGCTAAAATATATGCAGAAATTGTTGGCTATGGCATGTCAGGCGATGCTCACCATATCACCTCTCCTCCAGAAAATGGTCACGGAGGATACCTAGCAATGCAAAATGCTATAAAATCTGCAAAAATATCTCCTGAAGATATTGATTACTTAAATGCTCATGGTACATCTACCCCTCTAGGTGACGCCGCAGAAATATCCGGTATTAAACAAGCATTCAAAGAACATATATCTAAAATAGCTATCTCTTCTACCAAATCTTCCACAGGACATTTATTAGGTGCGTCCGGAGGAATAGAGGCAATATTTTCAACACTAGCAATAACAAACAGGGTTGTACCCCCAACTTTGAATTTAGTAAGACCTTCAAAAGAATTTGCCGGTATCAACCTGGTACCACATAATGCACAAGAGAAAAAAATCACTTATTCTATGACAAATTCATTCGGATTTGGAGGAACTAATGCGTCTTTGGTACTTAAGCGTTTTGAATGACAATGTATCGCTACCATGTGAAAAGTAAAGTGTTTTAGAATTTTGCCTTCTTTGACGCTGATAACCGACCATGTACGGTACTTAACGGAGAATTATAATGCCCACACCAAAAACAAACAAGACACCTTTGAAACGTAAACCGTCTCGCAATAAAAACAAAACAAACAAAATAAGTCGTATATTCAAAGTACTAGCAATACCAAGCATAATATTTGCGCTATTTCTATTAGCGTGGATGATAAAAATATTCTTTATTGATTATAGCGCTCCTTGTTGTTCTGTAGATAATGTATCCCTAAACATTACCCCAGAACTGAGTGCAAAAAAAATAGGAGAGATGCTGGAATCATCAAAAATCATTACCTCATCACAATCATTTCATTACAACGTTTCGCTGCGCAATAAATCACATAAATTAAAATTTGGTGAATATGAATTTAAAAGAGGTGATACTTTAAAACAAATAATAGATAAAATAGAAAATGGTAACATCGTATACCACTCTATCACAATCCCAGAGGGTTTAGCATCGCGTGAGATAAAAGCACTCCTGGAAAAAGAAAATAAATTAACTGGTGAAATAACCGTGCCTTTACCAGAGGGCAGCATTTTACCAGACACCTATCATTTCAAACGCGGAGAAACTAAAAATGACGTAATATGTTTTATGAAAAGAAATTTTGATAAAAGAATACAACCATTATGGATAAACCGCCAAAAGAATATACCCATCAGAACGCTGGAAGAGGCCCTTATAGTAGCATCCATAGTAGAGGAAGAAACCTATAAATCATCAGAAAAACCCTATGTCGCATCGGTATATTACAACAGATTGAAACGATCAATGCGTTTACAGGCCGACCCTACGGTACGATATGCAATAGAACAAAAAGCAAACAAAAGACTAAACCGGTTTTTGAAAATAAAAGACCTTAAGTTTTCATCCCCATTTAATACTTATCGCAACAAAGGTCTACCGCCTACACCTATATGTCATTTTGCTATTGATACACTAGAAGCAGTACTACAACCAGCACAAACAAATTATTTATATTTTGTTGCTGATGGTAGTGGTGGACATATATTTTCAGCTACCTATGCCCAGCATAAACAAGCGCAAAAAAAATGGCGTCGCAGCAAAAAGAAATATAAGTTTAAAAAACGCGTATAATATATCGTTAAATACTGTAAACAAAATCAAGCATATGCGCACTCCAAACATAAGCGACAAACCACAAATATTATCAGTAGGAAATTGGATACCACCGTATGCGCACCTAACGACTATCTGTGATTTAATGACATAAATCACATTTCTGACAATCGTATAATCACCCTACACCCTTGGTTGTAAATCATGTACCGAGGATTCAAAAGAAGGCTCTCTTATCAGAAGAACATTACTAGACTGGAATCTATACCAGAAAAATGCTAAATTCCTTGTGGCATAGTCAGATACACCCACCATTTATAGTGGTTTAACTTTGAATTAATACGAATTGAGGAACGAGATGTATATGTAATACATAAGTGACGATTAAATGAAATAGAAAACAAAGTGAAACCGCTATAATACATGCTAATGCTTAAGAGTTGATAAATATGGCATTACAAGATAGAAAATTATACGAGTAAAACAAATATACACCACAGCAAAAACCTAGAAAGAATCAACTAATGTATTACATTAACCATATTAACAGATCTATTTTACAGATAACTGGTAAAGATAAATTTTCATTTTTACAAGGATTAATCACTAATGATGTTAACCTGGTCAAACACAACCCTATGATATACACGGCTATGCTTAACGCCAATGGCCGTTTCTTTTGTGACTTTTTTCTGCGCTATGATCCCAAGCAAGACTGTATTCTGCTAGACACCGATACGGATGCTGTGGATATCATCACTACTAAGCTCAACCTGTATAAAATCAACACGGATGTCATAATACAAAATGTCTCTAAGGATTATGATGTAATTTCTATTCATGACTGTGATACCAACTGTCCTAGTGCAAGTGATGACCCCAGAACCGCCAAAATGGGCAAAAGAATTATTAACCACAAGAATGTTACTAGTAATACGGTACAAAATATTACCGCAAAAAAAATCACCTATTATGATAACTCACGTATTCTGCATTGTGTGCCGAAGTATAATAAAGAATTATTGCCCGGAAAAACTATACCATTAGAAGCAAATTTAGAAGAAATGAATGCTATATCATTTGATAAAGGGTGTTACCTAGGGCAAGAATTAACCTCGCGTACTAAACATCAAGGTATAGTAAGGAAAAAACTTTATACTGTAAAAATAACCGGTCCAGTGCCAGAAGGCAAAACCATATTCTTAAAGCAAAATAAAATTGGTATGTTATTTTCATATAACAACGAATACGGCATCGCTAAATTACGCATCGAAGAAGCAGATCACTGTCTAGCAAACCATCACCTTTTACAACTTGCTAATTCAACCAACATCTTGATACATGATAATACCTAAAAGATGGTGGGCACTACAGGATTCGAACCTGTGACCCTCTGATTAAAAGTCAGATGCTCTACCGACTGAGCTAAGTGCCCCCAAAGATATCGCTACATTACGGCTATATCCCCGATAGGTCAACCCTTATTTTAATATCATACGTAAAAAAACACCGCCAAACTCACCGCAAACAAATACTAAATTACATGCAACATTCGTCAGACATTGAAATCAATTTACCATAGTAAAACTCATCACCTATTAATTTGGCAATCGCAAAAGTAAGTAGTAAAATTAATGAAAGTGCTATACCATACGGCATGATAAAAATAACTAATATCCCACAACAATACCAAAACAAAAGAATCAAGAGTTTGATCCAATCTCGGTATAAATACTTGCCATACGGTTTATTACAAAAATGGATTCGTACCGGTAAAATAAAAATCAATAATAACAAGATCAAAACTGATCACAGGTTGCAACCAGATGATACAATTTCATTACCCGATCATATTATCACTTACCACAAACCCGGTCTTAACGTGTTTAGAAATAACCAAACCCTGCACACCTTACGAAATAACATAATATATCAAGATGATTTTTGCCTAGTAATTAACAAGCCCTGCGGAATTGCTGTACAAGGTGGATCAAATGTAAAAGACCACATAGATCTATATTTATCAGACTTAATTCCCGACAAGCAACTATACATAGTACACAGATTAGACAAGGATACATCTGGCTTGTTAATTTTAGCCAAATCTTCTCAATCAGCTAGTATGTTCATGCAATATTTTAAAGAACACAAGATTAACAAAACATATTATGCTGTACTAAATGGTGTACCTAATAAAAAATCAGGCACTATTTCCCTTGCCATCGGCAAAATGACTAATGCACAAAAGGAAAAAATGTCCTCTAAAGCAGACAACCTAAGCCCAGCAATTACAAGATACAAAGTTAAGACAGTAGAGCAAGATAAACATCTAAGCCTTGTAGAGTTACAAATAGAAACAGGCAAAAAACATCAAATCAGAGTACATATGACAGAAGGTCTAGAAATACCAATTCTAGGAGACGGTAAATATGGGGGGAAAAACGCTTACTTCAACTCAGGTATAGGAAATACAAGAATTCCTCTGCATCTGGCTGCAACAAACCTGCAATGGCAATACGACAATGGACAAAAAGTAGATATTAATATTCCATTACCAAATTTTTTTATTATGCAGTAAATACTATATACACAGCATAGAAACTAATATCAGCACTGGTAACAAAATACATATTGACCATAATAAATAACCAAAAAATCCTGGCATTTGTACATTACGTCTTTGCGCAATAGATTTTACCATCAAATTAGGAGCATTACCTATATAAGTCATCGCCCCCATAAATACAGCCCCGCATGATATTGCTACCAATGTATTAGACAACGAATGTGAAAGTAATTCTGGATCCCCACCTGCTAAATTAAAGAATACTAAATAAGTAGGAGCATTATCCAAGAAAGAAGACAAAACTCCCGTAATCCAAAAGTATAACATATTGTTCGGACCAGTTTTATCATTCACCAAGGTTACCAAATTAGCAAACGCGCCATTCTCTCCAGACTTTAACATTGCTATCACCGGAGCAGCTGTAATAAATATCGCGGCAAATACTTTGCATACTTCAAAAAATGGTTCCCAAGAAAAATGATTATTGTGTCTTACATCCTTATTACACCATTTAACAGAAATGATAGTCAGCAGCAGTAAGCTTAAATCTCTAATTATGCTAGTATAACTAACATTCACATTCGCAATGCATAATACCTTATCTGGATATGGGAATATACCTGAAAGTATGATGATACTTACCGCCACTATCAAAATCATAACATTCGATCGACCATATATTGTGACCTTTGGTATAGTATGCAGTTTATGATCATGCTTTTCTTGACGAAAATAATAACTGTCAAAGCAGTATAATAAAATAAATAAAGGCACCGACATTAGCACAAAAGGCTTAAATAAATGAACAGTAGCCCAAAAAAAGTCTATGCCATTTAAAAATCCTAGAAACAGCGGAGGATCACCTATGGCACTTAATGACCCTCCAATATTACATACCAAGAAAATAAAGAAAATCACCAGATAGCTCTTATTTTGTCTGGTATCATTAATATACAACAACGGCCTAATAAATAGCATAGCAGCCCCCGTCGTACCAATGAGACTTGCAAGCAAAGTAGCGCACAACATAAATATCACATTAAACATAGGAGTAGCAGCCACATCGATTTTAATCTTTATTCCTCCGCAAATAACATATAGCGATAAAATAAAAACCATAAATGGTATAAAATGGTGTAAATATGTTTCCAATACAACGTGCATGGTTATGTTAAAGCCGACATTACTCAGCAACATAACCAGTGATACACCACTCCATACCAAAGATATTTTCCCCATATTTTGCTCCCAAAAATCGTGGGCAAAAACAGGTATTACTGCTAAAGATAACAACACCCCCAAAAAAGGAAGGGTCCATAATAAAGAAAGTCCTGTTCCATCCAAACCATGAATAGATGCAGCACAAACATCTTGCACATTACAAAACATACCTATCATAAAAATGAATAGCTTAATCATTAAATATTCCCCTAAATATTGATTTTGCTGTCTTTGCTAGATCTTGACCTTCTTCTGAATCATTGAGCACCCCTTTTACCACACCATGTACCGTCTGTTGCAATAAATAGCGACGCAAATTCTTAATATTAATTTTATACTGTGGAGCATCAAGAGTGCCATAAAACATGACCACAAAATTTGGAATTTCTGCGGTTTGAAATGATACAGTTGCAGTAGTGTTGATAGTATAATCTACTAGATTTACATTACCACCCAACGATATTTTGCCACCATTCACATCAAGCATACCTTTTTTTATCTTTATATCACCTTTATCTATTTTGCCATATATGTGTGATTGATAAAAACTAGTTTTCCCTTCTAAAGCCACAGTATCTAATAGGTTAACCAAGGATTTTGCATTACTAAGATCACCTAAGCCAGAATTAATTGCATTCAAATTGAACCCTAACACCTCACCAGATTTAGAATCAACATTGATATCTCCTGATAAATTTTGCACATAGTCACTTATACTATTACCCTTAGAATGCAATTTGACTCTAAGGTTAACTAAACTATTTAAAGAAAATTTATTTTGTATGAACCGTTTATCAATATTGATATTGCTTGCCGCAATATCCACATTAACTTCTTGCTTATCATCAGCATCAATCTCTATATTACCATTAACACTACCACCAAACATTTGAAATACTAGGTCTTTACATACAAGTTTCTTATCATCTAACAATACCCGGCCATAAACTTTAGAAAATAATTCATCCTTATAAATTAACCTTTCTATATCGCACGTTAGCACACCATGTAACTTTTTTATCATGGCTAAATCTATTGTCTTCTTACTCCATATCACAGGTTTCTGTGATTCCATTGAATTGACACTGCTAGAACCATCTTGTGGCTTAACCGAACTGTAAGATAGGTTTTCACGCTTACCTATTTTACTGATGATGTTATCAATGTTTATTTGGCGTGCATTCAAGCTAATATCAAATTCATTTAATGCATTAATATTACCAACAATATTAATTTGGTCACCAGCTATATCCATCATAGCCTTTATATATATGTCGTTTAAACCCCAATTGCCATAACCATTGATAAGTACGCTATTAACAGAATATAGATACGGTAATTGCAATACGTCAGCCAGCACATAAGGCTTTTCTAGCAATACTTTATAGTTAAAATCATAACCCTTTGCATGCGCAATATTTGAGTTTAGACTGAATATACATCCTTGGGATGATTTAAATTCCGCACTGACGCGCGCAGTAACAAAATCGCATTGCACTCCACCCTCGATAAGCAGATCACCAATTTTTGCTTGGACATCAGTGATAATTGCCCCGTTCCTATCAAATCTAAATAGTGATTTGACAAGCAAATCTTTACTAGCAATAGAACCACGGTAATGAGCATCACCCATAAATAAATAGTTCTTTGCAAAAAAATTACCCGAGAAACGTAATTTATGGGTGAATAATTCCAACTCTCCTTGAACGGGAGTAATAGCAGAAATATCCCTCACTACTCCCTTTAACTTGACACTCTCATCAAACAACTTCATTTTTGACTTGAACGTCAAAAAAGCATTGTTTTTATAAAATACAAGTTTTAAATCCAGATTATGATTGCTACTACTTTTGTTATTTACTGTATAAATATTAGCATCATATAACCTTACTTCACCAATAGCGAATCGGTGTTTTAGGATATTAGCACAAGATAAATCTACTTTAACCTTATGCACATCACAAATATAATCTTGTTTTTGCAAAGAAGATATCGTTACATCCTTTGCAATTATCTGAACATAAGGTAATAAACGCAATTTTAAATTACCCTTTAACTCTAAAGTATATCCAGTATCTTTTAAAACCTTATCTTCTATGTAACTTTTAAGAAAATTGAATGTACACAGATGCGTATAACAAATCAATATAATTGACAAAGTTAGTGTGCAATATATAAATTTTTTGCAGAACTTTTTCATAAACCACCCTATCTGAAACGGTCACGCCAATCTATATTAACAATCTATCACCTCAACTACCATATAATACTTTATAAACTTGGGATACTGATAAATTTACACATTGCAAACTATTTACATCCTTTTTTCTTCTATTACATTATCTAATAGTTTACAATGGCGAGGATAATTCAGTAAAGCTAATGAATCATACTCGTATTGCACAACTAATGTGTTCCAAGGTTTGCCACGATTTAATAACTCCGGTAGGCGCTATTACCAATAGCATGGAAATTATGCAAGAAAACACTCCAGAAATCGACGAAGAATTATTACTTTTAGCGCTACAAAGCGCCAATAATGCCTCAAAAAAACTAGTATATTACAGAGCAGCATTTGGATTTTCTGGTGTGCAACTAATAGATTCCCCTGTAAAACTACAAGATATGCTTGCCCAATACCTGATGACCCATAAAATCAATTTGGAATTTACACATCACATTGCGCAAGAAAACATCACTGTATTGCACTCCAATATCAGAATTATCCTCAATATTGTTGGTATTATGGCAGAATGCGCTCCATACGGAGGAAAAATGCAAATAGCTGTTGACTTATCCAATCAAAAACAAGAAATAAAATTTCATCTAAAAGGAAATTTAGTAAAAATAAAAACTGACAATCAATCTGCACTACAAGGCAATCTTGATGATACTCTTGTTACCTCAAGCAGTATACAAAGCTTTCTTGCCGGTATTTATATACAAGAGAATACATACAATATTACTTCATTAGACTCATCAAAGGAAAATTTCACTATGATCCTAACACACACAGGAGATAACAAGGCTTACAAGTCACTTTTTTAGTGGCAATATTGGAACAAAAAATGCACAAAAAAGTTTATAAATAGTAAACATTTTGTTTTTTTCTGTATTTTTTCATCGATTAGTGTTACTATGAACGTAGTTTAGGTGTTTCTTAGCAATTTTTTCTTTGGTAGGTGTCAAGATGAGTATTAGATCTGATTTTTCTAACGGCGATTTAGTAGTTTACCCGAACCATGGCGTCGGTGTTCTAGAGGATGTAGACACTGAAACTATAGCAGGACAGACTATAGACGTTCTGGTGATACACTTCAAGCAAAATCGGATGACCTTGAGGCTACCTCTTGCTAAAGCTAAAAATACAGGGCTACGATCTGTCTGTTCTGAGCAAGAAATTGACAGTATATTCACCTTGTTAACTAAAAAAGTAAAGCCAACAAAAGGGATATGGGCGCGTAGAGCTCAAGAATATGAGACCAAGATTAATTCTGGTCGGCTTTCCTCATTATCAGAAGTAATACGAGAGCTTCATAGCGATAATGAAGCAAAGGAACAATCTTATAGTGAAAGACAAATATATCAAACAGCATTCGAAAGATTAGCTTCAGAGATTTGTGCTGTTAAATCAATAGAATACAGCCAAGCTTGTGACGAAATCTCAAAAATGTTAAAGACCGCATAATACTATTTCATGTAGACGACGTATAGCTGCAAACGTCATGCCCGTGCGTGGGGGCATCTGTTTTGCAACCCGTTTCGTTCATTAGGCTGGATTGATATTAATCATTTTGTACTCTGAACCATGCTAGTTCTAGCCTTATGAGTTTGCGCACCATGCTCTGGTCACGATGACGTCGTATCACAGCACAGGACGCATTTAGACACAATGCTCTGCATAAATTTATTCTATACCTTGAACAATCCATCACCCTAATTTAAATATTTTAACCATTCAATAAATATTACTATTATCTAGATATCAATTGGTTATAACGACTTTCAAAGCAAGATGATTGGTGCATCAAATCGCAAAATATTTGCTCATCAATCAACCATGTCTCTTCTAAAGCATTGTTACATCCTTACACACTTGCTGCTCTTGGCACTATGACCGTAATACAAATCTTATATTGCATCTTAAAATACAATGGTCTGGATTTAAAACTTTTACTAACCACCTAAGAGAACAATGCTAACCATTTACTGATGCAAGTATTGTAGTTGAACCGTCAATATCTACTGCTTGAATAGCCAAATATACTCGATACTTATCACTTACTATTACTAAAAAACGCGCATATCACCTTGTTATTAAGCAACATCTACCTTACAATGAACTCTCAGTAGATTTATTCAATAGTACACATCCATATTTCACCACAGTAACTAAAGTGCGCCATTCCTGATAAATCATGAATTTTTATATATATTCACCTAAACATACACCAACGGCTAAATAACTATCATCACAACAAAAATTACAGTCATTAAAACCAAAAACAATAACGAACAATATATTATAAACAACCATGAAATATAACTTAACAGCAAGATGATTTAACATTATTATCGTTTATAACCTAGTATTACCTTTGCCTTACCCACGAAATTCTTAAATCTTTGCCACTTACTAATTCTTTGTTTTTTTTGCGGTATTGCACCATCTGTATCGCAACATTTCAACCCAACATTATAAGCAAAACTTTCTTCTTGATAGCTTAAAGTTAATTTTTGCACAATTGCTTCCAAAAAATCTGGAAAATCTGTGGGAAAACGGCTAGTTAATAATCCTCCATCAACTACTACCGGACGATCATAAACCAAGGCACCAGCATTTGATAAATCAACCTGTACACTCCAATAACTTGTTGCTTTCTTGCCTTTTAACATTCCTGCATTAATTAATATCAATGGACTATGACCAGTAGCAGCTATTAACGTCCCTACTTTACTTGCCCTTTGTAAAAATCTATGCACATCTGTATTAACCCTTAAATTATCCGGCGCCCATATGCCACCAGGCATAAATATTACATCATATCGGCTTGGATCACTACTTTCCAAATATCTATCTATTTTTAAAGTGCCAACATTCTCCATATACTCTACTACAAATATCTCGGTATCTCTTGCAGCAGGTATCTCTACCGGAAGGCCAGGCTGTATTCGTTTTTTAGGCGCAATTAATTCAATCGTTGCTCCCCTAGCTTTAAAGAAATTAGCCGGTATCATCGTCTCTGGTGATTCTGCCCCATCTGTAGTAAGGATGCCTATTACCTTTCCTTTAAGCAAATCAGGATTAACGCCTGGATTACATATCACATCACGCATTCTTTGCGCACTCTTACTTTCTCCGGCAATCATCATTTCTACACTTAGATGAGGAACCGGAGCACTAGGTCGTATTCGGCGCAGACTAGCTATAAGCTGATCATCGGTTGCTAAGGCATTGTGTAATATCACTACACAGAATGACGCAAATTGTAAAAACTTTTTTGTTTTCATATAAATAATCTCTCAAACTCTATTATCTTTTTCAGAGTATTGCGCGAAAATACTATTATGCAATATAGTAAAATATACGTTATTGACTGTTAAATAAATTCATGAGTAACAAATATATACTATCACGATATTGCTATGCCATTAATGAAATAGCACTACCGATTTACGACTTTCTTGGCATTAATAACATGAGTATGAGGAGATTCTATAAAAATGGAGAGCAATTCTATTTATCATCCTCACCAAAATGGCTAGATTATTATTTTGCCAACAATCTGCATCAAATCGGAGCATTTACTAATTTTTCATCCCAAGAGTCTCCTTATTCATTATGGCAACAGCACAATAGTAAAGATAAAAAATTTTGGCATGTCATAAAACAAATAGAAAATGTTTTTGCGTTAAGTAATGGCTTTACTATCAACCGCATACAAACAGATTACGTCGACGTATTTAATTTTGTAACCGATATGGACAACCATCAAATCAATAGTCAATATATATCTCATATACCTGAAATAGAAAAGTTTATAGACTACTTTCTGATCGTTGCGAACAAAATCATTTATGACTCTTCACAATATACTTTTAATGTTCACAAGATTCATTTTGTAGACGAAATACACAAGCAAAAAGCAGAGTTTTATAATAATATCAACAATCCCAGGTTAAGATTTATAGAATACCACTTTAAACTATCACCACGAGAAATACAGTGTATAGAATTTATCCTAATGGGGTATTCGTGTAAATCTATTGCTAACAAACTCAACCTATCACCAAGAACCATAGAGTTTTACCTACAAAACTGCAAAAGAAAGATGAGAATCTCTAATAATCAACAAATAAGTGATATTTTTTCTGCATTGGGCCAATAAGGCTAATGGCTAATGGCTAATGGCTAATGGCTAATGGCTAATGGCTAATTATAAAGGGATTTTAAAACCAAAGATACGCTTAACCATTTATCAAAAAATATCCTACCTGCAATAAAATAACCAGCAACCACTACTATCAATTCATCTTATTGAATCCTATGATACAGAAATGGGTTACTAGAATTCTTGCAATCACACAAACTCAGAACCTCACTTTCAAAAGGTTATTACTCATCATCATCATCCTCAGACTCAGACTCAGACTCAGACTGCTCACCGTACAATAATTCGTCTATTAGGTCGACCACAGCAACATTAGACGACTTTAACTTGATACCTTTTAACATTCCAACATCATAGCTATTGATGCTGTCACTAATGTCTTGAGAATAATCATCAACCCACAAATGCCAAAAATCACTAAATTCTCTATTAAGATAAACCTCGCAATGGGCCATACCCCAGGCACTCATCACTATATATTTTGTGATTCTTCCCACAGTATTGTCATGCATAACCGCACTAGCATCACGAACCAATCCGCCTACATTCGTACGAACATCTTCGTCTTGTACCTCTTTTAGAACAGGGGTTAACCTCGCAAGAGACCATAACAAATAAGCCGCAGAATGATAACCATCGATAGCATCTTCATGATCCGCAACTAACCTAGCTACCACATTAGCCAACAAAGGCGATAAATTCGCATAATCCGCAAATCGATCAATATTAGCCAGTGAAGTAATAAGCTGCCTTTGCCTTTCTGCTGAATCATCCATATTCGACGTAACCAACAACAAAAGATTATCTAATAGCGAAGTACTATTTTGATCAAAAGCATATTCACATGCCACCAAACCAAAGATTACACTTCCTCTATCTTCAGCACCTATGTCTTCAGCATCTATATCAGCAGACCACAATGTCATAAATTTCTGCATATGCTCGTTACTTTTCTTAGAACGAGATATACTTTTATTAAATGGATCAATCTCTCCCATTAAAAACATTAATTTAATATTCTCTGCTACAGTAAACAAAGAATGACATCTATCATAGTGCCCAACCCATTGTCCAACAATATCGGTAATAAAAAACTTTGATAACCTACCTTTTAACCAGCCCTGTTCCGGATTTATGCTCACTCTCTTATCGCGCAATCTCACTAATGACCTTACTACTGCATGCTTTAGTTCCTCCCCTTGTAATTGCGCTAATACCTGATCAGTATCTTCATTCCAATTTGTGATACTTTCCCTCGTAACCCTAGCTAACCGTCCAATAGCAACGGTTCCTTCTGCTTCAGGATCACTACTATCAGTCGGCACAGCATAAACATCACCAAACGATACCAACAATGGAAATATCAACAACCACAACTTTAACTTCTTACTCATCGTAAACAGACTCCTACTAACCCTAATAGTTGAGCATCTAGAGTATAATGTGTCAATCAATATTGTAGCTTCATTATGAATTTTACAATATATATATGTATTTACTTAGCAATAGTTAAGCACTTACTATAAAGCTGCGCTTATTACTTGAAAGAAACAACACCAGATCTCACATACCTCTTTGCACAGATAAAAACGAATGAAATGTAAAAAATATTTTGATAATTACACCCTTATGCTATACTCGCCGTACGATAGTCTTGTTTAATTACTTTAAAGGATTCAATTGGAATTATTGATATTATCTGTGGTAACGCTGTTAATTTTATACCGCTTGTACACAATACTTGGTAGCAATGCTGGCATCACGCATAAGGCGAAAAGTAAACATTCACCTCACAACAATAGCACCACTAAGAAGCAAACAATCGACAAAGACATCGACTCAATACCTAGTGTATTGCACAATGCCATTAATAGTATCAGAAAAAAAGATCCAAACTTTACTATTAGCGATTTCCTATACGGTGCGACAGAGGCATTTGAAATAATATTAGATCAATATTGCAAAGGTAATCTCGCAAACTTGGCACCTTTAGTTGCCAAAGATATTTTGAATACTTTCAAAACTATCCATTCTGAACGAACGAAACAAAACATATCATACTCAAACACTCTGGTAAAAATTGAAAGTACTACCATCAGTGATGTAAAGATTAAAAACAATACTGCTCATATTCAGGTTAAATATGCCTCAGAACAAATAATTACCATCAAAGACAAAGATGGAAAAATTATCGAAGGTTCAGACGACCAAATAGAAAGAGTAGTAGATTTTTGGACATTCTCAAGAACAATAACTACCAATAATCCCAATTGGGTATTAACCTCCATTAAACAAGAATAAAATATTACTTCATCACAAAATGTGACCCAAACAGAAAACCTTGTGCAAAGTGAAATTTAAAATCATTAATTTCTACCATGGATTCTTCGTCCTCTAGATGAGTTACTATCGCAGTAATATTATATTCCCGACATTGCTGTATAAACTTTATTATCATATCGTGTCCATAAGTCTTGCGTGCTAGATCCAATAAACATCTATTATGAATTTTTAAATATTTTAAATTACATTTACTTAACAGCTCAAAATCCAGATCAACACGGTCTATTTGATCAATTGAAAAAATACAACCAGCTGATTTTAACTGTGCTAATAGCAAAGACATAGTGGTATAATTCTCTAACAGAACTTGCTGTGACAATTCAAATATTACTTTATTCGTAATACCATCGTACTTGTTGATTATACTTATAATCTCGGTAAATACCTGACTATTACGGATAGTATCACAAGATATATTACAAAAAAATTTCATGGATTCATCATGAAGATCTCTATCCACCAAAATCCGTAAACATCGTAAAATAACCGTGCTATCCAGTTTAGTAATCATATCTGATTCATGTGCTAAACTAAGAAAGTCATTAGGAGTATAAATCACCCCTGCTTGATCCCTGACTCTAGCTAAACATTCAAAATATTTTACCTTCCGTTGTGGTAAACTTACTATAGGTTGCAGCAATATTTCCACCTTATCATTATCCAAAGCCCACCTAATAGCCGATGATATATGTGATTTATCCTTGTATTTTGTATTACTCGCCGAAGAATCTATTTCTTGCTTGTTGTGCCCATCCTCTATACTAATATCGCGCAATTTTTGCGCTAATACTACACAACGACAATAAAAATGGACGATAGCACAACCTAATAAAGGTAAAACTGCAGAAATTATTAATAAAGTTGTAATCTCTAGTGTTGTTAAGATATTGACGTACCGATAGATACAGTATAAACCGATAACAATAAATGACAGAAGCAATAAGCTTGTTAAGTACTTAATGTAATATCGCAATTCTTTTCCTGCATTCCCATTATCAATTATGTTTTTGGTACACAACTACAACTTTAAACGCATATCAAACTTCAAAGAACTCCTACATAGCATTGTATAGTGGTTTCACTTTGTTTTCTACTTCATTTAATCGTCACTCATGTATTATATATACATTTCGTTCCTCAAAATTCGTATTAATTCAAAGTTAAATCACCATAGCACGATGCTATCATAAAAAGCTATCATTACAATTTGGCACTGTAAAACTGATCAGTTTGCCTTAGCGCTTCCCCCAAAACCATCGCCGCAGCAACAGCAACATTTAATGATCTTCTGTCTGGATACATCGGAATCATTAGGTGATCATCAATTTTATCGGTGATTTCTGCTGGAATACCATCACTTTCCCTACCCATTAACAAAATATCATCTTGGCCAAAGCAAAATTCTGTATAAGGCTTTATGGCATGTGGAGTCAAATATACTAACCTTTTACCGTTGCGATTAGTGCTATCTAGAAATGAATTCCAACTATCGTGTCTTAAATAATTCGCCAGTTCAACATAATCCATACCTGCCCTTTTTAGATTATGATTATTCAAACCAAACCCACATGGTTCTATGATATCAACACCTACACCTAAACAAGAACCAAGACGCAAAATGGTCCCTGTATTTTGTGGTATCTCTGGTTGAAAAAGTGCTATTCTCATCTTAAAACTTGTATTAATGCTATACTTAATTTGTATTTACATGGTTTCACAATACTATTAAAATCTAGCAAGACCTACTATTTCCTTGGTTTTTAATATATTATCACGTGCTATGGGCCGTACCCTATCAAGACCAGATTGCAGAATATTAGCCAATTCACTTTTATCGCTTAAATATAAATTTATTTTTTCTGTAATAGGTGAGATTTTCTCAACAAGTAAATCTGTTAATTGATTTTTTAAATATGAAAATTCTTGGCCTGCAAACTTATTAACCGTATCCACTAACGATAAATCGCTAAATGTCGCAAATATAGTTAATAGATTTTTTGCTTCTACCCTAGCATGCAGTTGTTCTAAACTATCTGGTAATAACTCATTGTCTGTTTTAGCTTTTCTAATTTTCATCACTATTTCTTCTTTGCTGTCAGCTAGCAGTATCCTGGACATCTCGGAAGGATCAGATTTGCTCATTTTCTTTGTACCGTCACGCAAACTCATAATTCTAGCCCCTTCATGCACAATTAATGGTTCAGGAATGGTAAAATGATCTATTCCATACCTATTATTAAAAGATTGTGCTAAATCTCTCGCCATTTCAATATGTTGTTTCTGATCGTCACCCACGGGCACATGGGTAGTATTATACAATAAAATATCCGCCGCCATTAAAGCAGGATAAGCAAACAAACCCATGCCAACCTTCTCTTTATTTTTGCCTGATTTATCCTTAAACTGCGTCATTCTTGATAGCCAACCCATTGGAGTCATACACCCAAGAATCCAACCTAGTTCCGCATGCTCATTAATATCGCTTTGTATAATGATAGGATTGCTTTTATAATCTATACCACATGCTAAATATGTCGCTGCTGTTGCCAAAGTATTGTCATACAACTCTTTGGGGTTTTGCGCTACTGTAATGGCGTGCAAATTTACTATACAAAAAATAGAATCATAATCGTGTTGCAAACTTACCCAATTTTTTATCGCCCCTATATAATTACCAATAGTAAGGTTATTCGAAGGCTGAACACCAGAAAAAATACTCTTCTTTACCATAACGCCGGTCCTATATTTCATATAAGTTTATATCTTTGCTATTAACAATTTTGGCATAAATCGCTAGTGCTATGTATATTAATTTTGCCGCTAAAATAATCAATAATATAGCAACAGTAGGATGAATACTTAGAATCAACCACTCCCACACATAATATTTTATCATTATCATTACCAAGGCCAGTAGCAGGTTAACTACCCCAAGTTTGAACAAGAATTGCTGGAAACTTGCTACAAACCTAAAATTAAAATCTTTAACCAAATAATATTTTAACAGCAAATAGTTGATCCACGCAGAAATAGCAGTAGACAGCGCAATACCAACGTGATGCCAGTAGCGCATCAACCATAAATTCATTATCACATTAATTACCATTGAGCACAAAGCTACTTTTACTGGGGTTTTAGTATCTTCATTTGCGAAAAACGCACTATTAAAAATCTTTATTAGAATATATGCTGGCAATCCAGCCGCAAAAGCCTGTAAAGTCATGGCTATTTGTTTTATATCAGCAATCGATAATTTACCATGTAGATATATTGCTTGTACTATTGGGCCAGAAAAAATAAACAATCCCAACATAGCGGGTATCACAAAGACCAGCCCATATTGCACAGCCATATTTTGCGTTTCAATGGCTTGTAAATAGTCTTTTTTCCTGATTTGCTTGGACAAAATCGGTAAAAGAGCAGTACCCATCGCCACACCTATAGTGCTTAATGGTAACTGATTTAGTCTATCGGCATATTCAAGATATGAAATACCGCCAGAATCCAAAAAAGACGCTATCATCATATCAATAAAAATATTTAGCTGTACTACACCTGCACCAGCCGCGACTGGAACAATTAATTTAAAAAACTTTTTGGTTTCTGGAGTAATAGTAGGCCAACATATTTTCACTTGCATACCACTTCGTAATACTGGAATAAAAACCCACAACGATTGTGCCAAACCGCCAATGGCTATACAAACAGCAAACGCCTTGGCATGACTAATCATGTGCCCTTTGATCAAAAAGAACACCGCTATAATAACTAAACTACCAACCATAGGAGAAGAAGCAGCACAAGAAAATTTTTCCATAGAATTTAAAATACCGCTAAACAAAGCACAGATAGAAATAAATAAAATAAATGGAAATGTGATTCTGGTAAACTCGATTGCATAATGCATTCTATCTGGGGTATTAATAAAACCAGGAATTATAACCTTTAAAATACTCGGCATAAATAATTCGACTAAGATAATTAACACTGATAATGTTAGCACTAGTATTGCTAGAATATTCTCGGCATAACTTTTTGCTTGTTGTTTATTACCACTAGCCAACATACCAGAAAATGTAGGAACAAAAGCTGAATTAAATGCACCTTCGGCGAAAATACGCCGCATAACACTCGGAAATTTTATGGCTATTATTAAGGCATCAGCCATTGCCCCTGCGCCTACAAAATTAGCCATTATAATTGTTCGAAAAAAGCCAGTTATTCTACTTAAAATAGTAAAAAAACTAATTGCAGTTACAGAACGTAAAAAATTCATAAATTAGCCATTATAATTGTTCAAACAAACCAGTTACAAAAAAATAGTAAGCAGTTATAGAATACAAAAAATCAATGAACTAGCCAGCCATATCAAGCTTAGATTGCACTTTTGGTAACTTGATTACGCTTAGTAAGTTCCTTAATTCTTGTCTTGCAGCCACGTGAGACATAGACATACTGCCACCGATCTTTGGCAAGTCAATTACTGTCAGACCTTTAAGAAATAATTCTCTAAAAATCACCCGCTCACTGAACCCTTGCACCGTTTGAAAACCTATTCTTTTTGATAAAGCTTGCAAAGATTTATGCATGTCTTCTTTATTTTTAGCATACAAATTGCTTAATCTATTTCTCATGACTATCCACGCAAATGTATTCTCGCGGCGCAATGCCTTTTGTTTTTTTTGTTCCCAAACCATCTCGGCATACTGACTAGGTTTGATAATATCACCAGTATCTGGATCGACTGTGCCCAAAACATCTAAATCTATGAAGCTATCATTAAGGGGAGTGATTAATAAATCAGCATAAGAGTGCGCAACCCTAGATAAAAAACTATCCGTACCGGGAGTATCAATAATCACAAAATCACAGCTAGATAATTGTTGTATAGCTTTTAATAGTTTACTTTCTTCTTCTTCCCTAGCCTTTTCTATATTCATGTTCTCACTTTTATAGATTGCATAATGTATAGGAATTTCTAAATCAATCTTAGATTTGGCACAAAATTTTTCTCTATTGTTCACATATCTACTTAATGTCCCCTGTCGAGCATCTATATCAATAGTACCAACTTTAAACCCCAATCGTAATAAATACACCACCAAATGCATTGATACCGTTGATTTACCAGTACCGCCCTTTTCATTACCAATTACAATAACGTTACTTTTATCTTGTTGTGCTCTTGCATTACCCACGGTCATTGCGTACCTCGCTTATCATATTGACGTTTGTGTATAAATACCCCAGCTATTGTAACACCTATTGCCACAATAGTAAGAAAAATAGTGGACAAAGCATTAATCTCTGGAGTAACCCCATACCTAATACTAGAGAAAATTACCATAGGTAGCGTAGAATATCCAGGACCACTTAAAAAACTAGCTAAAATTACATCATCAAAAGACAAAGTAAATGCTAATAATCCCCCGGAAGCGATAGAGGGCATAATTATCGGTAAAGTAATTTTAAGAAATACTTTAGCCGGTCTAGCACCAAGGTCTAGGGCCGCTTCCTCTAGGGATAAATCTATTTCTAATAGTCGCGACCTTACTATTAAAATGACATAAGCAATAGCCATAGTAACATGTCCTATCACAATTGTAGTAAATCCGTTATTAGCAGGCCAGCCAAATATTTGATAGGTGCTAATAAAGAACATCAACAAAGCAAAACCCACTATTACATCAGGCATTAACAAAGGGGCTGTCACAATACTATTAAAAAACTTACGTCCCTTAAACGTACGAAACCTAACCATTACAATGGCTGCTAAAGTGCCGATAATAATAGCTATCAAGGCGGTAATAAACGCAATTTTTAGCGATAACCATGCCGCATGCATGATACTTTCATTCTGAAAAAGCTTGATATACCATTTCACCGATAATCCGCTCCAAGATGTCACAATCTTAGACTCATTAAATGAAAATAAAATCACGGTTACTATTGGGATATATAAAAATGCATACCCAAAAAATAAAAATATAAATAAAAAATTATTTCTTGTTTTCATTATTTGCTCTCTCTCTTCTTAAATCAGGAGAAAATATATTGTGGCACAGTAGTATTGGTAAAAATAATACAAAAAACATCGCAACCACCAGGCTAGATGCTAACGGCCAATCATGATTTGTAAAAAACTCATTCCACAGCACTTTACCGATCATTATCGAATCTGACCCACCAAGCAAAGCCGGAATAACAAATTCACCTACTGATGGAATCATCACTAACATAGATCCACCGATTAATCCGCGATAAGACAAGGGAATAATAATATAAAAAAATGCTTTTACCGGATAACATCCCAAATCATAAGCAGCCTCAAGGTATATATTACTTATTTTTTCTAGTGATGAATATAAAGGCAGCACCATAAAAGGAATATAAGAATAAACCAGTCCTATCATAATACCTAAATCATTACCCATTAACGACAAAGGAGAATCAATCACCCCACAATACAACAACGCATTATTCAATAATCCATTATCACTTAATATCCCTATCCAGGCATAAACTCTAATCAAGAAAGAAGTCCAAAAAGGCAACATAATCAACATCAGCAATATTGTCCTATACTGCCTATTCACCTGGGTAATACCATAAGCAATTGGATAACCTATCAGCACACAAATAACCGTCGCCATTGATGCAATCTTTAAGGATTCAAAATATGACTGTCTATAAAATTCTTCCTCAAAAATCCAAAGGTAATTTTCCAGATTTAACCTTATATTGATCACTGCATTATCCAGAAAATTTATGATATCTTTATAAGGTGGTGAACCGATAATGCTTTCTGCGAACGATAGTTTAAAGATCAGTAAAAATGGAATTAAAAAAAAGATTATATGCCATCCATATGGCACAAATACAACGACAAATCTGCTTAACATTTTTCTAAGCAAAGAAAAAGAAAAATTATAGCTAGTAAAATATTGATATGATCTTTTCTTATCCATATGAATAAACTATTCTTCCCCGATTTGTATCATAATTTCTCTCCATCCTCTTACAATAGTGAATATTCTGACAGAAAAAATAATATATAACATAATACACAAATCTCTATCTGTTAGTCTGACAGAATGATGCCACTGTCTGGTCTCCAGTACAAATATACCTCGTCATCCCAATTTATTGGCATCTCTGCCACTCGCACTTGATTGGCAATACTAGCTAACACTTTTTTCCCAGAATCCAATCGTATATGATATATGGATACATCGCCTAAATAAGCTATTTCCACCACGACTCCTTTGCAAGAATTGCGCGTCGTCTCTCTTGCAGTCTTCGTCAGCATTATTTTCTCGGGACGAATAGCCACCGCAATACTACTACCTAGTGTAACTTGGCTACCATGCGAGATGTAAATATCACACCCAGATTCATTAGATTGCACCAGTAAATGATCCGCCTCCTCTTCCTTTACTATGCCTTCAAAAACATTCATATCTCCAATAAAATTCGCTACATATCGCGAATGAGGATACTCATATATTTCTTTTGGAGAACCAATTTGGCGCATACGACCATCTTCCATTACGCCAATTCGCGACGACATAGTCATTGCCTCTTCCTGATCATGAGTAACCATCACGAAAGTAACACCTAATTTTTCCTGAATATTCACTAATTCAAATTGGGTTTTTTCACGTAGTTGTCTGTCTAGCGCTGCTAATGGCTCATCTAACAAAACCAACTTTGGTTTTTTTACTAGACATCTGGCTAAAGCTACCCTTTGTTTTTGTCCTCCAGATAACTGATGTGGCTTACGACTAGCAAATCTATTCATATGCACAACATGTAACATAGAACTTACTCTTGCTCTAATTTCGTCTTTACCATAACCCTCTTGTTGCAAACCAAATGCTACATTTTGTTCAACTGTCATATGAGGAAATAATGCATATGATTGAAACATCATATTAACAGGTCTTTCATAAGGTGGCGTTTCAGTAATATCTACACCATCAAGATGCACGCTACCTTTGGTCAATGATTCAAAACCAGCCAATATTCTTAATAACGTAGTTTTACCACACCCTGAGGGCCCTAACACGGAAAATAGCTCTCCCTTGTATATATCTAAAGAAAAATTTTTTAACGCATTATGACCATCGTAATTTTTAGTTACATTTTTAATTTGTATATATGGCGCGGCATCTTGATTTTGCCAGGGTTCTAAAAAATTCTTTTGCTTAGTGTTCATAATTACGACCCTCTATTGGCTACAATGGCTGTAAAACATCTGGATATCTTACGTTGAAAACTTAAAGATTTAATTTCTGGCAGAAATACCTTTTGCATATATTCTTTATCAGGAAAAATTACTTTATTTTCCCTTATCTCTTTTTTTATTAATGACCTATTACTAACAGCAATGGCAGTACCAATATTATTAGTGATATATGCCGCAGATTCAGGCCGTAAAAGAAAATTTATAAACTTATAGGCATTCGCAACATTTTTCGCACCAACTGGTATCGCAAGTCCATCTATCCACATCAAAGTACCTTCCTTAGGTAATATTATTTTAATATTTGCACTCTCCACATTGGAGGCAAGATTCCGTTTTGCCTCTAATATAAACTCACTCCAATGCATGATAATATCTAATTCACCACTAACCAGTTGATTAGGAGTAAGACTATTTGCAAATTTCTTTATATAAGGCCTCACTCCCTTGAGATTGGCCCTCACCATATCTAACGATTCTTGCGAAAACCTAAGTCTATTATAGATAAAACAACTTAGCAACACGTCCATACTATCATCTAATACCGCTCGTTTTAGGTGAGTGGTTTTTTTTACTAAATCTTTGTTATACAACAACGCCCAAGAGTTTAAATGCTCTTTGGGTACAATTTCCTTAATCCTATTGGCATTATACCCTATTGCTACTAGGCCCCAAAAATACGGAACTATATAGTTATTACCTGGATCAGCACCAAGCATTTTGCGTAATAGAGTACGATCTATATTATTATAATTGCTCAACCACGCTTTATTTATTTTCTGATAAACGCCTATGGATACTTGCCTTGCGACAAAAGGCCATGCCGTCGGACTTACAATATCATAGCCTGTATTACCTGATATCAATTTTGCTTCTAGTACATTATTGTTATCATAGAAATCAACATTTACCTTTATTCCAGTTTCTTGTTCAAATTTTTTAAGCAACTGAGCTGGTATCGAGTTATACCAAATAAAAATATTTAATACTTTACGCTCTGTATTACCCAAGCAACTGCTACATAACACAATAAAAAGAAAAATCACCCTAATCATACAGAAAATCTTAGCCCTTGTTATCTCTACACTAAATTACTATAATGTACCGAAGTTTAAATAATTAGTAAAAATAATCAAGGAATTCAAATGTACCAACTATCTTTTCCCAAAATACATAAAGAAGGTTTCATTTTTATTGGGATTTTCGCTCTAGTTTCGATAATACTGTCAGCCATGCATAGCATTCTAGGTTATGTTGGTTTTATTTTTACTGCGTGGTGTGCTTATTTTTTCCGTGACCCTAACAGGGTTGTGCCGCAAACAGACGGGGCAATCGTCAGTCCAGCAGATGGCATAGTGCATGCAATAGTAGAAAACTCTGCTGCTCCAGAAGAGTTAGAACTAGACCCATCCTCTAATTGGACCAGGGTAAGCATCTTCTTAAATGTATTTAATGTCCATGTAAACAGGGTACCTGTATCGGGTAAGATAATCAAAAGCGTATATCACCCTGGTAAATTCCTTAATGCATCATTAGATAAAGCGAGTACTGATAACGAAAGACAAACTTTGGTTGTCGAAACTAATAAACATGAAAAAATAATATTTACCCAAATTGCAGGATTAATCGCCAGAAGAATTCGATGTGATATACGCAAAGATGATTCCGTCAAGACGGGACAAAGGTTTGGATTAATCAGATTTGGTAGTAGATGTGATATATACCTACCAGAAGGTATTAATCCTATGGTGATTGTGGGCCAAAAAACTGTCGCTGGTGAAACCATAATAGCGAGTTTGCAAGATAATAAAAAATCTATGCCGCAAGGGGAAATTATTTGATGTATAAAAATAAAAAACCATCAATTAATAAAGAAACTTTACAAAATTTATCCATAGTACGACTAATCCCTAATATTGCTACTATAACAGCACTGTGTACCGGATTATCATCCATACGATTTGCCTTATTAGATAATTTTGAAGCAGCACTGTTAGCTATTATAGTAGCCGCTATTCTCGATGGCATCGACGGCAGAATAGCAAGGTTATTAAAGGCTACTAGTGATTTTGGAGCAGAGTTAGATTCACTATCAGATTTTATCAGTTTCGGAGTTGGCCCCGCTATTGTTATTTACTTATTATCCTTACATGAACTTGGCGCATTTGGCTGGGGAGTCACCATATTTTTTGCCTCCTGTATGGGTTTAAGGCTAGCAAGATTTAATGCTATGAATATCCGACAACAATTGAACAATGAGAACAATACTGCTAGTCGTTCCCCTGTAATTACTGCTGGAAATAGTAAATTTTTCGTTGGGGTACCTGCACCAGCCGGGGCTATGATTACATTTCTACCGTTTATTCTTTATTTAGCATACGATATCAGTATATTTCTTAACCCTTATATTTATGCATTTGTAGTGATATGCACTGGGCTTTTATTAATAAGTAAAATTCCAACTTATTCCTTAAAGTCCACAACCATTTCCAGACAAAAAGTCCTGCTCTCTATGGTAATAGCAGCAACCACTGTAGCTTTGCTTATAAGCTTTACATGGATAATGTTTAGCTTGCTAATCATATCTTATTTGGTAAGCATCCTTTTTTCAGAACACGATTATCGCAAAAACAATAAACAACAATCTAATTGATTTACCATGCCAGTATGATGTTCATTGACTGTGCTTTAAACGTTTGTGGCCACAAGTAAATATTATGAGTAACATATTGTGCTTTTAGCTAGTCATAGTAGGGTAAACAACATAATATGGTTAATACAGTGAATGACAAATTGAAATACTATATGCAATAAAATAATCAGCAACCATGAATAAAACAAACTTTGGCCAACCATATCTTACCCCCACTATCTCACGCATCTTCTTACTAGGATTTTCAAGTGGCTTGCCATTTCTATTAACTCTAGCAACTTTACATATATGGCTCACGGAAGCAAATATTAGTAAGACAACAATTGGCCTATTTGCACTAGTGACCATACCATACTCTTTTAAATTTATTTGGGCACCAATCATAGATAAATACTGTGTTCCATTTCTTGCGAACGCTTTGGGACATAAAAAGAGCTGGATGCTTTGTAGTCAAATAATGATAGTAATATTTTTACTATTATTGGGACGAACCAATCCCGAAATTGATATATATAATACCGCTATATGTGCCTTCATTGTGGCATTCTTTTCTGCCATACAAGATATAGTGATTGAATCGTATCGAGTGGAAAAATTAGCATACAAAGATATAGGATTTGGTGCAGGAGCATCTAATTTAGGATATAGGTTAGGAATGTGGGTATCAGGTGCAGGAGCTCTTTACATAGCCTCCTTTTTTGACTGGCAAACTGTCTATACAAGCATGGCACTTTGTATGATTATCGGAATAATCACCACATTACTAATTGATGAACCAAAAATCATAAATGATGAAATTAAGACGATTACTCTGAACAACAAAAGCATTGCATATATCATACACAAAATCTATGCCATGGTAGAACAGTCGGTAAAATCATTGCATAATCGTCAGGACTTTTCTTTGATCATCCTGTACATTTTTTTCTTTAAAGCAATAGATACTTCCTTAAATATTATGGCGAACCCATTTTTGCTAGAAATAGGATTTAATAAAATAGAAATTGCACATATTGGTAAGTCATTCGGCATAAGTGCGATGATTGTTGGTGGACTGTTATCCGGAATACTATTAGCAAAATATAGAATGCAAACAATATTGATATTATGCACAACCCTACAAATGGTCTCATCTGGAGCATTCTTGCTACAAAATAACATAGGAAAAAATTTGTATTGTTTAACCCTGACGGTGGGTATTGAAAATCTCGTTAATGGAATTGGAGCCGCAGCATTTATCGCCTATTTATCCGTAGTATGCAAGCAACATAATACAGGATCTATTTTTGCATTACTTACTTCAATAGCATCACTAGCCAGAGTGATATTTTCTTATATAGCTGGATGGTGCGCAGATGTGCTCAGTTGGAACCAATATTTTGTTATGATAGCAATCATATGCACTCCAATGATTACAATACTTATACTGACAAAAAAAATTAATAATTAACTTTTTTGTAGCAAATTATGTTTTTTTTGTTTATTTAGTTAAATATGAAGCTACCGACTAGTATTAATTATATAGCAAAATCCGGGCTCATGTTGATGCCGCAAAGCTGTTTGCCCGTAATAGTGGACAGACCTGCTGATATAAACAAGGTCGAACTGTCCTTGGCCAATGAAAGGTTTATTGGTATTATACAACCACTTATCTCTCGCAATATAGATACTCTGCACAAGGTAGGATGCTTAGGTAAAATTATCAATTTTACTGAACAACATGATTCTAGCATTTCGATTGTAATAGAGGGCATAAAAAGGTTTTGCACAACAAAAATTACACCTGATATATTAACTGTTGATTATAATAGTTTTCCTACAGACAACATAGTGTTTAATAAGTCAACAAATATCAACAATACCAGAAAAGCGCAAATCATCTCTGTCTTACAAGAATATAATAAAACTGCTAATATTGATATCAATTGGAGTGAAATACATAACATTTGTGAAGAAACATTAATCAATAATTTAGCAATGATCTGCCCTTTTAATCCACAGCAGAAACAAGCCATACTAGAAAGCAAAACTGTATATGATAGGGTACAAATGGTTACCGCATTTATGGAAATGGAAAATGCCATATCTAGTAATAAACAGTGGATACTCAACTAACACAGCACTACAATTTATCATAGTAATATTGCCGATTCGAATGATACTTTCATTAATACTAATATCACACATTGAGTATGTGGAATTGTGCGTCAGTAACAATAAAACATAGTGCAAACAAATGCAAAATGCTATACTACATAGCAAATACTTAACAAGAGGTTCTGCTAGTTGATGAACAACACACACTTAAACAATGTTAGTAACAAAAAACTATTGGAGTTGCTAGTTTGTCCAGTTACCAAAACTACCTTGACCTATGATGCGAAAAACAATGAACTAATCAGCGTTGCAGCAGGGTTAGCATTTCCTATCCGCAATGGCATACCAATAATGGTTATAGAACAAGCAAGAAACATCAAATAATGAGAGTATCTATTAAATGGTAAACAAACCGTACAAAATAGTAACAGTTCCAGATCCAAGATTAAAAGTTGTTGCTATTGCAGTTGAGAAAGTCGATCCAGAAATAAAACTAACTTTAGATCGTATGTTAACTACGATGTACCATTATAATGGTATAGGATTGGCCGCAACCCAAGCAGGTATTAACAAACGACTAATAGTGATGGATATACCGCACAATATCGATAAATGCCAGTCAGAAGAAGAAGCTGAAGAATTAGACAAGACCCATCAATCTACAATATACAAGATGGTAAACCCAATAATAACCCATCAAGCACAAGCTACAGCAAAATATATGGAGGGTTGTCTATCTGTACCAGGTCAAAACGCAGAAATAGAACGACCAAGTGCCATAGAGTTAACATACACAGATGAAAATAATCAAGAATGTCACTTATCAGCCACTGGTTTGCTAGCAACTTGTATACAACATGAAATAGACCACCTAAATGGTATTTTATACATAGACTATTTATCTGATATGAAGAAAAATATCCTAATAAAGAAATCAGTAAAATATGCACAAGAACAAGCAAAGTAAACCCCTAAACATCATTTTTATGGGTACCCCAGAATTTGCGCAAGAATCGCTTAAAAAAGTACTATGTTCCAGGCATAATGTACTATCCGTTTACACTAAACCACCACAACCAAAAAATAGAGGGCAAAAGGTTCACATTTCCCCTGTTCACTCCTGTGCTCAACAACACAATATACCTGTATTTACTCCACATACTTTACGTGATAACGATATCCAACATGAATTTATACGGCAAAATGCGGATTTAGCAATAGTTGCAGCATACGGTTTAATTTTGCCGCCCCCTATTTTGAATGCACCGAAATATGGTTGTATTAACATACATGCGTCATTGTTACCACGATGGCGCGGTGCTGCTCCTATTCAAAGAGCCATCCTATCCGGAGATCAAAAAACAGGAATAACGTTAATGCAAATGGACGAAGGCCTAGATACCGGTGATATACTGGCCATGAAAGAAATAGCTATTAATGATGATACCACCACACCCTCATTGTATACAGGCCTAACACAATTAGCCAGCTCTATGATTGTAGAACTATTAGATAACCTGCATGATTTACAAAAAATACCACAAAATAATGCTAGTGCAACCTATGCTGATAAATTAGCCAAGGAAGAAGCAACCATCAGCTGGGACAATCCAGCAATGGTAATATCACGTCAAGTAAGAGCACTTAATCCCTGGCCTGGTTCCACAACCCTTTGGAACGGTAAACCTATAAAAATATTGCAACTCTCTCTTACAGATAGACCATATGTAACAGAAAAACCAGGTGCCATACAAATAATTAACCACTCTTTACAAGTGGCATGCAATGACAAATGGATTACCATAGAAAAATTGCAAATTCCTGGCAAGCAAAAGTACAGTGCTTTTGATTTTATTAATGGATACGATTTGGACAGCACAGCAAAATTTGGTATTTAATTAATGAAATACAAAATCACCATAGAATATGATGGCACTAATTACGTTGGATGGCAAAAACAACCCAAATTACCATCAATACAAGAAAAGATTGAATATGCTGTCACACAGTTCAGTAAACAAGTAGTCGAGGTATATGGCTCTGGACGAACGGATGCCGGTGTACATGCAATAGGCCAAGTAGCGCACCTTACACTACACAAAGAATACGATGAATACCGCGTGCTATGTGCATTAAATTATTACTTAAAGAATGAAGCTATTGCTATTATTGCTGTTCACAAAGTCAATGAACAATTTCATGCCAGATTCTCAGCCAACAATAGGAAGTATATTTATAAAATTATTAATAGAAAAGCACCATTAACTATTGATAGAAACTTAGCTTGGCATGTACACACTTCTCTTGAGATTACAGCTATGCAACAAGGAGCAAAGTTTTTGCTGGGTACACATGATTTTTCCACTTTTAGAGCAGCAGAATGCCAAGCACAATCACCCATAAAAACTATCGACTCTATAGTGCTGTACCACAACCAAGAAATAATAACTTTTGAAATTACTGCAAAATCATTTTTACATCATCAAGTACGTAACATGGTAGGCACTTTATGCCAGGTTGGTCTTGGTAAATGGCAACCACGTGATATAGAACAAGCAATACAAAAACAAGATAGAAAATATGGTGGACCAACTGCACCAGCCTGTGGTTTATATTTCCATTCTGTACACTATGATGACAAAAGGTTTGTGTTATGAAATTTCTGATAATAATGCCCTCAAGAATCGGAGATTCTATTATTGCCAGTAGCGTATTAAATTATTTTTATCATGCATATCCTGGATCCTCTTATACTATTGCTTGTAATAAAATTACTGCTTCACTATTTGATGATTTCCCTGGTTTAGAGCAAAAAATAGTTTTTACCAAACATAAAACAGGTAGCCATTGGATCAAAATATGGACCAACACAATATTAAAGAAATGGGATTTTGTAATAGATCTGCGCGGATCTTGTCTATCATTTTGTTTGTATAGAGCAACAGGACTAGTATGGAAATCAAAACATAATAACCACCAACACCATGTCCTACAATTAAAACAATGGTTAACCAAACACTCTTTTCACGTTGCAAAATTTGCTCCGAAAATATGGTTAAAACAGGCAAGAATAACACAAAAAAATGTTTTACTTCCAAGCAATACCATAGCCATTGCACCATTTGCAAACTGGTCAGGGAAAACCTGGCCAGCAGAATATTTTGTACAACTATTAAAGAGATTAATTGGTCAAAAAGGAGCTCTACCTAATTACAAATTATTATTTATTTGTGCCCCAAATGACAAAAATAGACTAGACCCTATTTTACAATCATTTAATGAGCAAGATATTGTATCACTTAACCTTTCTGCACATTTACTTGATGTAGCCGCGCACATTAAAGCATGTAAACTCTTTCTAGGCAATGATTCTGGCATCATGCATATGGCTGCGGCTCTTGACATCCCAACCTTTGGATTATTTGGCCCAAGTAATGATAAGCTTTATGCTCCATGGGGAAAAAATGGCTTTACTATTCGCACACCAGAAGAATGTGATGCACTTTTAGCACAAGCACAATTTAATAATAAAGAAAATTTTATGAAAACGTTGACTGTTGGCGAGGTATATAACAAAATAGATAGGAATATCAGTAATAAAATCAAGTAGCTTTCCGATTTGTAGCGTTTGCAATTTATGAATGATTGTTAATAATACATTATGTGCAATCAACTCATAAATACACTGTAGATAATTATAAAACGATAGTAAAAATTGTGAGGGGTTAATCTATGTCTGGTATTGCTGGTGTAATCACAGCTGATGGATCAGAACCGCCATCGGTCTTGTTGCGCAAATTATGTACTCAACTGCATAGCAGGGGAAGTGATGACAGCGGAATTATGCAATCAAAAGGGTTTGGCTTTATAGCCCAAAAACTCAATATTGACAAACACGATGAAATTACCCAGCCAATAACAAACTCATCTGCCATAACCATGGTATTTGACTGCTGTTTAACTGGGCACTATCTACAAACCGATGAAAATAAACTTACGCCACATAAATCAGATGCCAATGTTATTCTGCAACTATATAACAAATATGGCATAGACTTTACTAAACATCTGCACGGTATGTATGCTCTTGCCCTATATAATCAAAATACTAATGAATTAATCTTATCCCGTGACGTATTTGGTACCAAACCTATGTACTATATGTATGATAAAAAATATTTTATTTTTGCATCCGAACTAAAAACCTTAGCAAATCTGGAACACGTAACACAAGAGATAAATCAACTAGCACAACAAGAATTTATCAATTATGGCACCGCGTTAAACGGTAAAACCATCATGAACAGTATACATATGTTATTACCAGGAGAAACATTATT
This sequence comes from Alphaproteobacteria bacterium, assembly GCA_965204765.1. Taxonomy (GTDB): domain Bacteria; phylum Pseudomonadota; class Alphaproteobacteria; order Caedimonadales; family UBA9215; genus CBDBFG01. The sequence continues at coordinate 356,804 of CBDBFG010000004.1, read as the reverse complement.
AATCAAAAAAGGCATTATCAAAAGTACACTACAAAACTTAGCAATTGCTGATTATTCTGATGATAAAGCAAATATGACAGAAAAAAAACAACAAGTCACCTCATTAATTTTTGATTCTCTACATACCTTAGACGAATTAGAACAAAAATCCGCATGCTTTCTGGATACCAGTAGTGATTATTTATTAGCAAAAGCTATAGATAATACTTTCGGCGAAAGTACAGTTTTTTATACTATTACTGTTGATAAGCAGCCACAAGATATCAAAAACATTTTTGATATGCATAATACTCACGAAATATATTTCACAGAAAATGATTTGTGGAGCAATTTACCTTACATCTCATCTGTCGTAGATAAACCATGCCACAACCCAAACCTAATCTTTACCTACAAAATGATACAAGAGGTAGATTCTAATTGTAAGATATTGTTTTCTGGTCTGGGGGGTAATATTCTTTTTGCCGATTGGCCTCCGGCAAAAAAAGCAAATAGTTTTTCTCTATTTAGCAACAATCTATACCCAACTTTAGATACCAAACAAATGGGCAATGATTCCTCGGATCACCAAAATTGGCAAAATTCGATCAACCTGATAGCAAAAAAAAATCCAACAACAAAATAAAAAATATTCTAAGCTACAACATTGTCAAATGATTGAATTACGTAACCATTTTGCCTTGCAAAACATTGCAACCTATGAACAAATGGTGGCAACTTATAAAATTGAACCCAAATTTCCTTTTCTAAATAAGCAACTAGCAAACACATTATTTCACTTACCAGACCATCTAAAAATTAATGGTAATAAAATGGGTGTACTGTTATACGAACTATTGAACAGTAATATCACTAGAAAAGATATTTATGGCGTATGTCAATTTAAATATGACGCCATCAATTCTTATCTTATTAATCAAGCCGAAGTAGTCGCAAAAATACTATTAGATGATAAAGATATAGTAGCTATATTTACTGATAGTTTTATTAAAAAATCTTTCCTATGCAAAAAGCCTCGTGATATACAAGCTGCTTGGATGATATTAATGTATAGTCTCTGGCATCAGTCGCACATCCGCAAGATAAAACCAATACCAGATACGATTAACTTTCTAACTGCACGCTAGTTAACTACACTGTATAGATCGACATTTGCTATCACCACACTGTACTATTTGTGGCTATGGTAATGTAATAGTATCCATCCCCACATAAGTGCAGCATAGTTTATTTATTCAACTTGCAGTTTCGTCACATATACCACCCATGCTGTCGATAGATCATCGCTTTGCCCAAGGTAAGTATCAGTTCCGTCTTTGTACAATTCAGCCATGTAATGACAGGCCTCTATCACCTTGCGTCTACGTAATAACTTGTCCAAAGCTACACTTGTTCTTTTAGACATATTGGCATTGCCATTTAATCCATCCAAGCGTAACTTAGCCATAGGGTCTTGATAGTTATTCCAAAGAAAACGATATAGCTTTACTGCAGCTCCTCGATTGTTATGACTACCATATATTGAAGGCTCTAGACCCATAGCCGTCCGTAATACTAATAAAGGCTCTTGCGGATACACTTCACGCAACGCAGCTTCTGTATCAAAGTCTTGGCTTGCGAATGAAGTGTTTTGTAAAATTATCGCTAACCTACATTTGGCTCCCAAAGTACTAGCTGGACTATCATCAGCCAATACTTTGCGATATAGTTTCTCAGCCTGTCTCCAATCTACTACATCAGCATTATATGATCCTCCCACACTACCACTAAAATATATATCGGCAAGATTGTAAACTGCTGGTATCCATCCTTGTATACTAGAGTGTCTATATAATTTTAGAACTGTTGCTTTGTTATACCTTAGCATTCCCTCTTGGCGCTCACACATCAGGGCTAACTCATTAGCCGCACCTGCATGCCTATTAGTTTGATATGCTGCATTGTACAAACGTGCTGCTAAATTGTATTTTCCTTGCCCATACTCAATATGTCCCAACAAAAATTGTGCTTCCACCATGCCATTATGCGCACATCTGCCTAAATAATGTACTGCTTTTCGTAATGTGACTGCATCATCCTGCTTATAATCTTTTCCTAAGCTAAATGCTGCTTGTAAATCACCATTATCCGCCATAAACTCAAGCAATTCCAATGCCTTATCTATGTTGTTTTCAGCCATTCTGGCATTAAACATCTTTTTAGCAGCCTGTAACTGCTCATACAAATTAGCGGGACGACCATGCGCAGGACAGTGATCTTTTCTATTTGCTTGTAATAGCGCTTGGCACTGTACGTATCGCACATCCTGTTCAAACTCTGGTAATTCACCGGCATCAACCACAGAACTAGCAAGTGCAGAAGAAGATAATGATCTGTATACAGCAATACTAGAACTAGGGTATACAGCACGAACCGCATCTTGTTGCCCTGCACAAGGTACAGAACGAATAGATGATAATTGAGCAATATTAGTTAACATAGATTGTGCTTGCTTCATACCATTATGCGCACATCTTCCTAAATGATAAACAGCTCTTTGACTATTAGCCCAAGCATCGTGTTTTTCACCCTCCACAGCACCATTAAAGTATGCTTGCCCCAGAGTAAATGATGCCTGTAAATCACCATTGTCCGCCATAAACTCAAGCAAATTTATTGCCTCACCTATCCAACCAGCAGCAAGCCTGGCTTTCACTAGACTACCGGCAGCCTGCAACTGATCATAGATATAAGTAGAGCGGCCATGCATAACACAACTATCGTTTCTATGCTCCCGTAATTGTACTTGATGTTGTACTTGTTGTTCAACTGTCGATAGTTCTCTAACAGTCACATCAGCATTAGCAGATGCAGAATGGGTATCATCCTGTTGCTTTATAGAATCTGCATAATCACCAGATGATGTTATATTACCAACAGTCACATCAGCATTAGCAGATGCAGAATGGGTATCATCCTGTTGCTCTATAGAGTCTGTAGAATCATTAGATGATGTTATATCACCATCGGACCTTGAAGGAAAACGACCTATTGTCAATGTAGGGGTTTCTTCTTCTGACGTGACAAATGATGTCGAATAACTGTACGATAATTGGCCAAATAACGCACATAATATGGTGAAATAATAAAACATTATGAATCCTTTTCTCATGAGGAATGGCATTGTAACATAAAAATACTATATGTCAAGTTTTATGATCGATTCATGTAACTTTGTAATCACATTGCAATACTTCATCATAACGATTGAAACCAGTGCTAATGCACACTACAGCTCTCTATAAGCAATAAACAACTATCTTATTGACTTAGAATTTTCTTACCTTATTGGACAATAAATAATAGCATTAAACCAGTTATCATCGTAGCAAACTAAAATATATTTCAAATACCTTGGCGCTAAACTATGCATCTACAAAGCAAGTTTTGCAGCACACCACTCTCCACGATTGATGAAAAGGATTAGCAAAAGATTTTGATCATATCGAATCACAATATTGAGCCTATATATTATAATCTAAAGCTGCTTGCAAAATTGGTCGTATATTTCAAATGTTCCGTGAATTATTTCTGTCATACTTATCAATTAAATATCTCTCAGTACAATACATTTGTACCAAATGAATATGAATACCTCACTTTAAAATCTATGTCACAACAGTGTAACTATTATAAGATTTAGAGATAATCATGCGAAAACACGATATAGCTTTATACAAATTATCGCATAAATAACAAAAAAATTGCAATTGTTATAAACCCATAGCTTTATGGTTTAGAAAATTTTTTATTGGTTTGGCACTATTGATTAATTCTAAGCCCTTTTGTCCTACTTTACGCATTACAGAATAATCATTAGAAAACAACCGAATTAATAAATCACACATGCCGGTCATCGATATAACGTCTAATCTACGTGCTTTTTCATATTGTTTTAACATTGCACCGGAACCTATATCACAGCCCAACTTTTGCTGCTCTGATAACATATCTATCAATGTATTAATATCTCGCAAACCAAGATTAAACCCTTGCCCAGCAACTGGATGTATAGAGTGTGCACTATCACCAATTAAAATCATTCTCCTGCTGACATAGTTCCTCACCGCAGTCATACTAAGGGGGAATACGCCTATTTCACTTGCGATATGCATACTACCTAGTACACTACCAAAATGCCGAGATGTTTCAGCGATTAATTCGTCATTACTTAATCTGCCAATGATATCTGCTTGGGTGTTATTTAAACTCCAAATAATTGCCGAATGTTTATTCTGCATAGGCAAGACGGCCATAGGACCAGTCTTTAAAAAATACTCATATGCACAATTATTATGTGATTTTTCATGACTAATTACATATGTAATAGCTTTCTGCCTATACGAAAAATTTTTAGCAGGTATAGCACAAACCCCGCGTACAAACGATTCCTTACCATCAGCAGCTAATAATAGACTAGCTCTAATCTGTTGGTTATTATTTACCATAATCTGCACACCATAATCATTATTATCAATAGATACAATTGATGATTCATCAAGCAAGGTAAAGTTTTCTTCTTGCATAAGTTGCTGATAAACAATTTTACGAAAATAGCGGGTTTCAATATTGTATCCAAGTGGATGAGTTAACTCTGCTGAAGAATAGTGTAATCCCTTAGTTTGTGATGTAGCAGAAACACAAATATCTAATATAGGTTCAGCATATAACGATAATTCATCCCAGATTCCATACTTTTCCAGAATTAATTTTGATCCATATGCATAAGCAAAAGATCTACCATCATAATTAGCAGTAACAATATCTTTACATGAAGCTTTATCGATAAGAACCACGGAAAAACCTTGTTTGCACAACAAAAGCGCACAAACCATACCTACGGGACCACCGCCAATAACGGTAATATCAACGCTAGAGATAGCAGCCATTATATTGTTATTTGTCTGCGATATGTACGATGCATCTTTTCTCCGTATAAGCCTATAAAAGCAATGATAAGAAATAGTGGAATAATTGCAATACCATATTTGTACGAATGTTGTAAGCCATACTCACCAGACACTTTAACCACCGTACCTATGACATTATGAAATACATATCCAAATAACATAACAATCATATTAGTCAAAGCAGCTACTATACCCGCACTATCCTCACTAACACGTACAGTATTAATGTGCATCAAGATTACCTGATAAGCGCTTAAAATTCCTAAACTGAAAAATAGTATATATAGATAAAATTTCTCTACCTTAAACAACAATAATATTATAAATAAACCAGCCATAAATAATGCACATAAGCGCAATATCAAGCTATATTTATTTGTCTTTTCACCAATATATGCTAGTAAGGGACTACCAAAACACATCCCAAAAAATATTAAACTGGGTAAAAAGACGGATAACCGCATATCCAATGCATAAACTTCTCTGAGGAATGTGGCACCCCATACATCTGCAAAACCTTCTAAAGGACCAACCATAAACGCTCCAAAAATAGCAGAAGACAGAACATATGGCACCTTTATAGCATTATAACAATCTAGTAACGATTCCTTAAAAGACATTCCACCACTCATGGAATAATTAGGAATCAATATCAAAGTGCATAATGCCAACACTACCCCTACTAATGATAAAATGGCAACTATACTTTCCCAATCTAATATGCCACGTAACATTTGTAATGGACTACCACCATATACAGCTCCAAGTAAGCCAATAGTAACTGATACCGATAAAACAGAACCAAATTTTTTAACGGGAAAATTTAATCGGATTATTTTGAATAAACCTAACACTGCTACCGCTGATCCTGCACCTAGGATTAACCGCCCAATTACACACATTACCCACAAATCACTGTAAACTATAGGCAAAATGCCAATGCTACAACATAACATGCTAATTATTAAGATATATTTAGGTCCGAATCTATCTAACATGATACCAACAGGAATATGTACAAAAGCATAGCTAAGATAATAGATACCGGAAAATGATCCAAATGATTCACAATCAACGCAAAACTTGCCTTGGATATCATCTATCAAGATACTAGGTAATACGCGTAGGATATACTGATAAAATAAGAACAACGTAACTATTATCCAAGAACTCCAAGCACGCTTGCTAATCTTATTCATATCTTCTTTGCCATTTACTCAAAATCGGGATGATTGTGCAACAAAGCTATATTCTTGTCAATAAAATTACAGCTATACAACACTGTACTGAACCATAATACAAATGTATAATACGAAAAACATAGCACCTCCACCTGGTCTATTAGCTTACCTTAAAGTCAATAAACATGCAGAGCCAACACCTTAGATGAAAATGCTATGTAAATAATATGTTAAAATTTATAACTTAAACGCAACTTAAAATTACTTACGTCAAAGGCTACTTCTTTATTATTCAAAGTATTTTTAAACTTTTTAGCACCATATTTAGTATAAGTATACTCACAACCTGCAACCATTCTATTGGTTACATTAGCACCAAAGTACAAACCCGAAATAAATCCGTTAATACGTTTATTATCTCGCACACGAACACCAGATACAAGCGCCTTGTTCTGAGCACCAGTATTAACCCATCCTAAACGTAAACAAGTAATTAAACCGTCAAATATCTTACCAAAACGTGCCGAAAGCCCAAAACTGTTTTTTGCTGTCGACTCGGAAGTATTAGATTTGTATTTCATCGTGTGACGATCGTAACTTGCCTCTAAACCACACATAATAGGATTCAAGTTTTTCATATAACCAACGTACAATCCACCATTAACACCTCTAACCGCTGTGTTACCTCCAACTCCTTGTATTCTATACGATGCCATGTCATAACCCACACTAGTACCGACATAAACATTGTTCAAACCATTATCAGTTGCACCTAAGTCACCAATACTAAATACAGCAGAACAAACAGCTGGTATAATTATTTTTTTCATCTTTACTCCTGTTTCCTGTAATGAAATACTAACTAATTTTATGAATTACACAAAATATTATTAGGTCTAACAATCATGAAATACTCAAACTGTTGTAGAAATCACACACCGACAGCAATGTTTTACTGCTTACCACAACCAATATTTATATAATATGAACTAGCTCTAAATCAAAATGACATTGTAATATCATTGTAATAATTCTAAAGCTTTCTTGTATTGAAAATCATCCACATACGACATAATACTCTTACAAATATTATCGTCTAAAGCTTTTTTACTTGTTGAGCCACAACTCTCTACGATATTTTTGGTAGCAGTATTATGGTAGAATAGCTGATAAATTTTAGCTAGCTCAGCATATTTTAACTCATGGATAAATTGTTCTTCATCAATAATCCATAACTGCTTTGCGATTATGGAAATAATATGACGAAGCAAAATATATACAGCATACTCTTCGGAAGAAACCCTGATTTTTCCTTTAGGAACATGTATTTCTTGAACTTTACTCATAAATAAAGACTGAAAATAAAAATCATTATTAGTCACAATGTATGGCAATCTTATTAAAGAACTGGCAAACCCTGTAGTATCAGATTCAGACATCAAGTTATTTATTACAGGAATAATCGCATTGGAAACACTGTCATAAGGAGTATCACATACTACGAAAAAATAATTAGCAATACCAGACTTGTGTGCTATCTCCATCAACAATCTATTCTCACTTAAAGCACTATCTACACATACCTCTGATGATATGTGTTCTATAGCAATAGCATTAAAGAAGCTTAAATTAATAAACAAATCTATATCTTTATTACCAAGACACTTTTGCATATTTGCCTTATCATGCGTTGGTGCGGTAATGACATGTACATTATCAACGTCATAGGATATATCGGTTGTAACCAAATCACCCGAAGACTTATTCCATAAATAAATGGCATTACATTTAATTGCGATCAGCATTTTTGTAAATTGTGTCAGAATATTGGCAGTACCTCCGTACACACAAACATTCATACCTTGCATATTATCCATATCCAATATGGGGTCATGATTATAAAATAAATCACCAATATCTATATTCTTAACATTATATTCGCTATCGATATATTTAAATCCTACATTTACGCTGCACAACGATTCTAAGAAATTTTGTAGTTTTTTACCAAACATGGATTTATCTGTAAACACTATACTATCTATGTGTATATCTTCCTGGGCTAGATCATCTATAACCGATGAAATATTGGTAATTTCCCCTATTAGTGGCACACCATTTATTTTTGAACCAATCAAACTAGAGTTATTATCTATTACCCCTACAATATCATAAATATGATCTTCTATATTATGCTCTTTCATATGATTAATTATTTGATGTGTATCGTGGCTAGCACCTATTAATAGTATTTTCTCTACTGCAGAAGATGAAACTGTGTTTTTATCCCAAAACCAATATTCATATAATGTTCTAAGCCCAAATCGTGAGCCGATCATAATAGTATTAACAATAATCCAATTAATAAATATCAGAATCGTTGGTAATTCTATTGTTTGTACATTTGCCTTCAAAATTAACGGAGCGAAAAACATGCACGATAAAGAAACAGCACTCAAAATCACCAAACCTTGTCTTAGTGAAAAATATCGCCACACACCTTTATAGGTCTTGAAAATTAGAAAAAACCCAAATGACAGCAGTGAAAAGATTAGTGATTGCTTGACTAAAAATCCATTAGCCAACAAAGACATTTCATTCCTTAATACAACATTAAGAGTAAAATAAGTACCCCAAAATGACGCCAAAGTATCATACAAAATAACCTGTACCCTATTATCGAAAAATATCTGTACACTTCTTAACATACGCATAATATTAGCATAATATTGTTGCACGCCCCGAACATAGCTATTGTAATTATTCATAACGATATATTGTTTCTATTTTGCAATTTATTGTAAATATGTCTCCAAGAGTTTTCGTCAATAGGCATAACAGATAAACGCGATTGTTTTATCAGCGCCAAATGACTTAAAGCAGGATCAGATTTAATTGCGGACAAAGTCAAAGGAGTTCTTACATCCTCGAATACTTTAAAGTCTACCATACCAAATCTGCCAGAAGGATCAGTATTGTCTGGGTAATACTCTTTTGCCACTTCCACAATACCAACTATTCTTTTTTCATTGACTGAATGATAGAAAAATGCCAAATCACCAATCTTCATTTGTTTTAAATTATTTGATGCTTGGTAATTCCTTACTCCATCCCACGGCTCTACCTGGACTCTCTTCTGGTCCTCCCATGACCAAGTATTAGGTTCAGATTTTACTAACCAATATTTCATTTATTGACTCTTTTAAAGATTCTCATTTACCTGTTTACGTGTTAATAACCCACTGATTGCATCAGCAATCGGCATACCATTATACACGACTTCGTATACAGTATTACAAATTGGCATATCTAAAGCATATTTTCTAGCCAGATCTACAACAGCCTTCACAGTATAGGCACCCTCAGCCAGTGGTTGCCCTTGCTGTAATAATTCATTTACAATTTTACCACGACCAATTTCTGTACCAAATTTCATATTACGAGAAGTTTCAGAAACGCAACATAACAATAAATCGCCCATTCCAGACAACCCCATAAATGTTTCTAAATTAGCATTCATAGCCATACCTAATCTGGATATTTCACGCAAACCGCGCGTAATTAATGCTGCTCTTGCATTCTCTCCCAATTTTGCCCCCGCCACTATACCAGCAGCAATAGCAATAACATTTTTTAAAGCTCCTCCTACTTGCACACCGATAATATCATCAGTTGGATAAATACGATAATTGTGAGAACCTAGAAGACTGGCTAATTCCGTACTTTGCGTTATAGATTGAGATCCTATACAAGCAGCTCCTATCGAATCATTAGCGATTTCTTGTGCAAAATTTGGCCCTGACAAGGCTGCAAGTTTAACCTCAGGAATAATCTCCCGACATATTTCGCTTAACAATAATCCAGTTTCAATCTCTATACCTTTTGAACATATGACCAAAACCGCATTTTTATTTATTACAGCCTTAATTGTGTGCAAAAATTTTCTCACAGATTGTGCCGGTGTAACCAATAGAACAACCTCAGCTGTTACTAAACAATTTAAATCACACGTAACCACCAAATTTTTAGGTAGTTTGACCCCAGGCAAACGTAAAGTATTTTCATTATGTTTTTGTATACTATCTCTTTCCTCTTCTAAGTAAGCCCAAAGAGTCACACCATTTCCAGCCCGACAAGCTTGTATTGCAAGAGAAGTACCCCAAGCGCCCGCACCGAGGACTACAACATTAGCCATCATTAACTACCTTTACATTTAATTCATCAAGTGACCACCTTGGCCTTGGCTTAAAACTTAAATCATCCACCAAACCAAGTCTGAACTTTTCAATTCCGGCCCATGCTATCATTGCGCCATTATCTGTACACAATTCTATAGGAGGAGATACAAACGGTAAACTAAAATTTTTAGCAATTTCAGCCAAAGAACTACACAAAAATTTATTTGCCGCCACCCCTCCGGACACTACTACTGCACTGATACCAATCTTGTTAGTTACACAATAAGAAATAGCATGATGCAACCTGTCAATTAAAGACAAAGAAATAGCCCGTTGCAAACTTGCACACAAATCATTCACATCCACCTGTGCAAGAGGATCGGGTAATTTCTCTATATGCCTTTTGACAGAAGATTTAAGCCCAGAAAAAGAAAATTTAAATTTCATCTCATCATCTTTATTTCCTTGAAGAGGGATCGGCAATTTAAATCTTGCACCATTACCTGATAATGCGCATTTCTCCACATTTGGCCCACCTGGATAAGGTAATTTCATCATCTTGGCGCATTTATCAAAACACTCACCAACTGCATCGTCCAAAGTAGTACCTAAAACTTGATAATCCATAGGCGATTTCACAATTACTAGCTGACAATGCCCACCAGAAACCAATAATAACAAATAAGGAAAGGCTAAATCATTTGTTAGTCTGGGAGTAAGAGCGTGAGCCGCCAGATGATTAATAGCTATGAATGGCTTGTCCAATGTAGCAGACATTGCTTTAGCTACCATTGTCCCTACTACCACCCCTCCTATCAATCCTGGACCACAAGTCGCGGCAATTGCATCCAATTCACACAGCTTGACACCAGATTCGTTGACTGCACGCTTTACTAATAATTCCAAGTGATGCAAATGGTTCCTAGCAGCAATTTCTGGTACTACACCTCCATAGGCTTGATGTTCTTCTATTTGTGATACTATTTGATGCGATAATATTTCTTTGTTATCATTTACTATGGCAACTGCTGTTTCATCACAACTGGTCTCTATTCCTAACACATTCATCATAAACTACTTTACTATTTCAAAACAAATACTGTACGTTAACATAGGTAATACACTGAAACTATATTTATAGTTCTTGTACTCTGGAATTAATACCTATGTAATAACTTAAAGCACAACAAAAAACTATATTAAACTTTTATATAAATTGCTGTATGATCAAGTAAAATTATCAGTACTATAGGAAAAGGCAGAGTATGACAAAAGATAAAAAACAAACCAAGAAAAAAACTATACATAAATGCGTAAAAAGATCGTTGATTGTAGTCTTTAGCACCCTAGTTATTGCCTTGGTCATATATTTATACAAGCACAATAACCTACATTTGCCCGTACTAAAAAACAATACAGCACAAACCATACAACCTGCAGATAACCATGCAGAATTATTAGCAGAAATGAGTAGTAAATTAACCAAATTAGAAGAAGAAATCTCATCAATTAAACATAATATTACTCAGGCTAAGACAAGTAATAACGATGTCCCCAACATTGTACTAGCTTTACAGAATCTTAAATTCAAAATACACCTGGGTTTACCATTCACAAATGAACTAGATGTCCTAAGCAAAAACACGGGTAAGCAACATGCAATTTTAGCACAACACGCGTCTACAGGTATCTATAATCTAAAATATTTAATTACCCAGTATCGAGAAATTGCCTTTATACAACACAAAACAAAAACAAACAGTACGAAAGAAAAAATCAGCAACTTTTTTCATAGTCTCATTAGTATAAAAAACAAGCATAATAAACACGATAACAAAGGCCCTATCGACAATTACATCTCCACTGGTAATATCGAATCTGCAGTTACCTATATGTATGAACAATTACCACAGGACGTATTAGATAATTCAGAAGTAAAAAATTGGCTCAGCAAAGCCAAAATATATATCGCTATCAACCAAGAAATAGCTACGATAGAACATAACCTTTAGAATGTATTAACCATGAAAAAATTACTTTATATCACTATACCGTCTTTACTAATAGCTTCGCTACTGTATCTCTTTATCCACTACCCTGGCTATGTAAAAATCAGCTGGCTCGATTATAATATATCTATGTCTATTGCGGCATTTATCATGATTACTGCAGCATTAATATTCATTTCTTATTATGCGATTAGGTTACTCATAAACATAGTAAACTTACCACAAAAAATACGAACATATTATAGCGAAAAAAATATAAAAGACCATCTCACTGTGCTTGAGCAGGGTATCTCATCCCTAATATCACAAGATAAAAAATCTCTAACAAAATATGCCAAAAAACTTAATAGTAATTATAATCACTCAATCGTGTTGTTTTTCCAAGCGGAACTAGCAATATTGGAAGCCAATCTAGATCAGGCGAAAATACTATTTACGAAATTAAAATCTTCTAAAACAATGGCCTTTACCGGATATTATGGTTTAATGCGCGTTACAATAATACAAAAACAGTATACAGAGGCTATTAAATGGGGATATAAGGCTTTGTCGTACTATCCTCAATCCACAATTATTAGAAAAAAGTTAGTTGATATCTTTATCGATGATAAACAATACGACAACGCTCTGAAAGAACTAAAAGATTTAGAAAAATACAAGTGCTCTGATTTTGTATTATACAAAAAGGAAGTGATTTGGTTTAAAACTGCACACAACTTATACAAGCAAAAAAAACTGACTGAATCTATGGATTACTTGCAAAAAATCCTCGAAATAAATCCCAGTTTATACAAAGCGCTTAGTCTGCACTTGGTCATTGCTAAGCAATTAAAGTTAGAAAAAAAATCTATCAAAGCAATTGAAATAGCATGGCAAAATGATCAAAATGATGAAATAGTCAAATTGTACTTAGAGGCAAAGAATACTAAAACAACAATAGAAAAATTCCAAGCCGTGCAACGACTATCCGGATTTCTGCCAGATTCCCCTGATAGCTTATTAATAAACGCTAAATTCGCTGTTCAAGCACAATTGTGGGATGAGGCAAAAAATTATCTTAATGCCTTGATAGCAAAAAAAGTCTATATGGAACATGCATATAGTCTATTGGCCACCATAGAATCACGCACCACTAAACAAGAATCCATGCGCATCGTAAACAAATAAAATTACTACTGGTAATGTAATATTATAATATTCGTTATTTATTCTTAGCATTAGTGATTGTTGTAAAGTCGCCACATAGCATACAACTACTATTTGATGCTTGCGTTAGTACGCAAAGAACTATTCACTGTATAGTGGTTTAACTTTGAATTAATACGAATTTTGAGGAACGAAATGTATATGTAATACATAAGTGACGATTAAATGAAGTAGAAAACAAAGTGAAACCGCTATAGAAGGTAAATATCGTTTAAAACCACGAGAAGTTACGTCATAATAGTAACCTGATACTTAAATTGGATGACTGAAACAACAAGTTATAAATGCTATTTTTGACTTTTTTATCAATTTCCCCTATCATGTGATTGTGGTGCCACTGGGGGGTCACATACTATTAATGCCTAGCAAGGGTTAGTAGCATTTTAAAACTCAATGCTCAGATGAGGTTGAAAGGAGTATTATTATGAACAGACTTGATTTACAACCGTTTTTTCGATCAACAATTGGTTTTGATGAAATTGCAGACATCCTTGATGGATTAACAGACACTAGCAGAAAACCTAACCAATACCCGCCATATAACATAGAAAGAATCAACGAAGAAGATTATAAAATAACTGTTGCTGTTGCAGGCTTTAAAAACGAGAATCTGGATATCACTAAACATAATAACCTGCTTACCATAGAAGGCAGAATGGATAAAAAAGCTAACTCTAGTGAACACATGTTTTTGTACAAGGGCATTGCTGAACGATCATTCCAATTACAATTTAGATTAGCCGAACATATGCACGTACAAAATGTAAATCTTGAAAATGGTATGCTTAGTATTGACATGTACCGCGAAGTACCAGAAGAATTAAAACCACAAAAAATTAAGATTAATTCTGCTGCGGCATCCGCAAACAAAGCACCGGTAATCGAAGGGAAATCTGATAAGTAAAGCCTAGGGTATTACCCGTATGTGCAATTTTTGATCAATATCCATGCATTTATGTTTTATATAAGGTGATTACACTTGCTTTTATTATGTTCTCATCGTAGGTTTAGTTTTTATTAATAAAAACTAATGGTTCTAGCAACTAAACGTTAATAATTCACATGTACTTTATTATCCTGTGGAATACGGTTTAAACGGAGGGAGACAAACAATGCGCATAACAAATTTATTATTATTATCGGGAACTTTAATACATTGTGGTATAGCAGACGGTTACTGTAATTATGACCACGAAAGACCTCCCGCAAGAGCTATAAACAGAAAAATGTCTGTAGCTATGAGTGGTGAAATGATGGGTAAATGGATGGCAGAAGCCTCTGCTAGAAGCGGAATTCCTCTGAGCCCAGAGTTACATAGAAGTGGCTCAGGACATATGTTTGATGTACCGCAAGTAAAAAGGGTAACATCACCCCCTAGATACATGGAGGATGGGCGTATAAAATTGGCTCGAAAAAAAGCCGCTAAAAAAGCTGCAAAAGAGCAAGAAAAACTACGGCGGTCACAAACTGCAGTAGCAGCACAATCGGGAGATTCCTCAGAACCAACCTCTCCTAAAAGAAAAAGGAGCATATGGAAAAGAATGTTCAGGGGAAAAAACTAATCACTTATAATTTGATGCCCTCGTTGCTGACGACGAGGGTATTATAATCAAAGTCTCTACATAAATTGTATACATGGATGAAACAATTTAACAAATAAATCTATATTGGTGCAAAATTACATAGTTTGTTGCAATCATCGTGTAGTAGCAATGTACAACTGCAACACTCCAATGAACACTAAATGGATTAATCCACCACACTAAATACCACCCGTAAAGGATCTGAAGTCAATATAGATAAGTTTCGGCACATAATTATAACTACAACGCATTCTTATCTTGTAACATTATTAATTGTATCACTTAGTAGATAATGCCAAAGAAAATTGCAGGTAACATACTAAGACCGATCAGTAATATGCGAAAACTGACACAAAACCACAGTATTGAGCTATACAGCAGCATACTATACACAACCATACGAATTACAATCTGATACAACTCAAAAGTATTGTCGCTATGATAACACACTGAGCAGTAGTAATGGGCTAAACAAAGCACAAGTGTAATACAAAGATTCCTGTAGGATATCAAACCAAACGACAATAAGATGAGAACTTTATGCAACTGAAACATACAAATACCCCAGCATCGCTCAACGTAATACTAATTTTGCAAACAATAAGAAAATTTTAACCTATTAATATTATAGTGACCATTTGGGCTAGGTATTGTGGTTGCGTTATTCCTATGCTGCTCTAGATGATATATAAAAATTAATGGCACGCACCAGCATAAGAATTTACTATCACAATCTTTGAAAACAATTATGTTTCTCTTACGGCCCTATCCCACCTTGCACTATGATTTCGATGAATTATACTAGACATCCATCGGCATCAAATTAATCAAATCGTCAAATAAAATGAGCAAAGCACCACTGTTTTGTCATAACACGATGTAATATTTACGAAATATTTGACTAGAAATTATTTAATTTCCAAAATAATAAAAATTACCTTATCCTCTTTAAGCTAGCTAAAAAAGCATATAATACTCACTCAAAAATATTAAAGCTTAATCACTGCAAAACCCCAATATATCAAAAACACACCTTATCTATTTGCTCATCGAAAAACCAAGATATCGCTTTCTAACAAATTGCAAAAATAGCTTTGCTAAAAAAATATTTTCGCCTTTAATCGCTAGATAGTTATATTTTAATTTAAATTTTAAACAATATATTTTGACTTTTGTTGCCTTATGGGGTTTATTGCCAATGATTAAATAATTTGGAGAGATTATGAAAAATTTAATTATAACTATTGGACTAGGATTAGCTTTAAATAGCTCTTATGCTGGTTTTGATGGCGAATTAGTAGGTGGAAGGGCCAGCGCACCAATTCGTAACCATGATAAAAGAATCAAGAATAAAGCTTATGAAAACTTCATGAGTACCTATCTTGGCTTTCAATTAAAAGCAAGAAGATCTTTACATGGAAGAAGAGGCGGCGTATCTCGTCCTAGGCTATCTGGCTACTTATTGCAAAGATTTAACACCATCACTGACGATGCTGTTGCTGCAGGTACTATCACTAGAGAAGAAAAAAAGGTTTTCCGTGCAAGAATAGAAACTAAAGATCTACTTCAACCTGGTACTCAACGTTCCCTATCATCAAGTCTTGCTGGGATGAATCTTGGGACATGTCGTTCGTAATTGATGATTACAGGTTACATTAACTAAGTAAGCTTTGGAGAATTAAATCCAAAGAAATTCATACACCTAGGATGGTACTACTTTTTCTACTTTACTGAATATAGTGCTGTCCTTGGTGCTTATCATTATTTTTTGATCTTTGATGATTTGTGTACCACTTTTAATGATTTGACCATTGTCATTTTTTAGCAAACAAAAGCCGCGTTGCAACGTGCCATTATACGATAGCCCAGCAAGCAATTTTACTAAATAGCCTAGCTTACTTTTATAATGATACATATAATTTTTTAATGCACCGTGCAAACGTAAGATCACAGAATCTAAAACCATATTTTTGTGCACAATTAAAGTTTGCGGAGACTGTATGGTTAATTTATAAAGTGCATGATGTTTGGTGCGCAAACAATTCATAATATGATTCTTGAGCAACATTGCTACACTATCATGTCGTTGTATTTTATCACTTATTATTCGTTGCAAAGCATTATCAATACTTGAACTTTTATGCTGCATTATTTTAAGCAATTCTTGTTGCACAGGTACACATTTTTCCGCAGCAGCCGTAGGAGTTGGCGCCCGAAAATCAGCCGCAAAATCGGCCAAAGTAGTATCAGTTTCATGGCCAATAGCCGAAATTATTGGAATATTACTTTGCACAATACTACGTACTACCTGTTCATCATTAAATGACCACAGATCCTCTATGCTACCCCCTCCTCTTGCCAGTATTATTACCTCTGGTTTGGCTGGGTCATCATCCTGAAACTCATTAAAGCCTTTGATAGCATTTGTCACTTCACTGACACAGTTTACACCTTGCACACTGACGGGCCATAACAATACTTTTCTGGGAAATCTGTCAGCGATTCGGTGCAAAATATCCTGGATAACAGAGCCAGTATTTGAAGTTATAACCCCAATAGATTGCGGCAAATATGGGATTTTTTGTTTCAGTTCTGACTTAAACAAACCTTCGGCGATTAATTTCTGCTTTAACTCTTCTAGTAATTTTAACAAAGTACCAGTACCTGATACCTGCATGTTACTGACCACTAATTGATACTTGGATCTACCAGGATAAGTCGTTAATTTACCGGAACAAATGACCTCTACGCCGTCCTGAGGTTGAAAAGCAATCTTACTTAATATACCACGCCAACATACACCATCAATAACTGCGTTATTATCTTTTAAAGCAAAATACATATGACCGGAAGTATGAATTTTTACTCCAGATAATTCCGCTTTTATCTTAATATTAGCAAAATTATTCTCTATGGTAACCCTAAGCAGATTTGAAATTTCCGAAACATTATAAATTTTTTCGTCCACAGAGTACAGCGGATCACGCATAATAACTTATATCCAATACATTATCAGATAATATTCTAGCGTAATATTTTACGACAGCAAAGGCAATTCGATTTCTATTTCAATAGGAGAGTGTAATTTCTCTAATTGGAAATGAGGGTTAATATAAGCCATAATCTTATAGTTATCTGGATTATCCATTAATTCTATCACTTCTACTTTCGCAGATTTTAAAGGAAACCTAGCCTGCATTTCATTAGTATCATCATCCTGTGCTAAACAATATTCTGCTAGCCAGTTATTAATATATTCTTGTATCCCAGATTGTGACATAATGCTACCTACTCTGTCCCTTATAATCGCCTTAATATAGTGGCCAAAACGACATGCGGCTAATATATGAGTCAGTTTAGCAATAGCATACGGATTACTATCTTCATTATTAACATTTTTCGGTTTATAGGTAGTTTGCGCCCCAAAAAACGCCGCATAATTACTATTTTTACGATATACCAGTGAAATAAAACCCTGTTCTGATAATTCTTTTTCACGGCGGTCTGTGATGGCAACCTCTGTTGGACACAACAATGAACTGTTATTATCGGAATTTTTAAAAGAGTAACAAGGTAACTCCTTTATCATACCCCCACTCTCTAGCCCTCTAATAGCGGTAGGCCAATTATAATTATAACAAGATTCCAAAATAGTCTTGGCCAAAAACCAACTTACACTAGTCCAGCAAAATTTACTTTTATCCATTTCACTGACTGATTCTTCATAATTCATGCCAGTTACTTGATTACTATCCTTACCATATGGTGCTCTGGCTAATACATGCGGAACCGTCAAGGCTACATATTGCGCATCTTTTGTTTCTCTAAATTCAGTCCACTTATTTAGTTCAGTACTTTCAAAAATAGTCGCTACATCCAGAACTTTCCCTAGATCAGCAAAGCTATTTAAATCCAATAAACTTGGATGTACACTGGCAATAAGTGGCGCTAATGACAAGGATGATACCTTGGAGATTTGCTTTAATAATTCTAGATCGGCATTACTTCTACCAAACTCAAAATCACTAACCAAAAAAGAATAAGGCGTGCCACCAAAAGTACCGTACTCCTCTTCGTGTACTTTCTTGAATAGCATACTGTGACTTGTTCTATTAATGCTTTTAAAATCCTGGGTTAATTCGTCTTTTGTTACATTTAATAACCTTATGCTAATACTAGAGTTTATCTTTGTTTCTGTTATCAACATAAACAAACCGCGCCAACTACCTTCTATTTTTTGGAACTTGTGATGGTGCAAGATCTCATCTAATTGCAATGACAATACAGAATCTATTTCTGCAACATGTTTTTTTATAGATGATATGGCATCTTCTGACTTTGATTTACTATCCACTACCGTACGTAAAAATTCTTCTATCAAACTCTTAGCATAGTCTTTTTTCGCATTTTCTTTTACCATGTTGCATTCTTCGACTATGCGTACAGCACTTTTGCCCCTAGTTTTTTGTAGTAGGGTCTCATTTAACATTTTATTTAATTCTATATTACCATTCAATTTAGCCAATAAATCATTTAACTTAGTTCTAACCGTTAACATATCCTTCATCACACCAACTTGATTGATAACGGAAATAGGTTCAAAATCCTGTAATGACGTAAAGGTTAAATTACAACGCAAATTTCCCTTACCAGTCACATAATTAGGCACATCAAACACAACTTTTGGCTTAATGGATAGCATAATATCTGGTAAATTATTAGCAGATACCTCTATAAACTCCCTGTCTCTCAATAGTGTCTTGTCCACATCTGATTGTGCTGATAAATCACATAACACTCCCATAACATAGGGAAGCTCTTTTAAATAAGATACCCCATCAGCCTGGGTCGAATATTTTACATGTACTACGGAATCGCTAGAATCTATTGTGTTGTTAACTATTTGCATTTTACTAGCCCTTTATGTGTATACTGTTAAATTTTTCGTACGCACAAGAGTAAAATAACAAAGTACGCTATTATTATAGCTCTGTTTTCTTATATACAACAAAAAAACTATTGTATATATTACCCATTATACATAAATAACAAGAATTTAATAGAAAATTTTGACTATTTTATGTAAAAATGTAAACAATATTACTGTAACGCTTGATTTATAATGGTTTTTGTTGTCAAAAAAATTTTATCTTTTTTGCTGTTTTGTTCTATTTTGTATGCAAAACCGCCAAAAATATTAACCTCTATTGCCCCTGTACATTCAATAGTGCTAAATATTACTGACGGTATAACTAAACCTGAGATTTTACTTACCAGCAAAGACAACCCGCATACGATTAATTTATCGTTTCAACATATAAAGAAAATTAAAAACGCAGACCTCATAGTATGGATCGGCAAAGAATTAGAATATTTTTTACCAAAACCTATTAAAACATACGACAAAAAAAACTTTAAACTAATGGATATTCCTCAAATGCGTCTACTATCATTACAACAGCAACATAATAGTTGTTCGCATAATATAAATCCGCATCTTTGGTTGGATATAAATAATATGATATGTTTTGCCAGAGCTTTGGGCAACCATCTCGCCAGTATTGATAGCAAAAACTCTGCTGCATACACGAATAATGTTAAGCGTACAATCGCAAAATTAGAATCACTCAAGAAAGAAATTGCTATAATCTTTGCACACACAACAACCAAATATTTTGTCGCACTGCATAATGCTTATGGATATATGGAAACATTATATAATATACACAATCTTGGCAGGATATCCGCATGTGGTAAATCATTAAGCATAAACTCTTATACCCAAATCATTAATGGCATTAAACAACACTGCATAAAACGTATTTTTGTTGAAACCCAAAATGCTAGCAAAATAGAATACAGAATTGCCAAAGATATGGGTATAACCATCACAACAATTGATCCACTAGGTACAGGTATAACTGTGGATACAAACCACTATTTTACCTTAATGCATTCATTAGCACAAACAATAACAATGGAATAAAATCATGGCAAACGAACTAATGATACATTTCACATCTGATCAAAATAATCATGCAGCTTGTACTTATATGTCCCAGCTTCTTGTAACATATCAACAACATGATATACAGCACTGCGATGTCATTGTGGCTATCGGAGGAGATGGTTTTATGTTACACACATTGCATCTTTCCATGCTATACAATAAGCCAGTTTTTGGTATCAATTTCGGCAGTGTTGGGTTTCTAATGAACAAACACAATAGTGACAACTTGTTTGCTAGAATAACCGGAGCAAATAGCGTCACTATCAATGCTTTAAAATTAAATGCTTGTACAGCAGACGGAGAACATAAATCTTATTATGCTTTAAATGAAGTTTCACTTTTACGACAATCACATCAAGCAATCAAACTACGCGTGACCATTGACGACAAAGAAAAACTGCATAATTTAGTATGTGATGGCGTAATGGTGGCTACTCCAGCTGGCAGTACCGCTTATAACCTATCCGCTTCTGGACCAATTTTACCTATTACCTCTAATTTAATTGCTTTAACCCCTATTAGCCCTTTCCGTCCACGCAGATGGCGTGGAGCGTTATTACCCAATTATGTCAGCGTTAACTTTGAAGTCTCAGAAGCTGATAAAAGACCAGTAAGCGTATCCGCAGACTACCAAGAATTACGCAACGTAACAGTGGTCGATATTGTCAGAGCAAAACACAAACAAGCAACGTTATTATTTGATCAAGATCAACCATTATCAGACCGAATAATTCAAGAACAATTTGAAAGTTAAGCAGTTATAATCCACAGATTACACCACATGCTTTTCTTTTATCGCGTGCTACGTTATCACGCTACTGTTCGCAATTACATTATCCGTACCAAAGGACTATAATCAAAATACAGATATTTTTTAAATCTACTTGCAAAATGCGAAAACATAGTTATATTCAATTTGTAGTTGTTTGCGGGCGTAGCTCAGGGGTAGAGCACAACCTTGCCAAGGTTGGGGTCGAGGGTTCGAATCCCTTCGCCCGCTCCAGTTTCACTAGTTTCTTAATCATTGCATCTTCGGTTTTAATGAAAATCTAATGTATTTATATTTTTAAGTAAAATTTACTATTTATTTATATTTTGTTATTAATAATGTATCGATAGCACAGCAGGCTTTTTCATGGGCAATAATAAATATGCAGATCACCAAACAAACAAAATAATTAATAAAATTTCTGATCAGCTATCTGACAAGCTAACCACAGCCAAAGTCAACAAACCTACTATCAAAAACTTTGTCTCTTGTTTCTATGCTAACACCACTATGGAAATGCTATCTACTTTATCCGAAGAACAAATCATACACCGCCTGAACAGCCTATGGGAATTTTTCTACATCAACAATGCTTTACCTTGTAACTTCAGGGTATTTAAAGAAACATTTTGTAACGACAGTAAACCAAAAGTTGTAATCGACTTTTTTGGCCATAACATGGCATTTTTACTTGATTCTATACGCATGCTATTGTACAGGATGGGTCTAAAACCACGCATAACATTCCACCCAATTTTACAAGTCACCAGAAATAAAGACGGGACAATACAAACAATATCCATACCAAGTAATACTAAACATGCATCTGATCTAGAATCAATAATACATTTTGAAATACATGAAGATATTACAGATAAAACATTACAAACTATTAGCAAAGAGCTAGCAAAAACATTGCAAGACATAGAATGGGCCAATCAGGATTGGGAAATAATGCGGACCAAAACATCGCAAACTATGCAAGAATTGGAACAATCCACAACAAGCTTGACTTTAAGTAACAATGAAAAAAAGGAAATTATCAGTTTCTTAAACTGGATCAACAATGACCATTATACATTTTTAGGATATTGTAATTATGATTTTATCATAGAAAACGAGCCTGGTAAAATTGCTAAACCAGCACAAAACGACCCTAATTTAGGTATCTTAAAAAATAAAGGGCTCAAAACCATGCGCTCTATCTTTAAAGGGATCCCTGCTAGCGAAAAAACCACAAAATATTTAACGGAAAAGTTCCCTGTGGTTATCAATAAGAGCAGCATCCTATCCAGGGTGCATCGCAACACTAACATGGACTGTATTGGCATCAAGCGCTATGATAATAACGGCAAAGTAATAGGAATTAAGATTTTTATTGGCCTCTTTACTTCTGTTGCGTACTCTAGTAGCGTGCGCGACATACCGTTATTACGATCTAAAATCAAAACAATTGTTAAGGAGTCTGGGTTCACAAATGACTGGCATGATGGTAAGGCACTAATTCATATACTGGATTCCCTACCCAGAGATGAATTGTTTCAGGCAAGCGTAGCCGAATTAAAAAAAATAGCTATCTCTATTCTCCATTTACAAGAAACACCAAGGATAGCTTTCTTTGTTAGAAAAGATAAATTTAGCAGGTTTTTATCATGTCTGGTATACATTCCACAAGACAGATTCGATACTGCCTTATGTAAAAAAATCAGCACAATTTTAGAACATTATTTTGATGGTAATGTGGGCACATATAAAGCACAATTCGGCAGCATACCATTCGCACGAGTCCATTACACAGTTGAACCAAAACAAGCAATTAAAAAAGACTATAACATTACCACAATAGAAGAACAAATTATTAGCGCAGCAAGCAATTGGTCAGACAAATTAGACATAGCATTACACGATATCTGTGCCAAAGAAGATATAAACCTTCTTTACAAGCGTTATGAAAATGCTTTTGAGCATGGTTATAAAGCAAAATATATTGGTAAATATTCAGTTGCTGATATCATAGAAATAGAAAAAATGTACGAACTGAATGATAATTTCAGAGTACGTGTTTATAGTGATCAAGATACAGAATCATCATCCCTAAAGTTAAAAATATATAACAGATTTAACTCTTTACCCCTTTCTGACGTCTTACCGATCTTAGAAAACCTTGACTTAAAGGTAATGAGTGAAGTGCCTTATAAAGTATCTGCTTTATCTTGTGATGAAGTATGGATTCACGATTTTGGATTAGAATCTCGTGGCGATTGTATAATTGATCTTGCCAAAGCTTGCGACTATTTTAAAGAAACCCTAATAAAAGTTCACCATCAAGAAGTAGAAAATGATGGATTTAACAGACTAGTAATCAGAGCCAACTTGCACACCAGACAATGTATTTTATTTAGGGCATATGCAAAATATTTGCGTCTGACAGGATTACCATTTAACCGCGCATATATTTCTGATACCTTGGTTAAAAACCCTCGTATCGTTCAATTATTAGCCAGCTTATTTGCAGCACGATTACAACACAATGATACTGACCAGGCAAATAAAATAGAGCAATCCATCAACGCATCTCTAGAAAATATTAGCAATGCTGACGAAGATCGCGTATTGCGACTATACCTTAAAATTATCAAAGCGACGGTACGTACCAATATGTATCAACCAGATACAAATGGTAATGAAAAAAACTATATTTCTTTTAAAATATCCTCGCAAGAATTAGACTTCTTGCCTGCACCAAAACCACTATATGAAATATTTGTATATTCATCATTTATGGAAGCAATCCACCTACGCGGAGGAAAAGTAGCACGAGGCGGCATAAGGTGGTCTGATAGACAAGAAGATTTCAGAACAGAAATTCTAGGACTATTAAAAGCTCAAATGGTCAAGAATACGGTGATAGTGCCAGTTGGATCTAAAGGAGGCTTTATTGTAAAGCACCCTACTACTAACATGTCCAGAGAAGAAACTATCAATATGGGCATCCATTGTTATCAAACTATGATTAAAGGTATGCTAGACCTAACCGATAATTTAATTGATAACAACATTACTTCTCCTGCAAACGTTATCAGATTAGATCAAAATGATCCATACTTAGTGGTCGCGGCCGACAAAGGGACTGCAACTTTCTCAGATTATGCTAATGACATTGCAAAACAATATAATTTCTGGCTAGACGATGCTTTTGCCTCTGGTGGCTCAGTAGGATATGACCATAAAAAAATGGCTATTACAGCAAAGGGAGCATGGGAATCTGTCAAAAGGCATTTTCGTGAATTAGGTAAAAATATACAGCAAGAGCACTTTCATGTAATCGGCGTAGGAGACATGTCTGGTGATGTTTTTGGTAATGGTATGTTACTGTCGGAACAGATAAAATTAATAGCTGCATTTAATCATATTCATATCTTTATCGATCCTGATCCAGATACAGTAACTTCGTATAAAGAACGGAAAAGATTGTTTGCTAAATCACGTTCAACCTGGGAAGACTATGATACAAATGTTTTATCTAAAGGTGGTGCAATATACTCCAGAAATGCCAAAACTATCATTATTAATGATACAATAAAAAAAATGTTCGCGCTGCAGTCATCAACTATTACTCCCGATGAACTAGTAAAAAAAATTCTTACACATAAAACTAATTTACTATGGTTTGGTGGTATAGGAACCTACATTAAATCTAGCATTGAAAGCCACTCAGATGTGGGTGATCGAATGAACGATAATGTCAGGGTGAATGCCAAAGATTTACAGGCCGAAGTTATTGGTGAAGGGGCAAACCTTGGCTGTACACAACTAGCCAGAATAGAATTTGAAAGAAAACAGGGCGGATATATTAACACTGACGCTATCGACAACTCTGCAGGAGTATCCTGTTCTGATAGAGAAGTAAATATAAAAATATTACTTAACGACATTATGAATAAACATGACATGTCCTTTGCGAAAAGAAATAAATTACTTGAAAGTATGACGAATGATGTGAGCGATCTAGTATTAGAAGATAATTATGCACAATCGCAAACTATTACAATGATTAGAGAATTGGGACATAAGAATTTTGATCAACAAATAAATCTTATTAGAACATTGGAAAACGATGGCATTCTAAATAGACAAATAGAATTTTTACCTGATGATAGCATGCTAGAAGAATATCAGAATTCACAAACATGCCTTACTAGACCTGAAATCTCTACATTGCTAGGCTATAGTAAAATAAGTTTTTATGATAGAATACTAAACTCTTCTATCGCTAAAGACCCTTTCTTTAATAAATACTTAAAACAATATTTTCCATACGCATTACAACGAAATTACCATCAAGAAATATTAAACCATCCTCTAAAACAGGAAATAATTGCAACATACGCAATTAACAAAATTATTAATAAAATGGGAGCTAGCTATATCCTAGAAGCTACCCACTATACGGGTGCAGATGTTGACAAAGTAATCCATGCATTTTTCACCATTACTACGGTTTTTAACCTAGAGCCGTTATGGCAAGATATAGATAAACTAGATAATCAAATCTCAGAAGCAAATAAAATCAGTATTTTACTAGATTTACATACCATACTAAAAAGAACTAACATATGGCTATTAAAATATTATCCCATGCATCGCACAATAGAAGAAACTATTAACGCTCTATGTTCAGGTGTCGAAATATTCTTAGCAAACATCAATAATGCCTTGGATGAAAAAGGCAAGGCCAAATTAGATGATATGGTCAAATATTACGAAAATATGAATTTAGATAATAGTTTAGCTAAAAGGATTGCTTTCTTAAAAATTGCTTCTACTTCACCAGATATTATTCTTATTGCTTCTGAAACTGGTTATCACGTATCAAAAGTAGCAGAATTATATTTTCAAATAGGTGAATTATTCAATTTTTCTCTATTAAAAGACATCATTACGACAAAAAGTAATACTTCCTCTCGTTGGGACAGAAGATTGACTAATTGTTTACTAGAAGAACTATTTAATTACCAAAGTGATTTAACTATTAGCATTCTACAGTACATCCAAAAATTTAATATCAAGGTAGAAGATAATTTTACAATTGCACTAAATGATTGGAGCAATGCACATAGTAATAATATTAAGAATCTTAATTCCGCAATCACAGAAAGCCAAATTGAAAGTAACTTCAACTTAACAGCAATGGATGTAATTATCAGAGAATTAAGACATTTAAGCGGTAATTAGTAATTCTTCATATCAAACGAAATAGTTCATTATATCTGTACAATCCCGTTATATCCATACTATACATATTTGTTATATCTTCGTTAAGTGCACAACATACATCATTATCTGTACAGATTTCAAAACAAAATAGAAGAAAACACTATTATCTAGGAAATAATTAATCAATTAGGTAACTATAGTATTTGAACAATTTTTTTATTTTAACTCTTATCATCTAATTGTATTTTATCTGTTGTCTCACTTTCTTCATTAATACCATAATCATTTTCCTTAGAATGCAGAATTTTATCTAATCCTGATCTAGCGTAAATTTCTGAATCAATAATTTTTTCCAAGGAATTATCAAGTAAATGACTTGTATTATGTAAATTACTATCCGATGTATCAGTAGTAACAACATCATTACTATAAACAGAGTCTACATCATTAGTGGTATGCGTAATATCAATATTATTTGCAAGTGTTTCAGGAGATCCACCTAAATTAACAATATTTTCGTGTATTCCTGTATAAACATCGTTAGTGCCAACTACTCCTTCTAAACTGCCTGATAACAGGATCGAACTATCTCCGTCATAACTCTTTTCTGCACGAAGGCCACTAACCGTCAATGCTTTTGGAGTAATAATCGCTTGCACCGATGGTAATGTTATCGCATAGTTCTCTGCAACCGCTCCACCTCCATAGCTATAAGAAGGAACTATAGTCACAGAACGTTCACCGGCATTAACATCTGTAAACCTAGCTGTTCCAGCTCCTAAAGTAATAGTCTCAGAACCAACTCCAGTCGTTAAACTACCCCAATTAGTAACCGTCGCTACATCAAGACCATCATACGATTTACCTGAAACCAATAAGCCACTAACCGTCAATGCTTTTGGAGTAATAATCGCTTGCACCGATGGTAATGTTATCGCATAGTTCTCTGCAACCGCTCCACCTCCATAGCTATAAGAAGGAACTATAGTCACAGAACGTTCACCGGCATTAACATCTGTAAACCTAGCTGTTCCAGCTCCTAAAGTAATAGTCTCAGAACCAACTCCAGTCGTTAAACTACCCCAATTAGTAACCGTCGCTACATCAAGACCATCATACGATTTACCTGAAACCAATAAGCCACTAACCGTCAATGCTTTTGGAGTAATAATCGCTTGCACCGATGGTAATGTTATCGCATAGTTCTCTGCAACCGCTCCACCTCCATAGCTATAAGAAGGAACTATAGTCACAGAACGTTCACCGGCATTAACATCTGTAAACCTAGCTGTTCCAGCTCCTAAAGTAATAGTCTCAGAACCAACTCCAGTCGTTAAACTACCCCAATTAGTAACCGTCGCTACATCAAGACCATCATACGATTTACCTGAAACCAATAAGCCACTAACCGTCAATGCTTTTGGAGTAATAATCGCTTGCACCGATGGTAATGTTATCGCATAGTTCTCTGCAACCGCTCCACCTCCATAGCTATAAGAAGGAACTATAGTCACAGAACGTTCACCGGCATTAACATCTGTAAACCTAGCTGTTCCAGCTCCTAAAGTAATAGTCTCAGAACCAACTCCAGTCGTTAAACTACCCCAATTAGTAACCGTCGCTACATCAAGACCATCATACGATTTACCTGAAACCAATAAGCCACTAACCGTCAATGCTTTTGGAGTAATTCTTAATGTTCCTCTATTTTGTCTTAGATCAACAAAATATCCTCTGTTGATATCAA
Organism: Alphaproteobacteria bacterium; assembly: GCA_965204765.1. Lineage (GTDB taxonomy): Bacteria > Pseudomonadota > Alphaproteobacteria > Caedimonadales > UBA9215 > CBDBFG01. The sequence continues at coordinate 327,955 of CBDBFG010000004.1, read as the reverse complement.
GATTGTGCTGATCTAATGTATAATTATATTCTCCAACATCATTAATGTGACCAACATCATAATTTATTCTTAATTGATCAATTACAGCGGGATTATTATATAAAACTGGCACAGCACTGCCATATACAATTTGTTGATCTGCTATATGTAAATTGATTATTTGAGCATCTCTATTAATGAAATTACCTTGCAATAACCTTTCATTATTTAATTTTCTAACTAAAAAATGAGTTCCGTGTATAGAGCCTCTAATACTACCGTTTAATTCAAAACTACCATTATTACCTACTATAAAATCTACGTTCTGACGACGTATTGATAATTTTCCTTCATAATACTGTCTACCATTATTACCCCATCTGGTATCGACTAGACCATGTAATATCAACCAACCAACAGTACCATTTTGCGCTCTTGCGCCATGATGTTTAATATACACATCATGTGCTCTTATATCCTTAAAAACAATATTAGCAGCATAAGAATGACGCGCCCCTCGGCCTATTCCTCTTTTTAATTCGACTCTTAAATTTTTAGCAAATATGTTTGATTGTTCAAAATTAATAAATGCATTTCCAGGATTACGTTCAGAAGAAATAACACCATCCGCATTATTAGCATTAGCTATTAAAGTCACATCACCCATAGTATGGATATGCCTATTTTTTCGCCATTTTATATGCCCCCCAGATTGCAAAGTTAAATGGCCAGCACTCCTATTCTTTACATGTATATTGACCAAACCATGAATTAAATCATTTGCTTGTAATGTAACATCTGCCCCAGCATTTAAAGCTTCTATTATACTACTTTTATGAATTTTAAGCATATGACTAACATTATCATTATGATCATGTCTGACTTCTAAATTATCATGGGCATGACGAGAACCTACCAAATTTGCCAATCTTGCTCTATTACGACGCCATTTGTTACCAACTATGAGTATTTTTTTAGGATCAATAAGTAATTTTACCCCATGTTGTAGATTTAAATTTTTAATCCAATTAAGTGGTAAATCAGAAACATTTTTTGCTGAAAGATCTATAAACCCTTCGCCCTTAGCACTTCTAACATCAATAGTACCTTGAAAATCTAACAACCCTGTCCCAAACAACACTACTCTTCCACCTTTGTGAAAAAGAGATTTTGCTTCTATTAATGAATCAGGATACACATTGATATTGTCTGATCTAACATCAACTCTACCAGCACCGCTGTTGCTAATATCATTTACCCTAACGGAACCAAATAAATCAAAAAGCTTTGATCTAATATATACAGCACTATCTCTACCTTGTAGATTTATTGCTCCGGCAATCTCTACTTTGTCTGCATTTATAGCTAGTGTGCCATTATTATTAGTAGAAGAAATTATGGCATCTGAAGCTATCGATACATTTCCATTAGATGATAAGATAAGTTTACCATTCTCGTGCTTTACATTATTAAACCTTACATGACCTGAAAGATTAACGACATTATACAAAGCATTTTTGGCATGTTCCGCTGAAATATGAACCGATTGGCCGGCAATTATCCCTTTGTTATTTACAATATTGTTAAGTTTGTTCCCTTCAGAATCTACCACAGTTCCGCTACTATCAATTGGTAATAAAACTTGTAAAAAATTATCACCTGAAATGTCAAGCGCTACTCTTTTTCCTGATCCAATCGCTACTCTATCAATAGATGAAACTATAGTACCTTTATTGTGTACGGCTCCACCTAATAGAGCTACAAAACCGCCATAAGCATGTACTTTCCCCTCATTAGTAATATATCTGTATTGTCCAAATTCATCCTGAAAAGCATAGGTATTGTTAAGAAAATCATCATTCTTAATATTTAGAGTAGATGCAATAAAAGATTTCGCTCTGATCACTCCTGTTTTAGTAATCGCTATACCATTAGGATTAACTAAAATTACCCGGCCATCAGATTGTAATCGCCCCGCTATACTGGAAGGAGTGCTACCAACCACCCTATTAAGCACTACTGAATTAGGTGGCTGTTGAAAAATGACATGTTTATTTTGTGCTATATTAAATGACTGCCAATTTATGATTCCTTTGGCTGAACTCATCTTAACATTCATTGAATCTTTATTACGGGTAATATTAACTTTACCATGACTAATTACCGGCTTGGTAGGTAAAGCAGCAGGCTTAACATTTACCGGATGCTTAGTGCGGGTAATACTAACTTTACTGTGTCTCATTACTGACTTAGGATGCAACGCAAGAGGTTTAGTTTTTGTTACCCTATGACCAGATAAACCACGCACAGCAACCTGGGCATGAACATCAGATATCGCGCTTTGTAAAACAGTAAAAAAAATAAATAAAAATAACACCTTAATACTCTAAAATACGCTACATAACGTAATGATGAAGGTATTAAGTTAAATTTATGTTAAATTGGAAATATTTTTAGACAAGTGGTGCCCGCGGCCAGACTTGAACTGGCACGCCCTGATCGAGCGACAGATTTTAAGTCTGTTGTGTCTACCGATTCCACCACGCGGGCAACGAAAATAAACTATCCCTATAAATCTATTTATGCAATAAAAAATTTTTGTGTATAGTGTTTTTACCATGCATAAAATTGGCATGATAATGAATGAAACGTAGCAAACATATCGATAAAATAATAATAAAATAAAAAAATGCTATATGAATACAGATACAACTAATATTATTATTGCCGGACCCACAGCGTGCAACAAATCAAACTGTGCCATGGATATCGCCCTTAGCCTCGAGGGGCAAATTGTAAATGCTGACAGTATGCAAATATATAATGAGTTAGCAATTTTAACCGCTAGACCAAACAAGCAAGATTCGGCGAAAGTACCGCATCATCTGTACGGTAATATTTCATGGCAAGAGAATTATTCAGCAGCTAAATGGTTAGAACAAGCAAATTCCAGTATCAATCTTGTGCAACAAACTGGTCACTATCCTATTATTATAGGTGGCACTGGGCTATATATTAACGCATTAATAAACGGAATATCCTTTGTACCAACAATCGATCAAAAAACGAAAAATTATGTTAGTGAATTAATACAGCATGATCTAAATGAAGGATTTAATTTATTAATGGCAAAAGACCCATGTATAGCCAAACAAGTTAATCCTAACGATACCTATCGCATTACCAGAGCACTAGAAGTAATAATGAGTACGGGCAAAAGTTTAAACTATTGGAATAACATACCCAATACAACAATCCCAAAAAGAAAATTTTTTGTTATATATCTAAACCCTGAGCGAAGGAAAATACAGGCAGTATCCCGACAAAGACTACAGAATATGTTTGCTAATGGAGCAATTGAGGAAGTTAAATCGCTATTATCACATCACCCCAAACCGACCAACAATATAATGAACGCAATAGGTGTAAAAGAAATCCAATTGTATCTCGACGAGAAAATATCACTATCCGAAGCATTCGAACAAGCATTCATTGCCACAAGACAATATATCAAACGGCAACAAACTTGGTTTAAAAAATATTTAAAACCAGATATAACTATTAATGATACTTATAATAATAGTCATTTAGCATTACTACTAAATGAAATAACAAAAGGAGAGTGAGAATGATTTTTACATTACCTGATTTACCATATAAGCACACAGAGTTAGAACCATATATTTCAGCCGACACTTTAAGCTTTCATCATGGCAAGCATCATGCAACTTATATTAATAATCTTAATAAACTAATCACTGGGACGGATTATGAACAAATAACATCTCTGGAAGAAATAATTAAAAAATCCTTTCATGAGAAAAATGCAGGGATTTTTAATAATGCAGCCCAAGTATGGAATCACACATTTTATTGGCATTCAATGACACCAGGCGGTGGTGGTCAGCCCAACCAAACGATACAAGATAAAATAAATGAATCATTTGGATCATTCGATAACTTTTGTGATGAATTTAAACAGGCCGGTGCAACTCAATTCGGTAGCGGTTGGGCATGGTTAGTACTCGACCAAGGTAAATTAAAAGTTACGAAAACAGCAAATGCTGATACTCCTTTGGTTCATGGTCAAACTGCTCTTATGACTTGTGATGTGTGGGAACATGCTTATTACCTTGATTACCAAAATAAACGTCCGGACTATATTGCTACCTTCTTAACACATTTAGTAAATTGGCAGTTTGTTGCCGATAATCTGGGATCATAGCTTAATCAATATAATACGTTCTCTTTGGTATCATTTCTGTGTGCTACCAAGAGAACTTTCTGATTACCCGTAACCTTGGTAATACGGCCGGTGTGCTAGAGGTATGTCACCAGTAATGCAAGATTATATCGTACTATTAAATGAAAACAACTTTAGTATTATTACCATCTCCTTAATATAAATAGTTTACTAATAATTTGTGGTTAAAATCTGGTATCACAAGATCAATAACGCAATACCTATTAATCTGGAGATAGAAAGCAAATACAAATTTATATCACGCTGTATATTACTCCTACATTATTGCACTACTAATAATCACCACATGTTCATAGAACTACATTTTGCCTGTTGGCACCACCAATAGCCTGGACGCATTGCATTTCGCCACAAACACAACATATTACATTGATTAGTAAAGTCTGTAATCTTTTATAATAATGACAGATAGATATATTAGCAATTAGCGCTTGTACAATACGCTTAATGTAGTTATCACTACAATTACCCACGCAGCAATTGCAATAACTGGGGCAATTACCCTAAAAAAATAAGGTGGCACATTCAATACCACCTTGCATTAATTGAAGACTCTATAGCCTTAACAATTATAATTTATAAATTTTTCCAACACTATGCATCAGAACCTTGTCGCGGACATGCCTCACAACCTGAACAATCATCTCCCGCACACTTTGCTGAACCTTTTGTACGGTCACCTCCACCATAGCACTTAGCACAACATTCACAACTGCATCCTACACATTTCACTGCGGGGTCACCCTTGCCACATTGAGGACAACATTCAAAACTACATCCTGCACCTTTCATTGCCGAACCTTCCGTGTCCCCCTCTTTACATTGAGAGCAACCTGAACAATCAGCTCCTGCACACATTGTTACTTGGTCCGCACTAACAGCACCAGCACTGGAAGATTCTTCGTCTTCCGAAGAAGAATCATACGATGATGATCCTACAGGACTATGATTTGCCAAAGAACCACAACAATCATCATCGTTTAATGAAGCACAAGCATTAGACAAAAAAGCTATAAATGTTAATAAAATTAAGTTTTGCATAATTCCTCCCTTATTTACTTATTTGCAAACCAGGCAAGATCGTACCGCATTATAATCACATAATCAATACATAAGATTGGTTTGATTTCTCACTGGATCTAAATGCCTTAATAAACAATGCTTGATAACCACGGATGTACATATTCCTGGGATATTATATACTTTCACCGCAATATCACAAAAATATCCACATCACCATACAAAAACACTACTCAAAACCTATTATCACCGCAAAAATAAATCGAATCATTCTATCAATAGGAAAATTAATCTATCATCTACAATCAAATAAAAAAAATTATAACACAAAACTCTTTTACCTGTGATATCTGTCAAATATATCAAGTTTGTTATTTGCAAAATATAACTCATCTCTCAATTCTTAAATGACAAACGTAGAAAATAACCTAGTATTTACCTGAGAGATGACTTAAATGATTATTTTTACACACAATTGCCATTCTTGGCGACATCTTTGCAACTCACACATAATTCAAGGATACAGAGTTATAATCATGGAATAAAATAATGTAGTGGTTTAGAACCAGTGGGTTAGTTTTAATGAAACTGCACCAGCAGTGGGCTTGACAGATTTATGGATACTACCTTTACGAGGTATCGTAAAAGCTTCAATATCGCCATTATCTTTTAATAAAGGAATAACTCGCTTAAAAGAAGCATTATTCTTGGTCACTCTGATGCTACTATACACATTCAATGTGCAATCTATACCTACAGTCCAACTATTATTCAATCTATTTTCTACTCCAAGGCCTAAAATCAATCCTGGAACACTTTTATCAACCGCAAAAACATCATAAAAAGCATTATTACCAAAGATGCCTGTAATATGTCGCCAACGTGCAAATGATAAACCAGTCTTACCATAAAGCATAACATCTTTGCGTACAAAATACCCAAATTTAGCAGCAGCATCTAGGGAATTCTTAAAAGTCAAATTATCACACAATACTCCACGATAATCAAAGGAACCTTTGGTATCATTTTGCTTGTTAAAAAGATAATTTACACCAAAAACTAGACCTACATAACCTTTATGGCCCAAACGACGGCCAACTTCCAAAGCCGAGTTAATATGAAATGTACGATGAACATGAAATTTTCTTTCATTCAGCGCCTTGCCCCATGAACTATAATCTCCGTTGAGCTTGGCATCAAATGTTGTACAACCTAGGCCAATCTCCAAGCCAACCCGTACTTTATTATTATTGATATTCGTAGAACTACTGTGGATACCAGCAGCATCAATAGAGGATAGACAAACGAAACACAACAAAGGAAATAAAACTTTATACATACGAAACATCAACACGCTATACAAATCAAGGTCATAGTACACCAAATTATTTTCAATCACTAGACATACTTTGAAAAATCAATTCTTTGCTTTCATTACAAGTATACCAAGTCATTGTTTATAACCTGGCATACTTTGCAAAGCGAATATTTTTACTGTCCTTTTTTCTTCTTTACTCTTCTAGTACCAGTAAAGCCTGACTTTTTACGACCAGTAGTTGAACCACCTTCACTAACCATAGATTGACTTAGTGTAGATTGCTCCAGCATAGATAAATCAACAGCTGCTGCAGCTGACGCGTCACCGTCATTACCACCAGCATCATCACCCTCTAATTCTCTGAAAAGCCCTCCTACGACAGTCTCATCGGTTCCTCCTGGAGCAGCACAGCCAGTTACATCAACAGGCTCACCACCATCATCGTCATCATCATCTCCACCAGCAAGAAAGCTATCCTCCACATGAAGCTGTGACATACCGTCTGCCAAACCACTATCGTCTATACCCTCTACACGAATACCTTTTCCATCCGCCATATCATCTATCACGGCGCGATAACCTGCTATTTTTTGTTGTGATCTTGCAGTTACACGAGCAACCTCTGCCTCTGCTACTAAACGATCTTCTTCTTCTTTTGCTGCTTTTTCTTCTGCTTCCTTACGAGCAGTTTCTTCACGAACTCTTTGCGCTTCTGCTGCTTTTTCTCTTTCTTCTGCTTCCTTACGAGCAGCTTCTTCACGAACTCTTTGCGCTTCTGCTGCTTTTTCTCTTTCTTCTGCTTCCTTACGAGCAGTTTCTTCACGAACTCTTTGCGCTTCTGCTGCTTTTTCTCTTTCTTCTGCTGCCACTACCTTCCTCTTTGCTACTGCAGAAACTTTTTTGGTAGCTTTTTGCGCCACTTCCACTTCCTGCTCACGTCGAGTTTGTTTATGCTTTTGGGATGCAGAACGCAGTCTTAGCATATCATCAGGGGAAAACACACTAGCCGCCACACGAGTTTGCTTAGGAGTTCTAAAAGAGTCAGAACTACCTGCTCCTCCTCCGCCTTCTCCACCACACATAGCACTGGACAAGCATATAAGGCCAGCTCCAAACATCATAAAATTTAATAACAATCTATACATAATTAACTCCTTTATTACAATCAACCCAATCGATTACTTTTTCGCGGTACACTTTAACATAAACACAATACCTCCCGCTGCGACTGTACCCCATACTGCAGGATCGCTAAGCGGCTCAATCAAATAATGGTACAATCTTTGATACCATCTTCTATTTTGTCGCGCACGATGAGCAGCAGCATCATCAATAAGTGCTCGTTGCGCCACAGGATCATACCTAACAATCCTAATTTGTCGTGCTGGCTGACCAGCAAGATCATGGACAACCCAAGGTTGATCTACCTGATTAGCAGGCATAGCAGCAAGTTCTTGCACAAGCCAATATGGCCTCTGTTGCCCTGCAATATCTTGCGGTAAGTTATTTGGCAATGGATGATGACCGGAGGAATCTTGAGGAAAAACTGGTGGTAATTGACCAGCAGCAGCACCAGCTTGCACAGGACCGCGTTGTTCTTGACTAAATTTTTCTTGCACAAACCTATTCAGCACAGCAATATTTTCCACAATGTTAACCATTTCACCTAATACATCCGTACGTAAAATAGATAAATACTGACCAGCTTGACCAGCCATCTGAGTAGTCAAACTACCATCTAGTAATACAGCCAATTTATCAAAAACCTTTTCCGCACAATCAGCATTTCCTTCATCATTAAATCGTTCCATTAGCACGGGACTAGCATTGATATATATTCGCCATACAGCCGCACAAATAGTAGGATCTGCCTCGGGATCGATCTGAAACACACCATCATCATCCTCTTCACCATAAGAGAACATCACAATGCCAGCATTGGACAACATTTCTTCAGTAACGTTAGGACTCCACTCTATCACTACATCGGCAAAGCTGCGCTCACCAACTAATCCTTGTATGTATGTTTTGGCACCAGCTTCCTGTTCAGCAGTATACTGAGCTTCATCATCATCGTCATCATCTTCACCACCTACTTGCGAAACAGATAAATGAACATCATCATCGTCACCACCTGGACCGTCCATAACTAAAACTCTTTGCGGTGAACCAACAATAGAATGGTCTCTACTACCAGAACCTGTTGCTCTTCTCCTTACAGCACCTCGAAACGGACTAGTCGAACCATGAACGCCAATCACACTATCATCACCCGGCGTTCTGTGCGATCCGGGAGTAGAGAATGTAGTTCCCTCGTGCACAACATGATGTCCCCTGGAAGTAGTACTACGACTTCCTGCCGTTCTAGATGGATCATCACCCTGGTCGCCAGGAGCAGTAGCAGTAGCAGATGAACCAGCACTATGCAATACAGCAGTAGAAAATAAATAAATGACTATAAGGAATGCATGTGGTACGCAACGCCTTAAGTTGAGACACTCCAGTATGTCCCTCCTTGTAATTTTGTGCATAATTTTAAGCCTATATTAAAGTTTAATTAACATTTTGTTAATATTTAGTGCCACGATAGATACGATTATAGGCAATGTCAATAGGGTTTTTTACAATATTCAACAATATTTTGCCACTTAGAGAGTGTTTTAAAAAATCAATATCCAGTACAACTTGATCCTATAAATACTAGATTATGACAAAAATCATATATACCCTATCATATTTAGTGGTCAGCACTTACTAACATATAGTGTAGTTGCTGATAAATATCATCATATCTTTCTAGTGATTATGAAAGATTACCTAGGTACTTAATTTACCCTTATCTTTTATTGTGACAGATAGTTCTGCAGACTTGTTACATTAATTATGCACAATAATATTGCCATCTACTCCTGTAAGGTTAAACAACAGTTGGAGACATTGTGCTATTATTAGTAAATGTACTAAAGCAATAAATGCTCAATAAATATAATAAATACGCATATTTATAGAATTCATCATAGATGACTGAATGATAACCCATATTCCTTAGCAATAAAATTAATCAATACCACAATAGTACTAGCAACTAAAACTTCCTTACTTTCCCCACTCACAAATCAACAAACATTGCTTATCTTACACACCCGAATCATCGTTACCCAACAAATAAAATAAATAATTCTATAATCTTTTGACAATATTAGACAAGTTTTCATCAAACCTGGTAAATAAATGCTTGACCTTTTTTAATAATCTTGCTTTAAATGCAATCAGACATATAATGGGGTTTTTATGCCAGAAGTACTTATTAGCGGTCCAGATGGAAGATTAGAAGCAAAATACAATCACGTAAAATCTAATGCACCTATTGCGTTGGTGTTGCACCATCACCCCGCACAAGACGGCAATATGAATTCTAAACCAGTATACGCCCTTTATCATACATTTGTTAGCAAAGGTTATAATACTCTACGTTTTAACTTTAGAGGAATAGGCAAATCAGAAGGAAAGTTTGAAGGTGGAGAGAATGAACTTAGCGACGCAGCAGCTGTGTTAGATTGGTTACAATTTCACAACCCTAATGCCCCAGCCTGTTGGGTTTCTGGTTTTTCTTTTGGATCCTGGATTGCTATGCAACTACTGATGAGAAGACCAGAGATTGATGGTTTTATTTCTGCTAGCCCTCCGGCTAATAATTTAGATTTTTCTTTTTTAGCGCCTTGTCCGGTTTCTGGACTATTCGTATATGGAGCTAATGATGTGGTTACCCCACCATCAAGTGTTAATAACTTAGCCTGCACGCTTTCAGCACAGCGCAACATATCGATAACAGAAAAAGAAATATCTGGTGCAGATCACTATTTTGATAACTGCCTTGACCAATTTATGGCCGTAACGGGCGAATACATCAAAACTACACAGGAAAAACTTAAAAAAACCGCGTAAAATCGTTACATAACATTGCTGTGATCAAACACCGATGCTGTACATTTGCAGCACACTGTAGAAAAGCATAAAAAATTCATGTAGCACAACCAAGGATAACTGGGTTACTCTATGCTTATTTTGTGCAAAAAACACAAAACCATCAACTTATGACCAGTAAAATCTAAGTCACTTTACTTTAATTTAACACACTATTCGTCCCCTTCATGTAACACAAACCGACCACACACAAATCACCAAGTTAGGAACAATAAATCCACTAGACGACATAACAACAATGATGTATGCTGTTGGCTTGCGATAAAAACTACACACAGGAAAAACATATGATTAACAATATTATTATAGCCCTTGCTGTTATTGCTAGCTGTCTAGCAACCAAACCAACAACAGTAGAAGAATCTGATAGCGCAGCCACAAAACCCCAAAGAAGAATAGATCGACAGACATTTTATCGCCAACATCGCAATCCAAGTCATACGTTTGCTTCGACTTTTGATGCACTGTCTCACCTTGTCGGAGAAGTAGCAAGACAAGCACAAATAGAAGGAGCATGCTATCGTCCAGAACAAGCACAACACTCACCGACAACAGATATCCCCTATGATTTATACCGACCAGAAACACCTCGTCCTGATTCTATACAAAATGCCGATGCTGCAGAAAAAATAACACCAGATGGCACACCAAACCAAAGCAGTGCAGGTGAAGGTAAATAATTACGTATAAATAACGCCATATAACTATTAGGAAATAATGTAACAAAAAATTGTTAGTTTAAGCCGCACTCTATATAGGAACATTGATCAAAACGGTAAAACACTGATTTTCAGGGCTTGTGCACCACTATCATCAAGATCAAAATTACAGGCTAAAATTTAGCACAACGTCAAATATTCCTAATAATCATTTAGATAAACAGCAATGTTTTGATCAACTGTTTATCTTATATAAACCAACTGATCATTTAAATAAGAGATCTCTATAACTATCTATCTTTGCATCCATTCCAGCGCAACTAGAATTGAAAAAATTTATAGCAATCAGTTAAATATTTTGGCCCAATAGCGGAAGTATCGCGCAACAGCTGTTCTACTTATACCAATCATTTTATAGGAGTAAATCGTGTTTAATTTGATAAATAATTTTCTTCAACAAAACAGTTGTAACAAAGAAAACAATCTATCACAATCTAAGCAAGTAATTGAAACTAATATCAGGAAAATAATAAAAAAGCTCAACTTGGCAATAGAAACGTCATTTCCCCGACACAGATATTAATATGTGTTTTACATTCAGTTTATGATTCAAGATTCCAAAATGAACAAATAAGTAAAATTGGATTATATCATAAGCATATGCTAGGGAATGAGAGTATAGCAGCAGTATTAGCTTTGTACATACTGGACGCATTTGAGAGGAAAATTAGTCCGTGCTTTGTAGTAAACTTTCTTAAAACAATACTGTGTAGAAAATACTGCCGAATTTTTTATTCTTTATTACAAAACTTTAGCACAAAATAACAACATTCATACCACAAATACTTTTTTGATAGTGATCAGCTGCACAGTATTTGACATTGCAGCATATGCAAGGAGATATAATGAACTTGAAGGATTTACATATGATATGCCCTTTAAGGAACCTTACCTTTCTATATGGAAGAATTCATTTACAAAAATTAAATAATTTTTATCACAGTAATACTACCTTCTGCATTAACCGTAACCGTTCCATTTTAGAATTGATAACACTGTTCTACAGACCAGGTACTCTGTGTCATCCAAAAATAGATTGTTAATGGCAACTATGTAGTTTATTCAACTTATACTAGTCATAAAACTGCATTCTATAACTATATTAAACGACCATACTTACCTTTATAGCACGGCAAGTCTATCCTTTTTAAAGAGCATCATTAAATTCTATATCTGATAGGTCATTTTGTCGGTCACAACATAATCTAATGTCAAATCAAAGTTATCTTGCGGTAAACAATCAACCAAATAATCATTAAAACATAAGCCTATTGTGACAATCCTCTTAGTTTTATCATATTTGCATATATATCTGTCATAATGTCCGGCACCAAAACCTAAACGCTCTCCCCTTTTACTAAGAGCTATTGCTGGCACTAAAAGTATCACAGGATTTTGTTTATCATTATTGACAGGCTCTTTTATTTTTGCAAATGCGCTGTTTCTTAATAATGAGCCCGTTGTATAACGCACAAAATACATATCATTTTTATTTAACTTGGGTAAAGAATATTGATACTGTGAATCAGAGACAATATTAGTTATATCTGGCTCTCCTCTAAGTGGATAATACATGCCTATTTCATTCTTGACAAAACCACTATCAGCTTTAATATAGCTCAATACTTCCGTGACTTGCTGTACTATTCTATCGTTTGCAGCAGCTCTACATTGTCCTTGTTGATTTTGTCTTTTTAATAAAAAACTTTTGCGCAAATTTTGTTTGAATTTAACTCTCCAACTAGTTTTATCACTGGTATATTTATAGCACGTTACAGTAAAATACTAAATATTATAAAACTGTAATACCTTAAATAAAGACCCCATTGCTGTACTGTCTATCAGTCTTTGAGTTGACATAAAAATATTTTGCTGGGTTTGAGGATCTTTATCTTTTACCAGCTGTTGTTGTCTTAGTTCAATACCTTGCTGACGCAAAAAATCAGCTTGCCTAGATAATATACCATTCAAACCAGCCTCTATTACCATATTATACAGACTCTCAAAATTCACATGAAAGGATAAGTCTGTATGACCCAAATTAGTTAAAGGATTAGCAAACTTATGCTTACAAATGGCCTCTAATGTACTTTTATAAGGCAATTTATTATAGCCATAATCTATTACCAATCCCGAACCACCATTATTATTTAAACAGTGCAATATTTTATTAAAAATCTCTCGGCTCTCTTTTGACTCTTCTGTAATAGAGCCAGACACCAAATTGTCACCATAATTAAAATTACAATCGTGCATGGCCTTATCCAAATAACAAAGCGTTCCTGTCACTTTATCAAAAGCAACATGCTTTTCATGCCATCTATTGTTTTTATATACATATTGCTTCGCAGGTAGCGCATCAAAAAACTCATTCGCTACCACAAATAAAAAAGAATCTTCTATTTGCTCTAATGCTTGCTCTATAGTGCTATGGTGATCAATACTGTGATGATCTATATTAGCAACTTGCTCGACCCTAAAAAAATCATTAATTTCCAGTAAGTGAACTTTAATATTATGAATAAGCTTTGTGCGTATAGCAAAAGTACGTAAAATATCGCGCATTAATAATCCGCGTCCCGGTCCCAGCTCTAATATCGCAATATTCACTGGCTCCCCGGCGATATGCCATTGATTTAGCAACCAGACACCTATCATCTCTCCAAATATTTGACTTATCTCTGGTGCCGTAATGAAATCATTAGCCTTACCTATCGCATAATTACTACGATAATAACCATACTGGCTATCACCTAAACAAAAACCAACAAATTCATCTAAAGGTATGGAGCCACCCTTATGATTGATAGATTCCTTTAATTTATTAAGCGCTAAATTACAATCAGGCATGATATATAGTGCAACTTTATCTTTTGTTGATTATACACTTCATTATCCAAAATTAGTAATAATTAGTAAAACCAGATAAAATTTTGGCTAAAAAAATAAAGAAAACATCAAACTGTTAAGTTCGTACTGCGCGACGTAATAACCAAAGGCCAATCAATGCCATTGGTACAGAATACATCTGTCCAACTGTTAAATGCCACAAATAACCATCTTCAGGATACCTGAAATATTCAACTATTATTCTGGCCAATGCATAAAGAGTTAAAAATGTCCCCGTCAGAAAACCTGAACAAAATAGCTTTTTCCTCTGGATAACTAGGTATAGTTGCACTACAAAAATCACTATTCCCTCTAAAAATGCCTCGTATAACTGACTGGGATGGCGTGGAATATTGCCAGCATTAGGGAATACCATCGCCAACCAAGAATAACTTACTCGCCCCCAAAGCTCGGCATTAATAAAATTTGCGATACGGCCAAAGAATATACCCAACGGTGCCACTACAGATATAGCATCTGCTAATTGCAAGAAATGCACCTTGTATCTATGACAAAATAACAAAGTTGCAACACCAATACCAACAACACCACCATGAAAAGCCATACCAGGCCTCCAAATCATTATTATCTCCCAGGGGTAATGCCAATAATAATCTAAATTATACAGCACAACATGACCCAATCTTCCACCTACAACTATTCCCATGGTTGCCCAAGGAATGAAATCTCCGATTATTTTTTGATCAAAATTAAAATAATTACGCTGAATTAATTTGATGAGGCAAAACCACCCCAACAATATACCTGACGCATACGCAATGCCGTACCATCTAATATCAATAGAACCGATAGAAAAAGCAACAGGATCAATTTGAGGATAAACTAACATGGCCATTACCTATAGGAATCATCTTTATTGAGATATAACTGCACATAATCCTTTACACCATCTTCCAACGAAATAAATTCTTTATCATAACCCGCGGCACGTAAATTAGCTAAATCAGCCTCGGTATAGTATTGATATTTAGTATGTAATGCAGGTGGCAAATCAATATATTGTATATTTTCCGCCATACCTACCGCGGTACAAACCGATTTTGCCAGATCATTAAAGGTCCGACTTTGTCCTGTGCCCACGTTAAATAATCCACTGATGCTCTTATTAGCAATGAACCATTCCATAACATGACAACAATCATTAACGTAAATAAAATCCCTTAATTGCTCTCCATCTTTATAATCTTGATGCATAGATTTAAATAATGTTACTGGTAAATTTTGTTTTATCTGCTGATATGCGCGCCATGCAACACTCATTTGATTACCCTTATGGTATTCATTTGGACCATAAACATTAAAAAACTTTAGCCCTACAATCTGGGAAGGCAGGTTATAATCATTATATTTCAGATAAGCAACCTTTCTATCAAATGCATGCTTTGACCAAGCATAAGCATTTAAGGGTTTGTAACCTTGCAACAAATTGGGATCATCACCATCAATAAACCCTTGCGCTCCATCACCATAAGTCGCAGCACTAGAAGCATATATTAACCTTTTATGATTTTGTGTACACCAATCAAAAATCATTGTAGAAAATTTAAAATTATTATCCACGATGCTTTCAATATTGGTTTCTGTTGTAGTAGAAATAGCACCTAAATGAATAACTATTTCTATTTCTTGCGCATTATTTTTGAGATACACAGGCAACTCAGTAGGAGTAACAAAATCATATACTAGATGATTTTTTACATTCTGCCACTTATCGTCACTGTGAAATATATCACATACTACTATTTTACCTTTATATTTACTCATATAACTAGCAATGAAATTAGAGCCTATAAAACCAGCCCCACCAGTAATAATAATCACGTTCATACCATAAGTTTTATAACCAAAAGATACACTTTGTTTAGTAATGCTTCAAGTTTTCTGGTATATATCAAGTAAATATTTTTAACATATTAAAATATGATGTTTATGCGTTACATTAGTAATTTATGCTATCCAGCACAGCATAAAGCTAGTATATAAGCGACAATCAATAAGATAGTAAAACAAATTGAAATTACAATATGTCTAGGATTATTCTTGAATCTAGTTTTCAACCATCAGGTGACCAACCACAAGCTATAACAGCTATCAAACATAGCCTAGATACCGGCAATAAAGATACCGTATTGCTTGGAGTAACCGGATCTGGCAAGACATTTACTATGGCAAATGTAATTCAACAAACACAACGTCCTACTCTTATCATGGCTCCCAATAAGACACTTGCTTCGCAACTATATCAAGAAATGCAAATATTTTTCCCCAATAACGCGGTAGAATATTTTGTTTCCTATTACGATTACTACCAACCAGAAGCCTATATAGCAAAAACTGATACCTATATCGAAAAAGAATCATCTATTAACGAGGCAATTGATCGCATGCGACATAGCGCCACACGATCACTGTTGGAAAGACCAGATGTCATCATCATCGCTAGTGTGTCATGTATATACGGTATCGGGGATGTTGAATTGTATGGTGCAATGACTATGAACCTTAATGTTGGTGAACAAATCAATATGGACAAACTGTGTTTACAACTTTCTTCACAACAATATTCTAGAAATAACATAGATTTTTCACGCGGATGTTTCAGAGTATCCGGCGATACCATAGATATTTTTCCATCCCATTTAGAGGACAAAGCATGGAAAATATGCTTGTTTGGAGACGAAATAGACGAAATACAAGAATTTGACCCTCTAACCGGCAAAAAAACTGCTACTCTTTCCTCCGTAAAGTTATATTCCAATAGCCACTACGTTATTCCCAAACCGACTATGCAACAATCATTGATCCAAATTAAACAAGATCTGGACCTTAGAATTACTGAATTTGAACAAAACAATCAGTTAATAGAAGCTCAGCGTATTAGCGAAAGAACAAAATTTGATATTGAAATGATGGACACAACAGGCATTTGTCCAGGGATAGAAAACTATTCGAGATATTTTACTAACAGGCCTCCTGGACACCCACCACCAACATTATTTGAATATCTACCACCTAACGCCCTATTGATAGTTGATGAAAGTCACGTAGGCGTACCCCAAATAGGCGCTATGTACAAAGGAGATGCGGCAAGAAAAAATAATCTAGCTGAGTTTGGCTTTCGGTTACCAGCTTGTCGAGATAATCGCCCACTTAAATTCGATGAATGGGATAAAATGCGTCCACAAACAATTTTTGTATCCGCCACCCCAGGTAAATGGGAACTAGAACGAACTAATGGGCGATACATAGAGCAAATTATCAGACCAACCGGTCTTCTTGATCCTGTATGTATCATCAAACCTACCAAAAATCAGGTAGATGATTTGATCTTTGAATGCAAGCAAGAGATTAAAAATAATCGTCGTGTACTAGTAACCACCTTGACCAAAAAAATGGCAGAATCACTAACAGAATACTTACAAGATGAAAATATTAAATCACTTTACATACATTCTGATGTGAAAACCTTGGAGCGAATAGAAATTATTAATAAGCTGCGCTTAGGTGAAATTGATGTACTAATTGGTATTAACTTGCTGCGTGAGGGACTAGATATACCAGAATGCTCATTAGTAGTAATTTTAGACGCAGATAAAGAAGGTTATCTACGCTCAAAGACATCTCTTATTCAAACTATTGGCAGAGCAGCGCGAAATGTTAATGGCAGAGCTATACTGTACGCAGATAACATAACCAACTCTATTAAATCTGCTATCGAAGAAACCCAAAGAAGAAGAGAAAAACAACAACAACATAATGACCAACATGGTATCAATCCCCAAACAATAAAAAAAAGTATTATTGACCTTGCCACTAATGATAAACAAACTGATCAGTACGCCCATTTATCGCCAAAAGAAATCAATAATTTAATCCAAACTAATCAAAAGCAAATGCTACAGGCTGCTGAAAACTTTGCATTTGAAGAAGCAATAGAGCTACGTGATAAAATAAAAGAACTAGAGAAACTATTATTACAATAAGACGACACAAGCTTTATCAGTCTACAGAAACTGATAATTATTATCTCAACCGCAAACTATTTAGTTTTAGGTAATCTTTTCCCGCAAGATGATCTGCTTTCGCTGGTACTCCGCATACAAAACGGCATTTACCACACATCTCTAAGGCAACCCGAAAACTTCCACATGGCGGTAAAATTAAGATGTTATAACGTGCTGGTGGGCGCTACAGGGCTCGAACCTGTGACCCGCTGATTAAGAGTCAGCTGCTCTACCAACTGAGCTAAGCACCCACGATAAAGATTTGTAACAAATAGAATATACATTGTCGATATTTTTTTTGCTTTCCACTATGATAATAGCTACGCAACAATAAAAACCACCACCGCGCTTTACGGTTTTATAAAACCAGCTATACATTTCTTATCAGCTACAACATAATCAGCCAATAAGATGGATCTTGCTGTGTTACTGTTTTATAACCAATAGCGCTTTATAATCTTTCTTTCCAACTATTATTAAACCGTTATTTAGTATAGAATCAGTAAGTTCACGCTAGATTAATGATAAGGTGTAATAAACATGGATACTGTTAATCTCAAAGAAATAGATCAATTTGAAAGTCAAGCTGACCTGTGGTGGGATGAAGGCGGACCATTTGCTCCATTACATAAAATCAACCCTATCAGAATAAAATTTATTAGAAACGAAATTATTAATCATTTCCAATTACAAGACACAACTACACCATTCACCGGATTAAAAATATTAGATATAGGGTGTGGTGGCGGCCTAGTCACAGAACCACTAACCAGATTAAACGCGAAAGTAACCGGAATAGATGCAGGAGAAAAAAATATACTTGTCGCACAAGAACATGCACAAAAAATGAATCTTAAGATTAACTATCAACACCAAACTGTGGAAAAATTAGCTCTTCACAAACAACGATTTGATGTTGTCATTGCACTGGAAATTGTAGAGCATGTGGCTAACGTTGAGCTATTTATTCAATCTTGTTGTCGGTTGTTAAACTCGAATGGACTCTTAATTATCAGCACTTTAAACCGTACTATCAAGTCGTATTTACTCGGCATTGTTGCCGCTGAAAGAATATTAAGGTGGGTACCAAAAGGCACTCACCAATGGCAAAAATTCTTGACGCCACACGAAATTTTTACTTATCTGCAAACTAACAACGTCGCAATAAAAAGTATTAAAGGTATGCAATACCATCCATTCAAACAGCAATGGCACCTTTCATCTGATGTTGATGTAAATTATATTTTAAGCGCAGCAATATAATTTTAGAGACATTAAACTATATCTTACTTATGCCACACCGTCTTTGTGCACAGAATGTAGGTTAACTAAAAATTTGCCCTCTCAGACAATATTGAACAAAAAGTCAAATTATGTTACTAGTGAGCTTTGTGAAAGGAAGATTATGAAAAAATTTATTTACCTTAGTTTAATTAGTTATCTTGCCTACCAAAATCTATGGTGTTGCAGCAGAATTCTACTAATCGATTCAAGCCCAAGAGGTATTGCTTCAGTTTCACGCATGTTAGGAAGATATTATACTACTAAATTACGTACCGCACTTTATGGCAATGTTGCGTTTATACACAGGGATTTGGAACAAAATAACTTCCCGATTATCAACAGTCGCAATGTAGCAGGAATATATGGCAATAGACACTTTTCCCCTGAAGCAAGCAGGTTGCACGATATATCAGATGAATTAATAGCCGAATTATCATCAGCAAGTCATGTAATAATTGGTGCACCAATGCATAATTTCACTATACCTGCCAATTTAAAACTATATTTTGATTTAATTATCAGGCCCAACAAAACATTTAGATATACCGATGGCAAAGTAATAGGGTTACTGCAAGACAGACCGGTAACCGTTCTGATGCCTAGTGGAAGTGCAGTTTTAGGATCTAGTGACGATTTATTATCTCCCTTAGTAACCAAATGCTTTAATTTGTTGGGTATCAACAAAGTAAACTTTATTGAAGTACAAGAATTTGGAGTAAGAAGTAAACAAGATTCAATGTTGCATGCCCAAACAGCGATAGATCAAGAAATAGACTCTTTATACTAAACTAAACATTAAGCAAAAATTAATATAGCAATAAAAAAACCCTCCGGAAAAGGAGGGTTTGTTTTGATGTGGTGATCATAGCCCTATATAGCTGCAACAGCTAATGACAAAAATGGAGCTATTTTCCTAGCATAAAAACCAGCTCTTTTACAAAGTTTTTTAGCTTTGTCCTTCCAGGTATTTATCACATTATTTAATGCTTGCTCAATATCTGCAACATCAATAGAAGCCACACCAAGAGAACTTTGCGCACGAGTCAAAGGTGACATCACTGAATCTTGGGTTAAATCTGCATTTCCCAAAGATGACGCACTTGCTCTAGGTGTCATTAAATCCTGTTGCAAAGCTTGTGCTCGCGCTTGTAAACCACTGAACATACCTCCAACACTAGGTAACATTGATACTACAGAAGCTGATCTGTTACGTATACCATCAAACCTACCAGCAATATCCGCTACTGCATCACCAGGCATTAATCCTTGTTGTAATGCTTGCACATCTTGTACACCAGGAGTCAAAAACCCTGCTCCTGTCCCAACTCTTTGCGCTAGTAGTGCCTGTTGTGCTGCTTGTACATCCTGTAATTCAGGAGTTAGTAGCCCTGCTTGTGCCCTAACCCTTTGGGATAATAATGCTTGCTGTGCTGCAAGTTGCGCATCATACACACTATGAGAACGTACCCTTGGTGAAAAAGCCGCCTGTTCAGGCATTAGTCCATACATATCCGTAACGCTTTGCATACCTGGCATCATCCCCATATTACGAGGTATAAATCCATGTTGTATTCCAGCCATATCCTGTAAACCAAGAGCAGAAGTATCGATAGCCCCAGGTACAACAGATGTGCCATCTATTGTAATAGCGGGTGATTCCTTTGGTTCCGCTAACTCTGTTTGCATTTCTGCTTTACCAGCGGCAATGCGTGCTTTTTGTTCTGCAATAGCATCTTCCGTAGCCATAGCTTTCTTTCCTACGAAAGCACTAGTACGCTGAATGCCCTGCAACATATCATCTGTTAGTGATGAGACTGACAAACAAACCCCATGCTCTCCTAACAAAAAACTTGATACTACAAATGTAGATAATATTTTATTCATTAATCCTCCCTAGATTATAGGATAACGATAGAGAGGTAAAATTATTTTTTGACTAATAGGTAGTTAATAAAGGGTTAATTGTAAAAATGGCAATAATTTTGTCTAAGGGATTATAACATTTAACCAACGCCAAGACAAACCAATAGTATCAAGACTATATTCTCAATGATAACAAATGACAAGCAAACTAGAAACTTTATACTGGAGTATTTACTTACTAGGATACTATCTTTGCCAATATCGCCAAAACACACAGTAACGTTTCCGCTATATTTTGCTACTTAGCACATTGCAAGCTATACAACATTACTGCTGCTCTATCATTTTTCACTACTAATATCACAATATAATGCCGCAATTAGCCATCATAACCATATCTCTTGCCATTACTGTACCTGTAAGAGACATTAGCCACCATGTTTTTAGGAGAATGTTCATGCCTATTGTTACCCCTAACCAATATGGTGATCTTATCCCCATAATTACGAGTAACTTCTTTCAAAAACTGATTACAGTTGTCACACGGTGTATTATTACTGTAAATCAATATCCACAAATGTTTTAAATTTGCTATATCTATGATGTTCATGTTTTTAGATAGTGATTGACTAATTTGCGTACTAAACAGATAAGCCATTGCTGATTTTTCTGCATCTTGGAATCTGGGCATTTTTATACCGTCATACTCCTGTTCCAAAGGTAAATTACCATTTCCCATCATCCTGATAAATTTTTTTATTTTTTTTATCTCTTTGTTACTAACCCGTCGTCTGTCGCCATAAAATTGTTCTTTTAAGGTAAGACCCAACGGCCTTATATCTTCCTCTGGTCTACTACTAAAAAAATGGGTGACTTTTTTACAGGATGTTTTATTGGTACGATTTGCCTGTGCATAAGTCATACAAAGCTTTACTTTACTAACCGAAGCACGAGTAGCATGGGACCCTCTATTATATGGCGCCACAGGATCATCTTTAGGTAAAATACGCTTCATATTCTTTAATTCACCGGCTATTAATGCTCTACTAACTTGATTAAAATTTACTGGATTATAATTAGCATGGGACAAAATACCGCCAATACCAACACTACGACCGAACCTGTTATCAGAAGTTCCTTTGGTATAATTAACTGTCGGTAGGACGCTGACTATTTCATGAATTTTAACCGCAACTAATAATTGCGCACCCAAACAAAAATAACAAATCACACAAAATCTTAGTAAGCAATAAATCATCGACAATATACCTTACTGCATTAATAAAGGAATAACTTGCCTTATATGAGGCAAGCCATCTTCTAAATTATGCAAAAACTTTAATTGCCACAAAGAATATTTACTTTTCACCAGACTATCAAAATCTGTATTACCGCGATATGCACTAAGCAAGCCCATAACACTATATTCATAACGTAAACCTAATCCACTAGCTTGATCAGCAAGATATATTTCTTCGTCTCCATCAATAGCCTCTTCCGTACCATAAGGCCTGGTAAAAAATTCTCTTAGTGCACTTAATTGTCGGCACCACCCATCGCTACCAGGCTCATGACTTTGTAGCAACAACTCTTGATCAGGAATATGATAAGTACTTCTTACTGCTGGTAAATCGTCTATTGAACGCAGCTCCAACTGTTCGCCTCCAGCTAACAAATTATTTGTCAGTATACATAAATAAACCAGCAAACTATACTTATGAATTTTCATTACTACCTACTTTAATACACTACTACTGCACGACTATATCAGATAAGCAAAGAAAATAGCAATTGCTAATTCACTGCGCAATAACAGTGGTAATTACCATATAGAAAGTGCAATCGAACAAAATCAACGTCAATCTATAACACAAGCAAACAGTTATTAATCATCACCTGTTTTTAATGCAGATAAGAACGCACTTTGTGGTATCTCTACGCGACCGAATTGTCGCATTTTCTTTTTACCTTCTTTTTGCTTATCCAATAACTTACGCTTACGACTTACATCACCACCATAACATTTTGCTGTTACATCTTTACGTAGGGCAGAAATAGTTTCTCGGGCTATTATTTTACCTCCTATTGCCGCTTGTAATGGTATTTTAAACAGCTGTTGTGGTATTAACCCCTTTAATTTTGCACATATACTACGTCCCCTCGCATCAGCCTGTGATCGATGTGTCATATAGGATAAAGCATCAACGGGTTCAGAATTGACCAAAATAGATACTTTTACTAAATCTCCGGCTTTGTAATCTTGTATTTCATAATCAAAACTAGCATAACCTTTGGAAATAGATTTTAATTTATCATAAAAATCAAACACCACCTCATTAAGAGGAAGATCATATACCACCATGGCACGACTACCAACATAGGTTAAATCAACTTGAATTCCCCTCCTCTCGGTACACAAGCTTAGTATCCCACCCAAATAATCATCAGGCACCAATATGGTTGCTCTGATCCATGGTTCATGAATTTCTTTTATTTTTACTATATCCGGAAAATCGGCGGGGTTATGTAACTCTATCAGGCTACCATCATTCATATACAACTTATATATTACGCTAGGAGCAGTGGTTACTAAATCCAAATTATATTCACGCTCTAATCGCTCTTGGATGATTTCTAAGTGAAGCAAACCCAAAAACCCACACCGGAACCCGAAACCAAGGGCTGCTGAACTTTCAGGCTCAAAGACAAAACTTGCATCATTTAGCCTTAATTTCCCCAGACTTTCTCGTAAATCTTCAAAATCGGCAGCATCAACAGGAAACAAACCACAAAAAACAACTGGTATGCTAGGCTTAAACCCTGATAAGGCAATAGGATTAGTATTATTATAATTGGTAATGGTATCACCTACATTACAGTCAGCCACATGCTTAATACCAGCAGTAATAAACCCTATTTCACCAGGATCTAACCGATCAACATATTGTTGTTTAGGAGTAAAATATCCTACTTTATCTATTTGGTATTCTACCCCAGAAGAAACCATCTTTATTTTTTGCCCTTTCTGCAATACTCCTTCAAATACACGTACCAAGATCACTACCCCAAGATAGGGATCATACCAACTGTCTACTAATAAAGCCTGTAAATCTTTAGTATTATCACCCTTGGGTGCAGGGATATCTGTGACTATTTTTTCCAATATAGCCACCAAACCTTCACCAGTTTTGGCAGAAGCACAAACAGCACCGCTAGCATCTAACCCTATAACATCTTCGATTTGCTCTTTTACTTTTTCTGGGTCAGCAGCAGGTAGATCTATTTTATTTAATACGGGAATAATTTCGTGATCATTATCTATGGCTTGATAGACATTAGCCAAAGTTTGGGCCTCTACCCCCTGACTAGCATCAACTATCAAAAGAGATCCTTCACATGCGGCTAATGAACGACTAACCTCATAAGCAAAATCAACATGTCCAGGAGTATCCATTAAATTAAGTTGATAATCCCTGCCATCTTGCGCTTTGTATATCAGCCTAACTGTCTGTGATTTAATAGTGATTCCTCGTTCACGCTCTATATCCATAGAATCAAGAAGCTGATCTTGCATTTCTCGGTCAGATACCGCTCCACAATGCTGTATCAACCGATCTGCAATAGTAGACTTACCATGATCTATATGCGCAATAATAGAAAAATTTCTAATATTCGCTAAAGGTACTTTGTCACTCATGAACGCAATTCCCCACCTGTATGTTTAGCAACATTTGCAATAATATTGTTCATAATATCAGCAATTTCAACATCATTTAAGGTTTTTTCAGTTGGCTCTAATGTAATATTAATCGCAACCGATTTCTTATCGTGTGCTAGCTTATCACCCTCATAAATATCAAAAACATCTACTGTAGTAATTAATTTCTTATCAACGATTTTTACCGCATTAATCAAACGACTAATCACAACATCTTTGTCCAATACAAAAGCAAGATCACGTTGTATCGGCTGTAACGATGAAATATGCAAAAATTTCCTTTTATTCTTGCGATTAACCACCGGTATTTTATCCAAAAATATTTCAAACCCCATTACTGGGACCTTAATGCCGATCGTTTGCAACACCTTAGGGTGAATCTCGCCAAAGATACCAATAATATTTCGAGGACCTAAACTAATTTTAGCCGATCTTCCCGGATGCATAAAGGCATATGATGACATATCCTGACTAAGTTGTAGGCTGTCCGTATTTAAACCACAACATTGTAGTACAGCAAACAAATCAGCTTTAATATCAAACACATCTACTGATCTTTCACTTTGGCACCAATGTTTATTGGTAAAGTTACCGCTGCACACACCTGCAATATGCATTTCCTGTGAATTAGGGTATGACTCACTGTACGCATTACCGACTTCAAATAATGCTGCATTCTCGACTCCCTTATCCTTGTTTATACCCACTCCTGATACTAAATTAGCTATTAATAACGGTCGCATAATGGAAAGATCTTGACTAATGGGATTCTGGATCCTTAAAGATTCATTTTGCCAACCAAATAACTTGGCTAAATCTTCATTAAGGAACGACCAAGTTTGCACCTCGAACAAACCACGTGCAGCTAACATTTTTTTAGCCTTATTGCGTCTTTGCAAACTACAATCAAGTTCTTGCTGTACAAAAATTTCGTTTGCAGACGGAGCAGGTAAAGGATGTTCTATAATTTTATCATATCCTTCTACACGGCACACCTCTTCTACTAAATCAGCAGCAGTGTTAAGATCATGACGCCAATGCGGTATTCGTAATGTTAATAAAGAACCAGACGACTCAACCACTTCACAACCAAGTTTTGTTAATATCTCAGTAATTTTTTCTTTGCTAACTAATATACTACCCAGATCTTTTACCAAATCTATATCAAAACTGATAAGTTTGGGCGCAATTTTATCACATCCATGAATAATCTTATTACTGGCTTGACCACCACAAATATCTAAGATCATTTTAGTAGCCATATCCAAACAAGAAACAACTATATTTTGATCGACGCCTCTTTCAAACCTAAATCTTGAATCTGTATTAATACCTAAATTTCGTCCAGTTTGCGCAATTGTAATAGGATCAAATATTGCCGATTCCAGCACTATGTTGGTCGTATCCAGACTACACCCTGTGTCCATACCGCCAATTATACCAGCAATAGATAGCGCACTATGATCATCAGCAATAACAACCGTAGAAGTATTCAGGGCATATTCTTTCTCATCCAGTGCTACTATTTTTTCATCTTTATGCGCCGATCTAATGTGTAAATCACCTGATATTTTACTTTTGTCATAGACATGCATCGGTCGACCATAGGTAAACATGACATAATTAGTAATATCCACCAATGCAGAAATGGATTTCATCCCTATAGAATGCAACTTCCTTTTTAACCATTCTGGGCTTGGTTTATTGGTCACATTCTTAACCACTCGTGTTGCGAACAGCGAACATACATCACTATTCTTGGATGAAATATCTGTTAATACCTTTAAATCAGTTGCAAAAGATTCCTTTATTAAAGGTATAGTAAGATCTTGTAACATACCAATCCCCGTTGCTGATAGATCTCGTGCTACTCCCCTTACA
Organism: Alphaproteobacteria bacterium; assembly: GCA_965204765.1. GTDB lineage: Bacteria > Pseudomonadota > Alphaproteobacteria > Caedimonadales > UBA9215 > CBDBFG01. The sequence goes on along the minus strand of CBDBFG010000004.1, from coordinate 301,011 downwards.
CCTAAACAATCGCCACGATTAGGAGTGATTTCTATATCAAAAACGGGATCATCTAAATTCGCATATGACACAAACTCTGTTCCGACAGGTGCATCGCTGGCAAGTTCTATAATGCCATCGGCGGTATCCGCTAACAACAATTCATCTGCGGCACAAAGCATACCATTACTTTCAATCCCGCGAATTTTCATTTTTTTCAATACCAGACCATTAGCAGGTATAGTGTTACCAGGACTAGCCAAAACTGTCTTCATACCAGCTTTTACATTAGTCGCACCACAAACAACTTGGATTACATCGCAACCAGTATTCACTTGGCAAACGCTTAATTTGTCCGCATCTGGATGTTTGATAAAACTAACTACTTCAACTACTATGAAATTAGCTAACTTGTCTGCTGGATTATGCACTTGCTCTACAACTAAACCCAAACTATTTAATTTGTCTGTAACCTCTGTAACACTGGCATTAGTGTCCAAATGCTCTTTGAGCCATGAAAAAGTAAACTTCATTATTTTACTCCATCTGTAAATGCTTCAAATGCAGAAAAACCATAATGACCTAGCCATCTGGTGTCTGTACTATAAAATGATCGTAAATCGGGTATGCCATATTTTAACATTGCCATTCGTTCTACTCCTACCCCAAATGCGAACCCTTGATATTTATTGTGATCTATACCACAATTATGCAATACCTTAGGGTTTACCATACCGCACCCAAGCACCTCTAGCCATTCATCTTGTTGCCCTATGATCAATTCGCCATTCTGTTTGCCACAAGCGATATCAACTTCTGCAGATGGTTCTGTAAACGGAAAAAACGACGGACGAAACCTAAGTGCTAAATCGGGAATTTCAAAAAATCTTCGACAAAAATCTTGTATACAACTTTTTAAATGGCCCATATTTAATCCCTGTGCCACAAACAAACCTTCTATTTGATGAAAAGTCGGCGTATGAGTCTGATCATAATCGTTTCTATAGACTCGTCCCGGAGATATTATACGCAACGGAGGTTCTTGCTGTAACATTGTTCTTACCTGTACAGGAGAAGTATGTGTACGCAACATAATTGGTTTATTATCACTATCACAAGGCATATAAAAAGTATCTTGTTCTTGCCTAGAAGGGTGCTCTTCCGGTATATTTAACGCAGTAAAATTATTAAAATCATTTTCTATATCAGGTCCTTCGGTGACTATAAAACCCATAGACTGGAAAATATCTATTAGCTCCCACATTGCTTGCGATAATGGATGTATTGCCCCAGATTTGTTCTCCCGACAAGATAAGGTCAGATCCACAGATTCATTGTTTAATCTTTCTTCTAATTCGGCCTTGGTTAGCAAATATTTCCTTGATAATATCGCCTCCTGTACTTCCTTACTAGCGATATTGAGCTCTATGCCTAATGCTTTACGCTGCTCATGAGGAATATTACCTAAATTCTTTATTAATAAGGATAACTCACCCCGTTTACCCAGTACTTTTACTCTTACATCATCCAATTCACTCAAAGAGTTAGCATCTTTAATTAATTTAATATACTTATCCTTTGTTTGAGATATATTATCCATAGGGTGTCCTTAAACTTTGTATAGTCGATACTCTTATAGCAAAATATTACATAAAACAACAGAAGTTCTTGGAAATAATGCTTATGAAACCTGCTGTATTCCTCGATAGGGACGGAGTCATAAATAAAGATACGGGTTATCCCTATAAAAAATCTGATCTAATTTTTATAGATGGCGCACAACAGGCTATTAAATATTTAAATAATAATAACTATTACGTATTTGTAATTACGAACCAATCAGGGATAGCGCGCGGTTATTATACGGAAAATGACTTACACAACTTTCATAATGAAATAGTAACCCGGTTAGCTAAATATCAAACTGTCATTGATGATTTTGTATACTGCCCTCATCATCCAAATGGGATAATCACACCATATTCTATCCAGTGTGACTGCCGAAAACCTAATACCAACATGCTGTCCTCACTATGTGATAAATGGCCAATTGATATAAATAACAGCCTGATGATAGGTGATAAACAAAGTGATATAGAATGTGCTACTAATTTTGGCATCAATGGTTACCTCTTTGCGGAAAATAATCTATATCACTTCTTACAAAAAATTCTGGCTACAAAACCTGGCTAAGGTCGTATATCTACACCATAAATATTTAATCCCTAACAGTTGCACTGCTTCGAGGATGATCCCTGTACTTTTCTATACAGCAATACTAAATATCAGATCAGACTACCTTAATCAAAGTAATCCGACTGAATAAAATACTAATGTACCTCTATTAACGTGGCTCTCTTCCGATACAGCCCCATCTTGCATTTTGCAAACCATATGTTTGTAATAACATCGCTTTGTGATGCCAGAATTTTGCATGTTCTTCGCTACGTACAAAACCAGTTTGTCCAAATTTATAATAGTGACCCAGATCTCTAAAAGCTTTACAGTAACCGGATTTCTTTGCTGTTGTACGCAATGATTGTAATGACTCTGCAGAGCTAGAGAATAATTCACATTTATCGCCAGATAAACCTAAGTGGAAAACAGCCAGATAATTTCCCCTACTCTTAGCATGACGTAATAATTCTCTTACTACTGAAATATTGGCTCTCTTACCTTTATTTTCATCAAACAAGGCTAACAATAATGCCGATGATCCGTGATAATCACTCGCATCCCTTTCTTGTTGCAATAATTCGACTGCTGTTTCTATGTTTTTTTTCATACCACCCCACCCTCGAAGATGCATAATGGCCAATTCTATCGCAGATCTCATCACACCTTTTTGATATGATTGTTGAAAAAGATTACCTGCTAAACGATAATTTCTCTCTGTTCCCAGCCCTCTGTTACACATAATACCCTTATAATACATAGCCTCAACATCGTTTCTTTCTACAGCACAGGAAAAATAAGCAAAAGCCCCCTTAAAAAGGGCATCTGGATTATCCTCGGCGCTTGCCCTAGAATATAAAGATATCCCAGCATTATACATCGCTGGCACATGTCCAATTCGTGCTGCCCTGACATAACAATTAAATGCTCTATCCACACTTTCTTGCTCTAACTGCATCCCCATTCCTGTCAGGGCAGCTGGATGACCCAAGCGTGCTGCCTGATCTAATAAAGCAAGAGATTGTGTAGGATCAGAATTTCTACATGCCACTGACTGCTGAAATAAATTTTCTATATCTTCCAAACTATAATCATAATAACCACGCTCCTCAATTATTGGTGTACTATCTTTATCCGGTATATCATGCACAGATACCGTAGAAGAAAATGACACAGACGAAGAAGATCTAGCGACACCAGATGACTCACCTTCATCTTCCTCCTCTTCTCCCCATTCCACCATACTAGAGCCAAATCTTAGGATTGAACCACCTGCAGAGGACGTATTTTTAGCAGGGACAGATTCTGATGATGTTCTTGGCGAGGGAATACCCAACATCTCCCTTACAGATTCATTATATTCTTCGACGCCAGACTTAAAATCTTGTATAGACCTATCTTCAGGCAACATATTTCCAGCATGAGTCTGTTCTTCTACGGATGGTAATTGCGGTCTATACCCTAGGCGTATTACGGCAAGCCTTCTACCCTTTTCATCTACACCACCTTCACCTTTACGGCTAGACTGCAACGAACCAGATGTAGATAATATTAACAATAATGTTAAAGTTACAACACGGTAAAACATGATACCCTCCCTTTTAAATAACTTAGGACCGTGTACAGTATTTTGCCACATTTGTCAATAAAATTATTTTTCGACATTGTCGGTTTCTTTACAATGCACTTGATACTGAATAACTTTGGTTCATAGGTCTTGATATGCTGATTTTTAGCCCAGGCTGCTTTGTAGTATTGATTAAAAACAAGTGCAGAGAACTACGTACTACACAACACACCTTACAAAACAACAACGCAAAAGAATGCTTGCAATTTAGTCTTAATATTAATGTAAGATGTTTAATTTGTATTGTTTATTTATGAAATAGTTATAATCTAATCTAAACATAAGCAATGAGCAGGTTAAAAATATCATTTAAAATCCAATTACCATTAATTGCAAACTACTATGGATTTAGCAATTGCTATAGTCTTACTAATACGCAAATCTATTTACAATCTGATGGACAATACATAAATGGTGCTAGCATTTAAGACCGATAGTTCAATACGCCCCTTTCGGTATGTAGCCCCATACACTCCCTATACTACTGACTTATGACTACCAATTCCTGTTGCTCTAATATGCTCTCCTAACCAAGACATTGCATCAAAGCTAATGGACCTTCGAGTGGTTTTGGCTAATGGTCTATCATTAGCATACGCAGGTGACCATTGTTTTTTTGTAATCCATACAATTTCATATAAAGCAAAACCCTTTTCTGCACCAAAACTGTTTTCTGGCACAGGTTTGATATATCTCATTCCTACAGTCTGAGCTCTACCTTGATTACCTTTACCGCTTACAAATAACAAAACGTCTGGTTTTTTAGATCTAGATTTTTTAGCACGAATAGTTAATTCTCCGGATCTTATATCACCTTTTTTCGCAAATTTAGGTCTGGTAAGATCAGGTGAAGAGTGGCTATTAGCACTGGGCATTTTCAATGCATATCGATATCCTACTTTAAAATGGAATTCAATTCCTGGACTCTCAAGTATTAAGCTTGGGGTTCTATCCGTTTTTTGCACACTATTAGCGTGCTTGCTTATTTTTCTTTGCGAGGTAGATGAAGCTATCAAGCCCTGCATTGCACAAATACACAACATGAACGTAAAACTTACAATAATTCTGCTCATTTTCATAATGAAAGATCTCCCTTACGATTAACCCTTTGACCATAGTAGCTAAAAACATCTTTGCTATCAAGCCATATGTATTGCAAACTTTCACTACATTTTGTGCTTTAGATAGATAATAAATTCTGTATCGGGGCTATTCATCACCTATGGACATATTCAGTTAAAATATTGGCGTGAAAAATTTTTTTATTAATACAACAATTTAATCAACATCTTGCTATAAAAAACTAGGTCAATTTTTTGGCAGAAGTAGCATTACCAAGTAACGGTGCAATTATCGATGTAATAAATTTATTTATCTCAGCAACAGGAGCATTAGCAACATATATAATATCTTTGTCTCGCATCATAAAGGAATTTGCCAGGAAAAACGCCTGCGGCTCATTAAAATCAAGCCTATAAATAATTGCTACCTTACCCGAAAAAAGAGCATCAGGTAACTTATCATTCATAGCATGAACTAGCTCTTTATCCTCAAATCTAAACAAAAAGACACCGCCCACATCAGCTAAGTTATCATTAAGCCCCCCAACTTGGGCTAATGCTTCGGCTAAACTTAATTCTTCAGTCTTAAATCTTACATGTTTTTTTACCGCAACGGCACCAAAAGCCGTAAAGGTAAGTGGTTTATGCAAAACTTGAATTATATCTTTAGGCAACAATAGAATATTATTTTCTGTATTTTTCAACACATTACTTACACGCACAGATCCACTATTCTGTCCTCTAACAATATTGATTTCTGTTTCAAAAGCCGGCTTCATCGTACCACCAGCCTGCGCAATAATATCCATTAGATAAGAACCACCAACAGGAATATTATATCTACCAGGCTTAGAAACATCGCCCATAATCACTATATTATTACTAGCATTATAGCTTAATGAAACTTGCACCTGAGGCTCAATAGCCTTACCCACCAACCCTTTTTGTATACTAAAGCGCAACTGTTCTATTGTTTTGCCCAATGCATCAACTTTTCCTACATAAGGAATATATACCTTGCCATTCTCATCTATATTGGTATGAATTGTTGTGTGTTTCTTCTCTATTGTGGAAAACAACCCATCGGGAGCTGGTTCCCATATATTGACAAGCAACCTATCTCCTAAACCCAAAATAGGAGTGAACAATTGCTTTTCCTGAGTAATAAAATTACTAAAACTTTTGGAACAATAATTTTTTAGTTTACCTATAACACTAGTATTAATACCAACTATAACATACCTGTGACTATCTTGCTCACAATGCTTGCTTAGCAAAGAAATATCAAACGAAGATGGCCCCTGTTTGGGCAAAGAACACCCAGACAACACAAATCCCAATAGTACACAAATGTTTAACCAACACTTCCTATTATATAACCTGATCAATATCATAACCCTAAATAATTTTTCTATAAGACATCACTACAATAGAAAAAGTAAAATACTATACAGGACTCAGTAGCAAAAAAATGCTATAAATGCAATCAGATAGTGTTCCAATTATCAACAAATCATCACAATAAAATTTCGGCAACAAAAAAACAGCTGGCAAATTACCAGCTGTTTTAAAATTGCTTTGACACAATTAAAGCTTGATTTTTAGACCACAAGAAACCTTGTGTTCGTCATCTACTAGGTGTTTTAGACTTCCTTCATAATCCACATAAAACTCGTGATTTAGTTTTGTATTATCAAATGAACAACCAGCATGACCACGTAGCATCACAGAATGGACAGAATTATCATAACTACTATCTACCTTCACAAAACGTACTCTATTCCTTTGTAATCTAAATATTTGGTCAGATAGAGTATTGTGCACTGTATATGCATACTCCATACCAAATCCTACATTTAATTTGCTAGCCTTTAATTTATAATCATTAGCCATATTAAATCCTAAAGAAGTAGTAACTAAATGATTATCGCTTTTGTCAATTGATATAGCGGATATTTCATCACTATTCTCGAATCCTTTTTTGTTAGTCAAGTAATGATGAGAGGCCCCAACATATACATCAGTCTTAAATCCTTTTATCGTACTTAACTTACCAGCCCTTACTGTACTAGCAATATCATAGGATGTAAGCTTCATAGCACTACTATCGTCTATTGTGCTATGTATTTGGGTTTTGTTAATGTTATCAACATGCTTACTAAATCCAACCACTCCTGATACGTATGCACCATTATTGTAAAGATATTTACCATATATATCTGCACGCATCTCATTACCACTAGCCTTTACTGCATAACGGTCATAACGATTATCATTGTAACCAACTGATACACCAACCACGTAATGTACGTTATTTAGTATGTCACAACCAAATGAGAATTTTTTACCATAGCTATTATTAATAGAATTACCAAGAGAAGTTGCCCCATTAGCATCGAACCAGAACATTCCCATACGGTCTGCACTCTTTACGGTCTGTACATGACTTAATAACATAGTTTGACGCTGTCTAACATTACCAACGTTATTATATATATGCGCCTTATATTGATTAGCACTCTTGACTATATCTGCTTTTTTATATTTAGCTTCTAGCACTAACATCAATGAACCACTCACTAATTCTGCTTCATATTGTGGATGATCAAAATCTAATACAAATTTAGATATGTCGCTAATCTCTCCATCAATCAAAGTATATTCACCAGATAAATCTCCTGTGTGTTCTGCTAACATTGGCATAACTGTTATGGTACCGCTCGTCGGTAAAGTAACAGTACCAGCAGTCGCATTAATTTTACCGTGTTCTACTATATTTTTAACTCCAAACTGCATTTGCGTATCACTACCTAGTGCTAATGTTGCACCATCTTGCACAGTTACAACACCACCACTTTGTACATCAACGATACCATTATCAACTGTTAATGTGTTACCATTGCTGACAACAATTGCTCCCTTATCATGCGCTGCAATCTTGTGGAAATGCACATTGGCATTATTTCTACCTGAAATTGTCACGTCATTATTGAAAGTAAATTCTGTCGCACTGTTAGAGCCATCAGCTCCGACTGTTAGTGATTCAAATTCTCCGGATCCTCCGCTAGTTGCAAAAGCAGCAGAAACCTCTGAATATTGCAAACTTGCACCATTTCTAAGCACTAATCCATCATTACCAGAAGTAGAATCAAACTTGCTTATATGAGTATTACCACCAGCATCACTACCTTTAAACCAATTTGCTGCGGCTGCACCATCAAGGATAATAACGTCATCATTACCGCCAAGATCTATTTCACCACTAACGGATATATTATCACCTGTAATAGTCAATGTATCGTTACCACCAGCCAATGATATGTTACCGGTAATTTCGGTATTACCACGCAAGATCACATGTTGCGTAAGGGTATTTCCAGTTATTGATCCGGAAGCAGTAGTAGATCCATCCAACACCACTCCTTCAGCTACCTCTATGGCCAAGTTAGCGTTAGCAAGCTCAGAATCCAAAATATATTTACCAGAACCATCAAATACTAGAGTATTTGCCTCGGACAATATACCAGCGGCTACACCAGTTGAAGCAGTATTAAACAATCCCCCGTTTATATGAGTACCAGCCGCAGTTGCATTCAACATAACCACCCTATTATGACCATAACCAAAGCTGAAATTAGGCGCACCAGCACCACTAATCAAATTGTAACCAGCCGCATTTGCTACTTCTAACGTTCCACCGTTAATATGGATATTATTTGCTGGTGATACGTTATGTGCTAAATGCAAAGTACCCGCAGAATTTACTCGAAGAGTAGCAGAAGTATCTCTAGTACCATTTGTTTTTAACCTAGCACCGGCAAACACCTCTATATTTTGCGCTAATTCACCGTTTATTTGATAATCAGATCCAGACAACCTAACTGTATTAAAGTTTTGATATTTTCGACCAGCGCCAAAATGACCACTGTCTATCACGTGTGCATTCGGAGCAGCAGGAGTAACCATTGGCAATTCAAAAGTAATCTTGCTTGCGGTTGAACCTGCCCCAGCAACTAAATGCTTACCAGCTGGTACTGAGGTATTATAATTATGCAAGGTAACATCTACGTTTGTACCAAGTGCGATATTTGCACCCAAAGAATTTGTTATACTACCGTATACATTTAACCTTGTTTTATCTGCTAAAGCAAAATTCTTTATGTTTAACGTAGCATTCGTACCAACCCTTACTACTTTAGGTTGTGTAGAAAATGCGCTGTTTAATACATAACTCACGTTTGCACCACTATCAGATAAGAAACTCAAAGTTTCAAATCCACGATAAACATGTGCCGCATTGGTACTATCCCCAGCGCCAAATTGGCTACCAGATATTCCTCTGTTAGCAGAACTAACATACAACAAATGACCACTATCAGATTTTAACGCTTTACCAGCCGCTACAACAGCATGATCATGCATTTGCAATTGGTTTACACTGATATCTATCTCTGTTTGTCCAGAGCGCGCATCAGTTATAATTGCACGATTAGCAGCATCCTGACCAACCAAAACAATTTTGCTACCAATAGTTAGTTTTTTACCATTGATATCTAAAGTTCCTTTAAGTAATTTTAATTGGTTAATCGCCAAAGAATCACTTTCTTCTGCAAAGTTATCGCCTAATTTGAATTTTCCTTTTAACTCAACAGTTTGCAAGTGATGTGCCGTACACAAGGTTGTATAATTGTCTCCATTATCGCTAGAGACAGACCATTCACGCTCGTCATCTTTTACCGTAAGGAACGAACCCGTACTATTAACTAAACGAAGCACACCGGCACGTTTAGGACCAACATGATTTTCATTAGTGATAAACTGCACACTACCAACATTTGGCTTGTCGTCAGCGGTCATATTTAAGATAACCATGTTATTACCATCAAAGAAGTTAATACCGGCAAGTTCAGCACCAGCAGCCACATCGATCGTTTGCGCCGAAGATAACGTAGTTTGTAAAGTAATATCACTCCACAAGCTATCCTCTATTCTTATCCTACCATTGGCAACACCGTTCACATTGTTTACTCCTGTACCAACTTTCATGGTTCCAGTAAAGTGTGACAAATCAATTTTTGTTACCGCATCACTACCGTTCCAGCCACTAGACGGCGCCACAGAAATAGCGACATTATCACCACCGGCAAAACCATAAGTATCCACCGCAAAATCAACTAGTTTTGCTGCATCGCCAGAGAAATGATAATCATTAGCATTGCTAAAGGTTTGCAAGCCACCAGTTGTGCAATCCACACCAAAAATACTTTTCGAAATAACGGTATATCCAATTTGGAAGGTAGTTTGATACCATCCATAAATTGCATAGTATGAGCTATTTAATGCCGTAGGAACAAAATTATACGCGGTATTTGGTGATAAACTAACAGCTTGTGAGTATTGCGCATTAGAACCATAGCCACTAAATGGACCTGCAACAGTAGTACCATCCCCATCGGTAATCGACCAATCTTTTACAAATAAAGAAGCTGCATATTGATCAGTCACCAAGTTTACAACATAATCATCTACACTACCTGTAGTGAAAGGAATACTCACCGTATTTGCTGGCACCGTCCTGGCTGCAATAATGCTTTTTGTTTCCGAAGAAGAAATACCCTGTATACTAGCCCCACCGTAACTTGCCCCATTGCCATGATAATAGTACTGTACATTAGTCAAGTCCGCATTAATGGTACCACTGTTAATAATGGCAATACGATCAGCACCACCGGGATGATCCGAAGAAGATCCATCACCAAATGATAAATTCGCATCCGCAGCAACAGTTCCCCTGTTATGAATAATTGCTGCTGAACCACCTAGCTTACTACTTACCGTACCATCAAAACTTGCTTGATTTAGTTCCAAAGTACCGCGCAAATGACTAACATCATACTTGTTGTATGCTGTACTACCCGCATTTACTATTGCCTTACCATCACCAGCTATACCTAAGGTATCGTTATGATAATGGTTTAACGCAATCACTGCACCACCAGTGTTTCTGATTACCACAGCATTTGCGCCAACTGTATAAACCTGTCCTGCTGGAATACAGTAACCGATAATACCCTTGCTATCGTTATCTACACCAACAGAAATGCTATTAATATTCTGATAACGTGATACGTTACCAGCAACTGGATTAGTGTAAAAGTACCCTGAACGACCTAAATGCACAACGGCATTAACCACACCAGAAGACAACGTACCATAGTTTTCCAAGCTATTATGTGAAACTTGATAAGTATGACCAGTATAATAACCTACCTCTTTGAAGCCAACTACATTTCTTCGTTCCGCGTGAATACTACCAGTGTTGATAATATTGTTACCTGCTGTACTAGCCGTATCGATATTAAACAATACTGCATAATCAGCCCAAGAAAATATATTACCACTGTTGTGAATGACGTTATTATCAGCTGAATTAAGCTCTACCGCATAACTACTACGTGATAATACATTACCAGAGTTGATGAAAGTTACATTATTGGAAGCATAGTTGTAAAAACCACGCCAATTCCCTGCGGAAACAACACCTTTGTTTACAAACAAATTGTTGTGCGAGTTCCAAACATAAACGCTCGAATCTTCCTCTACAGATAAAATACCATTGTTAACAACCATGTTATTTCCACTGTTGCTAAAATAAACATTGACACTTAAAGAAGAAATAGTGCCATCATTCACTGTGATACTATTCCTCGACACGTTGAACGAAGAAATAGACTGACTACTAGCAGAAGAAATCGTACCCAAGTTATGCACCACACTGTTGCCACTATTAAATTGAATAGGATTTTGCCCAGAAATTTGTATCTCTCCATTATTCACCACCAGATTACCAAAGCCCCCTTCGATTCCTACGGCAACGTTGGTAGTAAAAATAGAACCAAAGTTATTAAATGCTTTATTATCACCATCAATATAAACTGGACGCTCTCCAACTATTGACAACACTCCATGGTTTACAACACTACCAAAATCATCACCGGTTAAATGTAAAATCCGGTCCTTTTCATCATGATTGTTTGTTGTATATTCAGACAAATGATTAAGAAACACATCCTCGGCAATGGTTAAATTACCACCATTAACTGTAACAAACTGGCTGGTCAGCCCATTATGGGTCGAAGTTGTCTTGTCATAGTTAACATCCGCATGGGTAAAGTAAGTATAAGCATCTTTGTCCGTTATACCCAAAGCCAGCCAAACATATTGATAATGACTGTTACTTGGCTCAGTACCCAAGATAGTTTTGGTTATATCCGTACTACTAGACGTCGTATTTTGATCAACGGTAACTTTATCACCACTGTCTACTGTAAGCGATAAACTGGTAGATGCCCATAAATGGCCTGCAAAAAATGCTGATACTGCAAATGATAATAAAGATTTTTTAAAGATACTCATAATAACCTGCCCTGTTTTTTTCTTCTTCGAAGTAGAGTACAAGAAATTTTATTAAAAATAAATTAAAATTTTATCCTTTGTATAAGTTTATGTTTTACAGTTATAGTGTAGGATGCTTTAATTTGCTAAATCGCGTAAGAAAAATAAGGAAGCATACATGATCAACAAGCTACTACTAATTATCACTAACATCGTATTGCTTATGCATGAACCGTATGCCACACCCAACATGCTAGGCCAAATTAATACAAAGGCTAGTTTTGCCCCAATAGTAAAACAAGCACTACCAGCTGTGGTCAATATATATGCCGCGAGGGTGATCCAAGGAAGAAAACTTAGCCCTTTTTTTGATGATCCAGTGTTTAGACATTTTTTTGGTGATAGGTCACCAAGTCTGGGTGGAGCAAGAGTGCAAAAATCCCTTGGTTCTGGGATTATAGTTAGCAAAGACGGCATTGTAATTACTAATTATCATGTTATTAAGAATGCTCGACAAATCAAAGTAGTCCTGCACGATGGACGTGAAATGGAAGCAAAAATATTAATTAGCGACAAAAAAAATGATATTGTTGCACTAAAATTGCAATCAAAAGAGAAAAATTTTCCTTTTCTGGATTTTAAAAATGCCGATGAATTAGAAGTTGGCGACATAGTACTTGCCATAGGCAATCCATTTGGTTTTGGTCATACGGTTACCAGCGGAATTGTCTCGGGCCTGGCCAGAACTAATTTAAGCGGTAATGATTTTAGATCATTTATTCAAACTGATGCGGCTATCAACCCAGGCAATTCGGGCGGAGCATTAATCACCCTTGATGGTAAATTAGTTGGGGTCAATACAGCCATTTACTCTAATACGGGTGGATCTATCGGCCTTAGTTTTGCTATTCCATCAAATCTGGTCATGCCCATTCTTACCAGCGCAGCAAAAGGACATAAAAAAATTATACGGCCATGGATAGGTATGAAAGTACAAACCATCGATGACGCTATGAAAGAAGCTCTTGGACTAGAGAAAGTAAGCGGAATAGTAGTACAAAAAGTATTCAATGGCAGCCCAGCAGACAAGCATATCAAACAAGGAGATATTATACTTAGCATCAACGACAAGGAAATAAAGAACGAGGCATCACTTAGATTTCGTATCGCTACGCTAAGCGTAGGTGATACCGCCAAAATAAAACTTCGGCGTGATAAAAAAGAATATGATGTTAATGTGACATTGATCTCACCACCCAAAATCGCCGATAACCTAAAAATAGAACTATCAGGACGCAATCCTGTTGCGGGAGCATCGGTTGTAGGACTTTCCCCAAGTATCGCAGAACATTACGGTATCCTGTACGAAAATGGCGGGGTAATGATTGAAAAAGTACGTAAAGGATCACTAGCCGCACTTAATGGGTTTATTCCTGGGGACGTAATTTTGAGCGTTAATGGCCAAAAAATAAAGAAAGTAAATAAATTACTTAAATTAGTCACTTCCTATAAATCAGAATGGAATATAGAATATAGAAGGAATAACTCGATCAACACCTTAAATATCAGGACATGGTAAAATGACAGAAAATACAAATACTTTATGGTCCAAAATCTGGAAATACTTTTTATCCGGTATATTGATAGCCTCGCCTATTTCCCTTACTGCTTATATGGTGTGGCTGTTTATTACCACAATAGATGATAAATTTAAAACTGTGTTACCAATCGGCACATATTTACCGTTTGAACTACCAGGCATCGGAATGATCATTGCCTTTACAGCTTTTACCACCATTGGCGCATTAGCCACCGGATTTTTAGGAAGGTTCTTGGTTAGAAGCGGCGAAAAAATAGTAAATAGCATGCCGATTGTACGTAGTATGTATGCAACCCTCAAACAAATATTCGAAGCTATACTGCAAAGGGATAAAAATTCTTTCAAGGAAGTAGTGTTAGTGCAATACCCCAGAAAAGGTATATGGTCCCTAGGGTTCGTGACGGGAATAACGAAAGGTGAAGTACAACAAGACACCAATGATGAAGTGCTTAACGTATTTATCCCCACAACACCTAACCCAACCTCTGGATACTTATTGTTTGTACCACGAACAGAGGTTAAAACTTTAAGTATGACAGTAGAACAAGGAATTAAGATGGTCATTTCAGCTGGTATTATTACTCCAGACCATAGTGCGGTGGTAAAACAGAAAAAATTAACCAAAAAATGAACAAATCATGTCCGTATATGATGAAAAATTATTAAAATTCTCTACTTATGCGTCAATAATAGTAGCGATCTTTTTACTAATTATAAAGACTGCCGCATGGCTAGCCACCGATTCCGTAAGCATGCAAGCTCTACTAGTAGATTCTTTAGTTGATTCCGTGGCATCATTAGTTAATTTTTTTGCTTTACGCAGCGCTCTTGAACCAGCTGATGAAGAACACAGATTTGGACATGGTAAAATAGAAGCTGTGGCTTCGCAAGGACAAGCCATTTTTATAGCGTGTACTGCTATATGGATAATATTCGAAGCAATCAACAAAATTGTTACCCCTGAACCAATAGTAAATGTTCCTTTCGGTATGACCATTATTATCATTACCATTGTGACCACATCTGCACTGATAATATTTCAACAATATGTAATTAATAGAACCGATTCTACAATTATCAAAGCCGATAGACTGCATTTTAAAGGGGACTTACTACTAAATTTATCAGTATTATTATCACTGGTTTTACAACAGTACATAAACTGCCTATACATTGACCCTGTATGCGGTTTGCTAATCGGCATATATATTATACGCACCTCGTGGAAAATAGCGAAAGATTCTTTTAATATTCTTATTGATACCGAATTACCGCAATCACAAAAAAATGATATCGCGAATATCATTACATCACATCCAGAAATTAAAGGTATGCATGATTTTAAAACTAGATCTTCTGGCAAAGACAACTTTGTACAAGTACACATCGAGCTCGACGAAAATATTACCCTAAAAAAGGCTCATAATATTTCCAATGAAATTAATAACATGATCTGCCAACAATTTCCTAACACTCATGTTATTATTCACCAGGATACTCATAACGATTCTAACGAATATTAACTTAGCATTTTTACTTTATTCATAACACATATTGTCGTTACCCTTGATAGAAAGGATATTATTCACTAGTATAATGTGAAATAAGTTAATAATAACAATGAGCGTTTTTTGTAAATTATGTAGAGCTAATCACATCATAATGGTTGTGGCGATAGCGCTACATTGTAATTTATGTGCAGTACCATCACTAAAACATACATTGCCCAAAGTCGTGCAAGAACTGGGTAATAATAACGTACTTAGCTTATACCTACCAGAACCGCAAAAGCAAAAACCTATAGGAGAAAAGTCGTTCTTTATTTTTGGTGGTGTAACAATCACTAATGAAGATAAAAATTTTAATTATCTTAGTAAAAATATTTTTACTGAATTAATAGGCAAAAGAATTTCTTTAAAGGAGTTTCTGGATAAAGTATCGCTGCTAGAACAACAATATATTAAACTTGGCTATTTTCTAACTAGGATAATTGTACCACCACAAACTATCGAAAACAATCACACCATACAATTAACGCTGATCAAGGGATATATAGAAGAAATAAACGTTGATAAATTACCGCACAATTTAAAACAACGAGTAAAAAATATACTGTCACCAATAGCAAATGACCGATCCATAGATATACATTCTTTGGAACACTATCTCAAGATTGCTATGAAGATACCAGGACTACAACTAAAAAGCACACTTGGTTCTGGTCAATTAGATGGAGGAGCCATACTATTCTTGAATGGGACACATGATCGATATAACTTGTTGTTTAATTACGATAATAACATGAGTAAAATACAGGGTGGAGATCAAATAGTATCCGGTATATACTTTAATAATTTACTTTCTTTGGGTGAACAATTACATTTCTCATACGGATTTGATCCATCATCATCCTACTACGTCACAACAGGCAAAAGACATTTAATTTCATCCAGAATAGAATTACCACTAGACCTATACAGTACCAAAGTATTTATTGAAGCAACCAGATCTACCGCAAGACAATATACAAATGGTTTAAAAATAATTAATTCCTTTAGCAATTTTAGCACTGGAATTACACATTTTCTTAGATTAAGACGAAATGGTGAAACATCGATTACTTTGTCCCTTAATGCTGCACGAGACGAACAAACAGGACACTTGAGACATTTAAATATCTTAAGAATGCTTAATGTAATCCTGAACACCAAATACAAATCAGAAAAATATAAAATCCACAATGATTTTTCTATCAAATTAACGACAGGATTATCAGGTTTAGGATCTAAAAAACTAGATTCATCCAGGCAAGGAACCACATTAAATTTTTCTAAAATAGAAGCAGAATACCTTTTTGCTAAGTATTTTGGGCAAAACAATGTCATTAAACTAAACTGCAAAACACAACAAACTATTAGAGGTGCGATGTTCAGTTCGGAACATTTTAATATTGCCTCAGCAGATTATTTAAGTGGATACCACACAGGTAGCATTTCCGCAGACGAAGGATATGTGATCAGAACAGAATTAATGAGAAAGATTTATATACCTGATATTGCTAATATGAATCACAACTTACAACCATATTTATTTTATGGTTACGGTAATATTTCCCTGAAAAAACCAACTGCTTTAGAATTCAAGAAGGAAGTTGTCTCTTCCAAGGGTATGGGTATAAAATATAATTTCCTCATCCACGGCACTTCAGGATCAATTAATATTGAACACAGTTGGAACAAAAATAGCTCTTATTTTAATAAAGAGCAAAAATCTCAACTACTATCCGTTATGATAACCGTGCAAAAATAACATAAATACCAATGTCACAAATCGGCTATAAAATAGCAAAAACTCCCCCACAACTAACCAATATGTATAATTATAAACAAAAAATTTTCTTATCTTATATTGCCAAGGCTAAATATCGAGTCATTGATCGGTACATTTGTCTGCATATCATATAGTTGTACAAGAGTATTGTTATTATGCACATCAGTAATTTGCCATTGTATCAAGCGCATAGGATGTTCTGCAAACAACAATTCTATATACCCTACATCCTGATTTTTTAATCCTAACGTAACCGTAATGGTATTTTGTTTGTGGCTAAATTGCTTCAAAACGAATTGCTCTGCTATGTTCAGATCGTCATACAAAAATATTTTTGCTGGAGTATTAGCAATCGGCATTGTCGCAATATCATTAGTACCTTTATCAATAAAAAAAATATTTTTATTATCAGATAAAATAACTATTTGCTCAGATCCAGAATATTGCATACAAAGCAATCCTGGCTTTTTTATATATAATTTACCTTTTGTTAAATTACCGCTTTTGTCCCATTGTTTAAAATTAGCAACCAAAGACCCTATACCATTCAGATATTTTTCTACAGTTGCTATATTGATATTATGAGCATGTAATTTACATGAAAAGCACAACACAGCTATTATCGTTAATAATCTACTAAACATTAATGTCATTGCTTAACAAGTATCCTTATTAATAAAAAACTAGTCATTTTGTTCTATTAAAATATCTCTTTTACCCGCATGATTGGCGGTGCTAACAACACCATTTGACTCTAATTGCTCCATAATTCTAGCTGCTCTATTATATCCAATCTGTAATCTTCTTTGTATAAAACTAGTAGAAGCTTTTTGTTCATTTTTTACAATCTCCAGAGCGTCTGCATATAACGAATCATCATTCTCACTTTGATTACCAACTTCCGTAAATAAATTAGCCGATTCATCACTGATTTCAGAGGTAATATTGGTAACATATTGTGGTTCTCCTTGAGTTTTAAGAAAATTCACAACTTGCTCCACCTCTTGATCACTTACAAATGGACCATGCAGCCTTTGTATTTGACCACCACCAGCCATAAATAACATATCTCCCCGACCTAACAATTGTTCGGCTCCTTGCTCACCCAGAATAGTTCGACTATCAAACTTGGATGTAACCTGGAAACTGACTCTCGTCGGAAAATTAGCTTTTATTGTACCAGTAATTACATCTACCGATGGCCGTTGTGTAGCCATAATCACGTGAATCCCAGCTGCACGAGCCATCTGGGCCAACCGTTGCACTGCAGATTCTATATCTTTACCAGCAACCATCATCAAATCCGCCATTTCATCAACCACTACTACTATATATGGTAGTATCTCTGTATTGATTGGCTTATCCTCGTATATTGGACTACCAGTTTCTTGGTCAAATCCCGTTTGCAATTTTTGTGTTAAAATGCGCCCTTCTTGTTTTGCTTTCTTAATTAGTGCATTATAATTGTTAATATTTCTAACCCCTAAATTAGACATCAAACGATATCTATTCTCCATTTCTCTTACCGTCCATTTTAAAGCAAAAATGGCTTTCTTAGGGTCAGTTACTACCGGAGATAATAAATGCGGAATATCGTTGTACATAGAAAATTCCAACATTTTGGGATCTATTAAAATAAATTTGCATGTGTCAGGAGAGTGCTTATATAACAAAGACAATATCATCGCATTGACGGCAACTGATTTTCCAGATCCGGTTGTACCGGCTACTATCATGTGAGGCATTTTTGCCAAATCAGCAAAAACGTTAAATCCGCTAATTGTTTGACCTAGAGCAATTGCTAGTTCAGCATTAGAATTAATAAATTCTTTATCTTCAAATATTTCTTTTAGAAACACTGTTTTTCTATGTTGATTGGGTAATTCTATACCGATCACATTTTTACCAGGAATTACGGCTATCCTAGTAGACATAGCGCTCATAGATCTGGCAATATCATCTGCTAAACCAATAACTTTAGAAGATTTAGTGCCAGGAGCAGGTTCAAATTCATATAAAGTTATCACCGGCCCTGGATATGCTCCTCTTATGTGCCCTTGTATTCCAAAATCTTGCAAAACCCGTGACAGCCTTGTTATACCATTATCAATATCCTCAGTACTAGGTAAGTGATTCTCTATATGTTGTGGTGTTTGCAACAAATCTAGGTCAGGTAAATCATGCATATCAGAACTATCTAATAATTTATTTGTTACCCCCGATTTTTTAGATAATTTCTTATTACCATCACTTTCTAAAGGCCTATCTTTTTTAATCTGCTCTTGATCAAGTATGATAGTATCTTTTAAGGTTTTTACGGCACTGCTGTCCTCTACCTTATCGTTTTCATCACTGCGTGGTGCAATCTTTTTCAATGCAAGACAACAATAGTAAAATATCGTCTTATAATGGCTCATAGATAAGGATATTGTGTAGATGATACATAGTACAGAGCTAATAATAAAAACAGGTAATATGCTTAAAATAAAAAAATTCGCTATGCCAAAATGTACAAATAATCTATGTATATTGCTAATAATTATCGCACCAATAACACCACCATTCGTAGAGGCTACAAAAAACATACAAAATATAGCTGATAAACAGCTTAACAAGATAACTGTTAACACTATAACAGATAACTTCCTCCAGGCGTTCACGATTGGTTTATGAGTGAAAAATAAAATAGACCAAATACTAAAAATGACTGGAACTATCATAACCGTATAGCCCAAATACTGTATTGCGAGATCTGCAAATAACGCACCATAATTAGAACAAATATTGTATATAGAATCAGAGGATGAAAGCACATTAAAAGAATTATCGGTTTTGTCATATGACAGTATAGATAACGTAATAAAAATGCTACTTATTAGCAATAATAAACCTTTAAGCTCTAACAATTTACGATGTATAAAAGAATACACCCACTCTGGAAAAACTTTGTTTGTACTTTTTGTATGTAATATCATTGACTTATCATTATCTTTTAAGGAGCTAAAGCCTTAGAATTATTTTCTATAGTTTGCTCTATGGTTGTAAAAAAAACGTCCTTATCTAAACCTGGCTCTATAGTTCGTAGTATATTGACGACTATCGTTCCTGGTTTTTTAAAAAAACTTCTTTTGGGCCAAACATACCCTGAATTAAGTGCAACAGGTAGCACCGGTACATTTAATCCATCATATAATGCCACAATCCCGTATTTATACACGGCTTTCTTTGTTACATCAGTTCTGGTACCTTCTGGAAAAATAAATACCGGCCTATTGTTTGCTATACTTTTTTTCCCATCATTGATCATATATGGAATCATATCTTTACCTTTGGACCGATCTATGCATATGGCACCAAACCTTTTCACTACATTGCCAAATATTGGTATATAGATTAATTCTTTTTTCGTAATAATAGTCGCATTTGGAAAAATCAAAGTTATCACAAGGGTTTCCCATGCAGATTGATGTTTGCACGCTATGATGTATTGACCACCTTTAGGTATATTATCCTTCCCCATGATTTTTACATCAATATTAGTTATAAGCTTTAGTAGTTTATTGAGGATAGTAGCATATACTTTGCCAACTTTACTTATTGCTTGGTAATCACCACCAACAGAAGCGATAAATGCTATAGTTGAAAAAACAAAAGTATGAATAAAGAAGCAAATATTAAAAATAAGAGACCGTAAAAATAAAATCATTTTCTATTCCAAATACCCTTAGATTGTAGCCAAAAAATTTTTAATTTCCATAAAATCTTTTGGTGGATCGATCTTAAATTTCATCTGTTTTCCTGTTTTGGGATGCAGCAACTTAAGTTTTTCTGCATGCAATAAAGGGCGATTCTGATTTTTATAAAACATTACCTTGTCCTGTACTGACTTTGTCAATCCTCTTACATTCCTACCATAAGTTTTATCTGCTACCAACCCGTGTCCTATGCTAGTCAAATGCACTCTTATCTGATGAGTCCGACCCGTTTTTAAGTCGCATCTGACCACGGAACAGTACGAACCCAACTTTTCTAAAACCTCATAATTAGTTATCGCCTGTTTTCCACGACTACTTAAAACTGCCATCTTCTGTCTATTCCGGGCTGATCTACCAATATTGCCATTTATCGTTCCTTGCAAAGGAATTGGCACTCCCCAACAAATAGCTAAATAGGAACGTTTTAAAGTTTGCGCGGTAAACTGCTGTGATAAGAACAAATGAGATTCATCATTCTTGGCAACAACCATCAAACCAGATGTACCTTTATCAAGTCTGTGTACTATTCCTGGTCTTTTTATTCCTCCTATCCCAGATAATGAATGCTTGCAATGATACAACAAACCATTTACCAAAGTGCTATCATAGTTTCCTGCTCCTGGATGAACAACTAGGCCAGCAGGTTTGTTAAGCACTACTATATCATTGTCTTCAAATACTATATCTAAATTTATCTTTTGTGGAATTATATCACTATCAGTGGTCTGTGGTATGAATACAGAAATTTTTTCACCATAAACTATTTTTTTTGCTGGCGAAGACTTATTACCCTGTACCAAGACATGCCCATCAATGATTAGTTTCTTTATACGATTACGCGTTAAACTCGATAAACAATCGGTCAGGAAACAGTCTAGCCTTTTGTTGCTATCTGGCTCAGAAACCGTAATAAGATAGCTGTCAGACTCATATCCGTCTTTTATTTCTACTACCATTTTATAATGCACCCAGTTTACCAATGATGTTTAGTTGCCAATGTATGAATATATGGCGGGCCATGGAATCTTTCATGTTAACTTCTGAATCATATTAGCCATTGCATGCACAATGGTAAAAAACTGAACAATATTATCATATTATTTTAACGAAAGAGCCACATACCTGAGATTACCACCAGTATTTATTAACAGCAGAATTTTCTTTTTACCAGATTTTTTAGAGTTATTTACAAAGTTTTCAAATTCTTTTGTCGTTCTAGGTACAATAGTATTTCCTTGCGAAGTAACTTGTTGTATTACGTCTCCCGCTCTGATTATGTGCTCGAACGCTTCACTATTCGGTTCTACCATAGTAATAAACAATCCAGCTACCTTATCAGAAAGCTTATAGCGTTCTTTTATTCCAGGTGTTATTGGCTTTGTGACCATACCTAGAACACTTTTTTTAGTTGTTTTTTGTTCAGCTGCATTATTACTATCTAGCTCTATCAATCCTTCTTCTATAGCCTTTTCAAACTCTCCAATTTTTATCTTTAGGTTAAGATACTTACCATTTCGCCAAATTTTTAATGGTACATCCTTGCCAATATCTGATTCACCAACCATATGTGGCAAGTTTTTAGAACCTTGTACTACCTTATTATTAAATTTTATAATTACATCTTGACTTTTAATACCAGCCTTGTCGCCAGGACCGCCCTGAGAAACGGAACCAACCAAAGCCCCTTGATATTGTTTCAGGCCAAGTGATTCTGCTATTTCTGGTGTGATATTTTGTATACTTACCCCTATCCAACCACGCTTAGTACGGCCATATTTTTTCAACTGTGCAACTACTTTTTTAGCTAAATTAGCCGGAATACCAAAACCAATACCAATATTCCCACCGTTGGGGGAAAAAATAGCAGTACTTATGGCTTGCACTTTACCATTTACATCAAACATAGGTCCGCCCGAATTACCCATATTAATAGGCGCATCTGTTTGAATATAACCATTAACATAGTCCGCTCCACCTCTAGGTGTTCTTGCGGAAATATCCCTTGCAATAGTTGAGATAATACCAACGGTAACTGTACTACTTAGGCCAAATGGATTACCTACAGCAACTATCCACTCTCCTACCCTTATCTTGGATGAATCTCCCCAATTAGCAGTGATCAAATTGATATTAGTTTTAAATTTTAACAAGGCTATATCTGTACGCTTGTCAAATCCAACAACTTCTGCCATATATTCTCGATCATTGTGCAAAGTTATCTTTATTTTATTTGCTCCAGAAATGACATGATTTGATGTTACCACATATCCATAACCATCTTTTTGTTCAATTATAAACCCCGAACCTAAAGAGGTTGCATTCCTAGCTCTTGGT
This sequence comes from Alphaproteobacteria bacterium, assembly GCA_965204765.1. Classification (GTDB taxonomy): domain Bacteria; phylum Pseudomonadota; class Alphaproteobacteria; order Caedimonadales; family UBA9215; genus CBDBFG01. The sequence goes on along the minus strand of CBDBFG010000004.1, from coordinate 277,755 downwards.
AACTGTTGCCCCTCAAAAAACTGGCGCAAAAGATCTTCTAAAGGGATTCTACCTGACATTCCAAGTTTGTTAGAATTCTTGTCCTTTATTTCCGTAATGGTTGAGATGTTAACCACAGCAGGCAACAAAGGTTGTACTATATCAGCAAAATTTGCAGGTGCACTATATTTACGAGCATTTGCGCCACCAACCAAAGCTAACAATGCCAATACAACAACACGCCCTAGAATCATTATACTCTCCTTAAACTTATTATTTCGAAGTTGCACTAAAATGTTTTAAAAACTTATTATCTTTAGTGCCGATAATCATAGTAGTATCTTTCGAAGTTATAACCTTTTCATAAGCTTGTAACGATCTATAAATTTCAAAAAATTTCTTATCAAGCTTATAAGCATCAGCATACAGCTTCGCAGAAATGCTTTCTCCTTCACCGAGCAAAACACTAGCTTGCCTCTTGGCCTCGGATAATATAACTATTCTATCCCGATCAGCTTGGGCTGTAATACCTTTACCCAATTCCGCTCCTTCGGCCCTAAATTGTTTAGCTTCTTGCCTTCTTTCACTTTCCATCCTATCAAAGATTGCTTCACTATTTTCTTTTGGTAGGTCAGCTCTTATTATCCTAACATCATGTACTTTTATACCAAAACCTTTTGCCGCCTCAAGAACCTTACCATGAATTTCTTCCATAATTGCAGATCTTTTCTCGGACAGCATATCAGACAACGGAAAACGTGCGATTACCTCTTGCATAATATCCAGCACGATACCAGATATCCTATTTTCAATACTTCTTATATCAGAACCAATAGTTTGGTAAAAACTCAATATGTCAGTGATCTTGTATCTTACAAACAAATCAACCACAAGACGCTTTTGATCTGCGGCATTTACCTCTAATGCAGGCACATTAAAGTGCAACAAACGATTATTAAAAAATATCACATTTTGTACAAATGGAATTTTTATTTTCAATCCAGGAGATTGATGTTTTTTCACTATCTTACCAAACTGTAGAACTATAGCACTTTGGGTTTGATGCACCATAAATAATGCTTCTGATGCAACAAAAATTAAAGCTACTACACCTATTAAAATTAATCTTAATCTAACCATAACTAATATCCATTATTTACTTTTATTCAAGGGCAAATGCGGTAATACACTGTTTGCTGCATCACTACCGGAAATAACATATTTAGGAACATCTTTTAAAGTTTTTTCACTATTTTGTATCCTTAATCTGGCAAGAGTAACGTCCGGAGCCTTAAGATATTCTTTTAAAACACTTAAAAATCTTGCCGTTTCACCTTTAGCAATATTAATTAATTCTTCTTTCTTAGCCTCGGCATGTTTAACAATTTGTTGTGCCTCTCCTCTAGCAACTGGGATGATAGAGTTTCTGTATGCTTTTGCCTCATTTACTATTTTTGCACTATCTGCTTTTGCTCTTTGCACATCCCTAAATGAATCAATTACCGCACCAGGAGGGTTTACTTCTTCAAGGTTAATTTTGACAACTTCAACACCTATATTGTATTCGTTTAACAACTTTTGTAACAACAGTTTCGAGTCGCGTATAATCTTATCTTTTCCTACTGTTAACGCCTCAGCCAAGGTAGTTTGGGCAATCACCTCTCTTACCGCGCTTTCTGCAGCTACTTTTACTGTTTCAATAGGATTGGGATCATTAAAGACAAACTTGCCAATATCATTGATAAACCAATGAACTGTAAATCTTAGTTTTATGATATTTTCATCCCCAGTTAACATCAGGTCTTGTACATTTTCACCACGCAAAAGATAACTAGAAGACTTGCGCGTAAAATTTACACCGCTGTTTAGTATGTTAACTTTTGCAACCTTGACGACATATTTGTCTTCGACTGGTGTAGGAATGTGATAATGTAATCCTGGGCCTAGTGTACGCACAACGGCTCCAAAGCGTGTAACTACGGCTTGTTCACCTTCTCTTACCCTATATACTCCTGTTAATATCCATAATACTAATCCAACAAAGACAAATAACAGTATAGGATATCCTCCACTACCAGGTCCGCCACCCATAATTTTTTTAAGGTTATCTTGCCCCTTTTGTAACACATCATCTAAGTTAGTAACATTTGATGCGTTGTTTCCTGGTCGCTTTGGCTTACCCCATGGACCCATATTTTCTCCGTTATCATTCCACACCATTGAAATCTCCTATAAACTCTGCAATACTTACGTATCAAAATATACAAAACATAATCCATTTACCAGTAATAAAATGAAAAATACGCAACAAACCTTATCAGATAAGCAAATTAATGCAATTAAACTGAGTTTAGGCCATATTAAAGATCCACAAACAAATATACCTATAACAGAAGATGATCGCATTGAATCTATCATCATCAACAATAACAGAGCCATTATTACAATATCTGTTGCTCACAATGAGATTGATTTTTACAATGCCATCAAGCCATCAATAACAGAACACTTAACAAACACATTTAAACATACAGACATGAAATTTATGGTTGTTTTTGCTAACCATAAAAAGCTGACCAGTCACATTAATAAAAATGATCAAACAGTAAATACTAATATAAAAAATATTATAGTTATTGCATCTGGTAAAGGCGGAGTAGGCAAATCTACTACCACGGCCAATCTCGCTTATGCTTTAAAAGCGCAAGGAATGACGGTAGGCATACTTGATGCTGATATTTATGGTCCATCCATACCGAAAATGCTCAACACCCATGGCAAACCTACCGTGAACGTACAGCAACAACTTAATCCTATTTGCAAAGATGGCATACAATTTATTTCTATGGGATTGCTATTAGATCAAAACTCTCCTGCTCTTTGGCGTGGCCCTATAGCGCAACGAGCTGTACAACAATTTATCAAAGACGTAAGCTGGTCAAATATAGATGTCCTGTTGATTGATCTGCCCCCAGGCACAGGGGATATACACCTAACTTTAGCCAGTAAAATGAACTTAACAGGGGCAATTATAGTATCAACCCCGCAAGATGTTGCATTGATTGACGCTGAAAAAGCTATTGCTATGTTTAACAAATTTGATATTCCTGTAATAGGATTGATAGAAAACATGTCTTCCTTCACATGCCCACACTGCCAAAAAAATACAAAAATTTTCTCTTCCGCTAACATAAAAAACATAGCGGAAAGAATGCAAATCAAGGTCTTGACCTCTATTCCATTGCATCACGATATAATGCACCTAAATGACATGGGAAAACAAAGTGATATATTAGACAACAAAGAACTAGGAGAGGGGTATCATAAAGTAGCAAAATATTTAATAGAAAAATTATAAAAACCTGTTACCATCTACTACTATAGAATAGTTGAACAGCAGGGGGTTTGACTTTATATCATGCTAAGAATATTTGTTATCTTTATATACTGTCTTACGGTGCACGCGAGCTATCCTTCTGTTAATCAAGAAGAAAAGCTGAAAAGTAAGCTATGGAACCTATTCTATAATGTTAAAGATCTAAATAAATGCTACTTAAAAGCAAAAAAACATTCACAACACAAATCTCCTACAGCATATTTTTTTATGGGTAAAGTGCTAGAAGCAAATGGTGAAACACATAAAGCAATTAAATACTATAAACTAGCAGCACGAAAGAATCATCAAGGCGCATTGGTTAATATAGGGCTATATTATGCTAAAAAGGGCACTGATAAAAGCACAACAAGAGCCATTAGATACTATAAAAAAGCAATTAAACTTGGCAATATACTAGCAGTAAATAATATGGGAGCTTTATATTGTGACATAAGAGAATACGATAAAGCAGAGTTTTATTCACTAAAAGCCTTTAATTCAGGATTAATTTACGGGGCGTTAAACCTGGCTGATATTTACCTGGATGATAATAATCCAAAGAAAAATCATATAGAAAGTGTTAAATATTTTACAATAGCCAAAAGCATTATTAAAGATAACCATGATATTGTCCCTAACGCTAAACTATCGGCCACCCAATACTTAGAGCGTAAATCAAAAGAAATCCATATGAAAGTTAAAGAAAATGATATTATCGCAGGAAAGCGCAAAGCAAAACAATGGCTGGCGGTAAACTCTAATAATAGCTTTTTGACCATTACCGATATAGAACGCAACAATCTGTAAACAATTTACGACGCATTGCTATCCTAGCATTGTTAACTTTTACGACAATACGGCAAATTTGCTGCAGCATGCACTAAATTGGGTAATTCAATGGTAGAAACAGTCAGTTTGCTAGGCTCAAAAACGCAGAACAGGAATTAGTAGCACTAGTGCGCAAATGAGATAAATTATTACCTAATAATGGTGTAATATGGGGAAATAGTCCATTGTTACCACGCCGTTACACAAGCAAACAATATTATCTTAATTATTATAGAACGAAAATCCAGTATATATTTAGTAAGCTCAAAACTGGTAAAATAATTGTTAAAGAATTAATAGTTACTAAACGACAGCTCTAACCTCTTTTACCTCTGGTATATAATGCCTTAGCATATTTTCTATACCATTTTTCAAGGTAATTGTGGAACTAGGACATCCAGAGCAAGCACCTTGCATCTTTAAATAAACTACTCCATCTATCATCTCATGAAACACTATATCACCACCATCTTGTGCTACAGCAGGTCTGACATGTGTATCTATTAATTCTTTTATTTCTTGTATAACAGGATCTTTACTCTCTTCTTTGTGAGCAACGTTGCCTTCAACTGGCGTGCATTGTGAATGGGATACAGTTTCATTTTCCATAAAATATTCCATAATTGCACCAAGTATCTGTGGCCTTAATATATCCCAAGCAATATCTTTTTCTTTCGTTATAGAGATAAAATCAGAACCAAAGAATACATTAACTACCCCTTCAATCATGAAAAGAGACTCTGCTAAATGACACCCTGTTGCTTGTTCTTTATCAGCAAAATTTATTGGCTTCTCAGGAGCGATATCCTTACCAGGAATGTACTTTAAAGTTAACGGATTAGGTGTTTCTTCCGTTTGTATAAACAATTTTGACCCCTATTACATATTCATAGATCAAAATAAACAGGTTACCATTGCTCGTCAAGTGTCTAAAACAACATCTTTGCTTTGCAATTAATCATTCACAAAAGTATCACCCAAATATACTTTACGTACGCTGTAATCAGATATTATTTGCTTTGGTGAACCTTCCATAAGCACTTGTCCATCAGAGATTATATATGCCCTATCAACTATATTTAATGTTTCTCTGACGTTATGATCTGTGATAAGAACACCTATGTTTTTTTCCTTTAAATGAGAAATTAGTTCCCGCACATCCTTGACAGCAATTGGATCAATACCAGCAAGTGGTTCGTCTAACAAAATAAAATGAGGATTACTTGCAAGAGCGCGAGCAATCTCTACTCGTCTTCTTTCTCCACCGGATAAAGTCAATGCTGATGCAGTGCGCAAGTGTGAGATCATGAACTCACCCAATAAATTTTCCAACATCAATTCTTGTTTGTCGGGATCAGGCTCTAACACCTCTAGTACTGATTTAATATTCTCTTCTACGGTCATACCACGAAATATAGAAGCTTCTTGTGGCAAGTAACCTATGCCCAATCTTGCCCTTCTATACATAGGTAAATTGGTAATATCTACGTTATCTAGGTACACTTTACCTTGAGATGGCGAAAGAAGGCCAGCAATTATTGAAAATGTTGTGGTCTTACCAGCACCGTTGGGACCTAAAAGACCTACCGCTTCTCCTCTTTGGATATGAATATTGATATTTTTTAGAATATGATGTTTTTTATAACTTTTCCCGACACCAATTACTGTTAATCCTATAGAAGTATCAAATTTTACTTTCCCCATTAACCAAGCCAAACTTTATGTTTTAATATTTTCAACTATCAAGAATCCTATAACTATATAACTTATAAAACAACAGCTTTATATATTTAATGTACCTATTTAATTTGATAAAGATTATATTTTTGTAATCTGTGATAATTTATATCTTAAACTCTTCGCAAGTATATTATTTTTGTTTCCGTATAATGGTTGTGCGCACACGTTTATCCATAGTTCTATTATTAATAATTTTACACTGATTGGTCACAAGATTATAAACAGCAGATTCGCCTTTTAATATACCGGTACTTTTTGTGATCTGTACATTATTTTGTAATATTATCGTTTGACTTTTATGATCATACAACCCTTTTTCTGCGTTAATTATTTCGTCTGCACTGGAAATGATCAAATTACCATATAAATTAATTTTATGAAAAAATGTTTTGTTATTAATAGTACGTAGATTAGCCTTGGCATGATTGGTCTTAATCAGTATATCTTTGTTTTTTATTACCACCTTACCCTTAGTATTGATGGTGTTATCGCTACGATTTAATACAAAACTATTATCCGTATATATCGTAAACTTACCGTCTTGTATGAATGGGGACCCTTTTAGGGTAATAACATTATGCAATAGATCGTATATCGCATGTTGCGCTTTGCCTTGTAATCCTCCTGTGCTAGATATATTTACTTTCTGTTCTAACATTATATTGTCGAATTTATAATGAGAATTTTGCGCATTAATAAAAGAAGCAACCAACTTATTAGCAGTAATTACGTACCCTCTATGAGTTATTTTGACGCTTCCTGAAGATATACAATGATTCTTTTTTTTCTCACATTTTATTCCGTGATCCGATAGTACAGTGATAGCATCATCTGTTACAGGCTGTGCCAAAGCCAGCATACAGTGACAAATAAATATAAAAATACTTAAGTAGTACATAGATTGCTTACTATTTCTGGTTAATTACAATTTTTGTTTTACCCAATAAATTCAATGTTTCCGCTGTCTTGTTTAACGAAAAACCTTTATCAGAATTAATAGTACCGTTACTCAAAGTGATCACTGTTGGTTTATCGCTATATAATAAATCTTTATTAATTTGATGTATACTAGTACAAGTATTCAGCTTTATACCACCGCTATGTTTAAGAATAAAATCACTATAGGTGATATTATTCAACGATTTATCAAACACTGCAACTTGTGCCAACATATTTATTTTTTCGCCATTGCGCATAACCAATGTGCTTTGAGGATTGGTTAATTCATACATTGTTCCATCTATTTGTCTGATTTTATTAGCGAAAATTTGGAATGGATTGTTATTGGAATCCGTAGAGGAGAGCATTATATTCGTTGCTTCATTTTTTAAATCAAGCTTTGTATATCTCGATATCCCTTCTATAGGCTTCTCTAGAAAAGCAACTATATAGGACCATAAAAAAGTGATACATATAAGAAACATCGCTCCTACCGGTAATAACCTACGTAATTTTTTTACTCTATAGGTATGACGTACACTTTTTTTGTGTGTTTGCTTTAATAAAGTATTGGACTGTTTAGCTTCATTAGACAACTTATTCATCTGTAAATGTTACCATCATCAACTTAAGCCTGTTTTTAAACAGTCATGAATATGCAAAATACCAACCAACTCTGTATCATCATTGATGACAATTAAACTAGTTATTTTTTTACTGTTCATAATAGCAATTGCCTCTTGGGCTATTGTCTGTGGTGAAATAGTAGCAGGCCTATGATTCATTATTTTTGTAATAGGAGTATCTAAAATATTACCGTTAATATTTCTGCGTATATCACCGTCTGTTACTACTCCTACTAATTTTTTACTCCTATCAATAACACAAACACAACCATAACCCTTGGAAGACATCTCTAGTAGTAATTCTTGTATGCTAGAATTATCAAACACTACCGGCATATCCGACCCTTTGTGCATAATACTATTAACGGTTAATAATTGTTGTCCTAATTTACCGCCAGGATGCAAAGAGCCAAAATCTTGTGCCGAAAAACCTTTGCGTTTTAAAACTGTTGTCGCAATAGCATCACCTAAAACGAGCATCATAGTGGTCGACGTGGTAGGAGCCAAACCTAATGGACAGGCTTCTTCACATTTTGGGAGAATCAATGCTATACTAGAGTTCCTGGCAAGCGTACTATTAGCTTTAGAGGTTATGCCGATTATTTTGATTCCGTTTCTTTTAGAATATGTCAATATATCGTACAACTCTTTGGTGTCACCAGAGTTTGATAATGCTATTATTAGATCTTTATTAGTGATCATACCAAGATCACCGTGACTTGCTTCTGCTGGATGGACAAAATGGCTGGTTGTACCAGTAGACGCAAATGTCGAAGAAATCTTATTAGCTATATGACCACTTTTCCCCATTCCAGTAAGGATTACTCTACCAGTTGTGTTAAGAATAGCATTGACTGTATTAATAAACTCTAATCCTATACCAGATGACAGCCGTTCCAACGCATTAAGCTCTATGTTAATAACACGTTTAGCCTCTTCGGTATCGTTGAAATACTCCGCATTTTCTAGCATCAAATAACCTTCAGCAAAACCTTAACCAAATATTAACCATTTAGTAGCTTATTTTTAAGCAAAATACCACAAAAATAACCTTAGGAAATTGAATTGAGGATAATAATAAGAAATTTAAAGACAAAAAAAGAAAGAGCGTATAACTCTTTCTTTTTCTATTCAGATATCAACACAGTATTCTTAAATAAAGGGCTGAATCTGTCCTCTAACAAAATTTTTTTCATTTCGTCACCTTTACTAAATTACATCAACCACAGTGCCATCGTGCCACTAATAATATTTTTTGTCAAGAGCATTTAGTTTTTGCTTGTATAAACTCATCTGGTATAGCCTGTCTTGCCCCATAACCAAACCCTAAAAACATTGACGGAAAAAGGGTAATACCATCTATATTGAACACATCGGAAACTTTGCTATCTCTAAAATATGCAGATTCCCAAGTCAACACATCGTGCAATGTTGCCATCAGAAGCATACTTTGTGAAGCATGTCCAACATCTAAATTCACATCCCGATAACCCCTTGAATGAGGATATTTTGACCAAGATTTTTTATTGTCATTACAAATAAAAATACCAAAAGAAATTTTTTGCACATAAAACTGATCATAGAAATAGTACTGTAACGGTTTAGTAAACTTGTCGTTTGGTAATTTTATTAATTTATTATCGTACCAATTATAATAGTACAGTCCTTTTTCCAAACTCTCGACATTATCCACAACCAAAAAACATTCCAAGGGATGCAAGCCACCACCAGATGGATGAGCTTTCTTTACCACAACCTCCTTGAATCCTTTTTCTATTAGCTCATCCCACTTATCATGCGTCCTACCAAAGCCAGTGTATATTATATTAACAAAATCTTGCAATTTTACCTGCTCTCCATTAAATGATCTTGAGGTCATTCTTTTTTTCATTAATTCCCATAAATTAATTTGGGGTAAGTGATGAAAACTTGGTTTAGGTAATGGTATAACTTCTCCATCAATTTGTTTAACATGGCTTTGATTAGGTAAATTTGCACTATGTTTTAAATAATTTTGGGCAAATTCTATCGGGGGAACTTCTTTATTATCGCCCACATCACGACAACCGATATGATATATCTTTGATAACTCATCCCACTGCCATTCAAAATGAAGAGGATCAGGTGTTGCTAGTCCTGATTGTCTTAAATCAGACAACTCTAAACCTTTTATTTCACCTTTTGACACAGAAAGCAATCGATCAAAAGTATCATGATCTATTTCATACTGGTTATGATTTAAATAATCCCAAACTATTATTTTTCCATCTTTTAATAAAAAAAATATATTAGGATTAAGATTTAGTTTGCTCATTATTATCTTTTTTTCCTAAAGTAAATACGCACGATATAACAATAATAGCTACACCTATTAGGTCTCCGAAAGACATGACCTGGCTCCATATCACATAATCAAAAGCCATGGCCCACAATAAACTGGTGTACTCTATGTAGGAATAGCTAGTGGCCTTGATAAATGACAAAGCCTTGATGGACAAAGTAGCAAAAGCAAAATAGGTAAAACCAGAAGATAGTAAATACAAATGCCCCTTTACGCTAGACACCCACAGTGGACCATCACCACACACGTAGTAGTGTACAATACCAAATATTATCATCCCATAAATATAGTAACTTACAATAGCATGTTGTTTTTCATTATTATTAGTTAATTTTTTAGTATACAACACACTCATTGCGTAAAATATTGCCGCTAAAACAGCAAACATTGCACCTAAATTTAACTTTTCAGAAAGAGGATCTACTATAAAAAATGCCCCTATAAATGCACATATCAAACCGATTACGTCTTGACGAGTTACTTCCTCGTCCAGCAACCAGTTAGCTAACGCCCCAACTACCAGCGGAGCTATCAGCATACAACCTGTAGCCAAAGCAATGGAAGTAGTTGATAAAGCATACATATAAAATAATATAAAACTTAACCTCCACGCAATTCTTGCAAACATTAATTTTTTGTTTCTTATTGTCACAAAAGGGCTTCTTTTGTTTATCGCACTAACCACAATATGCCAAAAAAGAGAATAAATGGGTTTAAAAAAGAGCAATTGCGCCGTGCTGATAAAATCAAAACTCAATTTGATTAAGGTGTCATTAACAACTGAAAATAGTACAGCTATAACTGAAAGAGCGATACCAACATAAGTCTTGTTTTGCATATTTTTCATTAACTCCAACTTTGCATCTTTTCACTATTTAACAAATTGTATGTATATAAGTCAATATTTTTGATTATATAATGCAGTATATACTTGACCATAGAACCCAACAATATATTCTACGAAAGGGGTTATGTATTATTTATAGGAGGGCAGTATAGTAGCAATTGTACATACCACAGCATTTCATGGTATTGATGCCCTACCCGTAGAAGTACAGGTAAAAATCACCTCTGGTTTACCTTCATTTACAATTGTGGGATTACCAGACAAAACAGTAGCAGAATCCAAAGAGCGTATTAGGTCGGCTTTGTCTTCAATTGGTATCTCTCTTCCACCAAAAAAGATCGTCGTTAATCTTTCGCCAGCCAATTTACAAAAAGAAGGTAGTTATTTTGATTTAGCAATCGCCTTGGGTATACTCATTTCTCTACAATCTGTCAGCAATGAAGACATAGCTAACTACATAGTCATGGGTGAATTAGCTTTGGATAGTAGATTGACAGAAGTAAACGGCGTGTTGCCAGCAGCAATTCTGGCGGCAAAATTAGGGAAAGGTATAATTTGCCCTGTTAATAATGGCCAAGAAGCGGCATGGGCACACAAAATAGACATCATAGCTGCACCTGATTTAGTTTCTCTGATCAGTCATATCAAAGGGAAACAATTAATATCTTTGCCGAAGCCTTGTTTAGATAAAATAACCTCTAAATATCAGGATATTATTGATATTAAAGGTCAAGAAAGCACAAAACGATCACTAGAGATAGCCGCAGCTGGTGGACATAACATTTTATTACAAGGCCCTCCGGGTGCCGGAAAATCTATGCTCGCCTCAAGGTTACCCAGTTTGTTGCCACCATTAACACCCAAAGAAGCTTTAGAAGTCACTATGATACACAGCATAGCGGGGCAATTGCATAACGGTAAACTCCTAACCAACAGACCTTTTAGAGAGCCACATCATTCTTCCTCATTGCCAGCAATAGTTGGTGGTGGCTCAAAAGCAAAGCCAGGCGAAATCTCCCTAGCACATAATGGTGTATTATTTCTAGACGAATTACCAGAATTTTCACGCAGCACTCTTGAAACTATGCGACAACCATTAGAAACAGGGAAAATTATGGTGGCAAGAGCAAATGCTCATATTACCTATCCCGCTAACTTCCAGTTAATTGCAGCGATGAATCCATGTAAATGCGGATACTTGGATGATGCAGCAAGGGCATGTAGCAGAGCGCCAAAATGCTCCGTGGATTATCAAGCCAAATTATCTGGTCCATTATTGGATCGTATTGACATCAACGTTTTTGTACCAGAAGTGACGGCCATAGAATTAACTTCTGTACAGCAAGGCGAATCCAGTAAAGATATAGCAGAGCGCGTGCTAGTTGCACGCACAATGCAACAAAATCGTTTGAACAAAATTAATAACAAAGCAGGCATTTACGTTAATGCCAAACTACCTAATGAGTTTGTAGATAATTTCGCAATTGATACACAAGCGCGCACGACCCTGGCCAAATCAGTAGAAAAATTTAAATTCAGTGCCCGAGGATACTATAAAATACTACGGCTGTCGAGCACTATAGCAGATTTAGATCATAGTAGAGATATTAGACACAATCATATCTCCGAAGCTATTAATTACCGCCCTATGTATAATTATACAAATTAAACGCTAATATTTTTATTCCACAAACCATGTCCAATTTTGTTTAATACAAAATTTCAGAAATGAAGTAGAAAACAAAGTGAAAAAATTATAGAATGTCACTGAATAAAGATTGGGACGTTATATGAAAGCACTAGTTTGTGTCAAACGAGTTTTGGACTACAATATCAGAGCAAGAATAAAAAAAGACAATTCAGGAATTGATTTAACAAATGCCAAAATGTCTATCAACCCGTTTGATGAAATAGCTGTGGAAGAAGTAGTCAGACTAAAGGAACAAGGCAATGTTAACGAAATTATAGCACTTTCTATAGGAAGTTCTGAGTGTAGCGAGACAATACGTTCTGCGTTAGCGATTGGTGCGGACAGAGGAATACTGGTCTCTGCTGACTCTGACCTTACCCCTCTTAATGTAGCAAAAATAATCAAATCAGTATGTGAAAAAGAAAATATTGAACTGGTTGTTTTGGGAAAACAAGCGATAGATGATGATTGTAATCAAACCGGACAAATGCTTGCAGAGCTGTTAGGCTGGTCTCAAGGTACTTTCATTTCCAGTCTTGCAATAAATAATAAAGAAGTCATTGTCACGAGGGAAGTAGATGAAGGATTAGAAGAATTATCGTGCTCTATTCCTGCAGTTTTGACCACTGATCTACGTCTGAATACCCCTCGTTACCCTAAACTACCAGACATAATGAAAGCTAAGCGTAAACCAATTGAAATAACATCTGTAGACGATTTAAAAGTTACTACGCAAACTTACCACACTATCTTAACAGTTGAAGAACCTAAACAAAGATCTGGTGGCAAAATAGTACAAGATGTTGCAGAATTAATGGACTGTTTACACACAAAAGCAAAGGTGATTTGATGACTGTATTAGTAATTGCTGAACATGATAACAAAGTTTTAAGCCAGACTACTCTTTCGGTAATAAAAGCCGCACATCAGCTTGGCCAACATATTGATGTGGCTTTGTTTGGTGATAATTGCAATAACGTAACTAAACAATTAAGCACTGCTGAATTTGTTAATAAAATTCTTTATTGGAATCATCAAGACTTTCATTACCCGACAGCAGAAGATATGGTATTTTCTCTTAAGAACATTCTCGGAAACTACAAATATATTTTATCTTCTACTACAACCTTTGGTAAAAACTTATTACCAAGAGTAGCAGCATACTTAGACGTTGAACAAATATCTGACGTTATTGCTATAGAATCTTTGAATACTTTTAAACGCCCAATATATGCAGGAAATGCTATTGCAACCGTAAAATCAACCAGCGAGATTAATGTTTTGACTGTCAGAGCAACAAGTTTCGCACAAGTTAACATTGATGCAAATAATGCGCCAATTACAGAACAAGAAACACAAGATTTACCCAAATTATCAGCAGTAAAAAAGCTAGAGTTATCAAAATCTGACAGACCAGAGCTAACTTCGGCAAGAGTAGTAGTTTCTGGCGGTAGAGGATTGGGTAGTAAAGAAAATTTTAAGTTAATCGAAGAACTGGCTGATTATTTCAATGGAGCTGTTGGTGCCTCAAGAGAAGCCGTAGATTCTGGCTTTATATCGAATGATCATCAAGTAGGGCAAACAGGAAAAATTGTTGCGCCTGATCTGTATTTTGCCATAGGAATTTCAGGAGCAATTCAGCACCTAGCAGGAATTAAGGATAGCAAAACGATAGTAGCAATTAATAAAGACCCCGATGCCCCTATATTTCAAGTGGCGGATTATGGTATCGTTGGTGATTTATTCGAGGTTGTACCCAAGATAATGAAAAGCTAGTATAATGGACTTAGATAAATTAAAGATATTTTATCATGTGGCATTGGTGGGGTCATTGAAGCAAGCAGAACATAGCTTAGGTATCAAATCCCCATCGATTAGTAAGCATTTAGCGGGATTAGAGTCCGATCTAGGAACAAAATTGTTTAAACGTTACTACAAAGGGCTAATGCTTACCCCAAGCGGAAAAAAATTATTTGCTTCGGTACAGCATATTATGGATGAAACCGACAGTATAATTAAAAATTTTAAGCAAGAAGACATTGTTCAAGACAACTTAGAAGGTACGTTAAGGATTTTAACAACCACTGCTATGGCATGCTATTACACTATGGCTGGAATTCAAAAGTTCAAAGAACGTCATCCTGGTGTAATTGTGAAAGTAAATTGTAAATCTCAAATCGCTAATTTTACAGGAGAAGAAGCAGATATTGCAATTCTGGGTAAAGCAACAGAAGGAATTGAGTTTATTAATAAAACAATCTGCACTAACAAAACAAGATTACTAGCTAGCGAACAATATCTACAAAAATATGGCAACCCTAAAACCGTAGAGGATTTAGTGCACCACAGATGTATAGCATTTGGATATGATGAACTCGTTACAACAAATTATCTTGATTTGCACATTAAGGAAGCAAAGAAGATAGATCCTAGCTATGAAGCTCATTTGTACGTTAACTCTTTTGTTGGGTACATAGAAGCATGCGTACGTGGAATGGGTATTATTTACACCGCTGATAACTATCCCTATGAAAAGAAATTTAATCTCATCAAAATATTAGATAACATTACGGTTGACACCCAGCTATTTATGACTTATCAAGTAAGTAGGGGTAGGTCTAGAAAAATACTAGAATTTGAGGAAATAATGAAGGAGATCTACAATGGAAAGTAAAAATTTTCTTAATACGCTTTCTCCCTACAAGTGCGCTGCTTTCATCGGTGTTCTTAGGTAGTAGTTTTTACTAGACTGTGTTAAAGCTAAACTGCGTAAATGGTTTAGCTTTTTCTGTTTCTGATCCCAATCTACGAAACAAAAGTAAACAAAAAGTAAAAATTTTGTATAAAATTATTACTTGAGGGAAATATGTATTTTGATGCAAAGTTTATATGTGAATTAAATTCCGTAATAAGGGAAAGTTTGTTTCGCAGCATAGACTTTTGTCTTGATGAGGTGTGTTCTACTGTCCAAGATTATGATATAGGCAAGATAGAAGACCTACGACGTCTAATTTCTTCTATACAACAAGTTAACGGGTTCTTACATAGCGTTAATAGTGCTCTGGGGGCAATATTATCTGACAGAAATGATCTTTCTAACTTTAATAACAAACTAGATTGTTTATATGACAACATAGAGCATATTCCATTGCGTTGTGGCTCTAACGAGGTGTTACTTTATCAAGATTTATGTAATTATAGCAAAGAATTAACCAACTATTATTTAAGCCAACATACAGATCAGAAATTACAAACGGAAATTATACCAGAATTAGATAGTATAAGAACAAAACAAATGATAGATAGTGCTTGGTCTATAATAAAAAAAGTTAATCATGAAGCCTATAAAGAATCTAGAATTCTAGCACCTGTTATCATAGTGATAAAATCTCCTGGTTTAATTAGTGTTTCTAACTTTAATTTACTAGGTAATTTGTGTGTTGCCGATTGCTCAACAAAAAAATATATCGTTGATTATATTGAAGCAATCATTCATGAGTGCGCTCATACGATCTTGTTCAGCCTATCTGTAAATGACGAACTAGTATGTAACGATATAGGGCAAACTTATCAATCCGCAATCAGACAAGATCCCAGACCAATGATGGGTATATTCCATGCTTTTTTTGTTGCAACTAGGGTAGTGATGTTTTTCAGAGAATTGTTAAGTTCTAAGATAAAATTAGAATCGCAAGAAAGAAAGCGTGTACAGAAAATATTACAAAAATTTACTACGGTTTATTTAGGATCTATAGAAACAATTAAAAAACATGCTAAACTAACTGCACAGTCCGAAAAAATTGTCCACGAATGTGAGAATTTATTTAATAAATCTAAGCATAAAAAGCTATCGGCATGATGATAATGGTTTAGCAGAATCTCGCGCAGAGCGGTGGATAGATTCTACAATTGTTCCAATAAAAAAGTTAATCAATGAAAATGCACTGCATAGTAAAAAAGAAAGGAAATAGCACCAGTTCGTCCCATTTTTGATCAAAATAGGCTTTGCTATACTACCAAAATCATCAAAAACCATAATTTGAAATAAACTTATCACCGCTACATTAATATCGCCAAAGGTATCAGGATATTCGTGACCATACAAATTGACTCCCGCTAACGCGTATGCATAAACTACTATAGTCATTATCAGTATAATACTCATTACGTCTTTCAGAGCATAGAATATTGCTCGCACTATTCTTTTCATTGATTCAGAAAACTCTATTACCCTAAAAATCATCAATACTCTGAATGAAGCCAATACTTCATATTCGCTAAAATGACCTATTACGGAAAGCGAAATTACGATTAGATCAAAAATATTCCATCCAAAATTAAAAAAATTTTTATTTATGATTATTATACGTAAGACTACGCTGCAGCATAACAAAGCTAAAATGATATGATCTATATCATCGATAATGCCTTCATGATTTTCCATTGCACCAGGATGATTTTCGATACCAAGGATAATCATATTAGCCAGTACTAAAAATGAAATAATTATGTGCGCTTGCCTACTATTAACGATGAATCGTAATTTATCTATTATTTTCACTACCTAGAACCTAATTTATAAAATAGTACTAGGCAAATTATATAAATTGATAGTTAATATTATGTAAAAATATAGCTAAATAAAACTCTTACCTCACCTGAGCTCAGAGTTGACATAATGTTTTATTTTTAATAAATCCAACCACATATGCTTTTTTTGCCCAGGGGAACGCAATAGATATGCCGGATGAAATACTGCTGTAATCTTCATATTATGATCATATACAGAATAATCAAGCCATTTACCCCTTATTTTACTAATACCCTCTTGGGTTTGCAAAATAGCCTTTACCGCAGTACCGCCAACTAATATACACAATTTAGGCTTGATAAGATAAATATGTCGCTCAATAAAGGGATAACACATAGCAATTTCTTCTGCCGTGGGGGTGCGATTACCGGGTGGACGCCATGGGATCACATTCGATATATAGATATTTTTCTTTCTGCTATATCCAATTGCAGCAAATGCCTTATCTAACAGCTGTCCACTTACCCCTACGAAAGGCAACCCTTTTTTATCCTCATCTGCCCCTGGCGCTTCACCTATAAGCATGATATCAGCATTAGGTTGACCATCCGCAAAAACAGTATTCATAGCAGTATTTTTTAGAGCACAACCATTAAATTTCTCAATCAATACCTTTAGCTCTTGTAATGATTCAGCTTTACTAGCTATCTGTTTTGCCTCTGCAACGTAACTATTATTATTTTTTACGCTTGGAGCAATACTATTGACTATTCTTGAATGAGAAACATGTTGCTGCTGATTTTCTTTTGTAGTATTTGAAAATTCATTTTTCTTTTGTGTAACCGCCTCAACAATACGCATATCGTATTTATTTTGTGCTTGCTGTGCAATTGAGTCTTGTGCACCTATGTTATGCAAAAATTCTAATGTAGAAAGCAAGGATTCTATATTATTATCCATCAAAAGTGTTCTTTTATATACAATATGTCGATTCTACTGGAAATAATGTATGACACAACGAAAAATTAATATTATAGTTAACGTTGTTTTCTGGATCTTGTACAATACATAAATAAGAGGTTTTGTTATGCACAAAAGATTAAAGCTGGTATGGATGATAATAACCATTATATTATTAGCAATTATTGTAATTTTTTCCATTTTTGGTATTCCATCGCCATCAGTTGAGGTTAGAAAGACAATAGCTATCGACAACATTCCTAATAAAGACCGTGCTCGATAATTTTTTGGAAATGCTGTTAGTAGAAAATGGCATGTCACATAATACAGTTGATTCTTATCGTTCTGATATCAAGGATTTCGATAATTTTGTCGCGAATGACTTGCTCACCGCGAACGAACAAAATGTAAAAAGTTATATAAAATTTATGTATAATAAAAACTTATCGAAGAGAAGCGTTGCTAGAAAAATTTCTTCGCTAAGAAAATTTTATGAATTTGCCTTACAAAATAATGTCATCACCACAAGCCCTATGCAACATATTTCTTCACCTAAAATCAGTAAGTCATTACCTAAGATCTTAAGCACAGCAGAAATAAAATCTTTATTTGGTTATGCTTACTCAGCGCCTAATACAGAGAACACACGTATCATATGCTTGCTTGAGTTATTATATTCAACAGGAATGAGAGTATCAGAATTGTTAACCTTGTACCTAACAGATATTTTATCCATACTGCGCACCACACAATTACCAGCGCAATTATTAATCCGGGGCAAAGGTCACAAAGAACGCCTAGTATTTGTGAACAAATCGGCTCTAGAATCCATTCACAAGTATATTGCAATTAGAGATTGTTTTTATAACAAGGACAATACCAATAAATGGTTGTTTGCTTCCAACTCAAAGCAGGGGCATTTAACAAGGCAAAGATTCCACCAAATTTTAAAATCTCTTGCAATAAACTCTGGAATAGATCCCGTAAAAGTTTCCCCACATGTGATTAGGCATGCCTTTGCCAGTCATCTCTTAAATAATGGTGCTGACTTACTATCATTGCAAAAATTACTTGGACATCAGGATATCACTACCACAGAAATATACACGCATATCATGAGCGATGAAATCGAGAAATCTGTGCTACAAAATCATCCCTTGTCAAGATTAGAAAAACATAATAAACCTTAAGATAGATATACAGGAATTATACAATGATCGCCCCATTAGAGTTTGAAAAAGATATAACAGAGCTAGAATCAAAACTAGAGGGATTACGCAATTTAGCCAAAAATCCTGATCTTAACCTAACACAAGAAATAAAAAGGCTTGAAAACAAATTGCTAAAACTTATGCGCAGTACTTATAATAATTTATCTGCGTGGGAAAAAATCCAAGTTGCTCGTCACCCAGAAAGACCACATTTTAGTGATTTTATTAAAGGGTGTATCAGTGATTTTGAACAACTGTCAGGTGATAGAAGTTTTGCCGATGATCAAGCATTAATAACTGGAATAGGAAAGTTTGATGATATAGCCGTAGCTGTAATGGGGCATGAAAAAGGAAGAGATACCGAAAGTAGATTAAAACATAATTTCGGCATGCCTAAGCCAGAGGGGTATAGAAAAGCAGCTAGAGTAATGCAACTAGCTGAACAATTTAACATGCCTTTGTTGACCTTTGTGGATACAGCTGGGGCACATCCAGGTACAGAGGCCGAAGAAAGAGGACAAGCCGAAGCAATCGCAAGAAGTATTGATACTATGGTGGGTCTCAAGGTGCCAATTATTACTGTTATTACCGGTGAAGGTGGATCTGGAGGTGCAATAGCCCTAGCCGTAGCAAACAAAATTATGATGCTCGAACATGCTATATATTCAGTTGTGTCACCCGAAGGATGTGCCTCTATCCTATGGAAAACAGTTGAAAAAAAGCAATTGGCCGCTGAAGCACAAAAATTTACTGCTCAAGACTTAATAAAATTCAATATTATCGATGAAATAATTGAAGAGCCTATAGGGGGAGCGCATAGAAATCATCATACAACTGTAAAAAATGTTAAAAAATATCTAGCACAATCCTTACAAGAGTTATTAACAAGCCAAGATAAAGATTTTGCAAAAAACAGGTATGAAAAATTAATGGCAATAAGATAAGGAGAGTTAATTAAATGAAAAATGAAGTTATTGATAACCTAAATAAATTGTTAGCCAACACATATAGCATGTGCCTGAAAACTCAATGTTATCACTGGCATTGTAAGGGTAGTAATTTCTTTGGCATTCATAAATTGCTTGAGGAACATTACGAAGAATTATTCTCTGCGATTGATGAAATAGCAGAACATCATCTTTTATTAGGGCTCAAAGCGCCATCCAATTTAAAAGATTATGTACAAATGTCGGATCTATCTGTCAACGGTAACGAATATACCATCAAGGAAAGTTTATTAGATCTTAAACTAGGTCATGAAACACTTATTGCAAACTGCATGAACTTGAAAGAGCTTTGTGATGATAGCGATGTAGATAGCGAGGTTACTATTGATTTAGCAATATCCAGAATAAAAGAACATAAAAAAATGTTATGGATGACAGAATCTAGCTTATAAAAATTACAGATATTTCCACAACTATTAACAAATGGTCGGGGTGGAGGGATTCGAACCCCCGACATCCTGCTCCCAAAGCAGGCGCGCTACCAGGCTGCGCTACACCCCGAATATAAGTTTCAATACACTAAAACCATCAATCCAGCAAGATTTTTTTCTCTTGGTATAACAAATTGTAATATTTTCACTCTTTTCAAAACTACAAAATTAAATACCAGCAGTAAGGTACTGATAAAATAGAATACTAAAAAATATAGAAACGAATTCAGTACAATTTATCTAGTAATATCAATCAAAGAAAGCTATAGTCTTGTAAATTTGTGATAGCATCAATCGCATACAATAAATTATATTGCACTTTAATAGTAGTGAAATAGTATAAAAGATATTACCAAAGGAACAATGCAGTTGTACGAATTTTTTATAGAACCTTTTACGGAATTTGGATTCATGCGCAAAGCATTCATGGCTTGTATATCTTTATCTATAGGATGTTGTCCTATCGGAGTTTTGTTGATGCTAAGAAAAATGAGCTTACTAGGTGATGCTTTGTCACATTCTGTTTTGCCTGGGGTAGCTATTGGATATATATTAGCTGGTATGTCTTTGCCAATAATGGGTATTGGCGGGGTTATAGCGGGTTCTTTGATCGCGTTTGTCGCAACTATAGTTTCCAGAAAAACTATTTTATGTGAAGATTCCAGTTTTATAGGTTTTTATTTAATCGCATTGTCATTTGGTACAGTTCTGGTTTCTGCTTTTGGTAGTAACGTAGATTTACTAAACATACTATTTGGACAACTATTATCTGTTACTTCAAAATCTCTTATTTTTATTACGGCAATCACCAGTCTTTCTACTGTTGTGCTTAGTATTATATATCGTCCATTAATAATAGAATGCTTTGATCCCGTGTTTATGCGTTCCATAGGTGCAAATGGTAGCCTATACCACATTATATTTATGTTACTTGTGGTCATTAACATGGTTTCTGCATTTCAAATATTGGGTACATTAATGTCTTTAGGGATCATGATGCTTCCGGCTGTGTCCTCAAGATTATGGGGGAACAGCGTGTGGCAAATGTTTTTGTTATCCTGTGTTATAGCCATACTAGTAAGCTACTTGGGATTGTTAATTTCATTTCATTTTAAATTACCAAGTGGACCACTTATAGTACTGTTATGTGGTGTGATTTATGTTTTATCTGTTTTATTTGGGAAATATGGCTCTCTTTATAAAAGGATAGTTAATTAATGCGAATATTATTCTGTTTGAGTTTAATCTTTACCTTTATAATGCCTGCATATGCTTCTTCAAAGATAAAAGTTGTTGCTAGTTTTAGTATTTTGGCAGATGTGATCAAAAACATTGGTCAAAATAGAGTTAATGTTATTAGTATAGTGGGACCTAACGAAGATGCACATATTTACGAACCAACACCGGATGATAACAAACTAATCCTAGAATCCGATATTGTTTTTATAAATGGTTTAGGATTTGAATCTTGGTTTAAAAAATTAATACGATCTTCTGGATACCAAGGTTACATGATTGATGTTTCTAAGGGCATAGATCCTATAATTATGTATGAACCATTGCTAGATAAAACACCGGTGCCAGATCCCCATGTCTGGGGAAGTGTCTCTAATGTCATAATTTGGGTGAAAAATATCCGCAAATCTCTATGCACTATTGACCCTAAACACAAGGATTACTATATAAAAAACGAAACAAACTACTTAATAAAATTACAAGAATTAAATCAATATATCGTCTCTAAGGTTACACAGGTTAACAAGATCATACGAGTCGTAACATCCCACGATGCTTTTAACTATTACGCTAAAGAATATAACGTACAATTCTTAACTCCCCAAGGAATATCAACAGACACTTCTCCATCTGCTCTTGAAATGGCTAATATTGTTAAACAAATAAGAAAACATAATATTAAGAAAATATTTATCGAAAACATTGCTAATAATCAACTGATCACCCAAATACAAGATGAAACCAAGGTAACAATAGGTGGAACACTATACTCTGATGCATTGTCTTATCCAGATGGAATCGCAGGTGATTATATTAGGTTAATGAAGCATAATACCAATAATATATTAAGTTCATATACGGAATAAAAAACTCAACATAACGATTATCAATATTTATTGCAAATAATCATTATTGTTATACACATTATGAGTACAAGGATTATAGTGCTGGTTCGGCGAAATTATAAAAATGTGATGATCATTCCTATATTTCCATTTAATCTTAGTTTTGTTGGCGTCGATATATAAAACGGTAAAATTATTGGTCATACTTTTAGCATCAAGTTTACGATGATTTAACCATACACACCAATTTTGCGCATCAATATACAGTATCCCATTGCAATATACCTTTTTACCACTATTAACTTGTGGTGCTCTTTGAGCTTTATGGTGTACAGATGGTGAAAAATCTAACTGTTTAGTATGACAGAACAACACTATATTGCTGATTAACAATACAATAAAAAATATAAAACTTACCTTTACCTTACGCTCCATAACGCCAACCAAATATTTTCTCTAACAACCCACCAAAAGCACTATAATACAATGTAGTTAACAGTTGGATGAACAAACCAACAACCATACATCTGTTCGCAATATTCACATACCTATTGATTAGAATGTATTTGTTGCAATTGCCGATATTATCATCAATAAGTTTTAGGTTCATTACACTCACATACCTGTATTGATGCTTTATTAAAGCCATAATATTTAACCGATCATTATCTGAAAATTCACTAATATTAATTCTGAATAGCTTATTTATTTTGTCACTATCAATAATTCTGATTTTTTCAGCATCGTCACAAGCAATATTAAAAGTAGAAACTTGCTTTATATTTTGTATGCTAATGCCATAATTGCTTTGTATATAGCGCACTGTGCTTTCTATAAAATCAGCTAGGTTTTTTTCTTGGGTGTAACGTGTAAACTCTATCACACCATTTTTAATAAAAACGTGACGAATATTTTTATCAACCCTTTTTGAGATAAGATAAATATTATCCCTGACCTGAAATAAATGTTGTTGCAACAACACTATCGGGAAAAAATCCTTTATATAGCAATTATTTTTATGCAAAATTCGAATCCATTTTAACAAATTATCATCACAAATTATTTTATATATGGCTTGATGAGATTGTTCGCTAGAATTAATAGACCCTGTACAAATAGCTCTTTTCTCGCTAGAACTACTCAAGTGACGTAACATATATTGAAATTCTATGTTGCTCAGTTTGGGCAATAATTTTTTACTGTAGTTTACGCAATCATAGTCTATTGCGATGCTAATACTAATTAGTTTTATAACGATTTATAAGAGATGCTAGATCGTCTTCAGACCTTATGTCTTCAAGCACAATCTTACCTTTATACTTTCCTATGTATAGTGCGTGCTTTGCACCTAATATAAGACATGGATGGTACTTAGAAAATAATTTATTCATAATTCAAACAGCCCATCATACAACGGCAAAAATACGGAACATACTATTAATAATAGTACCAATCCCACCAATAACATTACAAAAGTACCAGCATTCCTAGCAAAAATGCTTAACTTGGTTTGCAAAGATTCTTCTAAATATTCGACTATATTTTTTAAATTTATCAAAATATCACCCGAATTTTCAGCGACTCGCAGCATATTCAATACGATTATTGGCAATATATTAAGAGCATTGAAAGCCTGACTAACGGTATAGCCACGTTCTACTTTTGAGCGTGCATTCGACAACCAATGCCTGGATAATATGGGATAAATATTGTGTTCTGCAATATACATGTTATCTATAATGGCTTTACGGTTTGCTAATGAAAGAGCATATAAATTCTCAAAATATTGTAGCAATACTATTTCTTTCAAACGGTTACCAAGCCAAGGAATGCTAACCATAATTTTTAATATTTTGTTGATGTATTTATTAAATACAATAGGGTATTTGTTTATCACCAAAATACTTGATATCACTAGGATTACTAAGGCAAACAACAACCTGGCAAATGTAGAGAAATATTCAGGGAACACTAACAAAAATTGCGTTGCCTCAGGAATATTTTTGTCGATACTGGTGTATAAATTGCACAAACTAGGTAAAACCATGTCAATTAGCAAATACACAATGGCAAAATTCAATACAAGCAATGTGAACGGATAAACTAGTGCTTTGGTCAAACTTGTTTTAAACGACATCCACCACTGTAAATGTGTCATTATATTGTGGAACTCTTTAGTATAATCACCATGTTTTTCTGCATTTTTTATAAAAGATAAAATTAAATCATTGGTTACAATCGAACTATCTTTTAGTGCCACAGACAAAGATTGACCGTTTTGAATCATATAAATAGCATACGATAAAGAATATTCCAAGTAACCCGATTGCTCTATAGACTGTAGACTATCAAGCAAATCAACCCCAGATTTGCAGAGCTTATATAGATCACCAAACAAGCTTAATGTCTGTGTGGCGGATAATTGTTTTGTTGAGATTCCTATATCAGTTAACCAACTGATATTAAAAATACCTATTATTGATTCATCTACGTTATATAAAATTTTGTTAATATCTTGTACTGATCTAGCATAAACCTTCTTACCTAATGTCTGTCCTTGTACAGTTTTCACAATATATAAAAATAATTTATTTTTCATAAAGGCAAGACCTTTTTCACAAACTCAGCAGTGGTGAGCCCATCATTGATTAATTGCCTTGCTTGCTCCTGCATACTGATATAACCATGTTGTACAGCATGATTATACAATTCATGCATGGGTGCCTGTGCTATAAACAACGCATCTAATTCTGGTGTAACTTCTAATATCTCTGCTACTGGAATACGCTGACTCATAGTTTGTGCTTTAGTAGTTTTGACTAATCTCTGTGAAATAATACAATTAATATTACCGGATAAATTCTTCGGATTGATACCTAAATCGATTAGCCTATTAACAGCGGACAGAGCATTATTGGCATGTAAAGTAGTCAACACTAGATGACCTGTCATCGAAGCACGCAAAGCCATTTTTGCAGTTTGCTCGTCTCTTATTTCACCAATTAAAATTACGTCAGGATCTTGACGTAGAATAGATTTTACTCCATCAGCAAAATCAAAATTCTTCTCCAAATTAATCTGCGTCTGTCTTATACCATTAAGATTGTATTCTATAGGATCCTCTAAAGTCATTATATTGCTTTTACTATAATTTATATGATCAATCATAGAATAAAGCGATGTAGTTTTACCTGATCCCGTAGGACCTGTTACAATTATGATGCCATAGGGTTTAATTAACTGATTTTTAATTTGCTTTGTTTGTGACTTATTAAAACCAATTTCGTCCAAGGTTAGAAAACTGCTTAACTTGTCTAATATGCGTATAACAAAACTTTCCCCTCCTGATGTTGGATGACATGATGCTCTAAAATCCACATTTCTTCCGGCTATATGACTGGAAAACCTACCAGTCTGTGGTAACCTTGTTTCCGCAATATTCATAGCAGAAATAATTTTTAATCTGGATAAAGTAATAGCCCATTCATCAATATGACAAATTTTGTATTCTGTTAACTCGCCCCCTATTCGCAACTTGATGGTAAATATCTTATGTTTGGGCTCAAAATGTATATCTGATGCGTGCATTTTCACAGCGTCGTCAATAATTGATTGCACAAAATCTTTACCATTAATACCATTATAGTTACCTAAATAGGAAACATTACTAGTTGCTGAATTATATGAACTGGATGTACCGTATGCTTTATCTAAAGCGTGTAAAATATTTCTTTTAGTTGCGACATAATATTCTATTTTTTCTGCATTAAATTCATTTTGTACAATATCTTGGGCTTTAATATCCAAAGGGTCGGAAAAAACAGCATGAATAATTTTATTTTTCTGATCAAATTTTATAGGCATTACTGAATGTTGATAAGCAACATTACTTGGGAAAAAAGTAATCAAATCCAGAGAGTTATTATGCACAATACCAGCATCAAAACTCTTATAATTAAAGGTTTCTATTAAACAGTTAACTAGTTTTTCTTCTTGTAAGAAACCAATATCAATCAGTATGTCTTTCAGGGACCCTTTGGTGCGTTTTTGTTCTTCTTGTGCAATACATAATTGTTTTTCTGTAACTAATTCATTCACTATCAATAATTCGCGATAGTCTATAAAGTGCTCGTTTCCTGATATTTTACGCTTTGTACGCAATTTACTTTAACCTTTTAGTAATCCAAGTTTGCTATATTTATTCACAGTTCAAAGTCAAATTATGTATTTATTGAATGTGGTACTAGTAAATTACCACCTTAAAATGGCTAATGTATACATAAATATATGATAACCTTAAGAAAAGTAATGATTAAATATAATGGACAGCCTGTATAAGAAATTAGAAAGAACATATACATTAATCGATAGCATGCTGTTATCATGTGAAACAAATATAACAACTGATCTTAAAACGATTAGATCTAACATCGACAAGATATCGCATCTAGTGTCTCAAGTACAATCTAAATCAGAGAGCAAAATCATAGCTTATCATATTTATAGTTTAGCTAAGACAATAATAGGCTATTGCAAATTGCTATTGGCAAACACCAATTATGCCCATGATCACCTCAACGAAATAATAGTTATCGCAAAGGATTTGCTTGTTTTTAGCAAAACTTTTGATTTTTCTGCTGATCACAACGATTTTGTACCCCCAGATGTGATAGAATACCTTAATCCAACTTACAGTGCGAATATTTTAATAGTTGGGCAAAATAAAGATAGCTTGGATTTAATAGATAGAAAGCTCACAGACTATGACTACAATATCTTTATTTGTTCTGATCCCACAAAAATTATAACTTTCCTAAGCAAGAATAAAATTGATTTAATTTTAATTGATTTAGTGATGAGTTCCATTGACGGATATAACATTTTACAAAAAATAAAAGCTGAACAAAAATTCTGCGATATTCCGGTAATAATTTTATCCTATCTGAAAAATATCAATATTATGACTAAATACATATACGCCGGAGCAGAAGACTATATTGATCCCAGCATACATAAAATGTTGCTATGTGCACGAATCAGGTCATGTCTAAGCAAAAAAGTCTACCACGATAGAGCACAACAAACATTAACTGAACTAGAAGAAACAAAAGATATGCTGCAAACAGCATTAGAAAATATCAATGAAGGGTTTGCGATATTTGATAAACACAACAATTTGGTATTACAAAATAATATTTTTGAAGAACTATATCCCACCAATAACAATCTAAATTCATTATCTAGTTGCGACGATAGTTTTATCAAACACATAAAAGAAGAAAAGCTACAATATGGTAATGCGTACAGAACAGAGCTACCCTCGGGTAAATGGGTAGAAGTTTTTTCAAAATTGTTGCCCAACGGCGGATTAGTCACCGTGCACAAAGACATATCAGAGCAGAAGGATAACGAAGATAAGCTAAAACACAAAGTTATTCACGATAATACGACCGGAGCATATAATAGATACCATTTTGATTATATGTTAACCAACATTATCGCCAAAGCGCAAGAAAAAAAGTGTTCATTTGGTGTACTATTTTTCGATATGGATAATTTTAAGACCATTAACGACAATATGGGGCACGATTTTGGTGATTTTGTTTTGCAAAAAACTGCATACAGACTGCAAAAATGCTTACGCAACAAAGATATATTCGCCAGAATCGGGGGTGATGAATTTGCCGCCATTATTATGAATATTAAAACCACTGCATGTGCAGAAAAAATAGCTAACAGGTGCATAGCTGCAACTAATAAATCATTAAAAAGACGTGATAAGTCTGTTGTTCCGCAAATAAGCATAGGCATAGCCCTGTACAATGACGATGTCGTATGTGGACAAGATATGCTAAAGTGCGCCGATAAGGCTATGTATAAAGCAAAAAAATCTGGCAAAAATACTTTTATTATTTATTAATATCGCTGTCTATTTTTAAACATATTAATAACTAGTAGTATAAACTCTCTGTCACCCCCAAACTCCATGTATCGCAAAAATTTCTCTTGTCGAAATCCCATAACATTGATTATAGCCATAAAATAAACAGTAGTGTATTAAATCTGAAGGGTTAAAAGATTTTTAGGACAAACTATATAGCTCTATTTTATTTTTGTTTGCTATCCATTGAGGGATTAACTGTTGTATTCCACGAGGTTTTATATCTATAGAATTTACAGTATTCAAAGGTATCCATTCCAGACCAATATGTTGTTCTAGAGATTGTAGTGTAATATCTTTATTTATATGCGGTACATGCATTGCAAAAATGAAATTATATTCATGATTGTGGCATATAGATTGTTGTTCAGGATTAAAAATATTTTCCACGCAACCTAGAAACCGTTCAACCTGACCTTTTACCCCTATTTCTTCTTCAATTTCCCTTAATAAAGCAGCAACAGCAGTCTCTCGGTGTGTGATATGCCCTCCAGGTAGATAATAAAACTGTTTAGCTAAATCTAAAGTTTTACATAACAGTATATGATCTTGTGATGTTATCACGGCCCTAGCAATATTGTGTATATTGTTCACTAGTATTTCCTTTGTAAATGTATATTGTGCTGTTTTATCAACTTATTTTACCGGGTTATATATTATCTCTATTATACTTTGTCTGTATCCAATAATGGTACGATCCCCGGCAAATTAGGGTTCTGTATAAACGCGATAAATGCTCCGCCTCCCGTAGATAAATAGGTAAATTTGTCATGAACCTTTGCCTTATTAATGACTATAAGAGTCTCTCCACCACCGGCAATACTTTTTACTGATTTTTGCACTGTTAGCATTGCAATATGTTGGGCCAAATTCACACTGCCTTGATCAAAAGGAGATTGTTCTATCAAACCAAGTGGGCCATTCCATATGACAGTACTTGAATGATCAATTATTCTGCTGAAATCACCTATAGTTTTTGGCCCTATATCCAGTATCACATCACTACTCTGCAAGTCACCTATATCTTTTGTGAGACCATCTTTAGTGATTACATCAATTGGCTTAATAAGATTATCATGTTTTTTAATGATTGCTTGTGCCACCTCTATCATAGAGGGTTCAAATAAGGATTGACCAATCGTAAATCCTTGGGCTTTTAAAAATGTATTAGCGATTCCACCACCTACTATTAGCTTATTAATTCTAGGTAATAAATGCTGCATTAAGGCAAGTTTAGTGGATACTTTTCCCCCACCAATAATTGCTGTTACCTTACTATCATTTAAAATATTTGATAAATTGGCAATCTCTGTCTCTAATAACAGCCCAGCATAAGATGGTAAAAATTTTGTAATAGCGGCAACGGATGCATGTTGTCGATGAGAAACTGCAAAAGCATCATTCACATAAATATCCGCAACACTTGATAAAAATTGTGCAAAGTTGCTATCGTTGCTTTCT
The DNA here is from genome assembly GCA_965204765.1 of Alphaproteobacteria bacterium. Taxonomy (GTDB): domain Bacteria; phylum Pseudomonadota; class Alphaproteobacteria; order Caedimonadales; family UBA9215; genus CBDBFG01. The sequence continues at coordinate 247,766 of CBDBFG010000004.1, read as the reverse complement.
TCTTCCTGATGATAGCGGAGGTTTTCTAATAAGATTACCTCCTGTGGCTGTGATTGCCTGCGATCAAAGCCTGTTAGATCATTACAAAATCGTACCTTGGTAGCAATAATTTCAGATAATGGTTGTACCAATTGCTGTAGACTTAGCGATTGATCATTTTTATCTTTTGGCCGCCCCAAATGCGACATTATCAATATAACCGCACCATGTTGCTGTAAATACTGTACAGTCTTTTTTATAGCGTGTATTCTAGTGCAATCCAGTATTTTCCCATTATAAATTGGAACATTTAGGTCCGCACGCAACAACACTATTTTATTTTTTAAGTTTTTTATCGTTCTTATAGATTTTATGCTTGTCATTGCCCCGACCAATACATTATGAAAATATAGGTATAACATATTTATAATATGAATAAAATTCACTTGCAATTTGGTATCAATTTTCAAGATCTTTATAGTGTCAAGGGGCTTGCTAACTTAGACGATAAATTTCTAAACTTTTTATTGGTAAAGAATCACAATGTACATAAGTCACTTGTGGCTTATAGAGCACAACCTGATTACAACAGCAAAGTCATCACCGCAGTTGCACCCTATATCGAACAATTTATCGCTGAACTATTTAGTATAACCCTAGAGGTCACAAACAATCAAAAGATGCAGCTAGATTATGAGATAATCTACGCATGTAAAAGAAATTTTATCATCCGCCAAATATATAACAAATATCGTAATGACAAGGTGATGTACAAAGAATTTAGTGCCACAAAATACGAAATAGAACAATATTTATCTGCTCAATATACCGATCATCTGTACGCCAATAAAGTAATGTATTGGTTAGACAACAAGGAAAACTATAAAACAGAGATCGCTAGTGCAACACAATTTGCTATTTCCTCTATATTTTCTGAAGCAGGACAAGTATATCACAAGTCTTCTGCTCTTTTTAACTTACCATTAAAAATTGATGCTGATAATTTAGTACGAAATATCAATACGCACAACAATATCACGACCGTTAAAAGTGCCTATGCTACAAACAGAATAGGTTTTGCTTTGACCGATCAAGGATTAAGCGCTAAACAATCTTTTGCTCAAGCAAAATACTGTTTGATTTGCCATGGGCGCTCTAAAGATTCATGCTCTAGTGGATTATTAGCCAAGCAAACTGATAATTTTGTTACCCATGCCACTGGCAAAGTATTATCTGGCTGTCCTTTGGAACAAAAAATATCAGAAATGAATTTGATGAAAACTATGGGTATGGATATAGCAGCACTTGCAATTATTACTATCGATAATCCGCTAGTTGCCGCCACTGGCCATAGAATTTGTAACGATTGCACAGCAGCATGTATTTTCCAACAACAAGATCCTGTTGACATTCCGGGCGTTGAAACTCAAATTCTGAAAAGTGTATTACAAATGGATTGGGGGGTTGAAATTTATAGCCTATTGGTTAAATGGAATCCTTTAAGGTTAGCAGATATTTCTCCCAGACCCTCTAGTAACAAAAAAGCAATGATTGTTGGTATGGGACCAGCAGGGTTTACTTTAGCACACTATCTATTACAGGAAGGTCATACAGTCGTAGGAATAGACGGGTTACGTATTTTACCTATCGCCAACGATTTATTAACCAAGCCAATAAAAAATATTAACAATATTTGGCAAGACATCTCAACAAGAGAAAGCAACGGCTTTGGTGGAGTGGCTGAATATGGTATTACAGCTAGATGGGATAAAAATTTTCTTACCGTGATTAGATTGATACTACAACGCCAAACGAATTTTAAATTATTTGGCGGAATTAGATTAGGCGGAAATGTCACCATAGAGCAAGCTTTTAACGAACTGCAAATTAACCACCTTGCATTATGTGTAGGTGCGGGTAAGCCTTATTTACCCAATATCACAAACAATTTAGCAAAAGGGGTACGTTTAGCCTCTGATTTTTTAATGTCGTTACAATTAATGGGTGCTAGTAAAGACAGCAGCATTGCTAATTTAGAAATAGAGCTACCTGTGGTAGTGATCGGTGGAGGATTAACCGCGATAGATACCGCAACAGAGTGTCTAGCCTATTATCCTATACAAGTCGAAAAATTCCTTACAATGTACGAAAAACTTTGTAAAACGAAAACAACACAGGAAATACGATCATCATGGACCAAATCCGAATGTAAAAAAGCGGATCAATGGATAAATCATGCTAAAATTCTTCGTACAGAAACAAAGCAAGCACAGCTTAAAAATATTACTCCCAACCATTTACAATACCTCAATGAATGGGGAGGGGTAAGCATAGTGTATAGAAAATCATTACAACAATCTCCTGCCTATAAAACTAACCATGAAGAATTAACCAAAGCCCTGCAAGAAGGAATAAAATTTATCGCTAATGCTACACCGCTAGAATTTGACATCAATGAGGACAAGCATGTATCCGTCATGAAGGTAGAAATACATGGTTGTAATAGTACCATTAAAGCTAATACCGTAATGATAGCCACAGGCACTAAACCTAACACCTCACTGGCCAACGAATATTCAGACATATTTGCACTAGAAAATGATTTCTTTAAATTAAAATCAAATAATATGGTGCACACAAAAAATAATCAATATTCTATTAGTACGTGGGGCGATTGCCATCCAGAGTTTTACGGCAGTGTAGTCAAAGCTATGGCCAGTGTAAAAAGGGGTTATAAAGAAGTTTCTAACTATTTAAATTCACAACATAGCACGAATAATACAAATTATTTTCAAACCATTGATAATTGCTTGCAATCAACCGTTAAAATGATCAATAGATTGACCCATAATGTAATAGAAATCATCATTGAGTCTCCTTTTGCGGTAAAAAATTTTAAACCAGGAATGTTTTATAAACTACAGAATTTTTCTCCTATCAAAGGATTTGATATAAAAAATATTGCCCTGACGGGAGCATGGATTAATAAGAAAAAAAATCTAATTGCTCTTATCATCTTAGATGTCGGGGCATCTTCTAAATTATGTTGTTACCTCGAACCAGGACAAAAGGTGTCATTGATGGGACCAACAGGTAGCCCGACCATTATCCGACCGAAAGAAACAGTTTGCTTAATCGGTGGTGGTTTAGGTAATGCAGTTTTATTTTCTATTGCACAAGCATTCAAGAAAGTAGGATCAAAAATTATTTATATAGCGGGATATAAAAGCGAAAGAGATATTTTCCATCGTGATAAAATTAGCAAATATGCTGATCATGTAATTTGGTCGATAGAACAATTAAAGCCAACTTCAGATAAAGATTATAGTATACAAGGCAATGTGATAGATGGCATTGATGCTTTTGCTAGCAATATTTTTAATTTTAGCTGTAATATTACAGATATTGATCGTTTTATAACTATAGGATCTGATAAAATGATGGCTGCAGTCAAACATACCTTAACCCACTCTATGAAGGAGAAATTAAAGCCAAAAGCAAAATTTGTTGCTAGCATTAATTCCCCTATGAATTGTATGATGAAAGGTATTTGTGCACAATGTTTACAAAAACATGTTGATCCTGAAAATAACGTCGAATATTTTGTGTACTCGTGTGTAAACCAAGATCAATGTATGAAAACCGTAGATTTTGATCATCTTTCTGTTAGATTAAAACAGAACTCTTTACAAGAAAAATTAACCGGTAATTTTGTCGAAACTGCTATGGGTAATACATGAACACTATAACAAATTACGCTATTTTGTCTTTATTAATGATGATAGGTCATGCCTATTGTCACGAGTATAGCGATGAGGAAGTAAATGCAAAAATAATGGCTTTAAATCAACAATTGCACAAATTACAGGAACACTCTCAGGGCAAAACAACCATACAACAAAACAAAGAAAAGCTACAGGATATAAAAGAACTATACCACAAGGCTCGTTTTTATTTATCCCAACAAAATTTTAAATGGGCTTATGAAATATTCGATAAAATTGTTAACAATTTTGCTCCTAATTATTATGTAGCACTGGCGATGTTTTGGCAGGCAGAAAAACTATTAAGCGAGCGATTATACCTAGATGCTTCTTTGCTTTATGGTAAAGCGTATAAAATGGTAAAAAATGTACCAAAGCTTGGTAATGTTGCACCCCAGGAAGATAAAGACAAAATACCAGAAATGTTAGCCAAAATGGCCTTTTGCTTAGATAAATTAGGTAAGAAAGAAGAAGCGAAAGCAACAAAAAAATTACTTGCAATGAATCATAAAATATTATCAAAATCACTACGATGGTTTATAGAAAATCATAGTGATGACTAATTATGCACAATATGCAATATATTTCACTAGAATGGTTCGAAGATCTCCTCCTTCAAACAAAAATAAAATTAAGCAATAATGACAAAATTGCTGTAGCGGTTTCTGGGGGTGCAGATAGTTTAGTATTGACTTTGTTACTGTCTCAGCTTGCTCAGAAACATAATTTATCATTGACAGCCTTAACTATTGATCATCAACTACGTCAAGGGTCTGCTGATGAAGCATCATATGTAGGGCAAATACTAAGCCAGTACAAAATCAATCATAAAATTATTCCTTGGATCGGCACAAAACCCACTTACAATATTCAAGCAAAAGCCAGAACAAAACGGTATCACCTGCTAGAAGAATGGTGCTTTAATAATAATTGCAGATATTTGTTTTTAGGACATCATTTTGACGATCAACTAGAGACCTTTATGTTTCGCCTCAGAAGAAATAGTGGTATTCTGGGTTTAGGTTGTATGCGCCCCGTACTGCGCAAACAAAGATGTACCGTAGTAAGGCCATTATTATCGCTAAATAAATCATGTTTACTAAATAGTATTGATAAGATTGGTATACACCATGTAAATGACCCTAGCAACCAATCCACTGTATATGAAAGAGTATTTTGGCGCCAACAACAGCTAAACAAAATTATTCCACGACAATTATTTCAATACTTTTTCAATATAAGACAACATACAGAAAATTGGGTGAATCGATATTTATATGATAATGCAAAATTAAGTAGTTTTGGCTATATGACTCTAGATAAAACAAACTTTTTTTATCTTTCAAATTTCTTTCAGCGAACTATCATGGCCTACATTCTCAGAGGGATAGGTACTAATAAATACCCGATAAGGAACAGAACACTAGATAAGGTTATAACGGCCATAACAAGCAAAAATTTTAAATCCATCACAGCCGGTGGAATACAGATTATTGCTCAAAACGATCAATACTTATTCATAAGGGAATATCATAGAATCACAGATGTCATTGACCTATCATCGGCAAAGACCGAGAAAACATTGTGGGACAATAGGTTTATCGTTAGTAACTGTCCTAATTATACTGGATTAATAAAGCCTTTAGGAGAAAATGGGTGGAAACAAATGCTACAGCATTATCCGCAACTAAAAAATACTCGTACATATAAACCAGCGCTTTGGTCCACTCCTGCACTTTGGGTGAAAGATAAGATAAAATTAGAAGAAAATATAGTTTATCATCAACTAATACAAAAAAAAGGTATAAATAATAAAGAAATGTACTTTTTTTCGCATAATTTTCCATTTCATACTTTATTTTTTTCTTAACATCACTGATTATATAGGTGAATTATCTTTAAGGGTTTAAATAGTGAATAGTAAGAATCGCAATATAATTTTATGGGTTATCATAAGTTTATTCTTATTAGCATTGTATAAAATGTTGCAAACTAATACGGATATCGCTGATGGCAAAGCGCTTGGATATTCTGATTTTGTAAAATCAGTTGAATCTAACCAAGTGTCCTCAGTTATTATTAATGGTAAACAACTAGTAGGTTCATTTTCTGATGGTAAAAAATTTAGTGTAGATTTACCTAGTGACCCCAATTTAATTGATCGCTTACTACAACACAATGTCAATGTAAGGTCTGCACCTAGTGAAGAAGGTAGTTTTTCCTTTGTATCGTTATTAATTAGCTGGTTTCCGATGTTGCTATTGATTGGTGTATGGGTATTCTTTCTTTCACAAATGCAATCAGGAGGGAACAAAACCATGGGATTTGGCAAATCACGTGCCAAACTACTGACGGAAAAACAAGGAAAGGTTACTTTTAAAGACGTAGCTGGAGTAGATGAAGCAAAACAGGAAGTAGAAGAAATTGTCGACTATCTAAAAGATCCAAGAAAATTTCAAAAGTTGGGCGGTAAAATTCCTAAAGGAGTATTATTAGTGGGAAGCCCTGGTACAGGTAAAACTCTGTTAGCAAGAGCAATTGCTGGTGAAGCAAATGTACCATTTTTTTCCATTTCTGGTTCTGATTTTGTAGAAATGTTTGTAGGTGTAGGAGCAAGCAGAGTACGAGATTTGTTCGAACAGGGTAAGAAAAATGCTCCATGCATAGTATTTATTGATGAGATAGACGCGGTGGGAAGACACAGAGGTGTTGGCCTTGGTGGGGGTAACGACGAAAGAGAACAAACCTTAAACCAATTACTTGTTGAAATGGATGGTTTTGATGCTAACGAAGGAGTGATTTTGATTGCTGCAACTAACCGTCCTGATGTACTAGATCCTGCACTATTGCGACCTGGAAGATTTGATAGACAGGTGGTGGTGCCATTACCAGATATTAAGGGAAGACAAGCTATTTTAGACGTACATATGAAGAAAGTCCCGTGTGGTAATGATGTATGCAGCAAGGTAATAGCAAGAGGTACTCCTGGATTTTCTGGTGCTGATTTAGCTAATCTTGTTAACGAAGCAGCATTAGTTGCCGCACGCCAAAATAAACGCATAGTGACCATGGACGACTTTGAATATGCCAAGGATAAAATTATGATGGGACCAGAACGCAAATCTATGGTTATGAGCGAAGAAGAAAAAAAGCTTACAGCATATCATGAGGGAGGACATGCTCTTGTTGGATACTTCTCAAAGGCTTCTGACCCTATCCATAAAGCAACCATTATACCAAGGGGAAGAGCATTAGGAATGGTCATGCGATTACCAGAAAATGATAAACTTTCATCTAATCGTGCTCAGTTAAAGGCCGACCTCGCTGTAGCGATGGGTGGTAGAGTGGCCGAAGAAATAATATTTGGTTACGATAATGTCACTACTGGGGCACAATCTGATATTAGTTATGCCACAAATATTGCACATAAGATGGTTACACAGTGGGGTATGAGTGACAAAATGGGCCCCTTGTCTTATGATGCCGATCAAAATGATACATATCATGGCCAAGGATCAGCAAAGAATGGTCAAATGTCGGACAAGACGACAGATGATATTAATCAAGAGATAAGGACTCTGGTTGATGAGGCATATGATTATGCAAAAAAGGTGCTGAATAAGCATATTAAAAAATTACACGACATAGCCAATAATTTATTGGAACATGAAACACTTACAGGGCAAGAAATAGACTTACTCATGAAAGGTAAAAAGCTAGAGAAAGACAATAATACCCAAGGAGAAATAACTACTAGATCAGGTTCCATATCGGTTAATACTACCACAAAGAAAAAAACAAAAAGAAGCGTAGTTAAAAAATGAAACTTTTTGGTACTGATGGCATAAGAGGCACTGCCAATATTGATCCTATTACTCCTGAAACAATTACCAAAGTAGCTATGGCTACTAGCCAAGTGCTAAAGAATGGAGAACACAACCATACCGTCATTATAGGCAAAGATACTAGAATTTCAGGCTATATGATAGAACCCGCTTTAACCACAGGGTTTATTTCTGCCGGCATGAATGTAGTGTTGGTTGGTCCACTCCCTACTCCTGCAGTTTCTATGTTGATTCGATCATTACGTGCTGATCTTGGCGTCATGATCTCCGCTTCTCATAATCCACACGAAGACAATGGTATCAAGTTTTTTGGTTCTGATGGTTATAAATTGTCTCATGATATAGAGTCTAAGATAGAACATCTTATAAAACATAACAACATTACTAAGAATTCTAATACTAATAACCTAGGCAAAGCCTTACGGTTGGATGGCGCAAAAGAAAGATATATAGAATATATAAAAAATACATTGCCTAGGGGGGTAAAACTTAACGGGTTAAAAGTAGTAATAGATTGTGCTAATGGCGCAGCTTACAGTATCGCACCTCAAGTACTATGGGAACTAGGGGCAGAAGTTATAGCAATTGGTGTATCTCCGGATGGATTTAATATAAATAAAAATGTTGGTTCTGTGCACAACGAAACTATGCGTAAAACAGTTGTTGATAACAAAGCAGATATTGGCATTGCTCTCGACGGTGATGCAGACAGGATTGTTATATCAGATGAAAACGGCAATTTGATAGATGGAGACCAAATCTTAGCACTTCTTTCTAAACAGTGGAAGTTAGACAACAAATTAGCTTCTAGCACCATAGTAGGTACTGTTATGTCTAACATGGGGTTAGAAAAATATTTGGATGGCATGGGGTTAGAACTAGCCAGAACATCTGTTGGTGACAAAAATGTGTGCGACTATATGAATGCTAATAACTGTAATATTGGTGGTGAACAATCTGGGCACATAATATTATCAGATTTCTCATGTACAGGAGACGGTTTGTTAACCGCATTACACGTTTTGTCTGTTATAGTGCAGAAAAAAATAAAAGCAAGCCAGGCATGTAATGTATTTAAACCATCACCTCAGGTATTGCGCAATACAAAATTCCGAGGAGATAACCCGTTAGAATCACTGTCGGTACAACAAATAATCCATAACATAAGAGATAAACTACAAGCTAACGGCCGTGTAATAGTCAGAAAATCAGGTACAGAACCTATAATCCGTATAATGCTTGAAGGAAATTTATCAAAAGGTTCCTTAAATCACTATGCTGACACTATAATAAGTGCCATTGAGTCCGTACGATAACTATTTAACCTATATTAATAAGTTAATCATAGGTGCAATTTTCTAATGCCAATTTAAACAACACGTATTGTGTACCTTCTGACCTATAAAGTAAGAATATATTTTATGTTACCCTTATCTATATACCAATATTGCTCTCGAGAAACATTTTTGTTGGATGGTTTTTTTGTTTACCTTTGTATTATTTTATTATAGATTTGCTGTGGGCACCCTTAGCTCAGCTGGATAGAGCGTCGGCCTTCTAAGCCGCAGGTCGCAGGTTCGAATCCTGCAGGGTGCACCAATAACTATATAGGTTTCCAACACCACTATTGTCACGTATGATTTCAGCACAACAACTGCAAATACATACCTGTGCAAGTTAGATAGGAACTATTACCTTTTAACGGTAGAAATCACGAAGATGTGCTATAAACCCTTGCCAATCTTTGCAACAATATGTGCACAAGATTTCTTTATACCACACGAATGATAAAAATCACCTGGCACAAGTGCCATATTTTTGAGCCAGTTTAAATAATTGATTCTAGTAACATAGTCTGCAACTTTCTGGTTATGCCAAAACTTATCAAAATTTGGATTACCATCTGCACATACAGCAAGTTCGCTATTAGCGTATACGGACCTACCTATCACCAGCAATGAAACACCGTGATATATTGCGGATAAACCAGAAGTACTATTTATAGTTATCATACCCAAGGCATGTTTTACTAAACTCCCTAAATTACCTACACATATTACCTCTACTTTATTCATAATGCCCAATTTTTCTGCTTGTGCATGAATAAATTGTTTGTAATTGTAGTGCCCTATATCTAAAGGGTGTATTTTAAACACCAGTTTTTTCTCAAAATCCTGTAACGCAAATGATTTTAAAGTTTCCTTTATAAGCCTCTCAGAGTTCCAATTTAACGCAGGAGATTTAAGCTGGCTATCCGCACCAACTTGCAAAGGGACAAGGTAAAAATTTTTATTACTATTTTCAATTAAATCTTTGATTGTATCACGGTCTTTTGAGGTATTTACCAATCTTGCATAAGCATTACGTAACCAATAAAAAGATTCTGTCACCAACGATATATCCCTGTGAAACAACTTCCTTTTTTTCCCGTAAGAAAACAAATTCCTCAGCGTATAGTATATAGCACCATATAGACCCATATATAGATTACCATTTAAGTGCTCAACCTCCATATCATCAGTAGGTTGAAAATCACTAGGCATCATCTTACCAGCAATTGGCGATCTGCTGTTGTTACCATTTTTCTCCACAGTAATAAAGCCGTTACGCAAGTAGCCCTCTTCCAGAGAAATAGTCTCTATTTTTTCCAATTGCGCTACTTCAAATGCGATTTTATGTATTACACGATCAGAACCAAAATAAATTATATAATTTATTTTGTTGTTCTTCACAAAATCAAATAGCCACTCTCTCCATTCTGCCTCGTCTCCAGAAAAATGTACATTATCCTTTTTTGCAGAAAAAAAATGATCACTGTAATTAAAGCACACCCTTGAAACATTAAATCCATTAGCTATTAATACATTTTGCAAATGTTTAAAAAATGGCCCAACCGGTCCCTGTAACATCAAAACTTTACTTTTATCTAAACGGCTCATATTACACCATGGTTAAAAGTTGAATTATAATCGCTAATTAAAGTATCCAAATCCTCGTAAAACGAAAACTTATTTTCTGTTAATAACACCCCACAATTGCAATATGTTTTTATAGTGTTGATAGAGTGTGAAACCATTATTATTTGCGATCTTTCAAGTTTTTGTTTAAAATACAGTTCACTCTTCTTTTTAAAATTTACATCTCCTACAGCCGTAATTTCATCTATCAAATAACAATCAAAGTTAATTGCTAAACTGATTCCAAAAGAGAGTCTTGCCTTCATACCGCTAGAATATGTCACTATAGGCCATCTTAAACTTTCACCCAATTCGGCAAATTCCTGCACATAATCTATCATTTTTTCAGTATCTTCGCCATAAATTCTGGCGATAAACTTTATATTCTCTATTCCCGTCATCGAACCATTGAGGCCACCGGAAAAACCTAAAGGCCAAGACACCTTACCAGACCTAATAATTCGACCCTTATCTGGCAATTCTGCTCCAGAAATCAATCTCATCAAAGTAGATTTACCGACTCCATTACGACCCATTATGGCTATATTTTTATTTTCTGGAAAACAAAAGTTTAAATTTTTAAAAATATCTTTACGCATCCCTTTATTTGTGTACGACTTACAAACATTAGTAAATTGTATCATTAATACCTCTTTTTACGATAGATACGCTCTCCCAACAAACCCAAAAAGGTTAAACCTACCCCTAGCCCGATAACATAAGGTATATCCAATATATCACTTTTATAGTTAGCATAGTATCCCCTTCTCATCCATTCAATAGAATGTAATATCGGATTCCATTTTAAAATTCTTATCACTTCTGGAGGTAAATTACTTGGAATATAAAATATTCCTGACAGAAAAAAAAGTGGCCTAGTTAAAATATTTTCAACTTTGGACCATGAATCCCAAAACGAAATTATTACGGAGTTCACAGTTCCAAAACCTAGACCAAATAACATTACTGAAAAGAAAGAATAGATCATTTCCTCTGGATAACAAGGTGGTTTAGCTAAATCTAACATCATCAGACCTGAATAAAAAATTGTCATAATAAGAATATGAGTCGCAGCAATTAATATTAAACGAGCAATAATAGTATCAATTTCTTTTATTATCACATGTGTTAATAAGGATTTATTTGCTTTAAACGTATTCATCAAAGAGCTAGATGTCTTTTTGAAGAATTGTAGCGTTAACACCCCTGTTGCAAAAAAAAGAGCAACGCTATCACCAAAAGGTGCTTTACGCCCAATTCCAGAAAATATTAGAGTAAGAAACCCTACGCTAATTGTTGGCGTAAGTATTTCCCATAAATAACCCAATTTAGACTTGCCAAATGTTGCTCTAACTTCTCGCAACACCAAAGCACCAACTACTCTTAACTGTACTAATATCACATTATGCATTTACTATTCTCAAAACATATGGTCCCTTATCGAATACGCCACCAACACACCGATACCCCAAATAGTAGATAAAGCAAAAAGCAATAACAAAATATTACGCGCCCTTCTAGGGTATAAAGGCTCATCAGGCAACAAAGGAAAACTATATGTTGCTAAATATCTTTGTTGCCTATTTGCTGCGACTCTGGCTTGTTCTAAAGACGACAAAGCAGAGGCATATGCTTTTTGGGCAAAAACAGAATCCAATTCCAAAGATGTATATTGCGAAATTAAGCTAGACAAATCAAATTTACTGTCTTTATTCATCTTAATATTATATTTTCTCTTGCTGGCTATCTGCTCTTGTATAGCTTTTTCTTTATTTTTCAACACTACCATTGTTGGAGAATCTTCATCTATATTATTTTTCATAGTTGCTATTTTCTCTCTAACTTCCGCTAGTTTTCTTTCAAATTCTGCGATAATTTTAGTCTGTACTACAGCATCTTCGTTAGGATTAATCAGGTTTTCTCTTTTTCTAAAAACCATCAAATCTTTTGATACTCTTTTCAACTTATTCTCTGCACGTAACAACTCCTTTTCTGCATATAACAGTGAATCTTTACGGGCAGTATCAGATAATTTATTTACTAATAGTTCTATGGCTTGATACACATATTCAGCAATTTTTTTAGCATCGTCTGGCCTAAAAGCTTCTACCTCAAAATTAATAATCCCTGTACTAGGGTTAAATGAAACCGTAATCAATTTATCCCAATAATCTACTAATTCCTCAAAACTAGCATTGTAACTAAGACGAGAAAAAAAATCTATTCGTTTTGACGTATATAATTCTTTAAAATTAAAATTATCACTTAACTGTTCTAACAGATCTCTACTCTTTAAATATTCAGTCACGATATATGAATCCGACGAAGTAGAACCTGTACTGGCTAATCCAGTAAATACCCCTATAGTATCTAAAGCACTGTTCGCATTAATACTACGCACTGCGAAACCAGCACCTGAAACATATCTATCAGATGCTAGTAAAGAATAGTACAACACCCCCACAAAAGAAGGAAACAACACAAAAAAAACAAAAGAACAAGCTACCAAATAACGCCGTCTCATATTTGGACGTAGATCTTTTCTGATGGCTAAATATCGATTAATATTGACCGCTCTATTCACAATAGATCGTAAAGAGGAATTATATCGTTTAAATTTTTTATATAATTTTTTATCTTTTAATTTATTAAGCATTATATCTACCTGTTAAATGTCAGCGCACAAGATAACCTAAGTAATGTATTCTTCAAGAAATCAAGTATCCTTTTCTCATCACGAGTATTTTTATTGGAAAGTATTTCATCTATTACATGTTCTGGTGTCGTAAACATACCAGTAACATAACTCATATATGTCGGGTATAAAATTAAAGCGCCCGAGACCAAATGTTCTATAGTAAGCTTTCTAGTGCGACGATAAATGGGATGCATATCATCTGTCAACCCCCAACCTGCATAAAACGGCTGTCCATAACATTTTACCTTTATCCCAGCCAATAAAGCCTCAAACCCCGTTAAAGATGTAATGGTATGAACCTCATCTACTTGCGATATCATCGTAGATATATCGGCATAATCAACAATCTCATCACACAAATCTTCAACTAATTGTCGATTTTCACTATTGTTACGCAACCCTGCAACAACATCAGGGTGACGTTTATATACTATATATGAATGTGGATTATCTAGCCTTACCTGTTGTAAAAGAGCAGTATTATTTTTGATAGTTTTGGCTCCATATTGTATAGATAAATCACTTTCTACCTGACCAGGAACTAAAATAACGTGCTGCTTAGCGGGTCTTTTCCAAGGTTTTCCTGCTAAATTATACTTACTAACTCCACGTTTTGTTATTGTATCAATTAATTTTTTTGCTCTGGATAATATACAAGCATCGAAATCATACGTTTGTAATATTAATTCCAGACGCGATGGTTGCGAAGAATCGTAATACAACACTTGATCATCTATAGCCAATGATAAAGGCCTGGTTAAACTAGCGCCCAAACCAGAAGAACGCAAAAATCCATCCTCTACCTTCAACAACTTTCCTTTACCCTTGATATTATCAGAAACCTTATTACCCCAAATAGCAACGGTACTTCCTGTTGGTATGTGAGCAGCATTATTGGTAAAAATTAATTTTGACCCCTTAAAAAACTTACTAATAATGGGTTTTTTCCACCTAGAAAAACCATAAGCGTAAATTATCTCATTAAATTTATTACTCTGTTGCTTTTGTAGCGCTATATTATCCATCAGCTTCTCTATCTCACATCTCGACTGGCTTTCCCAATCAAAATAACGCGAGTACACTACCAGAACAGCATATACTAATTGAGCAATACTAACTTTGTGACGCCGAATAGGTGCGGCCATATCATCATTGCTTAATCCCCATCCAGCATAAAATGGCATGCCAAAACAGCGTACATCTTTACCCCACATCATTGCTTCAAAACCAATCTGCGAAGTTACAACATAAACCTTCTTAGAACGTTCAATTAAAGTAGTAGGGTGACAATTTTTAGCTATTACCATTACCCTGTTTATTTTTAATAACTCATCTACGGCAAAGTAACCTGTTTTTTTCTTTGTATAGACATCAGGATGTATCTTTACGACAACCATAGAGTCGGGATTTTCTGATAAAGCCATATCCAGCATTTTTAAAAAAGAAGACTCTGACGCTTGACCATACCGTATTGATTGATCACCTTTAACTTGATCTATTAATAGTACATAGTCATCAGGTAACTCACCGGTGTATTCACTTGCTGAATTATACTTAGAAAGGCGGAGCTTTCGCCACTTATCAATAATACAACCGGCACGTTTTAATTCCTGTGATGATCGCGTTTTTTTTATCTCCTGCTCTAATTTAGAAGGATTATATGCGTCATAGTAAATTCCTATATTATCTACAACTAATGAGAGGTTTCTATATTTACTTTGTTTATCTATTGAATGCAAAAAACCATCCTCCAGCAGTAAACACGGCTTATGTATCTTGTTACTGACTTGTTGTGCTTTAAGGCCACTTTTTTTATAGCCCCATCCGGCATACGATTCTACATCCTTGTTAGAAGTAAGATATACAGGCTTCTCATCTAGTAAATTTTCTAAATAACCTAATCTTTTAAACCACCAACAAATTTTTATCATATAAACCTATTAAATTATATATCGTGAACGCATTCAACATCACACACATTATTACACTGTTAGCAATATACTTCATTAGCAAGAAATGTTTCAATTAGAATATACTGCTATCATCAAGTGATCTACACAAATAAACAATAATAAACTGTTACAGCATTATAAACTGAACATCTTGCGTAATATAAGGGCTAACTGATAGCGATTCTGGTATTACCATATTTCTTTATTACACGCCATTCATGTGCTGTTAAACATGGCAAATCTTCAGCAAACATACTTTCATATACTATGATAGTTTCCTTATTTATCCGGTTCGATTTTAGCAAGTTTTCATATGATTGCTGCATTATTCCTTTACAATATGGAGGATCAAAAAATGCTATATTTGCCGCTTGTTGTGCAACAGATAATTTACTACAAACATTAATTTTCTTAATAGAATAAATATCCCGACTAATATTCATTTCTTGTAAATTCTTATGTAATAGGTGCAATACTTTGCTATCATGATCAGTAAAACATACAAATTTTGCCCCTCGAGACAATGCTTCTATTCCAAGCCCTCCAGATCCAGCAAAAACATCTAATACAAACGTAGTATCAAAAGAAATATCTTGTTGATGCAAGTAACTATTTAATAGGTTAAAAATTGCTTCCCGCACTCTGTTCGTAGTAGGTCTTACACTAGCAGAATTTACAACTTTAATAGCCTTGCCCTTTAAGGAACCAGATATTACCCTTATCATTTTGGTATTTCGTACCCCTTATTATGTATCAGCGCATGATATATATCATGCCAATTATTTTTAGCCCGTAAATGCATGCATAAGGATCCTATACCAACAGCGGCACGATCCATAAAAACAAACTCTCTTGGGGGCTCAATACCACCAACCTTACGCAATTCTGTATGCACCTTATAAGCCATTTCACGGCCATATACACCATTATTATCTTTCTGAATATAGCGGTTGTTATCTTCTAATAACGGCTCATAAAGTAACCCGGCCCACATGTTTAATATCTCGATAACTTCGTTGCTTAGATCTTTAAATCCCCAATTTTGGTAAGCATGTACAGCCAAATCCTTATCATTATTATAAAGAGCATAGTATAGGTCAATTACTCCCTGAACAAAACTTTTGCTAAAACGCCGCACACACCCAAAATCCAAAATATTGACTTTCTCACCGTCACCAAATGTGTAATTTCCTAAATGAGGATCTGCATGAATAATTTGCTTAGAATAAAATGGATGATACCAAGCATAAAACATGATTTTACCCAAATTATTACGATATTCCTGTGGATAATCTAAAATGTCATTAATATGCTTACCATCAAGCCACTCCATAGTTAACAATTTATCAGTAGATAACTCATCGTATGTTTTCGGTATATTAATAGAATCATTACCTGCAAATATCTTGCGATATAAAGCGATATTATCCGCCTCTAATGTATAATCCAACTCTTCATTCAACCTAGCAGTAACCTCGGCCAGCACTTCTTCCGTTTTTAACGCCCCCAAATAAGCATCATATAATTTTAAACAAAGCTTTAATTGGTTAAGATCAGCAGTGGTAGCTGACTGCATATCAGGATATTGTAACTTGCAAGCTAATTTTTCCCCAGACAAAGAAATCGCCTGATGCACTTGACCCAAAGAAGCAGCAAAATTAGCTTGTTGATTAAAATAGCTAAAATTATCTTGCCAATTATTACCGAGTTCAGCCTTCATTCTTCGCTTAACAAAAGGCCAACCCATTGCAGGAGCCTCAGCTTGTAAACTTTGAAATTCCAAGACGTATTCTTTGGGCACAGCATCAGGTATAGTCGATAAAATTTGTGCAATTTTCATCAACGGACCTTTTAAATCCCCTAAAGAAGCAGCTATATTTCTAGCTTGTTTGCTATGGTTAACATCAGCACGAAAAATCTTATCAAAGATAAGATTCACAACATTAGAACCAATAACAGAAGATACTGTAGTATATCGCTTTGCTCTATTAAGCACGCTATTACTATCGCTATTTACCATCACCAATTCTTTCGATTGCTTTTAGTAGGGGAAATCATTGCGCTCAGAACATCAGACCTTGCAAAACATTTAGTATTATCCATACTAATATGTGATTCAACTTCTGTAATAACCTTGTCCATTATTGCAACAGCTTCACAAGGGTACTGTCCACTTGCAGTTTCAGCTGATAGCATCAAAGCATTTACCCCATCATATACCGAACTGGCAATGTCAGACACTTCTGCTCTAGTAGGAACAGCATTGCTTATCATCGACTCTAATATTTGTGTTGCTACAACAACAGGAGTGGATTGAGCATTACATTCGTTTATAACTTTTTGTTGTACAACGGGAACTTTCTCTAACCCAATTTCTACACCTAAATCTCCTCTTGCAACCATCACAATATCTGCAACACTAACAATTTTTGTTATATTATCCACTGCTATAGGTTTTTCTATTTTAGCAATAATACGAGCTTTACCATCGATAATTTTTTGTGCTGTAACTACATCTTGCGGCGTTTGCACAAAAGATAAAGCTACAAAGTCAAACCCCAAAGATAATCCAAACTCCAGATCACGTATATCTTTTGCCGTCATCGCACTAACAGGTAAAGAAACATCAGGTACATTAATACCTTTGTTATCTGACAGGTATCCTCCTACTAGAACATTTAATGTACAACAATCATGGCCAGCATCGGTAACAACTGCTTTTATATTACCATCATCTAAAAATACAGCAGTATCGTTTGAGAAAGCAGCAATCACTTCTGGGTAAGGAAAATAAACCCTTGTTTCATCTCCCGGATGATTATGAAGATCTAACACAAAACTTTGTCCTTTTCGTAACAGAGCTTTGCCATGCACAAAATTTCCTACCCGTAGCTTAGTACCTTGTAAATCCTGTATAATAGGAATATGTATTTTATGTTTTTCCGCTACACTTCTAACTATGTTACAAATATTGATATGATCTTGGCGCGTTCCATGGGAAAAGTTTATTCTAAAAATATCTGCACCATTGCATAATAATTGTTCCACAACTTTATAATCTGCTGATGATGGACCTAAAGTTGCTATTATTTTAGTAACACGAGATCTTGTTATCATTTTTTTCCAGAACTCAAACGTTTTCGCCGCGACAAAACAATTCCAACTATAACTAATATACCTCCTATTAATTGCTCTACCGTAAGTTTCTCGTTAAAAATCAACCACCCTATCAATGTTGCTACAAACGGTCCTACCAAAATTGTTAAAGAAGAAAAAGTAGCCGATAAATGTCCCATAGAATAGGATAATAAACCATTACCCAAAATATGAACAACTAATGCCAGCCCTACTAACAGCATCCAACCAGATGTGGATTGAGGTACAACAACCTCCCCCATAAAATATGCATTTACACTCAATGTGTACATACCCGATAATGATACCCAAAACACCACAGTCGGAGAAGCAAAAGATTTTCTAAGATCTTTCACGCAAATAATAAACGCAGCATAAAATATCGCAGAGCACAATGCATACAAATCACCAGTCGTATCACTATTGATGCCTGTATATTTGTGATTTACTAAAACTGCTGCTCCCAACAATGCGCACAGCATGCCTAAAATAATAGAAAAATTAATTGTTTCTTTAAAAAATAACCACGCAGCAATGGCAACAAATACCGGCGTTAAACTATTCAACATAATCGCATTTACAACAGATGTATGAATCATTGAAAGATGCCATAAGGTAATATCTAGACCTAAAAATACCCCAGCCCCCATGAGCAGTACATAATCTCTCACTCGTCTTGGAGTTTTGTGGTCTTTGGATTTTAGGTTATCAAAAATCATCAATGTCCAGGCCAACGGCAATGCAAAAAAGAACCTATAAAAAGCCGTTGCTGTCGACCCCACCTCACTAAACCTCACAAATAAGGGTGATAAGGCGATAAAGGAAGAACCCATTATTGCCGCAATAACTGCTAATAAAGGTTTATTAGCGAATAAATCATTTATTCTTTTTCTCAGAGACATAATCCTCCCCATCGCAACGTTGTAAATACCCTGTCTATGATAAATAAATTCACATTATGATCAAGCGAATATAAATACGCCAAACATATTGTCTTGATCCTACAACAATGCACATATCTTGGTAACCTACTATAATAATATTCCGCAAAACTAGATCAAATAAATCATAAATCAAAAGTAACGATTTTATATTCTTGCATTATAAATTGTAACCGCTTAATGTCTAATAAAAGTAATTAAAGGTTTTTAAAATGAGTAGTTTTGCTGGCGTATCTGGGAATCACCTAAAACAATTCATCGAAAGGATGGAAAATTTAGAAGAGCAAAAAAATGCTATATTAGCAGATATCAGAGAAATATTAGCAGAAGCGAAATCTGCAGGATTTGATACCAAAGCTATCAGACAAATAGTAAAGATGCGCAAAATGGACCAAGACGACCTGAAAGAACAAGAGGAAATTTTAAACACATACCTCCAAGCTCTACAGATGGGCAATAATCATTAATCTTGTTTACTATTATCGAAACTGCTTACTAGTTTTTCTAATGCAGGTTGCCTAAATCTCTTTAAACGCTCTGCCCGTATAATATTGTGTACCTTTTGCGTGGCCAAGTCTAGATCGTCGTTGATAACAACATAATTGTATTCATTCCAATGACTTATTTCTGATAATGCGCCATGCATTCTCTTGGTAATAATATCCTTAGAATCTTGTGCTCTTTTGTCTAATCTACTTTGTAATTCTTTATAGCTTGGCGGTAAAATAAAAATAGAAACCACATCCTGTAAATTATCGGATAATATTTGACGCGCCCCTTGCCAATCAATATCAAACAATACATCACTTCCCTTAGATAATACATCCAAAACCTGCTGCTTTGAGGTACCATAATAGTTATCAAAAACCTTGGCATGTTCTAAAAACATTTTATCATTAACCATGTTTAAAAAGTCACTCGTTGTAACAAAATAATAGTCTTTACCTTCTTGTTCTATTGCCCTGGGTGGTCTGGTTGTATGAGAAATTGATAGTTTCAGATCATTATCATCATGCAATAATCGTTTTGATATAGTAGTTTTCCCAGCTCCCGAAGGTGATGATAATATTATCATCATGCCGCGTCTAGACATATTTCTTGTAGACATCTTACCATTCATTATTTTGTTTATTAATGTAATTCAAAGTTATACAATTCCCCCACAAGTATAACGATAATGTATTAGTTTTAAACTATTACTAGTTATTAAGTAAGAGATAAAATATTTTATATTTGGATGAATGGTAATTATTTTAACACTCAATCACTCTAAAGTATTTGATAGCAAACAGGATAAATACTTTGCCACAAACAACAAAAGATATCTGTATAATGGTATACAACACTATAACAAATTGGCTACGATTAAGTAGATTTGACAATCCTTCACCTTTCTGGTTAATCACCTTACCAACTTTTTGGGGCTTAACTATGGCACATCAACAGTTTCCACCCATTATGGATTTAGTCATATTCCTTACTGGTTCTATCTTGATGAGGGGAGCAGGCTGTACAATCAATGACATAATGGATAGAAAGCTTGATTGCCAAGTCGAAAGAACTGCCTCTAGACCATTAGCAGCAAAACAAATTTCGGTACAGAGTGCTATTGTGTGGTTTGTAGTACAACTACTGTTTGGCGCAGCACTATTGTTGATCATGAACAAAAAAGTATTAATAATGTCAGTGATAGCGCTGTTCATGATGATAATATATCCACTAATGAAAAGAATTACTTATTGGCCACAAATTTTTCTAGGAATAGCATGGAATTACCCTATGCTTATGGCTTATGTTTATGTACAGCACACCCTAACCACAGATATTATGGTATTATATGTAGGAGCAATTTTGTGGACTATAGCATATGACACCATTTATGCTCACCAAGATAAGGAAGATGACATAAAAGCAGGAGTAAAATCGTCTGCGTTATTCTTACAAGAGAAAACAAAAATATTTGTAATCGCGTGCTATACATTGTTTGCACTCACTTTGACTTATGTAATATCGTTAAATTTATTTTCGCTGATATCAATAATTTTGTTCATTGCTTTACTGTACAAACAAATTATATCATTGGATATAAACAACCCCAAAAGTTGTGGATATCTATTCAAATCCAACAAATGGGTGGGTTTGTGCGTATGGCTAACACTATTATTATCCCATGTTAACTTTATTGCGAATTAGTATTAATAAAAAAACAGTTAATAGTCTATAGTATTGGTTGACATGGTAGTATAGTACTTTTATTTTATGCTGTACTGGTATTAAGTTACTGTGGAAAAAAATAAAGAAATCTTATCTAAACTGATTGACAAAGTATAGATAAGGAATTGTATAATTTGGTTTTTGAATGTATTTAAAACAAACGATATGCGCATTAACAACAATAGTATTGGCTGCTTGTGCAACCAATACAAACTATCACGGAAAATTTATCGAAGCAAAAGACTTAGATAAAATAAAGGTGAATACACATAATAAACAAGATGTGTTTAGGATTATTGGCAGCCCAACATTTGAATCTAAGACAAAATACAACAAATGGTTTTACTTGTATAAGAAAAATTTAGCTCATCTAATAAAACAAGACAAAGTACTTGCTAAACAGACTGTTTGTATCACTTTTAACGACCAGGATAAGGTAATAAGTATAAATAAAGCGGTAGCATTAAATGCAAAAGATATAATACCTACGACACAAAAAACCAAAACTATCAATTCTCACAAATCAATAGTGAAACAAGCATTAGGTAATTTTGGTAGATTTGCTGGTAAAAACCCGAAATAGCTGGCACCACAAACCCGCTTAATTTAAAGAAGGACTAAGGTATGCAGTAAGTATTACTGTGTACAAAATAATTTACAATTTTTCCTTTTTATGATAGAAGGGCTGTATTTACGGAGAGTAGAATATGTTATCAGATCGCATTATCAATAGGAAAGCCAAGATATCAGTAGTTGGTCTTGGATATGTTGGATTACCTCTTGTAAACGCAATTACAAAATCTGGTTTTAAAGTTTTTGGCGTAGACTTGTCACCTGAAAAAATAAAAACTTTACAAGATCATAAATCTTATATTCCAGCAGTCAGTGATAAAGAAATAAAATGTATCATCGAGAACGAGCAATTTGTACCTGGTCATGATTTCAACGTAATATCTGAATCAGACATAATTATTATTTGCGTCCCTACACCATTGTCTAAAAACGGTGAGCCTGATCTCAGCTTTATAGAAGATGCTACAAATTCCATAGCTCAACACCTTAGAAAAGACTCTTTAGTTGTCCTAGAATCAACAACTTATCCAGGAACAACAAAAGAATTAATTAACCCGATTTTAAAACGATCAAAATTAATCTTTGGGGAAGAATATTTTTTAGCATATTCCCCAGAAAGAGAAGACCCTGGAAACAAAGAATATTCAACCAGCAGTATTCCTAAAGTAGTAGGGGGAGTATGTGAAAAATCTACGGAATTGTCTTTATTATTTTATTCTCTAGTTGTGTCAATGGTCTATCCCGTATCATCCTCTGAAATCGCTGAAGCTGTGAAATTGTATGAAAATACCTATCGTTTAATAAATATTTCCTGGGTTAATGAAATGAAAATAGTTTTCTCAGAAATGGGCATAGATATATGGGAAGTTATAGATGCAGCCAAAACTAAACCTTTTGGTTTTACTCCCTTTTATCCTGGACCTGGAATAGGAGGACACTGCATACCGATAGATCCTTATTATTTAACCTGGAAAGCTAGAGAGTACGGCGTATCAACAAACTTTATTGAAACAGCAAGGCATTTAAAGAATATTAGCCTGTCATATATCATCAACAAAATATGCTATGCGATGGATGAAACTCACCATAGAGGAATGAAAGAGTCAAAAATTCTATTGCTTGGCATGTCATATAAAAAAGATATATCAGACACCAGAGAAAGCCCTGCAATAGAAATATTTAGTAAATTACTGGAACGAAAATCAGACATAGACTACTACGATCCTTATGCCAAAAAGGTAGAAATAGTACATGAGGGCAAAAAGATAACCAAAAAATCTATTGATATACAAAACATAGATTATTCAAAATATCATGCTGTTATTCTGTTAACCGACCATAGTAACATAGATTATAAAGAAATAGCCTCACGATCTACTCTATTCATTGATACCAAGAATACTTTACCAAAAAATATTCCTAATGTTATCAGGATATAAAGTAGATTATCTTAGAGCTCTATAGCTTTTTGTCCTGGGCGCCAATTACAAGGCATAAGACCGCCATTTTGCAATCCCTCTAAAATACGTAAAACTTCTTCTGGACACCTGCCAACACTAAGATCATTGACACTAACATGACGAATAATCTGTTTGGGATCAACTACATAAGTTGCTCTTAAACACACACCTTCTTCTTTATGTAAAATACCCAATTCTGCAGACAACTCGCGCTTGATATCAGACAGCATAGGAAAGGGCAAATCATTAAGGCCCTTATGTGCATTACGCCAAGCAAGGTGTACAAATTCAGAATCTGTACTCACCCCATAAATACGAGTTTTCAATTGATGAAATTTAGAGCTTAACCCTCCAAAAGACTCAATCTCGGTAGGGCATATAAAGGTGAAATCTTTCGGCCAGAAAAAATAAACCTTCCAACTATCATGATCATCATTATTACTAAAATTTTTGAAACCTGACATTTCATTAGTAGTAACACCTACTAAATCATATGTTGGAAATTTATCACCAATAGTTAACATCACATTCTCCTTCTTACTCACAAATAATCAGATTTATTTCTTTTCCTTGCCTGTTTTTTGATCTAATTCTTTCATGGTTAGCCTAACTTTTCCGCTATTATCTATATCAGTCACTTTCACCCATACTTTGTCATTAACATTGATAACATCTGCAACATTTTCCGTGCGCTCATCTTGTATTTGACTAATATGCACCAATCCAGTTTTATCTCCCATGATACTCACAATAGCTCCAAAATCTAAAATTTTGCTAACAGTACCCTGATATTTCATACCGATCTCAAGATCCTGAACAATGGCATTAATCATATCAATAGCTGAATCCATCTCCTTCGAAGAATTTGCCGCTATTTCTACTACACCCTCTTCAGATATATTGATTTTAGCATTAGTATCATCACAGATCTGTCTTATTGTCTTACCACCCGTACCAATTAAAGACCTAATCTTGTCTTTATCTATATTAATGGTATGCATTTTAGGAGCATTATCACTAACAGTCTTTCTAGATTGTTTCAATGCCTTGGACATTTCAGCTAATATATGCTTCCTACCTTGACATGCTTGTTCTAAGGCTTGTTGCATAATATCTTTAGTAATACTGGTAATTTTTATATCCATTTGCAGTGCTGTAATACCTTGATCTGTACCGGCTACTTTAAAATCCATATCACCAAGATGATCTTCATCCCCCAAAATATCGCTCAAAACAACAAAATCATTTCCGGATTTTACTAGACCCATGGCAATACCTGATACCGGCCTACACATTGGCACACCAGCATCCATCATAGATAAAGACGAACCACAAACGGTCGCCATAGATGAAGAACCATTAGACTCTGTAATTTCTGACACTACACGCACAGTATAAGGAAAACTATCTTTTGTTGGCATAACCGGGTTCAACGCCCGCCAAGCTAACTTGCCATGACCTATTTCTCTTCTACTTGTCGCACCCATCCTACCTGCTTCACCAACAGAATAAGGAGGAAAATTATAATGTAGCATAAATTTTTCACGGTATTCTTCATGGATGCTATCAACTATTTGCTCATCATCCGAAGTACCAAGAGTGCTAACAACTAAAGATTGCGTTTCCCCTCTTGTGAACAAAGCACTACCGTGCACACAAGGAACCACATTAACCTCACAATCAATAGTCCTTATTTCATCAAGTTTCCTACCGTCTATACGCACCTTGTTTTTTAGCAAGTCATTACGTACTATTTCTTTCTCAAAAGTTTTCAATTGAGAAGCAACCCTGGTAGTGGTGTACAAGTCACTATCGTCCTGTACAACATTGGCCAACACTTTCTCACGTATATCTGCTAATTTTTCAACACGAATTGCTTTCTTACGCTCTTTATAAGCAGATCGTAAATCATCTTCTACTAACTTACTAACCGCACTTAAAACTTTATCGTCTTTAGCAGAATTATCCTCTAATACCCATTTAGGCTTAGACGCATCTTTTGCTAACTTATCAATCACATCAATTACCGGCAAAAAAGATTCATGGGCGAAATTTACTGCTTGCAACATTCTGTCTTCTGATAGCTCTTTAGCCTCAGATTCAACCATAAGAACACCGTCATTAGTACCCGCGACTATCAAATCTAGCGCAGAATCCTTTAGTTGTTCAACAGTAGGGTTAAGAATAAAGTTATCCTTATCATCTATTCCCACTTTAGCAGCAGCTACATTATGTAAAAACGGCAATCCAGAAATAGCCAAAGCTGCGGAAGAACCTATAATAGATATAACATCAGAGTCATTCTCCATATCATGGCTAAGTACTGTACAAATTACTTGAACCTCATTACGGAAATTATCAGGAAACAAAGGTCTAATAGGCCTATCAATCAATCTTGATATCAAAGTTTCACGATCAGAAGGCTTACCTTCTCTTTTAACAAACCCTCCTGGTATTTTTCCAGCAGCATATCTTTTTTCTATGTAATGCACTGCTAAAGGAAAAAAGTCCACTTCAGGATTAACCTTTTTTGCCCCCACAACCGTACATAATACAGAAGTATTACCATAACGCACCAAAACAGCACCATCACTTTGACGGGCGATTTTTCCTGTTTCTATTGTAAGGCGCTTACCGCCCCAATCCAATTCTTGTTTATAAGTTTTAAACATATAGCTTACTTTCTTTTTGCTGCATATAAAATTTCAAACGCCTTACTTACGTAACCCTAGACTTTTAATAAGTTTTGTATATCTTGCTTCATCTTTGCGTTTCAGATAGTCGAGCAAATTACGCCTTTTGTTCACTTTCATTAACAGGCCTCTCCTAGAGTGAACATCTTTTTTATGCTCTTTCATATGCTCTGTAATGTTTAAAATGTGCTCGGTTAAAATTGCTATCTGCACTTCCGTAGAACCAGTATCGCCTTCTTTAGTGGCATATTTACTGATAATTAGTTGTTTTTTATCTGCTAATATCGACATCATAAATTCCTTTCAGACTTCTATAAATTAAATACTCTAGACGGCCTAAGTATATATTGTTCCCAATACCCAATAGCCACTGGCATATCCTTATCATCAAGGCACAAACAATATTGACCTGTATGTGCTTTACAATCAAGACCACCAAAATTGTGCAACGATTGTCCTGATTTCAAACGATTTACTTGATCAGGATTAACCAAAACAGCCGGGATGTCGTCCAGAACTGCCTGGATTGGCACAACTACATTCGATAATATACATTTTTTATATAAATCTGCAAGTTTTTCTAAAGAAACCGAATCTTTTAAACTAATATTATTAATTTTTGAACGAATAATCGAAGCGGCGTAACCATAACATCCCATTCTTGTTCCCATATCTCTTACCAATGCTCTGATATAAGTTCCCTTGGAACAAATTACCTTGAATGTTGTACGGTTATGAGAATGTTCTATGATGTTTAAATCTTTTATATGTATAGGACATGATTTCAAAGTGACTTGTTCTCCTTTGCGCAACAAATCACACGCCCGTTTGCCATTAATCTTTTTTGCTGAAAACATTGGAGGAAGCTGCTGCTGATGCCCAACAAAATGTTTTACTACATTATTTATTTCACCAATATCAGGAATATCTGTTGAACTAAAGATAGTTTTTCCCTCTAAATCATCGGTGTTTTTCTGCTCGCCCCACACTGCTTCAAATATATATTCTTTATAAGAATCAGAAATAAACTGGATTGTTTTAGTAGCTTCACCAATTGCTACAGGCAATATCCCCTCTGCTAAAGGATCCAAAGTGCCGGCATAACCTATTTTTGTTTTTCTAGGGAAAAAACGTTTTATTTTGTTAATAATCCCATTAGAAGAAATTCCTTTAGGTTTATATAAAATTATCCAACCTACAAACATAACAACAAAATTATAAGACTACATAGGGTTATTTTTAGTTCTACCATCAAGCACAACAATATCCCTAATTTTCTTTGATCAAGCATAATTGATTGCAAAACTTAACTAACCAAATCTTTTACTACACGATCAGATTTTAATATAGTATCTACTTTTTTTGCCTCAAAAAAAGCATCATCAACTGCAAAATGTACAGCAGGTACAAATTTCATAGACAATTCCTCAGATAATAACCGACGTATCTTGGAAGATATAGAGTTTAACTCTTGCACCACAGATTCTAAATCATTACTTAATAAAGATAAAACATATACCGTGCTGTTTTTCAAATCTGGACTGACCCTAACTTCACTGATACTCACACTAGATGTAGCTATAACCTCATTATGAAAATCATTTTTAACAAAAATATCGCTTAATATATGCTTTATTTGCTCTCCCACTTTCAGCTGTCTGGTACTAATCTCTTTTTTCATATCACCCTTAATCCACCGTACGAGCTATTTTTTCCACAGCAAAACACTCAAATTTATCGCCAACCTTGATATCTTGATATTTATCAAGGGTAATACCACACTCGTACCCTTCTTTGACAGACTTAGCATCATCTTTAAATCGTTTTAGAGACTGAATTTCTCCAGTATGTATCACAACATCATCACGCAACAATCGTACACTTGCATTGCTGCGAATTTCTCCTGTAGTTACATAACAACCCGCAACCTTGCCGGCTTTAGAAATATTAAACACATTTCTTACCTCTGCGTATCCAACTATTTCCTCTCGTAATTCTGGATCAAGCATACCACTTAGTATCTTTTTTACATCATCTATCACATCATAAATTATGGAATAGTACCTAATTTCAATACCTAAATTTTGCGCCAAATTTCTTGCCTGATTATTAGCCCTTACATTAAAACCTATTATTAACGCATTACAGGTAGAAGCCAAAGTAACATCACTTTCATTAATACCACCAACTCCAGAGTGCAGAACCTTGATATTAACATCAGTATTAATAATTTTGCTAAAACTACCTATGGTCGCTTCAGCAGATCCTTGGACGTCCGACTTAATAATCACAGAAAGCGTTTTTCTTTCATCCGCACCACCTTGCATCAATAAATCTTTTGAAATTTTACGAGATACCAGCGCTTTTTTCTGTTTTGCCTTATGAGCCCTGTATTCAGCTACTTCTCTGGCTTTTGCTTCATCTTGCACCACGACAAAAGACTCTCCTGGTAACGGAGAACCTGAAAAACCTATAATTTCTACTGGCATAGATGGTTCAGCCGTACTCAGTTTACATCCTCTACTATCAGTAATAACTTTTACTTTCCCCCAATGCTCGCCCGACGCAAACACATCACCTACGTTTAATATACCACGCTGAATCAATACAGTAGTAACCGTACCCTTACCCTTTTCTACCTTAGATTCAATAACACTACCAACAGCAGTCGAAATATTATCCGCAGTAAGCTCCAACATCTCGGCTTGTAATAATATAGCTTCCTCAAGTTTATCTATATTCAAACCTTGGGTTGCAGACACCTCGACAACCTGAATTTCACCACCCAAATCCTCTACTACTAACTCATGAGATAACAACTCATTTTTTATTTTCATAGGGTTTGCTTCTGGTTTGTCTATTTTATTGATCACAACAATTATTGGAACGTTAGCTGCTTTTGCATGATTAATAGCTTCGATAGTTTGGGTTTTAACCCCATCATCTGCAGCAACAACCAATACCACTATATCTGTGATATCAGCTCCTCTAGCCCTCATTTCAGAAAATGCCTCATGGCCAGGAGTATCAATAAACGAAATCTTGCAACCAGATTTTGTTTCTACCTGATACGACCCTATATGTTGCGTAATCCCACCCGATTCTGAGGAAACAACATCGCTTTTTCTTATACTATCAAGCAACGAAGTTTTTCCGTGATCAACATGACCCATCACAGTAACAACCGGCGGACGCATTATCTGATTTTCCTTCGCACACTCAACAGGTAAAATATCATTCTCTATATCTGAGTCGGATATTCTCGTTACCTTATGCCCAAATTCAGTGGCCACCAGCTCAGCAGTATCAGCATCAATGTCTTGACTACCGCTAGCCGCCACACCCAACATCATTAATTTTTTTATAACTTCACCAGCTCTAACCGCCATACGATTAGACAACTCTTGGACAGAAATAGTTTCTGGAATTACCACATCTCTCACAATTGCTACAGACTGTTGTTCAACAGTCTGTTTAGCTTTTTTCTTTTCACGAGCCCTACGTACAGAGGCCAAACTTTTCTGTTTTTCCTCATTATCATCATTCAAAGCGTCTTCAATAGAAAAATGTTGTTTCTTATGCTTTTCTCGCTTTGCCATAGAAAGAGTTTTTCTTGAAGAATCAGAATCACCGGCAGCTACGACTTTATCCTTATATTCACTTTTTACCCTTTTATCAGTTTCTTTAGGGGAAGGGACATCTTCTATAGAAGATGCCACAGCTCTTGATGATACATCGGATTTATTCTCTACTGCTTTTTTATCCACAGATTTTTTAGAATCTTTGCGCTCTCTCTTCTCGCTATCCACCTTATCTGATTTTAGTGGCTTTTGTCGTGACTGAGCGGCTTGTGATAATCTTTCCTTCTCTATTTCCGCAAGACGTTTTTGACTTTCACTCATTTCATTAGAAAGCTTACCAGAGCCTAGATCAGATTGTTTCAGTAACGCCTTACGAGCTTCTATTTCTTCACTAGACAGACCGGTTTGTTCTGATAAATCACTCTTGATTTTATTTTGTTTTTCTTTAGCCAGAGATTCTTTATCTAAAAACCTCTTTTTTTTCACTTCAAACGAAACTGCCTTCGATTTTCCATGAGGAAAACTTTGTCTGATTTGCCCAGAATTAACAACCTTTTTAAGCTCTAATTTTTTCGAAGATAGACTTAAAGTATTTTTACTCTTTATCTTGTTATCTTTTTCAGTCATTACTTAATTGTACTTTCTCAGTTCTGTATATTACAATCATATACTATTGGTGTCTATATTAACTCATTTTTCATCTTTAAAACAAATATCTCTAGCCTGCATAATGACATCACCAGCAACATCCCTTGACAAAGAAGGGTGTATATCTAGCAATTCATCCGTAGATAAATCTGCAATATCCCCTAATGTCTTAACACCCTTGTCCGCCAACACCAACAGATCTTCAGTAGATAAAATTCCCATTTCTATTAATTTTTCTTCTACTTTTAGTTCGCTTAACATGCGAGTATTTTTCTTTTCTTGCTCGGCGACATATGATTTTGCTCTGTTTTGTAATTCCTCAGCCAAATCAGCTTCAAATCCATCTATCACAAGAATGTCATCAAGAGGCACAGCAGATATTTCCTCTACTCGTTTAAATCCTTCATTTATTAGTAGATGCGCTATAACCTCATCTATATCCAGTGCCTCAATAAAGACTTTAGAAATAGTTTTTAATTCTGCATTTCGCTTCTCGGATTCCTGAGACTCAGACACTATATCCAAATTCCATCCGGTAAGCATACTAGCTAATTTAACATTCTGTCCACCCCTACCAATTGCTAAACTTAACTGGTCATCGGGCACGATAACTTCTACTCTGTTGATATCTTCATCTAATACAACTTTCGTTACTTCAGCAGGAACCAAAGCGTTCACTATAAACAAAGCTGGATTGTCTGACCATGGTACAATATCTATTTTTTCTCCGTGCAGCTCACTAACAACAGCCTGCACCCTGCTGCCTCTTAACCCAACACAAATTCCAACAGGATCAACAGACTTATCACCAACATATACTGCAAACTTTGCACGACTTCCAGGATCGCGCGCTACTCCCTTAATTTCTATCTGTCCGTCATATATTTCAGGCACTTCCTGAGTAAATAATTTTGCTAAAAATTGAGGATGAGTTCTAGATAAAAATATTTGCGACCCTCTTACTTCTCTCCTGACATCTTCCACATAAGTACGCACTCTTTCTCCTGCACGCATTACCTCTCTTGGAATAGTTTGATCCTTCATAATTATGGCCTCAGAAGTACCCAAATCAACTATAATGTTGTTATATTCTATGCGCTTAACTGTACCACTGACAATTTCACCAACTTTATCCTTAAACTCTTCGTATTGCTTAGCACGTTCAGCATCTCTAACCTGCTGAAAAATAACTTGTTTCGCAATCTGCGCCGCTACCCTCCCAAAATCAAAAGGAGGTAATTCATCTACTATGTACTCTCCGACCCCAATCTTTTCTTTTATATATTCGGCATCTTGCAAAGATATTTGCGTACTCTCATCTTCCACATCTTCGACCACTTCTCGATATGCAGACATACTTATAGAACCTGTTTTTCTATCAATGGTTGCTCTTATGTCTTTATCATGACCATATTTAGCACGGCTAGCCTTTTGTATAGCTACTTCCATTGCCGCAACTATTTGCTCTTGGTCTATATTTTTTTCTTTTGCCACAACTTCTGCTATGCTCAAAATTTCTGATTTTGCTTTAACCATCGTTCTTCCTATATTATACAAATTATCTATATTTCAAATCTGGATTCAATTTTGCACTTTTAATATACTCATACAAAATCGGCACTATATTACCATTTTCCTCCAAGATAATGCTTACACCATCATTATCTGCTTTACTTATAACCCCTTTAAAAGAAGCCAAACCATCTATCAACAGGTTCGTTTTAAGTTTAACTTTTTCCCCAACAAACCTAAGAAAATCTTCTTTGGTATTTAGAGCTCTGCACACTCCAGGAGAGGAAACTTCCAAGGTGTAAGTTTTATTTATAACGTCTTCCACGTCTAAAATTGCTGACACCTCTTTACTAGCCTTGACACAATCCTCGATAGAGACTGATGCGTCCTTTTTCTCTATCACTATTTCCACCACCAACTTATTGCAACCTTTGATGTTAACCTCAACTATGAGATAACCAAACCCCTCTAAAGGATTTTTAATAATAGAATATATTTGCGTCTTTAAATCCATAATTTATCACAAGCTATAAAAAAAGGTGGGCTATTAACCCACCTGCGAAATTTTATTTGCAGATTCAACTGGATTATATAATATGTTTTTAGTACATATGCAAGTTTTTTATCAGGGGAGAGCTTTTTGAACATCAGTAAAAATTTGCTACAAACTTTAATAACTACCTACTTCATAGGGGAGTTAATAGGCGAAGATGACTACGGAAACAAATATTACCAAAAAAAAATATTATTCGGCAAAAACAAGAAAACCCCGAAAAGATGGGTGATTTATAAAGGGGAAAGCACACATATACCAGCCAATTGGTTCGGATGGCTCCATTACACAGAAGAAAAATTTTTACAACAAAAACCCTTACCAAAAAATGCGGGAATATTTAATAGTGCAAAAACTAAGCAATTGCATTATAATTCTTGGAAAGCAGACAAAGGAAACACACTATGAAACAAAACGTTTTAGAAACAATGGTTGGAGCTATAATTTTACTAATAACGGTTATATTTTTTGTGTTTGCATATAACAACAGCGGCCAAAAGACTGACAGCTCGAGTGTTTATTATGCCACTTTTGATAGAGTAGATGGTATTTCCATAGGATCAGACGTAAGAATGAGCGGTGTGAAAGTAGGAAGCGTTCAAAGTATTGCCATAGAATCTAACACATATCTGGCTAATATAAAATTCGCACTAGATAACAAAATACAATTACCAAAAGATTCTTCAGCAGAAGTAGTAAGTGATGGCTTATTAGGAAGTAAATACTTGGCTATTGTACCTGGAGGAGACGAAAACATTCTACAAGCAGGTGAAACAATCACCCATACACAATCTTCTGTAAACCTGGAAAGCTTAATAGGTAGACTTATTTTTAGCGGCAAGAAAGATTGAGCTTACCTTAGCGCCACATAGCATTATGAGTTTATACACCAAAAACAACTATGACGGAACACGCCTTTCATATACGAGCAGTAGCAGGATGAGAACACATGTAAATTGTCAAAAATATCTATCGCTATGCCAAGCCCTCTTATTACTGATTATTGCTCAATCTATAGACCTAACACCTTCTTACGCTAATGGCTCTTTATTAAAGGTCGCGGTAATCAGATTTTTAGACAAAATCACTGGTAAAACACATCAAATCGAGGCTCAAATAGGCGATCAAATTGATATTGGCAATTTAAAAATAAATATCTTAAAAGCCTGGAAAGCAAACCCCGAAGAACAAAAAGAATCTATGGCATTTTTGGTGATAGAAGAACAACTAGAACACAGAAACAAAGCAAAAAAAATATTCTCGGGCTGGATGATTGCTTCCAATCCCTCGCTTTCTTCCTTAGAACATCCTATATATGATATTTGGTTGATAGATGTAAAAAGACGCCCCATAGACAAACCTTCCCCCAATTCCAGCGTAGATAAAATATTGGAAAATGATGTGGATGATTTGGTTAAAGATCTTGTTGATAATAGTGCAGAACCACCTAAAGGTTAGATAGTATTATTGTCTTTAAAAACAAAATTCCTCTGTAGATAAACGCGCGCCCCTATAACCAACAGATTTCAATCTTCATCACCCAAAATATAATATGATTAACTTATTTTTCTAAACAGTCTACTATAACGAATATCTATTATCCATCGCCAGACTTGCCACCATTTGGCTTTAGTTGAAAACCAAATTATTTGTGCTTTACCTATTATTTTATCCTCAGGCACAAACCCTATTTGATGTTGTACTCTACTATCGCCCGATTCATCACGATTATCACCTACCATAAAGTAGTGACCCCTAGGCACTATATAGGTTTGTGTATTATCCAAAATATTAGAACCAAATTTATCTTTCTTCGCCATAAGATGACTTACTCCATTGGGCAATGTCTCTATGTAGGAACTGATTTCCCTTATATCCGTACGTCTTTTGTCATTATGGCGCTCTATCCATAAATCATCGGCGAAAACTTTGGCTCCTTTTACAGTGGCAGCCTTATTATTGATATATAAAATACCATCACGCATTTGTACAGAGTCACCAGGCAACCCCACGACTCTTTTAATGTAATCAATTTGTGGATCATATGGTCCTTTAAATACAACCACATCTCCTATTTTAGGTTTTGAATCTTGCAATATTCTACCCTTTATCAAAGGAACATTAAAAGGCAAAGAGTATTTTGTAAAACCATAGGTATACTTCGAAACAAACAAACAATCACCTATCAATAAATTTGGCTTCATAGAACCAGAAGGTATTATAAACGGCTGAAATAAAAATGTCCTTACCAATAACGCTACCGCTATAATTAACGCAAAAGATTTAATTTCCTCTTGCAATGTCTTTTGCTTATCTTTTCCACCGGAAGAAAACAAAAAGACTAACAGCGTTCTAACAATTTTTTTAACATCCATAAAAACATACCCGTTTAACACAAGGGGATTGTAACAAAAAAATGCATTAATTTGTATAACAAATATTCTAAAGATTACTTAGACAAATAGCTAGTTTACATATTTATCTTTTCAACGTAGTGTGCTATAATGTCCCCACTTTAATTTGATGGAATAGATGGCACAGAATAAGAATAAATCAGCACTAAAACCTTACATACCAGCTAGTAAGATCGTATCAGAGATAACCTTAAAATCAATCCTGCTGTCACTTATACTAACAGTATTAATGGGGGGAGCAAACGCCTATCTTGGTCTTAAAATTGGTATGACCGTAGCAGCTACAATTCCTGCAGCTGTTATTTCTATGTCTGTATTAAAATTTTTTAAAGAATATTCCATATTAGAAAATAATATTGTCCAAACCTCGGCATCAGCTGGGGAAGCCGTAGCATCTGCCGTAGTTTTTAGCATTCCCGCGCTACTAATAATGAAATATTGGAATGGCGTAGATTTTTATATAACATCTTTTATTATTGCGATCGGTGGAATACTAGGAGTGCTATTCTCTATTCCTTTAAGGAGAGCCCTTATTATAGAAAGTGAGCTTAAGTTTCCTGAGGGTGTTGCTACAGCCGAAGTGTTGAAAATCGGTGATAAGGCAAAAAAAGGAGGGGCTAAATATTTAATAATTGGTAGCATATTTTCCGGTATAGCAAAGATCTGTCAATCAGGATTTATAATAACGGATGAAAGCCTTGGTTACTGGACCAAAAAAGGTAAAACCGTGATGGGTGCAGAAATGGGTTTTTCGTTTGTATTAGTTGGCGCAGGATACATAGTCGGTGTTTCAGTTGGTTTAGCTGTGCTGTTTGGTGGTATATCTGCTTGGTTAATAGGGGTGCCTCTTTATACTTTTCTGTGCGGATCCCCAGAAGGAATGTCTGCTTATGATGCAGCTATATTTATTTGGGATTCCAAAATAAGGATAGTTGGTATCGGTGCGATCGTTGTTGGAGGTCTATGGTCTGTTATTCATATTTTTGAGCCTATTAAAACAGCTCTTAAACAATCACTAAATATGATTAATAATTTGAGACTTAAACAACAAAAGATTATAAGGACCGACCATGATATACCATTTCAATACGTTTTAATTGGTATTGTGCTAATCTTATTCCCCCTAGCGTATTTGTTACATCACATATTGGATAGCGCTAATTTGGAAATAAGCTCAACACTGCATTGGATTTCTATCACTGTGATGGTAGTTTTCGTTGTTTTATTTGGATTTTTGTCATCCGCTATTTCCGGATATATGGCAGGTCTAGTTGGATCATCGAACAGCCCATTATCTGGGGTAATGCTGTTAGGCCTAATATTCAGCGTATTGCTTTTAGCTGTGTGCTTAGGACAAGAAATAAATTTTCAACAAGATAGTTTAAAAGTTTTGTCCGTTTCAGGGATAGTAATAGTAATGGTTGCTATTATGGGAAATGCTTCTGTTGCTTCTGCTGATAATTTACAAGATTTAAAAGCAGGTCAAATAGTTGGTGCTACTCCATGGAAACAACAAATGATGTTAATTTTTGGAGTGGTTGTGAGCGCCGTAATTATGGCACCTATCTTAGACATGTTATATAATGCTTATGGTATAGGGGATGTCTTTCCAAGAGCTGGTATGGATCCCAGCGCTGCGTTAGCAGCTCCCAAAGCAAAAATCATGGCTGATTTATCTCGTACTATTTTATTAGGCACTATGGATTGGACAATGTTTACGATAGGTATTGTATTTGCAATAAGCCTAATTATTGTCGAAAAAGTTTTACAAAAATCGTTTAATAAAGAAATAACCACACCTATCCTGCCAATTGCAGTTGGTATTTATTTACCTCTATTTATTGTTTTCCCGGTATTTATAGGAGGGTTAGTCTCATATTTAGCAAAAAGAAATCTAAAAGTTAAAAATAAAAAAGCAAAACCACAAAGTGCGACAAAAACTGATCAACAAGGTGTACTTTTTGCGTCTGGATTAATAGCGGGTGAAGCCATAGTGGGTATCTTGTTAGCCATACCTTTTTCACTATGTAAATCTACAAAAATATTCAGTATTAGACCGAATAACTTTGATACAAGCGCGTCTGTGATTGGCTTAACAGCTTTTTTGTTCTCTGTATATTATTTGTATACGGTCGCGACCAAAGCAAAAGAATAATTGTGTAACTGTAAGACGGGTTCCTTAGTTCACCAACATTGCTAGGCAACCCTTAACACAGCAATTAAAATAGACCTATAAACAGCTATCTAACAACAATTTTAGTATTAATAAATGCTTTTCATCCGATAACGCGGTAGTAATACTGGTAGCAACTTCTATATTATTATTGGCAAAATAATTTACAGATATTTCTGGATGTACAGCAGAAAGAATAGCTTTGCCCTTACCAACACTGCACTCAATAATTGCAGCCATGTTTTCAAACCCTTTATTTTGATATGTTGCTATGATGTTTACCTGATTAAATTTTTCGGCATTTGCAAAATATCCACCTCCATTATAGTAAACATTAATCGGTTGCAACTCTTGTTCGACACTTGTAAGCTTTATCTTTGCTATTCTTGCACCTGATGTCGAATTATATTCATACCGTGACAATAAAGGACCTATGACTTTTCCAGGGAAAAAAGCAAGTTCTCTTTCTGCTACTATTTCCAGCGGTCCATTTAAATCGAAACAAATTTCTTTTCCTGCATAATAACTTCCTGCACAAATG
Organism: Alphaproteobacteria bacterium; assembly: GCA_965204765.1. GTDB lineage: Bacteria > Pseudomonadota > Alphaproteobacteria > Caedimonadales > UBA9215 > CBDBFG01. Next base: position 210,133 of record CBDBFG010000004.1, on the reverse strand, counting down.
CCAATATACAAACCACCATCATGTACAAATGATTTAATTTCTCTGTTACCCATGCCATTAAGTTTATTACTATAGAATCGATCAGCCCCACCCGGGACAATAAAACACGCTGCAGACGTACGCCATAAACCTGTTTTTATTTCTTCTGCATCAATGTAATGAGCTTCGTATGACCCTTTGTAATCATCAACAAAAGAAAAAATCTCGCTTTTGTTATTAGATACGCCTGTGTCACAATATATAAAAATCTTCTTCATAAAAAACGAATATTAACAAGGCTCAACTATGTGAAAAGATATTCAAATCCTGATACCCTAGCAAGTCAAGCTTGGCAACTGTAGGTAAAAAGTTAAAGCATTGTTGCGCAGTAGAATCACAACCTTCTCTTAGCAACAACTTATCTAATTTACACTTCAAAGAGTGCAAATGTAGAACATCAGAGGCCGCATAAGCCAATTGTTCTTTTGTTAAATCATCACTACCCCAATCAGAAGATTGACTATGTTTGGATATTTCTATGCCTAACAATTCACTACATAAATTCTTTAAACCATGTCGCTGTGTAAAGTTACGAGTCAATTTAGAAGCTATTTTTGTACAATACACATTCTCTAGCAGTATACCTAAATATTGATAAATTACGGCTATATCAAAACGAGCATAATGAAATATTTTTTCTACAGATTTATCACGCAATATAGCCGATAAATTAGGGCAACCATACCCTTCCTTTTTATTAAATTGCACTAAGTGTGCCTCTCCATCACCAGAAGAAATTTGTAAAACACATAATCTATCCCGATGAGGATTCAACCCCATAGTTTCTGTGTCTATGGCCACACTTTTACCAAACTTTATGTTTTCCGGTAAATCACCTTTATGCAAATAAATACTAGGATTACCCATGCTAAAACCCCAAAGATATAATAGTTTAGCTTAATTTATAACATAAAAAAAATTAAGTATAGACTTTAAAGTTTGAATTAATATTAATTTTGTACAGCGAAAACCGCTGTATGATAGCTAAATAACACACAAAGCAGCGCCTCTATGTCATAAAAATAGTGCAATACATTAATAATTACGCTAGAGTCTCCTAAGAAGTTTTATAGAGCTTTAATACAATTTTTTGGAGTTTACAATATGAACTATATATTAACCACATTATTGTGCATCATATTATGCGCTTGTAGTCAGACTAATGTTTCCCATGATGATGAATTTATCACTAAAAATAGAAAACACTACCACGGATTTGGTAAAATATTAGGTGATAAATCACTAACATTAAATCAAAAGATAAGCAAATTATCTCCGACAACACAATCTATGGCTACCAATAATGTACTGTGGAAAGCTGCTTTAGATGTTATTTCTTTTATGCCACTTAAACATACTGATCCCATAAGCGGTATAATTCTTACGGAATGGTATATAAATCCCGATAACAAAAACGAAAAATTAAAAATTGATATAAAAATTAATAGCAACAATGTAAGAGTAGATGGTTTAAAAGTATCGGTATTCACGCAGAAATATGTTAACGGAAAATGGAGTTTTGCATCCCAAGCAAGTAATTTGAGCGAAATAATAGAAGATAAAATAATTAACAAAGCAAAAGAATTAAACCTAGAAGCGCAATAGTAAATAAAATAGCATTATGACCGAAGAAAGATATAATTTCCGCTTAGTAGAACGTAAATGGCGTGAGTTCTGGACAACAAATAACTCTTTTGCAGTAGGCGAAAGCAAACCACATAAAAAGTATTATGTGTTAGAAATGTTTCCCTATCCCTCTGGTAAACTGCATATAGGGCATGTAAGAAATTATATAATTGGCGATATCATTGCAAGATTCAAAAAAGCACAGGGTTATGATGTGCTACACCCAATGGGTTGGGATGCATTTGGACTACCTGCAGAAAACGCAGCTTTAGAACACAATATACACCCAGAAGAGTGGACTAAAGATAATATTAACAACATGCGTAAAGAATTTGAAACACTTGGCCTATCCTTTGACTGGACAAAAGAGTTCGCTAGCTGTGATAAAGAATACTATGGGCTAGAACAAAGTATCTTGCTAGATTTTTATCAACAAGGGCTACTGTACCAAAAAGAAAGTTATGTCAATTGGGACCCAGTAGAAAAGTCTGTCTTAGCTAATGAACAAGTTGTGAATGGGCGAGGTTGGCGCTCTGGTGTCCCAATAGAGCAAAAATTAATGAAACAGTGGTACCTGAAAATCACAGATTTTGCCGAAGAATTACTTCAAGGCCTTGATAAACTGAATGGTTGGCCTGAAAAAGTTAAAACAATGCAAAAGAATTGGATCGGCAAGTCTGATGGTGCCTATATTGACTTTGAACTGTTAAACCATCCAGACCAAAAAATAAATGATATATATATAAAAATTTTTACCAGCAGACCTGAAACTATTTTCGGTGCATCATTTCTAGGCATTTCTTTTGATCATCCGATAGCACATCAAATCGCAAAAGAAAATAAAGAAGTACAGCAGTTTATTAACCTCTGTAAATCACAAACAATTGATGAGCAAACTATAGAAACCACAGAAAAAACCGGAATCTTTGCTAACCTATATGTTGTACACCCTTGCGATAAGTCGAAAAAAATACCTGTATACATAGCCAACTTTGTTCTTATGAATTATGGCACTGGGGCGATATTTGGTTGTCCAGCGCATGATCAGCGTGATTTAGATTTTGCTCATAAATATAATTTAGCGATAACCCCCGTTGTTAGGCCGAATGACCAACAAGATATTACCATCAATGAAAAAGCATATACAGAAAATGGTATAATGTGCAATTCTCAATTCCTTGACGGCATGAGTACGGAACAAGCCAAAATAAAGATTCTCGAACACATCAGCAGCAATAATATCGGTAAAAAATGTACTTTATACAGGCTAAGAGATTGGTGCATATCAAGACAACGCTATTGGGGATGTCCTATACCATTCGTGAATTGTGATACTTGTGGCACCGTGCCAGAAAATAAAACAAGACTGCCTATCGCTCTTCCTAAAGATATTAAATTGAATGTTAGTGGTAACCCCTTACAACAACACAACACCTGGCAACATACAAAATGTCCTAAGTGTAATAAGGACGCTAAAAGAGAAACAGATACTTTAGACACATTTTTTGAATCTTCTTGGTACTTTCTGCGCTTTGCCTCGCAACCCAATAATTCACCATTTGTAAAAGACGAGGTTGATCATTGGTTGCCCATAGATAAGTACATAGGGGGAATCGAACATGCAGTTCTTCATTTACTTTATGCCAGATTTTTTACTAAAGCGTTGAAAAAATGTGGTTATTTATCAGTAGATGAACCTTTTAAAGCATTGATAACCCAAGGCATGGTTTGTCACGAAACATATACAGACAATGATGGCAAGTGGTTATACCCAGAGGAAGTTTACCTACAAAAAGGCAAAGCTTATAAACTATCAGACAAATCTGTTGTTACCGTAGGTAAACCAGAAAAAATGAGCAAATCTAAAAAGAATGTCATTCAACCAATGTCTATTATAGATGCATACGGAGTTGATGCAACAAGACTGTTTGTTGTTTCAGATAGCCCTGTGGACAAAGACATAGAGTGGAATGAAAGCGGTATACAAGGTGTATGGAAATTGATAAATAAAATTTGGCGCTTAGTCAACACTTGGACAGAATCAAACTATCCTGACACCACCAACTCTATAGAGTACCAACTAAACAAAAATGAATTAAAAATCAAAACCGCCTTACATAAAGCAATAAAAAACATTACTGAAGACATAGAGCAAGTTAACTTAAATCTATATATTGCACATATAAGGACTTTAATCAATGAACTAGCAAAAGTAGAAGATATTGCAAATATTAATGGCCAACTTAAACAAGAAATAATCGAAACCCTGGCAATCATAATCAATCCAGCATCCCCACATCTTGCAGAAGAAATATGGCAAACTATAGGTAACAAAACTATCTTAGCCAAAACACCTTGGCCCAAGTGTGATGAATCTTTATTACAAAGCAATAAAATAGTACAAGCCATACAAGTAAACGGAAAACTGCGTGCTACAATTACAATAGACAGTAAGATTAGTAAGGATGAACTGCAGACTCTGGCCTTAGAGCATTGCAATGTGAAAAAATATTTGGATAATAGAAAAATAAAAAAGATAATTGTAATTCCAGGAAAAATTGTCAATGTCGTATGCTAAAATAGTTTGTATCTTTTCTGTGTTATGGATTTACGGATGTGGTTTTGTGCCTTTATATGACAAGAACTGTCTAGGCAATGTACATGATAAACTACAATCTATTAAGATAAAAACCATACTCAATCGAGAGGGTCAACTGCTTAAAAATTATCTTGAAGACAGAATGTGTACAAGCTCATCTGCAGAGGCACAAAATTATATTTTAGAAAGTAAAATAATTATTACTAAATCTCCTACAGGATTTAGTAAAGACGGATCAGCACAATACCAAAATATGAAAATTAGAGTAAATGTAACCCTTATGACAGCAGATAAAAAAGTATTATACAAAGATTACGTGGAAAGAAATAGTAGTATTTCTGTGGGAGAGAAAACTGCTAGATCAAGATATCTTATGATTTCTTCGGAACGGGAATCAACAAAAAAAATACTAGCATCACTAGCAGAAGAAATATATATAATACTAACCACATACTATAAAAAATTAGAGACAAATAAGTAGCTTGAGAATAAATAATTTCTATCAATACATATGTAAATCTTATTATAAATCAGCAAAAGCATTTTTGCTCTACGGTAATAACGAACGCATTATACAGTTCTATTCTGATATTTTGGTCAATTATTTAAAGAAAAATGATATTACTAGCAGGTACGTAGATGCGGGACAAAACACATCCTTTGCACCAGAGGAACCTTGTTTATTTTCATCTACACAATCGAAATACCTTAACATATACAAAGATATAAATAACAAAAATACTGATGCGATATTAACAGCACTAAAAAAATCCCAACCACATGAATATCTGCTCTTCACCTCAAATAAAATTAATAGTAAATCTAAACTGGTTATGCACTTCAATGCTAGTGATGCTTTATGTGCAATTCCTTGTTATGAAATGACAAAAAGTTATATGCAAAATATAATAACCCAAGAATTAGCAGATAGAAAAATATCTTTATCTACAAAACAAATCGAAACTCTTGCAGAACAATATTCTACACATCCTGTGTCTTTTTTTAATGATCTATATAAGATACAGTTACACAACATATCAGATAACAAAGCAATAACAGACTATCAATTAACACAGTTGATACCCAATATTTTTAACCTATCAATAGATGATATTGTTAGCAACTTTCTGCTCAAAGAAAAAACCGCTCTTTTCAAGTGTATAGATGAAAAAATATCAAATGATGAGATATTTTTTATATTACGTTCTTTGATAAAACAAATGATGTTATTTTGCGAGTTTCTTACACAATATAATTTACATAAAAATTGTTTTGAGGCTTTCTCTAATATGACCAATAATGTTTTTTTTAACATGAAACCGATATTTGAGAAAGCTAGCAGATTGTGGCAATATCAAGAAATATCAGCATCCCTGGAAACCTTATTAACTCTAGAAAAACAATTTAAAAACAAGGAAGTTTCTTTTGCTGTACTGGTAAGATCAATAGTAAAATCTTGCTAAAACAATCCTCTTTAATTCTGCAAAATATTGGCTATTTTTAAACTCTGTCTACCTGCGGCTATAACTGTATTCTCTAATAAACATGCTATAGTCATGGGTCCTACTCCACCAGGAACTGGGCTAATCGCACGAACTTTGTCATAAACATTATCAAAATCCACATCTCCTACTACATTATTTGATGTAGAGGAATTTGGTAAACGATTAATACCAACATCTATTATAATAGCACCTCTTTTTACCCAACTTGCTGTTACCAAACCGGCATGACCTGCCGCAGAAACTATAATATCTGCTTGCGAGCTCAATAGTTCGGGATTGACGGTATTAGTGTTCACAGAAGCAACTGTGCATCCCTGCTGTAACAACAACTGCGCCATAGGTTTGCCGACAAGATTTGATGTTCCGATCACAACTGCTAACATACCCTTTATTTCATCCTGTACAGAAGAAATTAACCGCACACATCCTTTGGGTGTACATGGAATAAAACCTCCACGATAGCCGCCAAATAACAGTCCTAAGTTCATTGGATGCAAACCATCAACATCCTTGTGTACAGATATAGATTGCAAAATATTTAGCTTATCCAAATGCTCAGCAATAGGTAATTGTACTATTATGCCGTGAACATCTTTATTATCATTTAATGAATGAATGGTTTGTAGTACTTCTTTTTCAGATACTTCTGACGTAAAATGGTACTTACACGTACGTATACCCAATTCTGTACATTTTTTAATCTTAGAGTTCACATATAAATGACTTGCCGGATCTTCACCAATTATTAATATAGCGAGACAAGGATGAAAAGCGTTATATTCCTCTTGTGTTGTTCTTATCTTTTCTTTAATTCGATGACAAATTTCAGATGAAATTGCCGTACCATCTATAATTTTATTAACTGGCTCGATGAAATTTAATCTCCTAAGTTTAAGAAATTTTTATTATCATTCTATCTATAACATTAGATATAAACATCAAAACTAAAATCAGCACCAATGGCGAAATATCAATAATACCAAAGCTAGGAATAATATTCTGTATTCTTATTAGTACGGGATCTGTCAAACTGCTTAACACGCTATTAAATGACTGCACAAAATGATTAGCTATATTCACAACACCAAACATTACTAACCAAGACATAATAATGCGCAACATAATAACCCAAGTGTACAAACCTAAAACGGTTTTTAATACCCCTAAAAAAGGAACAATTATTACATCCATATCCAATACCTATCTGTAGTGCATAGTTTAGAAATTAACTTAACAATGTCAACAAATTATTAGAAATAAAAACATATGTTATCGCTTTAATCATAAATCTTGCTTTAATAATTTTATTAATTGATACTTAGTGTTAATACCCAATTTTCTTTTAAGGTTTATAGTATAAAATTCTGCTGTACGTACAGAAATATTTAACTCTCGTGCTATCATTTTCGCTGAACAACCATCATTTATCATTTTGGCACACTCTACTTCACGAGGGGACAAAGAATGTTTTTTTGTTAAATATACTAATCGAGCACCACTTATTGTATTATAAAAGTTAGTTTGTCTACATAATTTAGTTTCATTGTTAGGAAAATTTATGCTTTTAGATAAATAAAACAAATTATTATCTTGTGAAGATATCGCTATCAGATCAGCAGCTACTACATAAAAATAATCAATAAATTTTTCTATTTCTACTATATGGTTCCAATATACATTGTTAATATTGGTATTATTTGGACAAGCCATAAAATTAAAAACATCTACATAATTTTGATAAAACCTTCGTACAGTGAATCCATTTGCCAAAGCAAATGATTCCACTGCCACTTTCGTTACACACCAAAAATGTTCATCGCCTTTGGGATGCATATTTATTAACGAATACGGAGATTTAGCATCATCAAAATCTGTAAACAATCCAAAACTATTATATCCTGCTGCAAAATAATGTTTTATCCACTCTGGATTTGTAGCTAAATAAAACTGCCCCCCTCGTTTAAAAAACCTTCTTAAAGTTATGTTGTTTATGCCCAGCAAACTATATATAGGGCCTGATATTTGAGATAACATATTTGCAGAAGTTAAAAAAATATGAGAATCCGGCAAATCGTACGCATTATTTATACTACTTATCTGCTCTGCATTACACAAACTCATCTAATCCATCTATATAATATATTCTTTATACCGTATTTAATACCATAGCAAATACCCCATATATTAAAAATTAGTATTTTTTATAATAATTAAAAATATATCAATATTTTAAGAATATATTACATAATGTACGACAATATATGGCAAGAATATAAACCAAAAAACACATATTTCCTGCGTTCACAATTTTATGATTACAACAAAAGAAAGCCTTACAAAGGTTTAAAAATATTAAGCAATTTACATATCACAAAAGCATCTATTTGCAAACTTCAACCACTGTTAGTATCAGGAGCCTTCGTAAATGTAACCGCAACTAAATATCTTAATGTGGAACAAGATGCTCTAGATTATCTTAAAAACAAAGGGTTATATATCCCGCCTGAACAAGCATATAACAATGAATATGATGTAATCTTAGATTGCGGCAGTGGTTTTATTAATCATAACAAAATACGGCTAGGGTTCGTTGAACTGACGCAATCAGAAATAATTTACAACCATAAAACTCCCAGCCCTATCATTGATATCGATAAATCAAAAATAAAAATCATAGAAAACCTTTATGGCACGGGAAACGGCTTAACCAGAGGATTAAAGCAGTTAAAAATTCCCATAACTAATAAAAATTTTGTGTGCTTCGGCTTTGGCAAGGTGGGAAAAGGATGTGTTCTAGAATTAAAAAAATACTCTCCTAATAATATCATTATTATAGAATCATGTGCAGACAAAATACAAACAGCAAACAATGCTGGCTTTCAAGCTGTACATATTGCGCACACAAATTGTCTCAACACAACAATATCTCATGCTCATTGTATTATTACCGCAACTGGGAAAAAAGAGCTTATCTCAGCAAATTTCGATAACAAAATATTTTCTCATATACATAAAGTTAATATGGGTACCTTTGATGAATGGGGTAACAAATTTACAGAAAAAGAAATTTTGGGCAACAAAAAGCCCTTAAATTTTATACTCGATGAGCCAACAGAAATGCAGTTTCTTGACCCTGTATTTTTCGCACATAATAAATCAATAGAAATACTAATGAACACTAGTAATGCTAGAGGGATCATACCTTTCCCCGAGGAAGAAGATAACAAAATAGCGCAAGAATGGTGTACCATTCACAATTTTAGATGCAGCTTATTATAAAATTACTACAAAATCTACAGATGTAAATTTCCACAGGTGTGCGACTATAATACTTTCCATGCTTCGCATGACTATAAGCTAAACCTGTCTTAGTCTTTCCTAATCCTAGAAAAACTTAGGGAAAAATTCAATAATGAGCTTACACCCTTTTTGTGTCTACAATAAAAAAACCCAAGGAGCAAAAACCGCATCCTTGGGCCATAAGCACATTAAAAGATCTGTGCAAGTAAATTAACAGATCACTTAACTAAAACTTGTAAACAACACCTAGAACAGTGTTTACATAGCGTGGTTTAAATTCTATATGACTTTTTCCACCCAAGTTGTTGTAAAGTTTTCCAGAATCTACCTTAACAGTATTATGCCACTCATAAGAGACAGACCCCATAAGCGACAATCTTGGGTTTATCGCAAACTCTACTCCTAGTTCTCCTTGGTAGCCAACATTAGTTACATGCCTCTTTGGCTCCTTAGTTGTCATAGCCTGAGATTTCTCACTATGTTGCGTAGCAAACCTTACTACACTTAAACCAACACGGGAAAATAACATGAAATTATTATTGATTACTTTTCCTAATACCAATGAAGGTGAAACTTGCAATACTCTGGCAATTCTCATCTCATAAGATAAATTTCTCTCCAAAGCTGTGCCAACAGTAACATCACCATATTTTACAACACCGCGGAAAGATCCTCTTTCGGTAGAGACATTATTATGAAATCCGACAACAAACCCGTTATCCATAACCTTTCTATAACCGCCAACTACACCAACACCTAAAATAGTCTTTTTTTGATTTGTTTTAGTTGCTTTTGGATTAATAACTGTATTGTTATAATCTATTCTTAAATCACCATAAGTAGAATTCTTGGCATAACTGTAAGAACCCATCGCTCCTAAATAATAACCAGTTTTAAAACCACTTGCATTAGCTGAAACCAACAAACTTGAGGACAATAAACTACTCAAAACTACACTTTTTACTCTCATGATACTCCCTATACTTTAAATTTTATTATTTTATTAAATCATTGTTAACCAATAACAATTTAACATGCAAACATTAGCATCGGACAAAAGAAATTATATATTGCTAAAAAAATAATACAAGCGTTAAAAGGAGTATTGTATGAAACACTATAAATTTACAAGTATATTAGCCATTAGTGCATTTTTTGCCTCTTCAGTTATTTCTATCGGACACTGCGGTCGTGATTTTTCGGGCACACCATCACCAGAGTCTACTAGAACAACACCAAAATCAAGAGTATCTGCACCTTCGACTCCAGCAACACCTCAAGACGAATTGAGAGTTGTTAAAACTAAGGTTAGGTCTCTTGAAAAAGAACTTATTGTTGAGAAAAGAACTTCTGCAGCCAACCTTACCAAAGCTCAGAAAGCTCTAGATGCTGAAAAAGCTAAAGTAGCTAGACTTACCAGAGAGTTAAAGGCAGCTCAAACACAAGGAGACAGGGACCTAGAAGCAGCTAGACAAGCCGAAGAGAAAGCCCGTGCTGAACTAACTAGACTTACTACAGAACTACAAACGTCTCAAACACAAACAACTGCAGAGTTAGAAGCAGCACAAAAAGCTCTAGATGCTGAAAAAGCTAAAGTAGCCAGGCTTACTAGAAGTTCAAAAACTTCTCAAACACAAGCAACTGCAGAGTTAGAAGCAGCACAAAAAGCTCTGGATGCTGAAAAAGCTAAAGTGGCTAGGCTTACTAGAAGTTCAAAAACTGCACAAACAAAAGCTGTCGCAGAGTTAGAAGCCGCACAAAAAGCTCTAGATGCTGAAAAAGCTAAAGTAACTAGACTGACTAGAAGCTCAAAAACTGCTCAAACAAAAGCTGTCACAGAGTTAGAAGCAGCTCAGGAAGCTGAAGAAAACGCACAAGCTGAAGTAGTTAGACTTACTGAAAAGTCAACAAACCTTGAATATGAATTAGACGACAGTTATCACCTTACGGTTGATGTGCTAGGTAACTACATGCAACAGTTTGTGCAAACTGCAGAAACTGATGAACAAGCGCATTTCAGAGGTGTGCTACAACAAACATTAGGATTCTGTTTCCACAGCCAAGGTTTCCCTGTGCAAGGAACAGCACAAAGTGAAGAAATGAACCAACTAGTTTTAGATACTGATATGACGGTTGCATTTTTTGCTCCGCGCACTAAAGCAGAAGAAGTATCATCTATGCCAGGTGTGTTTTCAGTAATCTTCCCTGGTTTAGAGATGGAATCTGAACTAATGGGAAGTGTTGCTGATTGTAGGACAGCTCATTTGGACTATTTAGAGAGCACAACCTCTTTGGCCTTAGCAACTGAGTTAGCAAATAAAGTACGCACTCTACGTCTTGCAACAAATAAAGCGCAAGAGTTTGATGCACATCGTTCAAACGCCCTATCTTTGTTCATGCAAACATTGAACGAGAATAAGGATAATGCTCTTCGTCATGTTGCAACGCTAGAAGCAAAGGTAAACTCTTTAGCACAACAAATGGAAGAAGCTGATAGGATCTTGGGTGTAATGGATACCCAAACCAGGAAAAAAACAAAAGGAGAGCTGAAAAAGCTAACTCTGTTTGGCATTGATACTTCCGATATAGGTGGTGGCAACAAAGAAGAAGAGCTTGCAACTTTAAGAACACGCATAACTGATAAGCAAACTCAGTTACATGTAGAGTTGAAAAGTCAGCAAGATCTATTGCACACAGCTAAAAAAGCTACATCGTTCATCAAGGTGCAAAAAGGTAAAGGACTTAGGCGTGACTCGACCATGGTAGATTTAGCCGCAGTAGCAGCTCACCCTGGTTCTAGAAGAGGATCTTCTGCGGAAGTAACACCACTGTCAAGAGGAGGATCTATGGTTCTAGACGGTAGCCCTCTATCAGTTCAAAAGGGATCTGGAATGATGCATGTAGACAACGTTGACGGCGACGATGATGGAGCTGTAGATGGTATGCATGACGAAGGTTAATATAGTGGTTTTACTTTGAATTAATACGAATTTTGAGGAATGAAATGTATATATAATACATAAGTGACAATTAAATGAAGTAGAAAACAAAGTTAAATTGCTATAAACACCAAAATGATTTAAGTTTGTCATTGCGCGTATAGCAAGCAAACTTAAAACATATACTTAAAGACCGCCCTTTACGGCGGTCTTTTTTGTAGCTAAGCTTGCAAAGACTCTAAACCATCTTTCGGTACTATGAATTGCTGTCAATATACTAATCATTCCTTAGGCGCTATAGATAGATGGAGAAGATGCCATAACTAATTTTCTAATCGAAACAATAATCACTGACTCTAAACCCTTATGACTGTGTCTTGTGGTAAAAATTATGCGATATTCTCATGATAATAATGAATACTTACTTGTATCCTGAATATATAGATGAAAAAAAGCACAACAGATTGCAAATTGGGACTAATACTTGAGATTCTATATATCACAATGAAATGATCGCACAATGGTCATATCTGTATAACTATTCAGAGCAGACAAGAAAATTTAACAAAACTGACCCGCTATAACTCCGCTAAGATAGCAAAAACATACCCAAAAACAGCGATAATTATAATTACCTTGAGTAATACTCAACCACTAAATTAGGTTCCATGGTTACAGGATAAGGAACATCAGATAACTTAGGACAACGAGTAAAAGAACATTTCATGCCTTTATCTTCAATAGCAATGTAATCTGGCACATCTCGTTCAGAAGAACCAACAGATTCTAACACAACAGGAATGTTTCTAGATTGATCTTTTACCGCAATAACATCGCCCTCTTTGACACTATAAGAAGAAATATTAACCTTTTTATCATTTACTTTGATATGTCCATGATTAACCAACTGACGAGCAGCAAAAATTGTTGGCGCAACTTTCATACGGTAAACCACCGCATCCAACCTTTTTTCCAAAAGGCCAATAAGGTTTTCCGCCGTATCACCTTTTAAACGTACTGCTTCCTCATAAAGTTTACTAAACTGCTTTTCTGTTATCTCACCATAGTAACCTTTGAGTGTTTGCTTGGCGCGCAATTGCAAACCATAATCAGAGACCTTCTTGCGCTTTTGGCCATGCATACCAGGACCGTAACTACGCACATTTGTAGGACTTTTAGCCTGTCCCCACAGGTTAACCCCCAAACGTCTTGATATTTTATGCTTTGAATTAACTCTTCTGCTCATTAAAACCACTCTAAATTTTGTATGTACCAATTCATAGGAAATATAACGTATTACTCATTATTGTCAAACTAAAACTGCATACTTTGCTTTATAAATTACTCTTAGTTTTACACAGCGCCAAAATGTGTGTCTGATAATGAAACATTATCTCTATTTGCTAAGATAAGACACGACACCTCTTAAGGTTTGAATTTCTTGACTAGTAGCATTCGATTTTGAAAAAAAATTAACCAAATTGCGCATCATTATTGTTTTTTTATGCTCTGCTCTAAAATATTTTTTGCTATCCAACTCTTGTTCTAACTGGTCCAGTAAACCGCATATTTCTTTTTTTGAGGCAACAAAATCTTCATCTTTATCCCACAGAGGGTTTAAGGTAATATTTGTACTTTGCTGTTGGAAAAGTTCATATGCCACTATAATTACCGATTGTGCTAAATTAATAGAACTAAACTCTATGTTCAAAGGAACGGTTATAATTTTATCACAACGCGCAACCTCTTCATTGCTTAACCCGCTTTTTTCCGCTCCAAATAAAATACCAACTTTATTGTCTTGCTCTATCTGTTGATTAATTTCCACAGCTGCATCCTTCGGGAAAGCAAACTCTTTTATCATGTCCCGTGGCCTAGCAGTAGCCGCATAAACCCTGTGTAAATCCGCTATACCATCAGCAATATTTTGATAAACCTTGGCTTGTTTCAAAACTTTATCAGCCCCAGCAGCCAAAGCTAACGACGAAGGACACACTACTTTTGTTTGCGGCTCGACCACCCTCATCTCGGTTAAACCAAAATTTAACATCGCTCTAGCCGCAGCGCCTATATTCTGGCTTAAAGAGGGCCTAGATAATATAATTACGGGTTTATTACTCATTCAAAATATACCAATTAGTTGTCTCACCATTATCTTCCAAGGCAATGCCCATGACCTTTAAATCATCTCTAATCTGATCAGCCAGAACGTAATTTTTATCTTTTTTGGCCGCCATCCTGCTTGCTATTAATCTCTCAACTTCCTCTGTGCTTATCTTGCTCTCTGCCCTGTTATTCTTCGCATCAAACAACCCCAAAACCTTGCCACTATTTTGCAACAAAGCCCTTAGCCCTTTTCTTTCTTGGCTATCCTTAGATTTTTTGATTGCACTTACAATTTCATGCATCCTAGCAATGGCACGAGGTATGTTTAAATCTGCACCTATTGCCTCTAGTACCTCTTGATCTATTTTATCAGTTTCCGCAATATCACCATCCAGAGCTCTGTAAAAATTTCTCATTACTGCTTTTGCCATTGGCAAGGTGTTATCCTTCCAGTCCAATGGTTGCCGATAATGAGTTGAAATTATCGCCAGCCTTATTTCTTCACCCGTGTAATGCCTTAATAATTCATTAATTGTAAAAATATTGCCCAGCGATTTGGACATTTTTTTACCATTAACCTTCAACATACCATTGTGCAACCAGTAATTAGCAAAACCTCCCTTGGTCGCACATTCGCTCTGCGCTCTTTCGTTTTCATGGTGAGGAAAAATTAAATCCTGGCCGCCGCCATGAATATCAAAATTCTTTCCTAAATGTTTTAATGTCATTGCTGAACATTCTATATGCCATCCTGGCCTACCGACCCCCCAAGGGCTTTTCCACCCTGGTTCATTTTCATCAGAAGGCTTCCACAAGACAAAATCTTGTAGATTTTTTTTATACGGCGCGACCTCGACTCTTGCCCCAGCCAACATTTCGTCCATATTGCGGTTCGACAACCCGCCGTACCCGGGGTAACTAACTGTATCAAATAATACATGTCCTTGTTCTTCATAGGCTTTGTGTTGTGAGATAAGAAGCTTTATCATATCTATCATTTCGCTGATATGATCTGTCGCCTTGGGCTCTATGGTAGGCCGCTTGACCCCTAACTTAGCCATATCTGTATGATAATATTCCGTTGTTTCACGGGTTATTGCGGCTATGCTTTGCCCCCTTTTTATTGATGCATCGATAATTTTATCGTCAATATCGGTAATATTACGAACATAAGTCACATCATAATGGATGGATAAAAATCTGTACAAGACATCAAATACCACAGCTGATCTGGCATTGCCTAGGTGCGCCCTATCATACACCGTTGGGCCGCAAACGTACATCGATACTTTGTGCGACAGGATCGGGGTAAAAATCTCTTCTTTTCTGCTGGCTGTATTATAAAACTTTATTTTCATATCCCGATCTTTTACAAACTGCAATTAGACAAACGTTGATAAGCCTTATCATACCCGATAAGGGGCAACAATTTGCTCATTTCTGGACCATGATCCATACCGGTCAATACCATCCTCAAAGGGAAAAACAGCTCTTTACCTTTTCTGTTGGTAATTCTTTTTACCTCAGCAGTCCATTTGCCCCATGTCGTATCGTCCCAAGGCTCTACTGGTAAGCTCTTAAGAGCCAGGGTTAAGTATTCTAAGTCATCAACACAAGAAGCTACATCACCACAACAAATTTGCATATATCCATTGATACCAGAAATTTTGTTTATGTTGCCACGAACAACCATCCACAATTCTTCTGTACAGCCATCAATGCCCGCCTCTCCCAGCCTAGGCTGAATTTGATTGAAAGATGCTTGCTGCAAAAACTTAGCATTATACCTGGCCAAGTCAGCGAAGTTGAACCTTGGCGAAGACTTTCCAAAGGACTTGATATCAAAGCTTTCTACCACCCCACACAGCGAATGAAAAACTTCATCAGAATTAGGGTTACCAAGCTGACTTAGATAGTTCACCACAGCCATAGACTCAAAGCCTTGCTGATTTAACTCCCTTAAACTCAGGCTTCCTATCCTTTTAGATAAACTCTCGCCTTGGTCCCCAACCAGTAATGGAATATGAGCAAAACTGAAAGATTGCGCATCACAACCCAAAGCCTCTGCTATTTGTAACTGAACAGCGGTATTAGAGATATGATCATCCCCTCTTATAACGTGAGTGATTCCCATTTCAATGTCATCAACTATGCCGGAAATTGTAAAAACAGGATCACCGTTTTCTCGTAATAAAATAGGATCACTAAAATTACTGCAATCAACCTGAATTTTTCCATGCGCCATATCTTGCCATTCAACTAAGCTATGCTCCAGCTGAAAACGCCAATGTGGCTTTCTTCCTTCCTGTTCTAATTTATTTCTTTGCTCAGGGCTAAGCCTTAATCCCGCCCTGTCATAGATAGGCGGCCTTCCTGCGGCAAGTTGTTGTTTGCGTTTGAATCTAAGTTCTTCTTTCGTCTCATAGCAACTATAGAGCCGACCTTTTGTCTGTAATTGTTCAATGGACCCTTTATACAAACTAACCCTTTGAGATTGTTGTACTTCTTGATCATAAGTAAGACCTAGCCATGCCATATCTTGCTTTATCTGATCATAAAATTCAGTTTTGCATTTATTATTATCTGTATCATCAAATCTTAAAATAAATTCTGCATCATTCTTTATCGCATACAGCCAATTTAACAACATAGTCCTGGCATTACCAACATGTAAAAACCCCGTAGGGCTGGGGGCAAAACGTAATTTCATAATATATTTTCCAATGAAGTATCGTTTTTTAACATAAATACTTACTATCTATCAAATGTTTAAATCAATTAAGCGCAAACAACAAAATATTATTAATAATTATTAGATTGTTTTTGTTGTTGTACAGCTTATATCTTTAGTTAATCTGTTGAGCAAAAAGTTATTCGTGAACATTTTGCCTTATTAGCTTCATGGAGCAAACTTTTTACAGAGTTATCCACAGAATGTTAACAGGTTGATCTATTGTTGATAATTTGTTGATAGTTATATCATTGTTCTCCACTACTTAGATATTAACAGCCTTGTCAACAGCTTATGAGCAACTTAATACCTGCCGCATGTTTTATTGAATTAATAGGTGTGACAAGGTTTGTAAATAGTTGTGTACACGAGGAACGAAAAATGGTTATAATCTACCTGCAGGGTATTATGGAACGCTCTGCCAGGGAATGATAAAATATGATGGTAGGATATGGGAAAGTTTGCTGTAGTTTTGCTGATGTTGGGGTTGCAAATTGTACAAGCGCAAGAAAAACAACAAGATAAAAGAGGCAATATTTTTGTCAATGCTATTTGTTCGGGGTATAAGAAGCACCCTAGTATAAGGAGTGGTTTGCGAGAGTTATTTGCCCAATCTGAGTCTGTGCCCTTGGCTAAAAGTGGATTTTTACCTACGGTGTCTGTGTTTGCTAATGGGCAACAAAGCATTAAAAAGGGTGAAGGGTTCTCTTCTGGGGTAAAAATGATAGAGAAAAGTAAAACCAAACAAAGCGCTTTTGGTGTGAATGTTGTGCAAAATGTATATAAGGGTTTTCAACATTTAAATTCAGTTAGTAAAGCCAAGAAAGAATTAAATTCTGCGGTGATGAGTTTTGTGGGTCTAGAACAAAAATCTATTTTAGATAGTATAGATGCTTACGCCAACTTGTGGCAAGCATATGAAGTTTTCAAATTGCGTGAAACAAGTGTGCAGTTTCACAAAAGAAATCTAGAGGAAGTGAAGGCTCAAGTAGAGTTGGGAGAGAAGAGCAAAACAGAATTGGCAGAAGCGGGAGCAAATCTTGCTGGAGCTATTTCTAACAAAATCAATTCTCAGGCAGAGGTATTGTCCGCACAAGCTAAATATGAAAGAATAGTAGGTGAAAAATCACCACATAAGGATGTAATGATAGCGCCTTATTGTTTGTTAAAAAGAGATCAAATGCCAAAAAAAATAACAGAAGTGAAAGAATTGGTTTTGCGCAATTCTCCTGCAATACAAGCAGCTGCTTATAAGATGCAAGCGGCAAAATCTTTTGTAAGCATAGAAAGGGGAGCGTTTCTTCCCTCCATGGATATGGAGCTTCAGGCAGAGCGTTATGTGAACGAAAGATTAAAACCAGGAACAACGGCCTTTGGAAACAATACCACGGTTTCATTAAAAGTTAATGTGCCGATATTTCAAGGTGGCAAAGAGTGGTCTGGTCTGCGCAGATCTCAGCAAGAGCAATACAGAGCAATAAGTGAACATCGCAAGGCTAGATTAGAAGTTTTAGAGTCTTCTACTTCTTCTTGGTATTTATGGAAAGCAGCAATGAATTATGTTACTCAGGTGGGGCGCCAGGTAAAAGCAGCTAAAATTACTTTAGAAGGAAAAAAGCAGGAATATTTGGTTGGTGAAATTCCTTTAACTCTGTTTTTAGAAGCAGAACAAAAATTGGTAAATGCAAAGATAAATCAAATAAAAGGCCGGGTAGATTATGTAATGAGGTTTTATCAATTATTGTCTGTTTATGGCGGGTTGTTACCAGATAATTTAAAACTTCCTGCCGAGCGCTATAAGATAAATGAATACATTACAGGTGTTTCAAATAAATTTTTTGGAACTGGAAATTTACAACGGTCTATATCACAGAAAGAAGCAGCATGACTCAGACAGCGTCAAACGAAAAATCTCAGGATAAAGTTGCTGAAGCTATAATATCTATTAGGGATGTAATAAAAACTAATTTGGTACAGGGTAATGAGTCTAATTCCAACTTTGTTGGCGCCTCTGTTTATCAAGAGAGTAATAATGGTAATAGTACAACGTTATTATTAACCAAAGACATGGAAGAAAATGTTTGTTCTGATCAACGGGGTGGTGCGATGACAAGTAAAGATGATAATTTAGAGAATAATAAAAATAGTTTGAAGCTTACTAATCCATTAGATGAAGATGTAAATGAGTTCAGCAAATTAGCTGAAGGAATTTTGTCTAGCCAAGCTAAAGAAGACACCAACACCTCTTTAACTGAGTTAACAGAAGTTGCGAAAAAGGCCATGGAAAGTAAAATGCAGAATGTTGATCATACTTTTGAGGTTAAAAATGCCGGACAATATACATTGGACAGATTAATGAAAGAAATGCTACGTCCAATGTTAAAGGAATGGTTGGATGCTAATTTACCTTCTTTGGTTAAATGGATTGTGACAGAGCAAATTGAAAAAATTCTGAAACAACAATCTGATAGTAAGTGACAAATATTACTTATTAACCTCATTGTAACTGAATAGTTGTGCGAGTTATTTATAATCTAGTTTATCGTCATCTAAAGGAATAATAGCATTCTTATATCTGTGCAAATACTTACGTAATAATTTGTTGATTTAACTACTAAATGATTAATTTAGACCGTTCAAGGGAAATTTTTTCTCCAATTAAGCTTATATTAATTTTTCTGTGCTAAAAGTGGCGATGTTATTCATTTTTTTGTTTGTGATGATTGAAAATTCTTATTAATTCAAGCTAAATAAATAAAATGCTGTGGTATACCTATACAGTATAGTGACTTGGTGTTTTGTTTTTAATTGTAATAAAAAATTGGAGATTAGCCGTGGATGATAGCTTTTATAAACGTGCGCTAGAATATCATAACATGAATCGTCCGGGAAAAATAAAGATCGCTCCAACAAAAGTGCTTAGCAATCAAGTAGATTTGTCTCTGGCATATTCTCCTGGAGTGGCAGCACCTTGTAAAGAAATAGAAAAGAATAGCCTGGCAGTTAATGATTATACAAATAGATCTAATACAGTAGCAGTTATTTCTAATGGAACTGCGGTGTTAGGCCTTGGCAATATCGGTCCATTGGCATCTAAACCAGTTATGGAAGGCAAGGCCGTGTTGTTCAATAAATTTGCTGGTATAGATGCAATTGATATTGAAATAGATCAAAAAGATCCAAAATTATTGGCGGAAACCATTGCTAGTTTAGCGCCTACATTTGGAGCAATTAATTTAGAAGATATCAAAGCTCCTGATTGTTTTTTTGTGGAAAAATATCTTAAAGAAAAGCTGACTATACCGGTGTTTCATGATGATCAACATGGTACGGCTATTATTGTTTGTGCTGCTATTATCAATGCCCTTGAGCTTGTTGAGAAAAAAATATCTGAGGTGAGGCTTGTTGTTTCAGGAGCGGGATCTGCGGCTATTGCCAGCCTAGAGTTGTTAATGTCTCTTGGAATGTCGAGACAGAATATTATAATCTGTGACTCTAAGGGGGTTGTTAGCGTTAATAGAAAAGACATCAATAAATATAAACAGCGATATGCAACAGACTTGCCTTATAAGAATTTAGCAGAAGTAGTAAAAGGTGCCGATATCTTTTTAGGGGTCTCTATTGGTAATGTGTTGACTCCTGAAATGTTACTTAGTATGGCAAAAAGACCTATAATAATGGCTTTATCTAATCCGTATCCTGAAATAGATCCTGTATTGGCCAAGGAAATAAGGCCCGATGTAATTATTGGTACAGGTAGATCTGATTATCCCAACCAAATAAATAATGTGTTGTGTTTCCCTTTTATTTTTCGAGGTGCTCTTGATGTTGGGGCAACTACAATTAATTCTGCAATGAAAAAGGCATGTGTTTATGCTATTGCTGAGTTAGCCAAAATAGAGATTTCTGATGTAGTAAGCAATGCATATTGTACGGAAGAATTACACTTTGGCAAAAATTATCTTATTCCTAAACCGTTTGACCCAAGGCTCATAATGCATTTGGCACCAGCTGTTGCTAAAGCTGCTATGGATTCTGGTGTTGCAACAAAACCGGTAAAAGATTTTGTACAATATAAGCATGAATTAGAGAAATACGTGTATAAATCAAGTGTTGCGATGCGGCCTATTTTTTATAAAGCCAGGCATAACAAACAGAACATTATTTATGTTAATGGTGAAAATGATAAAGTATTACGAGCAGCACAAACAGTAGCAGACGATGGTCTAGGAACTCCCTTTCTGTTAGGGAACAAGGATATTATCCTGTCAATGTTACAAAAGTTAAAATTACGCATGAAATTAAATAAAGACTTTATGTTAGTAGATACATCTAGTTATGATATGCAATCTTACACTCCTTTTTCTCTTGCTGTAAAATTATTACAAGACAAAACGGTAGATAGCATCATATGTGGCCCAGATGGAAACTATGGTGATAATGTCAGGGAAGTAAGGGAATTTATAGCACATGATGCAGAGTATAATGTTTTGACTTCTGCAAGTGTGCTGAATACACCGAAAGGGGTGAAGTTTATAGCTGACGGGTATGTTAATGCTAAGTTAGATGAAAATAAAATGATGGCGACCTCTTCGCTGTTAATTACTATCATGCGGTATTTTGAAATTATTCCTAACATGGCTCTGTTGTCAGCTGTTGGTTGTGTTGATAATGCTGGTAGCAATAAAGTTGATATAGAGTTTGTCTTGGCAAAATTACGCGCAATGTTTCCAAAGATTAGTGTAGCAGGGCCTATTTCAATAGACATTGCTTTTGATGAGCGGTTGCGGTCTGCTTGTTATCCTAATAGTTCTTTAAAAAGTGATGCCAATGTATTGATTGCGCCTAATGTGGAATCAGCTAATATCGCTATTGGATTGCTTAAGAATTGTGCAGAATCACAACATATAGGTCCCATACTATTAGGATTAAAAGATTCTGTTCATGTTCTTTCAGACATGACAACAGTAAGAGGAATAGTAAATATGTCTGCTTTTGCAGCGGTTGATGCGTTGTATAAAAAAGGAGAAATACAATGAATAACGATACGTACGTCGATAATAAAAACGCAAAAATATTCGGGGTATCAGCAGAACTAAGGGATAAAGTCGAACAATTAATTATTCATTATAAAACAGAAGATGTAACGAAAATAGTAGCCAAGTTACATAGTGCCGATGTTGCAAGTTTAATTAATTTGTTAAATGCGCAATATATAGTTCCTTTTATGCAATCAATAAAACAAATATTTGCGCCCGAAACCATAATAGACGTTGATTATTATCGTAAAAAAGAGATCATAAAATTTTTTGGCGTAAATCAGATAGCAAAATATGTGCAACTTTTGGATAGTGATGATGCCACAGGATTTCTGGAAGAAATAGATTACAAGTTACAACAAAAAATCATAAGCAAGCTATCATTAAAACAACAGAAATATTTTAATGATGCGTTATCTTATCCAGAGAAAAGCGCCGGCAGGTTGATGCAAAATGAAATCGTTTATATAGATGATTCTAGCTGTGTGCGAGATGCGGTAAATTTAATAAAAAATAGTAAGCATTTACCATCTTTATTTTATGATATTTTTATAGTTAATGTTAAAAAACAGCCAATAGGCAAAGTACCAGTTAATCAGTTATTACGTCATACACCACAAACAAAAATAACAACTATTATGCAAACTGATATTCATGCATGGGATGTCACAAGCAATCAAGAAGAAATCTGTCACTCTTTCAAACGTTATGGGTTGGTTTCTACGCCTGTTATAAATAAAAATAATAAAATTATTGGCATGATTACAGTTGATGATATCGTTGAAGTGATAGATCAAGAAGCAGAAGAGGATATTCTACATTTAAGCAATGTACATAAAGAGTCTGATTTTTCTGCGCCGGTATTGAACACAGCCTATTGGCGTATCAGGTGGCTATTAATCACATTGGTTAATGCTTTACTTGCTTCGTATGTTATTGCGCAGTTTACTGATTCTATTCAAAAGATTGCTTCGCTGTCTTTTCTTATGACTATTAATGCCGCGATGGGAGGGAATGCCGGCATGCAAGTGTCAACAGTTGTAATAAGGGCTTTGGCCACTAATAGCCTTTTATCAGCCGATACTTGGCGAGCTGTAAAAAAAGAACTACAGATCGCATTTATAGTGGGAATATTTTTTGCTTTAGTAATTGGGGTGATATCTTCTTTATGGCTAGGGGAATATACTCTTGGATTGATCTTGTCTATATCGTTGTTATTAAACATGCTTTGGGCTGGAGTTGCTGGAACTCTGTTGCCTATTATAATTGATAATCTTGGTCTTGATCCAGCAATAGGAGCGGGCCCTATTTAACTACTACCACGGATGTGTTGGGCTATGCTCTGTTTCTGGGGTTATCTACTTTTATATTATTATAGCACACAAATATGTGGACAGCTGTTTATTTGCTAAATTAACAATAAACAAATACGATCAGTGTTATTTTGTAGAAAAAATGTTACAATCATTTGGTATGTTTTGGTATGAGGATGAAAATGTCTGATCCGGTAGTAATTGTTAGTGCGAATAGAACGCCATTGGGTGCGTTTCAAGGGTTATTGAAAGGTTTATCCGCCACAGATCTTGGTGCTGAATCAATAAAGGCAATTATTAATTCTACTGGTATTGATAAAAAAGATATTGATGCGGTAATAATGGGTTGTGTGCTATCAGCAGGACTAGGACAGGCTCCGGCAAGACAAGCTGCTATTAAAGCAGGGCTTGCGAATACTGTTGATTGTACTACTGTAAATAAAGTGTGTGGTTCTGCACTTAAAACTATTATGTTTGGTTGTGATGCGATAAAAGCTGGTAGTGCGAATGTAATCGTGGCTGGTGGTATGGAAAGTATGAGTAACGCTCCTTATGTTAGTATTGGAGCCAGATCTGGCCTAAGAATGGGACATCATCAGTTGGTGGATCATATGCTTTATGATGGTTTACAGGATTCTTTTAGTAATGGAACATTAATGGGTGTTTTTGCTGAAAACACAGTGAAAAAATATAATTTTACAAGGCAACAACAAGATGATTTTGCAATAAAATCTATGCAAAAAGCCTGTACAGCTAGGGAAAGCGGGTTTTTTAAACAGGAAATGATACCGTTAAGGATAAAACAGGCAAAGGATGAATTAGTTATACAATATGACGAATTGTTAGTTAAAATTAAGTTAGATAGAATACCTAATCTAAAACCTGTTTTTATCAAAGATGGCACAGTTACAGCCGCTAATTCCAGCGCAATTAGTGATGGTGCATCAACAGTGTTGTTAATGAAAAAAAGTGAAGCGAAAAAAAGAAAATTAGAGGTATTAGCTACTATTAATAGTTATGCTTCTCATGCTCATGAACCAGAATGGTTTACTACCGCACCCGTGCAATCTATCAAGTCTGTTGTAAAAAACTCTGGTTGGAGTATTAAGGATGTGGATTTGTTTGAGATTAATGAAGCGTTTGCCGTAGTGCCGATGGTGGCGATGAAAGAATGTAAAATCGCCGAAAATAAGGTAAACGTTAATGGTGGTGCTTGTGCCTTAGGTCATCCAATAGGAGCAAGTGGAGCACGTATTTTGACTACTTTAATACATTCGTTAAAGAGATTAAATAAAACTAAAGGTATTGCTAGTCTTTGTATAGGTGGCGGCGAAGCGGTTGCTATGTCTATCTCTGTGTAATTATGATTTGTTTGTTCTTTTTTAATAACTAATCATGTTATATCTCAACAGTTTTGTAATTATTTATTATAATGGGCATGAGGATATAAATAGTTTCATGGTTTAGATAGAAAGCTAAATAACACTTTGTTCTGAACTGCTATTTTTTATAAATTTTTCATTATAATATGTTTCGCTTTTTCATTCTTTTAATATTGTTTATTGTCCGTCAAATGTCTTTGCAGCTCAGCAAATTACTTTATTTAGGACAGCTTAAAGGGTTTGTGTTTGGTTATATTGCGATGTTTTAATCTTCGTTCCTAAAAAGAACAAAAACTCAACAAAATCATAGATTATTTGTTGCCTGACAAACAATTATCACCTAGGATGGAGTGTAATGTTATTTCACTTGGAGTAATAAATATGAATATAGTATTTGCCGTAATTGTAACATTCTTAAGCTTAATATCTAATTCCAATTGTTCATATATTCTTTCTAAAGATGATGGAGAAGTAAGGATAAAAAATGGTCCAAGAGTAATATGCAGAGAAGAATTTAAAGATGTTAAGAAGCTAGCCATATATCAACTTGAACTTATTAAAGATGAATCTGTGGTTGCTTTAGTTTCTGCAATACGTACTTTAAGAGTGCTAACAATTGGCAATAAAGAAGAGTCAATAGATATAGGAAGTGATTTTTTTAATTTTTTACGCGCACTATTAGCTGTCACACCTGATTTAGAAGAATGCATTATTATGCCGATTCTTTTGCTGGAGGATAGTTATTTTACGAAAATTGCTTCAGCTAGTTTTGGGATCACTGCTACAGCTATTGCTGCCACTCCTTGCTTCGTTTTTGGTACATATCTTGGCACAGAAATTCTTATAGATGATAATTTAGGAATGATTTGCTCTAATGTTACGGGCGATAGGGCTTCCCCTTGCTTTTTAACTGGTATTTTTGCTGGACTATCTTTCGCGCCAATCGTTGGTTATTATAGCTATAAGATGTGTCGTTTGCTCTTGAGAGGAGATAGGAAATTAAACGAGCAAGAACGTAAAAATCTGGGCTTTTTTGATTTGAATGAAAATCTAGTTCTTAGAATAAATCCAAGTAATGTAGTAAGAAACTTTATTGATCCAAGTCATAGAGTTATCTTTATGTGACGAGATTTAGACGAAAACCATTAAAAATAGAATTGTCGTGTCCATTGATATAAAAGGTTTATTTGGAAAATAGCGGTTTAGGATAGATATTTTGTTGATTCTTTCAACACAACCATTATAACATTTTACTTTGACCTGTAATTGGAAAGATAAAAAATGGTAATGAATAAAAAAATAATTACTAAATCACTTGTTGTCATCGTAACAATCTTGTTACCATTCGTATTGTATTTAAAACTCACGAAGTCTAATACAAAAATTCATGTATTAATGCCGGTATATAACTCTGCATCTTATATTGGCCCTACTGTACAGTCGGTTGTCAATCAAACACATGGCAAGGATGTTACACTCATTCTTTACAATGATGGGTCAACCGATGATTCAATTGATATCGCAAAGAAAATACTGACGGCCCAAGATAATATTAATTATAAAGTTTATGAAAACTCGAACACCAGCGGTATTGCGAATGCTCGTATAACACTTTTGCGCTTATCTAAGGAAATTAATCCACATGCACATTTACTATGGCTTGATTCCGATGATCAATACAGTGATCCTCAATTTATAGCAAAGTTTATGAATCTTATGAATGATTCTGGTGCGGATGCAGTGCTGTTTAATTTTGATGTTAAATATGAGGATCCTGCTCAAATTGCAAATGCTAAGGGATTATTGCAAGATAAGAAAATAAGTGAAACAGTCTTGGACTCTATTGCCCAGGCACCTGGTCAGGTTTTAGAAACTGCTGACATTGACAACATTCTTAATTTTACAAGTTTGGGATGGACAAAAGGGTATAAAAAAGGGTTTGAACTTCCAACACCAGAAAAAATGGCTAACTACGAAGATTTTGTGTATATGGCAGCCCTGTTAAGGGCTAAAAAGATAGCGGCTATGCCAAGCTCATACAAACCTATTACTTACCTAAGGCGTGCACATTCAATTACTGGTCAACGCACGGCCAAGTCATTTTTCGATGTGCTAAAACAGCTGGAAAAATTTATTGCTGTGGTTCCTGAAAAAGAAAGGGAAAAATATAAAAATCAGATAAATGATTTTGTTAAACGGAAAATAGATCAATACCGTGCAATATTAAAAACTTTGGTTGGATCAGCAGATCATAATGATATTACTCCAGAGGTTCTTGATCTATACAATAAAAAAGCTTCAGAGATCTTGGGATAGCATCATCAAGTTATTTGATATATGACATAGCGATAGCCATTGTTTCTAATTTTAGATATGGGACTATGTATCTAATTATGTATGCCAAGGGGCGGCGCACAAGAATCAGCTGGTGAGAACTCAACCTTTTAGCCAAAAAAAAGAGCAATATTTGCTTAAAATGCGAAGAATAATAAAATTGCAAATATTTATTGTCTAGTAAAAATTAATGACCTAAAGTGAAATTATAATTAGCGTATTGGATTGTAAAAATGTTTAGACATATTTCTCTGGTTAGTATTTTTGCTCTCAATTTAATTAATAGCATCATCCTTAGCTGTGATCCTGATATGGAAAAACCTTTAATACCCAGAGCAATATCGGTAACAAAAGAACCAGACACAAGATTACAAAGATCAAGTTGCTCAAGAAAAGTTAAACTTCCATATTTAGATGAATTACTCGGTATTTTTAATATTCTTAAAGGTCAACCAGTAGTAACATTGACTGCGGATGGTAAACCTGTTTCAAGAGCTCATCTTTTTGATGAGTTTAGAATGAGAAGTTACAGAGATTGTCAAGACTGTAAACATTTAAAGCAAACTTGTCGCAATCTTAAATTATGTCTTCCTAAAAAATTATACTATTGGCTTACTCGTAGGCCAACATGCAGTAGTGAATGGGAATTTAATATGGAAGGACAAGGTTTAACTGCACAGCAAGCGTTTACTATATTGAGACAATTAGTTGTTAAGCAAGATTGCCTGACTTATAGAAGAAGAGGTTTTAATTTTACAGCTGTAGTTTTAACAGGACAGGATTTTTCGGATGACTACCCTGATTTACCAGAATTATTTAAATCTCAATCATTTGCTAATCTAAGATTGTTAACCATTGCAGATTCAAGAATGTGGGATCCAACATTGCTAGTAACAAGCCTAGCAAGAAGCTTGCAATTCATGAGAAATCTTGAAGAGCTTAATTTGACCCATAATTACTTTTATAATGATGATGAAAACTTAAGCCTCTTGGCAAGAGGGTTGATTAATTTGCATCAACTGAAAAGACTAATATTGCCTCACAATGCGATGTCAGTTGGTTTTTCTGCTCTTGGTTTAGCTTTTCCATATCTTGCCAATCTTGAGGAATTAGATCTAGACGATAACGCACTTTGTTATAACCAGCAGGAGTTTCAATCATTTGCCCAGTCACTAAAATCTTTAAAGAAATTAAGGATTCTAAGAATGAATACCAACACTGATAAAGCTAAACCTGTAAGTGTAGACGCTTTAGCAGCAATGGGAAGAAGTCTGGCAAGTAATGGCACTCTGCGGTTGCTGGATATATCAAATAATCAAATAGGAAGAGAGGGATTTGAAGGTTTAGCACAATCATTTCCTTATTTACCATTAGAAGAACTTAATATTTCGGGTTTAGGTTTGGATGAATCTACAGATTTGAGTTTTGTAAGACAGCCGGGATTAAAAAAACTTTTTGTTAACGGCATAGGGTGGAGAGGTGCACATAACAAATTGTCTCCTACGCAAATACAAGATTTAAGAGAGTTTTGGGGTGATCGTCCTAGGGGTGGGTACAATAAAGAAGGTAAGTTTGAACTATATACAGATATTTTTGTTTTAAATACTCCAGATGAAGTAGGTGCTTATTTTGCTGCATTGAGAGCAAGACCATTTCCTGTTGCTGCTGTTAGCTTGTCGGGGATGGTAAACCCTACGGATGATGTATTACAAAAGTTAGCAGAGGAATTAACAGATGAATATAACAAAAACAGTATTAGAATAGTTGATTTATCCCGCAATGGAATAACAAATGGTAGTATACTTGGTAAAGCGCTTGCAGAATTACCTAATTTAGAAGAAGTTGATTTCTCATATAACCTAGAACTAGGTCAATATGGATTTACAGAATTAATAACTGGTTTACAAGGGAAAGAGCATTTAAGAGTAATAAAACTTAATTACGTTAAAGAAAATAATGCAACCGATATGTCACCAGGTGCGATGAATGCATTAGCACAAGTGTTTAGAACATCGAGAAATATCATAGAAATACGGCTTGGTACTAATTATGGTTTAGGTCTTGATTCTGCTGGTATTGGGTCAATGCTTGAAAGTATTAATCAACTTAAACAATTACAAATTCTGGATTTACAAGTTGCAGAATTACTACCAGAACAAATACAAACCCTGGCTAAAGCTCTTGCAATTGAAAGCTCTCAGCTCGTAAATTTGAATTTGTATGCGAATAAATTAGATGTGCACGCGGCTCAGGCTTTGGCAAAGGTTTTACCTCATCTTCCTCTTAAGATATTAAACTTATGGCAGGTTGGCTTAGGGAGTGATGGCGTAGAAAGCGTAATAACCTTGGCTCACGGAATTGCAGGATTAGTTGATTTAGAAGAACTATATCTTTGGCAAAACTATATCGGTACTGGCAAAGATAATAGCGGTGTAATAGCATTAGCTGATGCTATAGCACAACTTAAAAAATTAAGAAGGCTTTATCTTTCATTACAGCTTCCACCAGAAGATAATTTTTGGGACAAAGAGGAAATATGTGCCATGGTAAAAGCATGCATAGATTCTGGTATAATATCTAGAAATCCTAAAGGAATTAATCTGAACAGATTTGATAAAAGTTGCTGGAATCCATATGATCCTCACTCACAATTACAACAAGCCTGGGAACTTTTGGTGCATGGCCTTTAGGTAGTGTAATATGTTGATGGTTGTAATAATTAAAGAAGAAAGAATGACCGAGGATAGATAATACATACATTGCTTAGAAGGCTAGTGAATATATTTATACATAGCAAAGCGATTTTGGTTATTTTTATAATATTTTTGTAATAAAAAATCTTTTTATAATAATTGCTGTATTGTTATGGGATATAAATATGAGCATGCAAGACAGAAAAGCAGAGTTGATACAAGATTTAAATAAGATTTATGATAACGCATTTAAGCAAGGGAAACTTTCAGTTGCATTAAAGGCCAAAGAATTACTTATCAAAGAACTAAAACATAAAGAAAATTTTGATATAGCAGGTTTATCGATCCAACAATTAAACAGATTAATAGAGCAAATAGAGAAAGAAATTAATAAGCTGTCGGTTTAAACCTTATAGTAACCAAGTAGATTGCATTGGTATAGCAAATCCAAAATTTACACATGCTAATATAAAGAATTAATAACATAATATTTTTATAGTGTAGACACAAAACCCTGGGCGTGATCCCAGGGCTGAAGTCTTCCCTGAATCTTCTTTTTCTTGTACAGTCGAGGTATGAGAATACGGAAGCAATCACATTGCGTATATCAATGTGAATATCATATAGTTTTTGCAACGAAGTACCGCCGTAAGATATTTAATGGCGGTATATTAAATTACATGAAGGAACGATTGAAAGAAGTCGGCGACTTGAGATATTAGAAATCAATCATGATATTGATCACATTTACATACTGATAGTAATTCCACCAAAAATGTCTGTTGGATCAGTAGTAAGAATATTAAAATCAAACACCAGTAAATATATGAAACAAAGACTTCCCTTTCTAAAAAAGTCTATTGGGGAACAGATGGTATATGGTCAGATGGCTATTTTGTATCTACAGTAGGAATTAATGAAAAGATCATAGAACAATACATTGCCAATCAAGGAAAAGAAGATTCAGGGCAAGCAGAGCTTGTACTTGGGCGAAGCACGACGTAATACCACGGGTGTAAACCCGTGGATGTTTATTTTTATGCAGGATAAGTTACATCTACTAATCTTGTTCTATATTCATTAGAGTCGCATTTCCTCCCTGAGCAGTTGTGTTGATAGTAATAGTTTGTTCCGTCATAAATGCTTTAAGATAATGCGGACCTCCTGCTTTGGGACCTGTACCAGATAACCCTCGTCCACCAAAAGGCTGTACTCCAACCATGGCGCCTATCATATTACGGTTTATATAGATGTTTCCCACTTTAATTTTGCTTGCTATGTCATGCATTCGGCTTTCTATTCTAGTGTGTAACCCGAAAGTTAAACCAAATCGCAATTTATTGATGTCATCGATGGTTTTATCTAGTGCAGATTCTTTAAAACGCATGACATGTAGAATTGGTCCAAAATTTTCTTTTGTTAATAAATTAAGATCGTTTATTTCGTAAGCACATGCAGGGATATAGTTCCCTATTAAATCCTTATCCAGGCTGCATTGGTGTATGAGCGTAGCGTTTTTTTGCAAGAATGCTATATGTTTATATAAATCATCTTGTGCATTTTTATCAATTACGGGTCCAATATCGGTGGATAATTTTTCTGGGTTGCCAATCTTTAGCTCTTGCATTGCTCCTTTAAGCATATCTATAACCTTATCAGCAATGTTGTCTTGGATTAACAAGATCCGTAAAGCAGAACACCGTTGTCCTGCACTTTTAAAAGCAGATTCTATGACATCCTGCACTACTTGTTCAGGCAGTGCTGTAGAATCAACTAACATCACGTTTTGTCCGCCAGTTTCTGCTATAAATGGGATTATTTCTCCCCCTCTATTGGCTATAGTTTGGCTAATGGTTTGTGCTGTCTCTGTTGAGCCAGTAAAACAGATGCCGCTTATACGATGATCTGGTAATAATGTTTTACCGACAGTACTCCCCGCAGTAGGAATAAAATGTAATATATTTTTAGGTATGCCTGATTGATGCATTAATTTAATAATATACTGTGCGATAAATGTTGTTTGTCCCGCTGGTTTTGCTAGTACTGCATTCCCTGTTACTATTGCTGCTATTATTTGTCCTGTGAAAATAGCGAAAGGGAAATTCCACGGGCTAATGCATAGGAACACTCCCCTGCTTTGTAGTCTTAAGGTGTTAGATTCTCCTGTCGGTCCAGGCATTGTTATCTCTTGTGTTACTTCTGTTATTTGTTTAGCGTAATAACGACAGAAATCTATTGCTTCTCTTACTTCTGCAATAGCATCAGGAATTGTTTTCCCTGCTTCATACACGCAAAGATTAATTAACTCGTAATAATTTTTTTCAAAATTATCAGCCACTATATCTACGATCTTACTTCTTTCTGCTATCGGTGTTTTTTCCCATTGGGATTGGTGGTTATATGCTATCTCTAGAGCAGATAGTAAATTATCAGAAGTTGCTATATTTGCCGTTCCAATTGTTTGGCCATTGATAGGGCTGGTAACTTTTTTAGTCTCTTTGCTATGTATAGATTTGCCATTTATTATAGGGTACGAATGCCATGTTTTTGCTTTTAAAGCTTTTGTTATAGTATTTATTTCTTTGCTATTGGTTAAATCAAATCCGGTAGAGTTTATTCTGTCATTTAGTATATTTTTCGGTAAAGGTATTTTATTATTGTGTATCATGTTCAACTCTTTAGTAGTTTTTATCGGACATTGAATTAGCTGTTTTACATCAATATCCGAATTCGTTACCAGGTTAACAAAGGATGAATTTGCGCCATTCTCAAGCAATCGCCTTACCAAATATGGTAGTAAGTCTTGATATACTCCTACAGGAGCGTAAATCCTTACGTTGATTTTATGGTCTAAAATTACTTGTTTATATAAATTTTGTCCCATTCCAAATAAGCATTGAAATTCAAAATCTTGATGATCAGACATTTCAATGATAGCGGCAACCGTATGTGCATTATGAGTAGCAAATTGCGGATAAAAGGCCTTAGGGTTGTCTAATAATTTTTTTGCACATGCTAAGTATGATAGATCTGTGGACGATTTCCGTGTAAAAACAGGATAGTCAGGTAAACCTAATTCTTGCGCAACTTTTATTTCTGTATCCCAATATGCTCCTTTTACTAAGCGAACATTAATCCTTTTATTATATTGTTTTGCTTTATGTTGCAGCCAATCTATTGTTGCAACAGCTCGTTTTTGATACGCTTGTACCGCTAAACCAATGCCATTCCAATTTTTTAATTTAGGTTCTTGTAAGATTTGTTCAAGCAAAGCTAAGGATAGTTCTAACCTATCGCTTTCTTCCGCATCAATAGTAAGAGATACATTTAACTGTTGAGCTGTAAGACATAATTGTTTTAGGGTATCGCCTAGTTCACTTATTATTCGTTCAGATTGTGCGTATTCATATCGTGGGTGTAAAGCAGAGAGTTTAATACTTATGTTGGGCTGGATTTGTTTAACACTTTCTTTACTTACAGCTCTGATAGCATCGGTATACGACGCCAGATATATCTGAGCATCATTTTTTGTCAGTGCGGCTTCTCCTAGCATATCAAACGAATAAGAATAACCTTGTGCGCATTGAGGCAAAGCCCTTTTTATGGCAGTGTTAATATCTTTACCAATCACAAATTGTTCTGCTACTTTCTTTACTAGCACGTTGGCAACGTTTTTAATAACAGGTTGCGATAGTTTGTGTAACATGTTTTTTATTTGTGCCACAACTGGGGTGTTTGCGTCTCGGATAAACATTGCCGAAGAGGATAGAGCATATGCTATGATATTAGAAGTCAAACACAGCCCTTTATTTTTTTTTGCAAACTCTAAGTCGGATATTTTATCCTTAATCAAGGTAACAGCGGTATTAGTATCGGGAACTCGTATTAATGACTCTGCAAGAGCCATAAGGGCAATCCCTTCTCTTGAAGATAGGTCATATTGGGTCATTACTTTATTTGTCAGAGAAGATTTTTTATGTTCTTTTCTTAAATTTTGCACCAATAATTCGGCATATTTGTTAATGTTGCCTGTTTGTAATTCTGATAACGCTATAGTTTTGAGTAGCTTATTTACAATATCTTGTTCATTAGTGCGATAATCTTTGTTTATTCCAAGATCTAAATTCATTTTATTTACTACAATTTTCTTTTTTTATAGAGTACGTGATGGATAATAGTAATGAAGAAGCTATAACAAATAATGATAAGAGCCAAGGAAAAACTACTAGTTTATGTAATAACATTTTTATTCCTATAAATATTAGAATTATGCTTAGCCCTTGACGAAGATACCTAAATTTTATAACCAGATTTGACAGTACAAAAAATAAAGATCTTAATCCTAAAACTGCAAATATGTTAGAGGTAAATACGATGTATGGATCTTTGGTAATAGCAAAGATAGCGGGGATGGAGTCTATAGCAAAAACTATGTCAGATAATTCAACCATTACTAATACGATGAATAGCTGTGTAGCTTTTAATTTTCCATTTTCTGATACGAAAAAAGAGCCATTATTATCTTTTGTAACGGGAATGGTTTTGTACAATAGTTGTATAATTTTACTGTTTGACCAATCGGGTTTTTTTTCTTGGTGAACAAGAAAATGTATAGCGTTATAAATAAGTAAAAGGCCAAACACATAAAAAGACCACGAAAATGTTTCTATAAGAATAATTCCAAACCAAACAAATATCCCTCTAAGGAGTACGGCTCCTATTACACCCCAAAACAATACTTTTTTTTGGTGTTGTATGGATATATTAAACGATTGAAATATAACTAGAAAAACAAATATGTTATCTAAACTAAGAGATTTTTCTACTAAATAGCCAATGAAAAATTCTGTAGCTTTTGCAAAGCCATGTATATACCAAATATAGATATTGAATATCAGGGCAATGAATACCCAAACAACAGACCACTTGATTTGATAACTTAAAGCGGTTCTGTTTTTATTAACAGGCATACTTAGGTCAATGATTAACATAAGTAGGACAAGTGCCGTAAATATATACCAATTATACATTGAACTATAGTTGTTTAGGACAACATTCTACACCTAAAAACAAGATATAACCAGAGTCTTTACTTAATCAGACTATAGTTTGATTATTTTGTTTCAGAGGTTTCAAGTTCTGTAATTTGCAGTTTTGCTTCTTCATCAGAGCGAGCCACATTAACAGAGATATCTGTTGACACTTCAGGATGCAATTTTATGGTAATATTGTGTATCCCTATTGTTTTTATAGTCTTTCGGATAAAAACTTGCTCTTTGTCTATTGAGAACCCTGCTTCTGTCACTGCAAAGGCAATATCACGAGGTCTTATCGATCCGTAAAGGTTGCCTGATTCTCCAGCAGAGCTAATAAATTTTACGATTAATCCTGCTAGTTTTTGAGCAATCTTGTCTGCTTCTGTTTTTTTAGTGAGGTTTTCTGCTTCTAGTTGGCTTTTGATATTAGCAAACTCTGCAATTTTTTCTTTTGTAGCTCGATCTGCATAACCCTGTGGGATCAAGTAATTACGAGCATAGCCCGGCTTAACATTTACAATATCTCCCATTTGGCCTAGCTTTTCAATTCTACGCAATAAAATAATTTGCATTACTACTCCTTATGTATCTTTTCTAATACGATTTCTTAATTGCAACCATGGCTCCACTAGCCCCAGCAGAATAACTATTAACAGAGGCCAGCCTAGCATAAAAATTAATAAAAACACAAATAGTATATATCTTTTTTTTTGCTGTTTGGCAAATGCATAAATTACCGCCAAACCTTGTAGGGCAAATAAAGCTAGCAATGGAAGCATAAGATTACTAAAGAAGATAGATAGTGTAGTGTTAATAACACTTGATGAAATGACCATTATTGCTATGCCAATAAAATATTTCCATACCCAAGTTGGTAAGTATAATTGCGATAATAAAATGATGGGCCGGTTGACGGGTAACTTATTATTTTTTATTAATTTTTGAGTATATGCAACGGATATTGTCATTGTTATTATAAACCATGCTCCCTTTATTCCAGGGATATAGGGGAGAAGTATAGAGGTATACCTTTCTAATTTTACACGTTGATTATGCATTTCTAGTGGCAATGTGTCTAAATTACTTTGTAATATTTTGAATGTAGTGGCGATATCGTTTACACCATGCCAATAAATGAAAATTAAAATGGTTAAAAGCAAGGAGTATTGGCCTAGATTGCCAATTAACAGTTGATCAGGATACCAATATTTTTTACGATCTGATATTTTGTATTGTAAAGATTTTTGAGTAAGTAAATATACAGGAATGACAATAGCAACTAAATAGTAAATAAAACTTTTTATTTCTGTTCCCATGAGGGCTAACATACAAAGGGTATTAGCTATAACGGCAACATTCACAGATTTTTTGTTTTTGTGGCACAGTACAAAGACAACAATTATCAAAGACTGTCCTATACAATCTGCTAGGTCACCAAAAAATAAAAAAAACAAAGAAAACAGAAAGGCACTTCCTGTTCCCAAAATAATGGAATTGGAGGTTTTATAATGGTTAAGATTTATTTTCTTTTTCATACTACCATTACCTGCAATATCATGTGTATTTGCTTGTTAGCTAAACCTTACCGTGATTTGCGCTTTCACTCTAATTATACTGCTGTAACCCAGGTTAATAGACCAAATTACAGCAATATTTTAAAGTGTAGAAAAGCTATTTCACTACGTATGGCAATAGCGATAAATATCTAGCGCGCTTAATAGCTGTTGCTAGTGCACGTTGATTCTTTGCCGATACAAAGGTAATACGACGAGGTAAGATTCTGCCTCGTTCAGAAATAAACTTACGCAAAGTTTTGATATCTTTGTAATCTATTTTATTTGATCCAGGTTGTGAAAAAGGACAAACTTTCTGTCTTTTAAAAAAATGTTTTTTTTGTGTGCGTTGGTTATCTGACATTTACAGACTCCGTTTTATTAGCAAATTCATTTGTACTAGATTCTTCGTCACTGCTTAAAGTAATAGAAACATCTCTTATGTTGCTGTTGCGTGATGATTTTAACAAAGAAGATGGTCCTTCTTTGTGTTTGTCTACAACTACTGATAAGTAGCGTATGATATCACTGTTAAGGCGCATTTGTCTTTCTATCTCTTGTATAGCCTCAGGCTTAACTTTAAGGCTTAGCAGTACATAATGACCTTTGGAATTCTTTTTTATCGGATAAGCCAGCTGGCGAAGTCCACAATATTCTGTTTTTACTACAGAACCACCATGATCGAGAACAATTTTTGAATATTG
Organism: Alphaproteobacteria bacterium; assembly: GCA_965204765.1. GTDB lineage: Bacteria > Pseudomonadota > Alphaproteobacteria > Caedimonadales > UBA9215 > CBDBFG01. The sequence continues at coordinate 173,234 of CBDBFG010000004.1, read as the reverse complement.
TTCTGTTAAGAGGTCAACTTGGCTAGGTGCCATATCTTGACGTGCTATAAATGTTGTTTCGTATAATTTCATAATACTCCTTCTGGTTAGAGGTTGTTTATCAACATAGCTAAATATCTTTTTTTTAACATGTACTTAGCAAGAAGCAATAAACTTATAAAGGTATTTGTACAAAAAAGCAAATTATTTCTAAAGTATATTAGAATTTTTACTTTGTTGACGGAAGTATTTGTATATAGAATGATGTTTGCTTGTAGTCTAATGAGCAAGATCTTTGTCGTAAATGCGATATTTGTAGTCGTTGATTGCGCGCAAAAGTATTCTCGCGACACATTGTAAATTACTGGGGGCAATAAAAGTAACTGTTTATTTAATGCCAAGCATTTTTTATATGATGTATTCTTAGGCCAGACACGACCATATAATCAAATCTGCAGTACATGTTTTTATATTTTGAGTGTTGTGTAATAAATAATCTTGCACCATTTATTATCCTTGACCTTTGTTTGTTGCTTAAGGAGTGCATGCCAGTGGTATATTGTTTTCGTAATTTTATTTCGCAAAATATTATATATTTACCTTTACGTGCGATAAGATCAATTTCTCCCAGCGGGTTCTTGAATCTTTTGCGCAGTATTCTGTAGCCTTTTATTAATAAGACTAGCATAGCATATAGTTCTGCGACATGCCCTTTTAGATAATTCCATTTTTTATAATTAATCATTACTTTTCTTTATCTCGATAGCTTTTTGGTAGATCTTGGAACGAGGAAGAGAGGTCATATTGGTAACATTTTGTATAGCAACCTTTGTTGTACATTCCTGTAGCTCTTTTGTTAATATTGCTGTGATGTCTTCATCTGTGTATTGCAATACTTTATGCAATAACAATACAATTTCCCCTTTAAGGGATATTTGCTCTAATTGATGTAGTAATTCTTTTGGTGAGCCATACAATACTTGTTCGAAATTTTTGGTTAATTCTCTTGCAATGCAAACTTTTTGTATACTTTTAAAGTCTGACAAAATTTCTAAAGTTTTACAAACCCTTCGAGCAGATTCATAAAAAATAGCAGTACAATTATGAGGTATATATTCGATAGCATTATGTATCAAATTTTTCTTTCTTGGTATAAACCCCATAAAAATAAATTTATCACTGGGTAGATCAGACAAAACTAACGCAGTTAAGCAAGCTGATGCTCCTGGTATGCATGTAAAGTAAATTTTGGCTTTGATTATATCTTGGATTAGTTTATATCCTGGATCAGAAATAAGAGGCATTCCTGCATCAGATACATAAGCTAGTGTTTTACCTTGTTGCAACAAATTGATAATATTATCTCTATCATGTTGATTTTTGTTATCGTTGTATACTATTAACGGTTTATTAATACAGTAGAAAGTTAACAGTTTTTTTGTTACCCTGGTATCTTCGCAAACTATGAAATCGGCATTATTAAGAGTTGTTAAAGCTCTTAGGGTGATATCTTCTAGGTTGCCTATGGGAGTAGCAACAATGTAAAAACCTTGTGGGTATTTACACTTGGATTGATAGGTTTTAGAGTTATCATAGGTAGGGTAAGAAAGTTTAATTTTATAGGTCATAGATGTTTTACCTTCGTATAGCAATATTAGTATTATTTTCTATTTTATTACAATCATGTGACAAAGGTAAACAGTCTAATGATATTCAGGTAATACATAAACAAAAGGCCAGGAATATTGCCGTATTTATACCCATGTCTGGACCATATAAAAAAATTGGCCGTTCGATACAGAATGTGATTGAAATGGCCGTTTTTTATAATAATTCCCAAAATATAACGTTTTCTTTTTATGATACCAATCAATTGTCGCAAGAATTAAGTAATATAAATTTTAAGGAAGTTGACGCTATAGTTGGTCCAGTTTTTTCTAAATATATTGCGCCAATAAAAGCGTATGCTAAAAGGCATAATATAATTATTTTATCCTTATCAAACGATTCAACAAAAAAAGATAAGAATGTGTTTATTTTTGGTATTGATCCCGCCAGAGGAGTAGCTAACATTCTAGATTTCGCAACAAATAAAGAGGTAAATTCAATATTATCAATCGTACCAGATAATAATTACGGTCAAATCGTCTGTAGTGTTTTGGATAATTATGCACGCAACAATCATAAATTAACATTTACAAAGTTAACTTATAACAGACAAGTAACAAATCTTGCAGATCAGGTTGCTCCTCTGTCATCACAATCCTTAGATTGTGTTTTTGTGCCAGAGGGGGGAAAATCCTTAGCAAGAGTGATCTCTAGTTTGCATCAACATGAGATAGATACAACAAACACTACGTTTTTAGGTACAGAACAATGGGACGATGATAAATCTTATCAAATTATTAGTATTAATGGTGCTTACATTTCTACACCAAAATCGAAACAATATAAAAATTTTGCTCAAAAGTATTACAGTCTATATAATAATAAACCAGCAAAAATAGCTGGTGTGGCATATGATTTGGTTAATATGTTGTTTTCAATAATGCACTTATTCCCTGTGGAAGCAATTAGTACAACAGAGCTGATAAGTGATGTAAAATTTTATGGAGTTTATGGTAACTTCTTTTTACAAAGTGATAGTACTGTGAACAGGTCTCATTCGATAGCACGAGTGACAACAAAAGGTATAATTTATCCTGTTACTAGGAAGAAGATGGGTAAGCAATGAAAAAAATAGAAATTTCACCCTCGATACTGTCCGCAAATTTTGCCATATTAAAACAAGAAATAATTAGTTTAGAAAATTCAGGAGCAGACAGGATACACTTAGATGTTATGGACGGTCATTTTGTGCCTAACATAACTTTTGGAGCAGATATTATTAAAAGTATCAGAGAGTTTTCGACTTTGCCTTTTGAAACCCATCTAATGATTAACGTGAACGAAGATTATGTCAACAGATTTATCGACGTTGGCTCTGACATTATATTGCTTCATCCAGAATCAGCAGATAATTGGCAATACTTGCTTAGATTGGTGAAAAATTCAGGGAAAAAAGTCGGTATTGTGCTTAATCCTGATTCGAAAATAGAATATTTGCATGAGGTTATTGACCTTATAGATCAAGTGTTGTTAATGACGGTATACCCTGGATTTGGCGGGCAGTCATTCATAACTTCACAATTGGAAGTTTTAAAGACGGTTAAAAGAACTATAGGTAACAGAGATATAGATATCGCTGTTGATGGTGGCATTAATGTTAATACAGCTAAGGATTGTATCCTGGCCGGCGCTAATGTATTAATTTCTGGTAGTGCTATATTTAATACCAAAGACTATCATATTAATATTGAACATTTGCGCACGTTATAAGTATTAATTTTTGGTTGTATTGCTTGTAATGAATAAATTACAGATGATATGATATAAAGTTAGATTAACTGTTGTGCAAAGTAATTTCTTACTTGCCTAATAAACCCTATATTCATTATGCATAGCGGTATTAATATATTATTTTAATACATCTAAACATTTTCCAACAGATAATAGAGATTATTGTGAAAGTCCACAACGGTATAGAGCTTAATATTGTGGAAAAGTGTAACTCAGCCATTTCATGTGCTACGAATGAGATTTCGTTACTAGGGGTAATGTATAGAAATGATCCTACTAAAATCATTACTGCAAATACCAGTAAATTAAGAATGAATTTTGTTTCACCTAATTTTTTATTTAATATAGACATAACTTACTCCAACTCTTACGCTACCATACTAACTTATTCGTTATACACTTTATCCTTTAAATTAGTTTTTAAAGTGAAAACTCTACATGTCCAGAATTAGGGTATAATTATTAACAAAGTATTAACAAAATAGCTTTTTTGAATTTTTTTTTGCTTCTTTCTAAAAATGAAATTTACAGCAAGGGAGTTTTTCTAAGTGAGGGGCTTCTGTTGCCCGGTGCCCCTCGAACCGCCAATATTATGGTTATACAGCTACACCAACTTCAACGTTACCGTTGTCATTAGCTGCTGTTGGGTTGTCGTCGTTAGCGGCAACAACACCTTTAACCATATCTTGCTCACGTCTTCTAACGATTGCAATTATTTAAAATAGTCCGATAACGGTGGTACAATGCCGAGCAAAAACTATACCTTTTAATGCACGTCGATCCTATTTCACCCCCATATTATTTTGTTTATGATTGCACTCATTATGCAAACATCGCAGTAATGAATTAAAATCACATATAATATCAATGGTGGAGGTGTCGGGTACCGCCCCCGAGTCCGAAACATCTATTACGTATAGCGTTTATTACCATAGTCATATGCATGACAGATCCATTTTATATTATCTGTTTTCAAAAATGCAACCATATAATTTGATAGCAAACAAAGTTAAAACACTATGATAAACAAGAGTTCTATTTTATATTTTTGTGCTATGATGCTTAACATAAATTAGTATATAGGAGAGGAATATGGCTTTAAGTCAGCAGCAGCAAGAGGAAATCAAAGAATTAAATTCCACATCCAGTTCGACTAAAAGAGCGATGTCGGATGAGTTGGAAAAAGTTTTGTTTCAAGAATTGCCTGTCTTGGATCATGGTTTTGTAAGAGTGATTGATTATATGGGTAATGATTCTGCGGTAGTACAGTCGGCCAGAGTTTCTTACGGTAAAGGTACAAAAAAAAAGAGTATGGACGCGGCATTAATTAACTATTTAATGCGTCATTATCATACTACTCCATTTGAGATGTGTGAGATTAAATATCACGTAAAGCTACCAATTTTTATTGCTCGGCAATGGATACGGCACAGAACGGCAAATGTGAATGAATATTCTGCTAGGTATTCTATTTTGGGTAAAGAGTTTTATATCCCAGAACCCGAACAATTATCTGTACAATCCGATGACAATAAACAGGGTCGAGGTATGGTTTTATCGCCCGAGGAATCTAATCGAGTTTTGGATATATTGAAGGCTGATTCCGAGCTAGTCTATGAGCATTATCAAGAGATGTTAAATGCTGATGAAAAGGGAGAAATTTTAGATCCTAATAAATCTGGTCTTACACGAGAATTAGCTAGAATGAATTTGACTTTGAACTATTATACCGAATGGTATTGGAAAATAGATTTACACAATTTATTGCACTTTGTGAATCTCAGGGCTGATGGTCATGCACAGTATGAAATTAGACAATATGCGGATACTTTGTTGGAAACCGTGAAAAAATGGGTACCAATAAGTTATGATGCATTTGTAAAGTATAGAAAAAACTCTATGCATCTTAGTGAACCCGCTATTAAAATAGTAAAATCTCTTATTGCCGGAGAGAAAATATATCCAGAGAATATCGGTATGGGCAAGCGAGAGTTTAATGAATTTTTAAGCATGTTAGAGCTTGCTGAAAGCGATGTTCTCTCAAGCGGCGTATAGTGTTTAAGAGTTTGGTAGAAATTGTGGAGATTTGCCTTAAAGGTAGCTAATATATTTTATTGATACACTGCTTGGCGCAAACTATAGCAAAGTGTTTTGCAGAAAAATTTCCATAAAACCTTAGGACCTTGCCTCTGAGACAGGAGAGTTATCTCTTTATTGTTATATTTTAGAGCGGAATGTAGGAAGATTTATATAGCTCCTCAAGTATGCGATCCTTTGCTATAATTGGGCCATAGCTAATGAAGGCTGTGCTATATCTGAGCTGGAACATTCCTCCAAGCTTGCCGTGTAGAGGCAAGCCGGAGTGGCCGTCTCCGGAAAAAATTATCGTAACATATTGTAGTGTGCTGTGGTGATAGGGAATTTTAGACCACTAAATTGTTGCGTAAATATAATTCTATAACTCTTGTTTATCAACAGCTACAGCTAATAATTATTTAGCTATTGTTAAAATATATTACTGCTATTTTCTTGCTTCTCTTATAACTGCAAGAAATTCTCCAGCTCTTTTTTGGTGATCAGATGTTCTATACTTGGCAAATGATAACATTCTTGCCCAATATAAATCATCTTCATAATGCACTCCCCATCGTGAGTAGATCATTTTGGTTCTTTCTTTGTTATATCTACATCCTGTTTGTAATACTTTGTCCCATACAATCCGTCTGCATGGTGCAGGAATTTCAAGAAAAACTTCGATTAAATTTATCCGGTATCTTGAATATGTATCATAATATTCACCGAATAAATGGGGTAAAGATAGTATTTCTTCTATTTCAGATATAGAGGTATGCTGAAATTTACTCATCAGACATCCCCTTTCCCTGTCATTAAACTGTTTACTGAAGGCGCATAATAATTCGTCTCTTCTTTCGGGAGAGATTGTGCGAATAGTTTTTATTAGTGAACTGTTCCAAGGAAAACTCAAACCATGTCTGTGCACTAATTCTGCTACCTCTGATGCACTAATGTCACTAAAATAACGTATATATATCGTTCTGTATTCTGAATCTTTTGTCATTGGATTTGAATTGAGATAATTCAGCACTGTTTGTCTCTCATCTTTTTGTACTGTGGCTATAGCTGAAATAGTGTTTGCTGTATTCTCGTCCCTTTGACGAGTAAACAGACCATCTAATGACAAAACCTCTGCTCTTTCTTCTTGCGATTCAATTGTGTGTAAAGATTTTATAATATCATTTCTACATCTCTCGATATCATATGGTCTTATGCAGTCATAATTGCAAATAGGTACATTATGCTGCTCTATCAGTGCCGATATTGCATCATAATCTTCTGTTGGAATATCTGGTTTTGTGCTATGAACTCTTACAACAAATTTTGGCTTATCATTTTCATCGGAGCAAATACCCGTTCCCATAATATGACAAGCCACTATAGACATCAGCAATAGCCTAGTAATATGCATCCTCTTCTCCTAATAATTCCCTTAACTATTACAAAGTTTTACGCAAAAAGGCAATTTTTTCTGCAATATATTTTATTGAGAGTTTAAGTAGCGTTGTGCTATTAGGATAAACTGTTCCGGTGTTAAATCTTCGGCTCTAGCATTATTGGGAATGGACAGGTCATGCAAAAGTACACTGGGGTCTTGCAATATAGCTTTAAGGTTTTTTGTTAATAGTTTACGTCGATGTTTAAAACTTTCTTTTGTGACTATTTGTACAGCTTGCCATAAATCATGTGCAATGTTAGTTGGTTTTGTATGGAACATGACGACTGCTGAATCTATTTTGGGTGCTGGTTTAAATATCGTTGGAGGTAAGATATAAACTATCTTTGCCGTACATTTTAGTTGTACCAATACACTTAACCTACCATAAGATTTAGTTTTTGGTTTGGCCGTTATTCTTTGTGCTACTTCTTTTTGGAACATCAGTACCATACCGGATATATGTTCTGATTCATCAAGCCATTTTGCCAATAGTATAGTTGAAATATTATATGGTAGATTAGAGACTATATTAATTTTACCCGTGCTTATGTCCCGTAGACGTACTTGTAACGCATCCTGTTGTTTAATAGATAGTCTGCTGTTATATACACGAAGTAAATCTTGCAAAGCGTTTATGCATCGGCTGTCTTTTTCTATAGCAATTATTGGTTGATTAGTTTGTGTTAACAGGGCTCTGGTCAATGATCCTGGCCCCGGTCCTATTTCTAGAATAGTATCATCGTTGTTAAATTCGTTAACTAATTTTGCTATTTTTTCCGTAATATTAAGGTCGTGAATAAAATTTTGCCCCAGAGATTTCTTTGCCGATAAACCAAATTTTTTAATGGTATCTGCTATAGAAAGTATCGGGGACATCGTATTTTATCTTATTTCTATGTGAGCAGAGTTTTTAATATCTCGGATTTCTTTTTGTGATAATTTATTCAATTTCTCTGAAATAATCATGGATTTGATCTCATCGTTTGATGGCTCTTGTGGATTGGTGACATATTTGTTGCATAAAACAAAAAATATTACATCCTTGCCAGTAAATAAAGGTTTGGTAGCTTTGCCTATAGTTGTTTGTAACAATATATTTTTTAACTCTGTATGCAAATTGCTGGCATCAATGTTATCAACAGTTTTTACTGTGGCTTTTTTATCTATATATTTCTCTACAGTGCTACATTTTTTGATATTTTTTGCTAAAGAAGAAGTTTTTTCTATAATTTCCTTTACTTCAAATTCAAAGAAATCTTCTGGTATAGGAACATTAACTTGTTTGAATGAAACTAAAGTTTTGGCATTAGCAAATTGTCCTGGCAGAAGCTTATCTTGCAAGTATATTATATGGTAATTACCATCTACAAATATTGGTTCAGAGTATTCGTTTTGCTTTAGCTTTTTAACGATAGAAATAATTTTTGCATGCAGGCTTGATTCTGTAGTCCATCCTATATTACCACCAGAGATAGAGCTTGGTGCCTTAGAGAACTGTTTCGCTAAAATACTAAATGGAACCCCAGATTTTAATTGTTCGATTATGGCATTTGCATCAACAAGAGTTTTGTCGTTTTTTTCTGCATGTTTAGGTTTTAAAACTATTTCTTTTATCAAATATCTAGTTTCTTTTATGTTTTGTTTACGATTATCAATTTTCTTATTAATCAACTGTTGTGAAACATTGATAGTGTTCCTGTATTTACCGTTGATATATTCCCTCCATGCTAACGATGCTTTGATATGTTTAAGCATTATGCCAAAAGGAAGCTTTTGTTTGCGGAATAATTTACGCAATCCATCCGGGCCTAAATTATTTTGCTGTTCTATGTTGCGCACAGCCTGGTCAAGCTCGTTTGGTTCAATTTTGATGTTAAATTTATTTGCGATCTGTAATTGTAACTGTTCTTCGATCAGAACATTAAGGATTTGTTCTGTTATTTTTTGTTTAGTTTCTTTGCTGTTTTCTAGGCCAGAAGATAATATAGCAAATTCTATTCTGCTATTTAAATCGTGAGTAGAGATTATCTGCTCATTGACAATTGCTGCAATAGAGGCATATGAAATTGATGTTAGTTGTATACAACAAAGTAGTGAAAAAATTTTTTTCATATCAGATTCTCAAATAACGCATTGTAATGTATAACTGTACATAGGCCATAATGTATGTTTTTATATGAAATGCAAGCAAATATAGCAATTATGAAAAGAAACTCATATAAAAAAAATGGTAATTTTTAGAAAATACATACTCACACAAATACTCTATGTTACATTTTTAGTAACTTCTGTATTGCTAGTGACTATTTGGTTGACTCAATCATTGCGATTTTTGGACCACGTTATGAGCAAAGGCCTTTCTTTAGGCCTGTTTTTTAAATTGTCCTATTATTTATTGCCAGGTATTTTAAGTAAAATATTACCGATAAGTTTTTTTATATCGATATTATCTGTTTTTGGCAAACTACAGTCTGATAGTGAATTAATTTCGATGCGCACATTAGGTTTATCTAATGTTAATTTGATATCTCCGGTAATGATTATTGCTTGTGCTATCTTAATGTTTTTGTATTTTCTTAATCTGTATTTACAACCATTATCTATAAAAAAATTCAAAGATTTGCAAAATGAAATTCGTAATAATTTGACGGGACGATGGATACAACCCGGGGTATTTAACAATTTTAGTAATGTAACTTTTTATACAAAATCTAAAACACAAGCTGGTGATATGCGGGGGATTCTAATATATGACAATCGTTCCACTACTCCAGTTACTATTACTGCTGAATTAGGACAAATTATAGAAAACCCTTTGGGGCTAAAGTTTATATTATTCAATGGTTCACAACAGATCAAAACGAATAATAATGATAAGCTATCGATTATTACATTCGAGCAATATAGTATAGAAGTAAATAACTCAAAAATTTTGAGAAGAGATAGACGGCCGAATGAGTTTTCTATGGCCGAGCTGTTGTATACTCCGGATGAACATCTATCACAAAAAAATCAAAAATTAATCAAAGTGGAATTTCATGAAAGAGTTTTGCTCCCTATAACAGTATTCCCTTTATCATTGCTTGCCGGATCCACATTTTTGTTGGGAGAGTTTCGTAAGAAAAAACGAATAAAAAAAATACTGCTATCGTTAAGCACCATGTTTTTGTTTAAATTAGTCATCATTTCGATGTTAAATAATGCTTCTACTAGCAATTGTTTTATAGATGTTTGCTATTGTTTTATACTTATATTTTCTGCATTTTATGTGTATAAACTATTTTTTCATAAAAATATAAAAGTTACGTCATGAGAATTACATATACTATATCTAAGTATCTTATTAAAAATTTTCTAACTTGGTTTTGTATTATCTTATTTTCTTTGGGGTTAATTTTTGCATTGTTTGATTTGGCGGAGCTTTTAAGAAGGGTGCCAGAGGTTGATGGTCGTAGTATTCTGATCGCTAAGATGCTTATATATAGATTGCCCAATTATGTTCAAGAGATGATGCCATTTATGGTGTTATTCTCTGCTATAACGATGTTTTTTAAATTGAATAAGAACCAAGAGCTTATCGCTATGCGTTCATCTTTGCTATCTATTTGGGATATGTTAATACCTTTGGTGTGTTCGGCTTTATTGATAGGCTTGTTTGATTTAATAGTATTGAATCCTGTTTTTTCAAAAATGCTTGCCAAATATTATAATTTAGAAAGTATATATATTTATAAAAATCGCACTCCTTTTTCTGTTGCGAATAGTGGTTTATGGATTAGAGAAAATCATAATGACAAAGCTTCCATTATTAATGCAAAGCATTTTGATTTAAAGAAAAGACAGCTGTACAATCTAAGTATTTATCGCTTTAGCACGACTGAAAAATTCATTGATCGTTTTGACGCTAAAATGGCTTATTTAGATAAAAAATATCTTAAATTATATCAAGTTTGGCATACAGAATATGGGGGTTTCCCTAAATTCTACGAGGTATATTTGTTACCGACAGATCTTTCATTGCAAACCCTAAGGGAATCATTTTATGACCCCAAGACTTTATCATTTTATCAAGTAATAAAATATGCACAACTGATGGAAAAATCTGGATTATCTGCCAATCAGTATTTTATGCAATGGCATGTGTTAATGTCTAGATGTGTATGGATGGCAGTGATGGTTATACTGGCTGCTACTTTTACAATGAGACCCGTACGTAAGGGTGATACGGTAATTTATATCTTTATGGGTTTTGGTATAGCATTTGTTTTGTATTTTTTGCGAAATGTTACTTATGCGATGGGCAATGTTGGTACTATTTCTCCCTTTTTGGCGGCTTGGACCCCTACAATTGCCACAATGTTTTTAGCACTAACAAAATTATTGTATTCTGAAGATGGGTAAAATGACTAAAGTGTATCTTTGTTTGGTTTTTGTATTGTCGATAAAATTTTTATATTCTAGTGATAATAGCGCCAAGCAATTATCTAGCATTCTAAATGCTAACATACTAGCAAATGAGATCATATTCGATAAGCAAAATAATACTATCATTGCCAAAGGAGACGTAGATGTTAGCAGAGGTAATCAAAGGTTATTAGCAGATAAGTTATTTTATAACAAACTAAAAGACACTATTTTGGTACAAGGCAATATAAAGTTATTAGATTCAAAAAACATTTTTTTTAGCGATACTTTCAAACTAAGTGGGGATATGAAACAAGGTGTGGCCTATTCAATCACAGGTGTATTGTCCGATGGGTCCTTGGTAGCGGCAAATAAACTAGAGAAAAAAAGCGATCAACTTCATCAGTTGGATCAAGTAGTATACAGCCCTTGTAAATTGTGCAGGAAAAGCTCAGAGCAGCCTACATGGCAGGTAAAATCTAGGCACATAATGTGGGATAAAGTTAAAGATAAAATAGTTCATACCGATGCAAGATTAGAAATCAAGGGTGTGCCGATTGCATATACCCCCTATTTATCACATTATGGCCCCAATATACAACGAAGTAGTGGTTTTCTGTCTCCTACTTTGGGAATTTCCAATGATTTGGGGGCTATTGTTGGTGTGCCCTATTATTGGGCCATAAATACGGATAAGGATTTAACTGTTACCCCTTTTTATACACGTGATGCTTTAATAGGGTTATTACGTTATCACCAAAAATTTTGTTCTGGGTTTTTAGATATTGAAAGCAGTTTTACAAATAGCTATTTGACCAATGAAAAGAAACAGAAAACCCCCCGAGGTCACTTAAAAGCTATAGCGTTGTTTAATATTAACCAACATTGGCGTGGAGGTGTTGATTTTAATCGTGTGCTCGATAAAACATACCTTAAAAAATATAAGTTTCTTGGATATAATAACGATCTATTCCTGACTTCTAGAATTTTCGGAGAAGGGTTTTTCGGTAGAAACTATACATTACTAGAAGGTATATATTTTCAGGATCTTAGTAAGAATAGTAGCGTGGATGATACTCCTTTTATTATTCCATCCGTAAGTGTTGATATGTCTACCAAACCAGGATGGAATAATGGAGTATTCTTTCTGTCTGGTAATGTATTAAATCTGCAAAGAAGAAAAGGACATAATTTACAGCGTGCGATTACTGATGTGGGTTGGCGTTCTAATTTGATTCATGATCGTGGAGTGGTATCTGACATAATGTTATCTTTAAGAGGAGATTTGTATTACATTAGTAATTTTGACATGGGTGCTAATGATTATTCAGGTACCGTATCTAGGTATATTCCTAAATTGCATGTAAAATTTATGTACCCTTTATATAAACATTTGTCTTCAGGTAGGATGGTCGTTGCACCTGTAGTTGGTTGTACCATTACCAAGGTAAATAGTAATCCTGTGCATATGCCTAATGAGGATGCTAGCTTTGCCTTGTTTGATGATGTAAATATGTTTTCTAGTAATCATATTATAGGCAAGGATTTGGTAGATGCTTATTCTAGAATAAACTATGGTTTACAAATAGCTTACTATTCCAAGTATTTTGGTAATTCATCAATATTTGTGGGTCAATCTTATAATCTTACCGGGCTATCAAGGCAATTGCTTTCTTTGGGTGTACAGGACGATAGGTCAGACTATGTTATAAAATTAAATTTAAAATATAAAGAATGGTTAAAAATCGTTAATAATGCTTTGCTCTCAAAGAGATCACTTTACGCAAAAAAGAATATTTCATCTGTACGGGTGGGAAAACCTATTTTAAAAGTCAAAGTTAAATATATTAAATTTTCTAGGGAGATAGCCTCTAAAGAATTAGAACAGATGGAACAAAAAATTAGTACACAGGTGGCTAACAATTGGTCACTACATATCAAGTCTATCAATAACTTAGGAAGTAAGGGGGGCGCACTCTCACAAGAAGGAGGTGTTACTTATAAAGACGATTGCTTTACTTGCCGTACTACACTAAGTAAAAGTTTTTTTACTCACAAGGACTTAAGGCCAAATGTAACGTTTATGATAAGATTTTCGTTTAAAACTTTGGGAGAAGTCGAGTTCTCTGATAGACGGGATGATGATTTAGATTATTATACTAACCACTGATATTGTATATACTACAATACTTAGTACTTAAATGTGAACTGGTAGTGTCGAATATAGCCCCTCTTTTGTCTTTTTGCACTACTGTTTCAAGATATGTTTTCTTTATTACTATTGGTAGTATACCTAATGTCTTATATTCAAAAAATTTATTTGGTAAGGCATTTTTGTAGCTCAGGCACACAGGTTCTATTAAGCATAAACCATAGACATTATATGGTTGTAGAACTCTCACCAACTCATTATCAATATTGGTAAATGGTTTCATAAACTTAACAGGTGTTTTTACGTGTTTTATAATCCTTGTATGGTTACGTGAATCGCTTGAAGAGAAAATCAAAATTTTTTTTGCATTAATAGTTTGTGCGATTTTATCCCAATATTTTATTCCTCTTCCTTTATTGATATGACCAAAATATACAAGAACGTTGTCTTTTTGTGATTCGTATGACAATTTGTTGATAGATTTATTTTGAAAAAAATTATTTTCGTATACTTCTACTTTTCTATTATACAAATTTTCATAATATAATTTTATCGGTGATGATACAGTAGAGACTTTTTTCGCGTTTTTCATTACTTGTTTTTCATAATGATACGTTGTTAAAGCCCTGAGCCAAGAGTTTTTATAATTTCTAAAAACTTGCAGTTCGTGTGAGTCATACCAATAAGGAGTAGCGTATAGTTTGTTGTACGTCATGGCAATTACGCCTGCGATAAGATCATTAGCTATGATAAAATCTGGTTTAATATTTTGAATTGTTGCAATACCATCATGAATGAATTTTTCTAGATGTTTAAAAGGGAATTCAATCTTATGATTTAATATAGGCATAGAAGCACTATTTTCTTTTAAGATGTTTTTTATTTTATTGATGCCGTCTTTGTCTAGTATTGCTAAGATTTTGGATAGTTTCATAGAAAACGAGGGCTTTAATACATTTTTAATTTCGATAGTAAGCGCCTTATGCCCTCTTTGTTTGCATAGTAGCAATTGCTTTTTTACTCTATTGTCATACTCAATATCTGTTTCCGTTAAAATTAATACAGTTTTAATTTTTGTAACCATACATTAACCAAATAATACTGTCTGAATTTAAATTTATAGCCTTTATTTGTAGGTCGGAAAAGAATTTTCCATAGCGTTTTTCCACTTCTTGTGCAGAGGAAAAATAACGTACATGTCCGTAAGAAAAAAAGTTAGGTACAGATGATACAACAAATGTATTAGTAGGGATATTTTGCAACGTTTGTAAATCATCATTGATATGTTCAAGAATTTCAAGTGCAATAATAACATCGAAATTGGTGATCTTGTCTAGGTTGTTGCAAGGTAGTTTTTGTTGAATAAATTTATATTGTGAATGCATATTATTGGCAATGTCTATAGCTTTTTCGCTAAAATCCAAACCTGTGTATGAAACATTGGGTAATTTTTGTGCTACATACGAAGCAAACTGACCTGGTCCACAACCCAAATCCAAAATGGAGCAACACTTTTCTTTTTTTACCAGTTTGATTACTTCTTGCCAAACATCAATATAAACAGTTTGTTCAGGAGGTAACTTGTATTTTTTAGATTGTTCAAAAACAGAGTCATAATAATTTTGTGATGATTCATCAGTGTTTTTATTTATCTGAATGGTAAGATCTTTATACACACTCTTATAGTAGTAACTATCTTCTAATTCTATCAGTTTTTTGCATGCTATTAGAGCATCGTCTTTTTGATTATTTTTTAGCAAGAGATTGAGTAGTATTTTATTCCAACTGACGTTTTCAGGAGATAGTTTCAAGGCCTTGTTTATGTACTTGATGGCCATTTTGTAATCATTTAATTTACTGTGTGCCCTAGAGGTGTATACATAATATGAGGCAACTTCTGGACTTAGGTCTGAAGCTTGATGAAAATATTGTAATGCCTCGAGATAGTTGCCTTGTTTTAACAAGAACACGCCTTTTGCTGATAGAATAGATGGAATTTTGTTGTTTATTTGTATCGCTTCGTCTAAATATTGCTCAGCTTTTTTTAAATCATTTAATTGATTATATATTTTATAATACGATGTCCTAAAAAAAATATCGTTTTGGTCATAATTTTTATGTGCCTGAAGATAAACTAAGGCTTGTTTCCAGTTTTGTTCTGCTAATAAATTTTTCATAAATTCTTTTTTTTCATTGTTCCAATGAGTTGGAGAAATGAACCCAAAATACCTATAACATAACCATTTATTTATAATGATATCAATAAAAGATGAAACGTACCCTATCATTTTATCCTCTCTAATTTTTTAAAAATACATAAAGGTATTTCAGGGTTGATGGTTATATCAAGTGTTATTGCGTCTAATGTCATCGTAACATTTTTTCAAAATTTTTTCATATTTTTCCCAATTATCCAAAGAAATAAATTTTTCACATCTTTTTTTCATCGCATTTATCTCACGATCGGTCATTTTATTGATTGTATTTGCGATATTTTCTGGGTCAATAGAATTAAGTAGTACTCCTATCCTATGTTTAGTGATAATCTTATCTATTTCATATAGAGTATTAGCTAAAATAGGTACTTTTACCCTGGAATACTCCCAAATCTTGTTTGGTGTGCAATACCAGTGATTTAACGCAACATTTTCATAAGGTATAATTCCAAGAGAAGCTCCTGATGTCCAGTATGGTAGCTGATCTTGTGAAAGTTTGGGAACAATCTTTACTCTGTCGTGTAGTTGGTGTCGATGCATTATAGTTCTTATTTTTTTCTCATACTTACCCGAACCTATAAGAACCAGTACCCATTTAGGATCTAAGTGTATGACTGATTCAACTAGTTGTTTTAATCCCCTTTTATCTGCAAATCCACCCTGGTACAACAATATTTTTTTCGTTTTATCTAGAGATAAATGTTTATGCATTCTGCCATCATATACTAAATTTTTAATGGAGTTTTGGGCATTTCTTATAATACAAGGTTCAGGCAATTGTGGGTAAAATTTCCTGTAATATTCACCTATACTCTCATTGACAGTAATAAATTTATCCACAAGATTGGAATATTTTTGTAGTATATCCCTGTTGCACACATTACTTTTTATGTGTTGAGGTATTTGATCATACAGCTCATGAGCGTCGAATACTAGCTTACAATTATACTTTTTCTTATACTCTACACACAAAGGTAAAGTAGATAGATCATGCGCATGTACGATATCAGGTTTCTCTTGAATAAGAACCTTTGTGACAGAATCTTCTTTTACTCTGATTCCTTTTAAACTGGCTGAATTTTGCAAATTAAAATATCTGATAAAAAGTTTGGGAAAATAGCTACTTGCATTTCTTTTATATACATGGAGTTTTTCTCTGTGTTGTACCGTACTTTTGATATTTTCTAATCTATACACATTATATAGTCTTGAGAAAATTTCTTTGCGATTACTGAATTTTTTTATCAGAATGCGAGATAAAAAGATGAATAGAACGAAGAGTATACAGTACATTAAGGCATCGAAAGAAAATAGAGAGCTTGTATTTAATTGGCGTAAATATTTTGCTATACTGTTCAGATCAATACTAATTAAAGCATTAATAGCTTTGTGCAGTAGACCTAGAAAAACACCTATAAGTAATAATTGTGCTAATAACAATATAGTGCTAGGTTTATGCAATTTGTGCTGCCAGTAGGCTCTGACTACTTTAACTTTATCAAAATATTCTAATAGTGTGTTATTTTGGTTGGTCGCAATACCAATTATAGTAACATCATATCCTAGTTTACTAAGACTGTTTGCTTCTTTTAGCACTCTTGTATCGTTACTAACAGAGTTAAAAACTACTTTACAAACCTTCATATTTATTCTCCAAATAACTAATTAACGTTTCTACTATTTGAGAAGATATCTTCTGTTCTGCAAATACTTTGTGGTTGTTATATGCTGACGAACTATTTATAGATGCCGCGTGGGACAGTATGCTATCGTAGTCGCTGCCAACAAGAAAGGACGATTTTATTTCAACCAACTCTGTCCACTCTGTTGTATCCCTTAGCACTAAGCATTTTTTATTGTAAAAGAATGACTCTTTTTGCAAACCTCCGCTATCTGTTATGACGAATCGGCAATTTTTCAACAAATATACCATTTCGAAATAATTAACAGGATCTATCAACTCAAAATCAATTTTTATATTATTTGTTTTTAGTATTTTTTTCGTATTGGGATGTACAGGCATAACTATTTTAGTGGTTTTTGTCAATGTATTTAAAGCATTCACTATACATTTTAATTTATCGATGTTTTTGGTGTTTTCTTCTCTGTGTATGGTACACAGAATAAAATCTTCTTTTAATGTTATACATTCGGGCTTTATTGCAAATTTACTATATAAGTCCGACACTTCCCTCATTACATCGCCACACAGCACAACCTTACAATTAAAATTATAAAATCCTTCATCAGTGAGATTTGCAATAGATCTTGGTGTAGGACAGAATAATATGTCGGATACTCTATCAGTTAAAATACGGTTAATTTCTTCAGGCATCCTGCTATCATTGCTTCTTAGCCCTGATTCAATATGTGCTACACTTATATGTAACTTTTTAGCTGCTAATGCTCCGGCTAAAGTTGAGTTTGTGTCTCCGTACACTATCACTATGTCAGGTTTTTCTCTCATCAATATTGTTTCTATTTCTTGCATCATACGTCCTGTCATAGCACCGTGTGATAAGCTATTAATATTTAGTCTGTAGTCAGGTTTAGGCAGTTGTAGTTGGTCAAAAAATGTATCACTCATATTTTTATCGAAATGCTGACCGGTGTGTACCATTATTTCCCTGATTTTTTTATTTTTTTTCAATTCTCTACTAACCACAGATGCTTTGATAAATTGTGGTCTTGTTCCTATTACGGTTACAGCTTTCATATATTTAATCTTTCTGTAGGTTTTGTTTATATAAATAAGGATGCATTGGTAAGCTTAATACAGTTTGCGATAGGTATTCAGAATTAATTAAAGTTGTTGCTTTGGGGTATTTAGCAAATGCCTTTAATTTATGTAGAGGCTTAGGATAGTATACTACTGTCGGAATTCCTTGTTGCTTATATTCTTGAATTTTTTCATCCCTACTTTGTGTGTCGCGTAATTTAATAGTGTATTGGGCCCACACCGATTGAGAATGTGATTCTATACTAGGTGTTTTAATTTCTGTACAAGATGCAAATTGTTGATTATATGTGTTTGCAACTTTGTTTCTTTTTTCAATCTCTTCTTGATAAATTTTTAGTTTTTCTAACAATATAGCAGCTTGAATTGTGTCCAATCTACTATTCATCCCTATTCTTACATTATCATACTTATCTTCACCTTTGCCATGAATACGCAACGATCTTATGATTGCAGCTTTGTTATCATCATTGGTAAATACAGCTCCTCCATCACCATAGCATCCCAGTGGTTTTGCAGGAAAGAAGCTAGTAGTAGTTATATCGGCAATGTTCCCTACTTTTTTGTCTTTATAACTTGCGGCAAAAGACTGGGCAGCATCCGCAATATGCCAAATGCCCTTGCCGGTACAAAATGTCATAATGCTCTCATAATCTATAGGATTGCCAAATAAATCAACGGATATTATACCTTTTACTTGGTAGCCGCTTGCTAGTGCTTCATTGTATGCTGTTTCTAAGGTATCTACTGAAATGTTGAAACTATTCTCATCAACGTCGGCAAAAAACGGTACACCTCCTAAAAAAGCTATTGCTTCTGCAGTTGCAGCAAAAGTAAAGCTAGGACATATCACTACATCGTTGTTTTGTAAATTATTTGCCATCAATGCTAGTATAAGAGCATCTGTGCCATTACCGCAAGTAATAGTATTGCGCACTCCACAAAAACGGGATAATTCACTTTCTAGTTCCTGTACTTCTGGGCCCATAATATATTTCCCATGTTCTAGCACTTTATTTATAGCTGTCGTAATTTTATCGCCCAAGTATTGTTTTTGTGCCTGAATATCTATAAATTGCATTATTTTTTATTCCTTAAAAAGACACTGCCATCTTTTTCGTATTCCTCGTACATCTCGCCAGATATGGGGCATTTAAAATCACTAGATAGTCTAGCTCCATGTTTGCTCATCCATCCTACCCTTTTGCCTGGTACGCCCATTACAAGGGCAAAATCCGGGACATCTTTGGTTATAACAGATCCAGCGGCAATAAAACTATATTTTCCTATTTCATTGCCACATACTATGGTTGCATTTGCTCCTATAGTGGCACCATACCTAACTTTAGTCTTTAAAAATTCGTCTTTTCTTTCTATTTCTGCCCGTGGATTGATAACATTAGTAAAAACACAACTGGGTCCACAGAACACCCCATCTTCCAATGTTACGCCGCTGTATAAACTAACGTTGTTTTGTATTTTGCAATTGTTTCCAATTGTGACATTCGAAGCGACGAAAACGCTTTGTCCAAGAGAACAATTGTTTCCAATTAACACATTAGGCATGATATGGGAAAAATGCCAAATTTTGGTGTCCTTACCTATTATAGCGCTATCGTCAATATATGAAGATGGATGGGAAAAATAGTTAGTATTTTCTTTTTTTTTATTTACCGATAACTCGATATCGTGCAGCAATGATATAACCTCTAGACCATTTTTACCGCATGTTAAGGGTTCTCCGTCTGTCTTACAGCACTGTACAAAGTGCTGTATTTCATCCACCAGAGGTTCACTTTCGGGTAGTTCTATATATTCTTCCTTGCCCTTGTTCAGTGTGACTTTCTTTTCTTGTGTAACGAAGTTGTTGTGTACTACTTTTAGTTTTTTATTCCAATTTTCTCGATCATCAAATATTAATGATGCTTTATCTCCGACAACAAACAAAGTTTGTTCTTTTTGAGGGTGGGCCCAAGAAACTTCCAGTGATGCATGTACACCGTTTTTAAATTCTATATTTGATTCAAAACAGTCCTCTATGCCTCTATCAAATATATCATGAGAATTAGAGGAGATCTTTTTTATTGGAGAGTTGGCAACCCTAATGATCATGGAGATATCGTGCGGTGCAAAACTCCATAAAACATTTTCGTTATCTCTGACAATACCTGAACTCAACCTGCGTGAAATTATTCTTTTGATATTGCCACAAATTCCAGAATCTATAAGGTCTAACATTTTTTTAAAAGCGGCATGATATCTCAGCAAATGACCAATCATTAATTTTACCTTGTGGTGTTTTGCAATATCAATAAGTCTTTCAGCATCTTTTATGTTTAGGGTGATAGGTTTTTCTATGAAAATATGTTTACCACTTTTTATGATCTGCTCTGCAATTTCATAGTGTGTTTGAGCTGGTGTAGATAGTATCACACCATCAATATCTTGTCTGTTACATATGTCGTTTATACTGTTTTGTTCTACGTTATACATTTTAGCAAAGGACTGGCTTAGATGGTTATTAACATCTGATACAGCAGCAAGCACACCTAACTCATGTGCCACACGTATAAGGTTTTTCCCCCAATGTCCACATCCAACAACTGCTATTCTACACATAAGTATATACCGATAAAATCATCATAGTATGGATTTCTAGCATAAAAAGTCCGAATATCAAACTACTTTATAACCTTGATTAAAATAAAAATTGTCCTAATTTTTTATAGATTATGCGGTTTTACAAGATATCTGTATCTATAACTGAACCGTATTCTTTTGGTATATTATTTTGCGGATGAGTTTCTTTCATAAATAATAGAATAATTCCTGATATTGTTAAACTTATAGGTATCAAAGAAAGTGCAAATTTATAATCAGCAAGAGAGTATAAAGGAATATTATTGACGATTTCTGCTCCATTCCAATGATAATGTATTAATGACCCTATAACTGGATTAATAATTACTCCTGCGGACATGACAACCATATTTATGAAAGAGATAGATATGCCACTCATTTTTCTTGGCATGACTTCGCAAATACTGGCAAAAGTTAAACACTTTGCGGTATACATTACTCCAGCTATAAAAAATAGCGCGGCCATCCATTTGGTGGATATACAATCTATGTACAATATAGAGGCCCAGATTATTGATGTAGTAATCGATCCTATAATCATGGGTAGTTTTCTACTGGCAATGATGTCAGAGGTCAAGGCAAAAACAGGACTACCAATTGCCGCACCAAAAAACATTGCGGATACGATAGAGGCAGCAGTAGCATCACTGGTATTACATGCACGTTCTACAAATGATACTCCCCATGCTGCTCCTATAGATGTTATTGGTATATACATTAACATACCATATAGTGCCACTATCCATGCTTGAGGGTTTTTAGCAATTTTTAATATGTCCATTCTGGGATGTCTGTTAGCGTATAAATCTGGTATTTCATCATGATGATCTACTGGCGGATTGTTTCTAATTACAACAAATAATATACAACCTATAATCAGTCCTATAACACTAAGGATAGACATAGTAAGATTTAGACCACATTTTTGTAATAACATCCTCATAGGAGATCCACCTATGCTTGCGCCACAAGTGCCGAATAATATAGTTAAGCTGGTGACTTTTGCTATGTGTTTTGGTTCTAACCATATAGTGCCTAGTTTTATGGTGCCTATTAAACCGCACGCAGATCCCATCCCCATCATAAATCTGGCAATTCCAGCTACGAAAGCATTACCAGCCTGGCCAAATATATAACATGAAATTGCACATAAAAAGGATGCTGAACATAAAAATACCCTTGGCCCTAGTCTATCCATGGTTACTCCAAGAGGTAACTGCATAGCTGTGTATGCCCAGTAATATAGGCTGATTACGCCGCCTAGGGCTATTGCATCAATGGAAAAAGCAGCCATTAGCTCTTCATTCATGACGTTGGGCGATACCCTTATAGTAAATTGGTACAAGTAAAATAGTGCAGCACAGGAAACTATAATCCATCCCTGAAAACTTTGAGATTTATCGTGCTTTTTGTTTAGATTCATAAGGAAACATCTACCAAATAATAAGAAAAATGTCCAGATGTTTTTGGTAAGCGGTATCCGCCGTATAATGGCAATTTAGTTTCTTTGATTTGTTTGTTTGCCGTATGCTATAGTGCATGATGGATGAGAAGAAAGGGTGTTAATTTACTGTTGCAACACTCGTGACACTTTTGATCTATTAGCGATATTCGCAAAGTACTATATGTATAAAGCTTGATTAGCGATAGGATTTTAGGAAGTTAATTTTACATAAGTCAGAATATAATAACTAGTTACTCTGTTATTATAAAAGCGGACATTTTAACTTTGGTTAAACCGGACATTACTACTTTGCGCTAACAGTTTCACCATTTACGTGTGTGATGTCTCCGATGAAAACAGTGTTAAATCAATAATAGCAAATATGGTAAGACAGAGTATAATACCTTCTTATTCTTTTTGAATGCGGACATAGCAGGGATAGATGCGATTGAAGACGATAAAATTTTTAATCTTAGTAAGCACAGGGAAATATTCACTACTAATTACTTTGGAGTATTAAATTTTGTCTCTGGGTGGTTACCTTTTTTGCACAATGATTATGATGCTAAATTCATAGTGACTAGTTCTGTGAATGCATTTTTTGTGCCGGGTAAGCACAGGGAAATATTCACTACTAGTTATTTTGGAGTATTAAACTTTGTCTCTGGGTGGTTACCTTTTTTGCACAATGATTATGATGCTAAATTCATAGTGACTAGTTCTGTGAATGCATTTTTTGTACCGGCCCAAGGTATTGCTTATGGATCTTCTAAATCTGCTATTGCAAAAGCGTTTGAAGGTCTATCTCGTCGGTATTATGGTACAAAAATAAAATTTTTAACAGTTTATGCTGGCCCAATAAAAACGGATGGTTTGGTGGGGTGTTTGCCATTTGTTTGGTCGGCAGAGAAATTTGCTAAATATGTTATAAAGCAAGTTGGTAAAAATAAGTTACGTATTACTAACTCAATATTCTATCATGTTGTTAGTCGGCTTCTAAATATATTACCTAGTTGGGTTGTTAATGCAATGAAACTGGTGAAGTAAATCCTTACTTTTTTAAGTTTAATAATCATTGCATGTAAACTATGTAGCGCAGCGCTTTGACAACAATTAAGCATATAGTCTTATTCTGATTATGATATGGATGTTGGCTATTTCTTAAGGTATGTATCAATTATCCTGGTTCACTAATGATTGATGCTTTAGTAGTGATTAATTGTTACCAAAAAAAGTAAAAAAGCGCTAATTTTTACCTACCGTGCGGTGCCAGTGTTAATACCCCATAACAAAACGATATTGCTAACAAGTTATACCTTAAGATGGGATTTCATGCGAACCTGATACACTACAACAATCTTGCAGTGTATAAATGGCCAATATTCACATTCGTTAATGGGTGCAAAAGAGGTTATTTTTTTGTTTCCGGAGATAAAACCATCATAATTTGTCTGCCATCAATTTTGGGTGCAAACTCTACTTTTGTTTTCTCATTCATATCTTCGATTATTTTATGCATAAGATCCAGGCCGATTTCTTTATGCGCCATTTCTCTTCCTCTAAAGCGCATAGAAAATTTCACTTTGTTACCCTCATCGATAAATTTGTTTGCGGCACGAAGTTTGACTTGATAGTCATTTTTTTCTATGGTTGGTCTGAATTTCAATTCTTTTATTTCGATGGTTTTTTGTTTCTTTTTTGCTTCTGATAGTCGCTTTTGTTCCTGGTATTTATATTTACCGTAACTCATGATTTTACAAACAGGAGGTTCAGAGTTAGGAGATATTTCGATCAAATCCAACGCAGATGCACTTGCTCGTTCTAGGGCATCATCTATGTTTACTATTCCCACCATAGTACCATTTTGATCTATTAGCCTAATGGTCAGGGATTGAATGTCTTTATTTACTCTTGGTCCGTATTTTTTACCGGTGTTAGCATTTGTCTTGCGGATTTTATCCTCCTATCTATATATTTACACATTTAGCCATTAAGTGTTTCTATTGTTTGTTTTTACCGTTATACAACCCGTTTGCGCACAATATAGTTGTTACAAATTAGCATTGGTTAAAACTTAAATGGCCACATCTGTTGGTGCTAGGCACTTCTTCCTAATGTCCTCTAAAGCTGCTTGAAAATCAATAACTTTTTGTTCTTTTGAGCCTAGATATCTGATGCTGACTGTTTTTTGCTCTTCTTCTTGTTTGCCTATAGTAAAAATTATCGGGGTTTTGTTGTGAGAAAATTCCCGTATTTTATAATTCATTTTTTCGTTTCTAGTATCAACTTTGGCCCTAATACCATGTCGTTTTAGAGTTTGATAAATATCATTGGCATATTCGTGATTTGCGTCGGCAATAGGAACAATACCAACTTGTAAGGGTGCTAACCACAAGGGCATTTTACCAGAGTAGTTTTCTATTAAGATAGCGATGAATCTTTCAAATGATCCAAGAATAGCTCTGTGCAACATAACAGGTCGTTGTTTTTCACCATTGGCATCTACATAGCTAGCATCTAATCGGTCCGGTAAGACAAAATCTACTTGCAAGGTACCACATTGCCATTCTCTGCCAATTGCATCTTTAAGTATAAAGTCAATTTTGGGTCCATAAAAAGCTCCGTCTCCTGGGTTTAATGTATAAGCAAGCCCAGTTGCTTTTATCGCATCTAGTAATGCGCTTTCGGCATTGTCCCAAGTTTCTTCACTGCCGGCTCTGACTTTTGGTCGATCAGAGAATTTAACACTTACTTCTGTAAATCCTAGGTCATGGTAAACCTGTTTTAATAGGGAACAAAAAGCTTTTGTTTCATCAACTATTTGGTCTTTGGTACAAAATATATGAGCATCATCTTGTGTAAATGCTCGTACTCTCATTAATCCATGTAATGCGCCAGATGGTTCGTTTCTGTGGCACGAACCAAATTCTGCCATTCGTAGAGGTAGATCGCGGTAGCTTTTAATGCTTTTTTTGAATATTTGCACGTGACAAGGACAGTTCATAGGTTTCATCGCCATTGTATTATTGTGATCCGAGTCATCTGTAGTAAACATGTTTTCTCTGTATTTGTCCCAATGTCCTGACTTTTCCCAGAATTTTCTATCGACCAGTATAGGGGTGTTTACTTCTAAGTAATTGTTTTGTTCCAGCTTGTTGCGGATGTAATTACGCAATTGCTTATAAATAATCCAGCCATTGTGGTGCCAAAACACTCCCCCTGGTGATTCTTCTTGCAAATGAAATAGTTGCAGTTGGTTACCCAGACGCCTGTGATCTCTTTTTTCTGCTTCTTCAAGCATGGTGAGATATTCATTCAACTGTTTTTCTGTTGCCCAGGCTGTACCATAAATCCTTTGTAGCGACACATTGTTAGAGTCCCCTCTCCAATATGATCCGGCTAATTTCATTAGTTTAAAATGTTTACCAATTTTGTTGGTGCTGATAAAGTGTGGCCCGCGGCATAGGTCCAGAAAATCACCCTGCCGATACAACGAAATATCTTCTTGTGCAGGTATGTCTTGTATAATTTCTGCTTTATATTTTTCACCGATAGAGTTAAAAAAAGCAATTGCGTCATCTCTGGACCATAATTCTCGCTCAATTTTTATATCTTGGTCTACCAATGCTTTCATTCTTTTTTCAATGATTGCTAGATCATCTAGAACAAATGGTTTCTCTCTGTAAAAATCGTAATAAAATCCATTTTGGATCGCTGGACCAATTGTTACTTGAGTTTCGGGAAACAGCTGTTTTACTGCTTGTGCAAGTAGGTGAGCTGTATCATGCCTGATAATCTCTAATGCTTGTGTGTCTTTTTTAGTGATCATTTTTATGGTTGAGTCATTATGAATAGTACGATTAAGATCCCATAGCTGATCGTTAACTTGTACTACTACTGCTTCTTTAGCTAAGTTATTACTAATAGATTTAGCTATGTCAAACCCGGTCACTCCTTGTGTGAATTGCTTTGTGGAGTTATCTGGAAATGTTATATTTATCACGGCAAAACTCAATATTATGCCACAAGGATATAAATTTTTCCGAATTATGCAACATTTATAGTTACTTCCTAATTGTTTCTTCCGTGTTATTGTCAATATTAAGTTAAGTTTTCAGTGCTCGTGTTTCAAAGAGCAATAGGTGTTTTTTAGTGATCACTGTTGCTTTTATGCAACAGTTTTGTAATTAAGAGCGTTGAATATGATAAATGGTTTGCCATTTAGTGATGTTTAAACCCCTAATGGATGGGTGTATATATTGAAAATCGGAGAAGTTATGAATAAAACCATTTACAGCTTGTTGGCATTAAGTTCTCTTATCTCGGTTAACGCTGATAAGGTGATGATGCAAAAAAAAGATAATAAAAATGTAGAAATAAAGACTAGAGAAAATTATGACATGGGTCCTGGAGTAGTGTTGTCTGATTCCAATGCAATGACTCCTGATATTAAGTTTTCTGGTGGTTTTTCTTTTAATTCATACAGTTTTGGGCAAGAAGTAAGAAAAGATAAAGGTGGTGGAAGTCACTTTGGTATCGATAGCTCTAACATTAACTGTGATGTAGTGGGTAGCACTGGTAAAGAATGGAACAACCTTGAATACAGCTTTTTGGTTAGTTTCACTGGTGATACTAAGAAAGATGTTAAAAAAGGTAACAGCCACGTTGAAATTAGCAGGTTAAAGCTAAAAGGTAACTGGGGTACGTTTATGGCTGGTGTACACCGAGGTGTTACTGACTTTATGGCTGTTGGTGCGTTCAATTTCATTGGTGGTACTGGTGGTATCTTAGGAATGTACAAAAATGTAGTAAATGAAACTACTGGTGTTGTGATACGTGATGACTTAATGGGAGTTGCGAAGGATTACACTAAGGTTTCTTATGTTACTCCTAGGCTTAATGGTCTACAACTTGGTTACAGTTATACGCCAGATGGAAAACACAGTGGTTCTGCTAAGCTAGATAAATCTGTTGAGGGTGTAAAAGACGCTGGTGGTAAAGCAATTAGTGAGTTCGGTATGAATTATAAAAATACTTTTGCTCATGATGTGTTTGTAGGTCTTTCTGCAACTGCAGTTACTGGTAAAGCAAGAGCGCAAGCCAAATTGTCTGATGCAAGCAGAAAGAACATCATGTCTTATGCTTTAGGTGCTTTGGTTGAATACAATGGCTTCTCGGTAGGTGGAGAATACCTAGATAATGGTAGAAGTTTAGAAGTAAGGTCTCTTAAAGATAACGATGCTGGTAAGGTATACACTGTTGGTGTAGGTTATAAACATGGTGACCATGCTTACTCTGTTGCATATTTGAACAGCACTCGCAATATGATGAAGGATAAATCAGTAAAAGCTGATGTATGGTCTGTTACATATGACTACCGCGTTGTGGACGGTTTAAAACTTTATGGAGAAGCGGTGAAGTTTGATTACAAATCTAATTTGGATGCTTCTTGGTTAGAGACAAACGGTGAAACTCATGACGACGCAAATAAAAAGTTTGTTGGTAAAAACAGCGGTCATGCGGTTATAGTTGGTATGGCTATATCGTTCTAAGCGTTAATAATAATAATAACAGTATTTACTTTTAAAAGGGGCCGCAAAAGCCCCTTTTTTTCATAATTTTTCCTATTATACAGGGAATTTCACGCTTTTTTCGTGTATTGACAATGTATGATATATAACTTAGCATCTGTTCTGTAATAATTTAGATGCGATGACCTATTATAATTTAGCAAAGAAAATATTCTTATTTTTAATCACGGTTAGTTTGTTAGTTTTAATGCAATTAAACTATGACTCAAGGCGTAAGATTAAGAATATGATTAATTTTAACTACGGCAAAATGGAAATTCTAGTAGCACAACAGAATTTGACTAATATAGCGCGTACAAGTAATGAAATGGGTGTGAGGGCTAATAGCGAAGCTAAAGATAAATTGGTTGTATCACTTACTTCTTATGGTCATAGAGTGCGTGATGTTTATCTAGTCATAGAAAGTATTTTCCAACAAACGTATAAGCCTGATAAAATTGTATTATGGCTTAGCAAGGATGAGTATAACCAAGATAATATACCGATAATGTTGCAAAAAGCCCAAAAGCGAGGCCTGGAGGTTAGATTCTGTAAAGATCTTAAATCATATAAAAAATTGATCCCGACTTTAAAGTTATACCCAGACTATCTGATTGTAACAATTGATGATGATGTAATGTTTCCTAACCATATGTTAGAGGAGTTATATAACGCGTATAAAAAGAACCCACGGTGTATACATGCACACCATATGGCAAGGATAACCTTTAAAAACAAAGACGGTAAGCAGTTAAAATCTTATAATCAGTGGGAAACGGTACGTTTGCCTAGTTCTTCATTGCTTAACCTTCCGATAGGTGTAGGTGGAGTGTTATACTTTCCTGGCTGTTTTCATAAAGATATTACTAATGAGGATTTGTTTATGGAACTGGCGCCAAATGCTGATGATATTTGGTTTAAGGCAATGTCCTTGTTAAATGATGTAAAATGTAATTTTATACGAAAAAGTGCCAGTGAGGTTGGACAATTTTTGTACATAATGCATTCGCAAGACCAATCTTTATGGCATAAAAATATAGATGAAGATACAGGTAATAACCCAAAGATTAAGCGCGTGTTTGAGCATTATAAGCTATATGATAAGCTGAAATCAGCATCGTTAAAAGAAGATTAGTTTTTGCTTGTTTATGGGCATTAGTTACTTTCACTAATTACGCCATACGTCTTACGTCTTAAACAGGCAAGAACTGCAGTGCCGACAAATGATGTAATGTTCTTAATTTTCCATAAGCTTTGGTATAATCGGGTTAGATAGGGCTAAAATTAATCAGTATTCTTGCCAGAAATAGAGCTTAGCAGCCAGATTATATACCAAGTATAAATTATGTCTTGTTCAGCGTACTAATCTGTTTTTTTTGTGCAATGTTTGGTTATGGTTGTTCAAAGTATTTACAATTTTATCCATACAGGCGCATGATCTGATGGTTTTGGTTCTTCTCTTATGTGTCGATCAATGCCACAATCTGTAAATAGGTCTGCTACATTACTCGATCCCAATATATGGTCTATGCGATAGCCTTTATTGTGGGAAAAGGAGCCAGATCGATAATCCCACCAGGTAAATACTGCACCATTATCTATTATATAGGGATATTTTATTCGTATCGTGTCAACAAAACCGCAATTTAATAATTGTTGCATCTTATTACGTTCTTGCGTGCTACATAATATCTGGTTTTTTTTAAACCGTTCAGGGTTATGGCCGTCTTGTTCAGTAGGGGCAATGTTAAAGTCTCCGCCAATTACTACATTTTCATAGTTTTGTAGTAAATTTTGCACATGTTCTGTCAGGTGGTTCATAAAATTCATTTTATAGACAAATTTTTCAGATCCAACCTCTTGACCATTGGGTACATAGACTGATGCTACCCTGATATTATTGGTAAATGCTTCTATATAGCGTGCATTGTTATCGTCATTGTAACCAGGTATTTTAACTATAACGTCCTCTATGGGAAATTTTGATAAGATTGCTACTCCGTTATATGATTTTTGTCCGACCAGCTCTATATTGTATCCTAAGTTAGCAACTATACTGTGTGGAAAATCATGTTGTTGGCACTTAAGTTCTTGTAACAGTATTACGTCTGGAGCTCTATCTTTGACCCAATGTTTAAAAGAGTTAATCCGACTTCTGATCGAGTTAACGTTCCAAGTTGCAATTATTGTCATGACTAATATACCTTATATTTCAGATTGAAAAAGAATTTCCACAGCCACAAGATCCTTCGACATTTGGATTTCTTAGTGTGAATGCTGCGCCGATTAATTCTTGTGCATAATCTATGGTAACGTTCTTGATTAATTGAAATGACGTTGTATCAGTAACTATTTTGATGCCATCGTACATAAATATTAAATCATCTTGTATCGGTGCGTTGATAAACTCAAATTTATATTGGAATCCGGAACAGCCACCACTTAATACCGATATTCTGACGCAAAATTCTAAGGGTTTTTTTTCGTGCGACTGTAGGTGTTTTAATCTCTTTAGCGCACTTTCTGTGATAAATATAGTGTCACTGAAATCACTATTATGTTGCATTACATATGATGTTGACATAAATTTCCTATAGCTAAATAATTTTTATCATACTCTACTTATGCCAAAAAATAAGTATAGTATGCAAATATTTTCAAAGTAGATGGATATAATGAACATTTTTGTACTATTTTTACAAGAGATAAAAGATATTACTATTTCCTTACAGAAAAAGAATTTTTTTACAAATAATTCTGAAATAGCACATTTAATAAATAAAATAGTTGCAGAACCACCAAAGAACTTATCCCATGGTGACATAGCAACCAATGTTGCTATGGTATTAGCCAAAGCTGTTGGCATGAAGCCAATGGACATTGCGCATCAATATGTCGAAGAATTAGGTAAGAATCCTGCAATAAGTAAACTGGATATTGCAGGGCCAGGGTTTGTTAATATCACGTTAAGCGCTGATTTTTGGTTGCAGCAGCTAAAAAATATATTATCTAATCATCAAACCTATGGACATTCAAGTAGCGGTAAAGGAAAAAATATTAATGTAGAATATGTGTCGACTAATCCTACTGGTCCCTTGCATATAGGGCATTGCCGTGTCGCTATCGTAGGTGATGTTATGGCGAATTTACTGGCAAAATCTGGCTATAAGGTAACTAAAGAGTACTATATTAATGATGCAGGTGGTCAGGCCGATTCTTTGGCAAGATCAGTATACAAAAGGTATTTAGAATCCCTAGGCCATGATGTAAGTGAAATCGGAGAATACACGGGCGACTATCTGATTGTGGTAGGTCAGAAGCTTGCAAAAAAAGTACAAGATCGTTATGTAAACTTACCGGAACACGATTGGTTGGCGGATATTAAAGAATTTGCCATTACAGAGATGATGGCAATGATTAAATCAGATTTAGCCAAGTTAAATATACATCATGATGTTTTTACATCTGAGCTTGCTATAGTAAAGGCGGGCAAAGTAGATCAAGCGATAGACGATCTGCAGCAGAAAGGTTTGGTTTATAATGGTGTTCTAGAGAAGCCAAAAGGTTTTTCGGATGAAGATTGGGAGCCTCGTAAGCAGTTACTGTTTAAATCAAGCGAATTTGGTGATGATACAGATAGGGCTATTAAGAAGTCTGATAACAGTTGGACCTATTTCGCCAGTGATATAGCCTATCATTTGGATAAAATGCAGCGGGATAATACAATTTTATTGAATATCTGGGGGGCGGATCATATAGGTTTTGTAAAGCGCCTTACTGCTGCTGTAAATGCATTAAGTGATAAGAGTGTGTCTTTGCATTTTATTTTGTGTAAAATGGTGCGTTTTATTGAAAATGGGCAAGCGCTTAAGATGTCAAAGAGACTAGGAAACTTTATTACGGTAGACGATGCTATTTCTCGGGTAGGTGTAGATGCGATGAGGTTTATGATGGTCTCTAGAAAAAATGATGCTGCCTTAGATTTTGATTTTGCTAAAGTGTTGGAACAAACAAAAGATAATCCCGTATTCTATGTACAGTACGCTTATGCCAGATGTCATTCCATAAGGCGTAACATACTTGACCTATTTCCTGATATTAACATAGATTACAGTGCGCTAGCAGATTTGTCGTATGGTAATGACTATGCGGATGAAATGATTGAAATAATCAAAAAGTTAGTAGAATGGCCAAGAGTGCTAGAATCTGCAACTAGTATGTATGAACCGCATCGGGTTACTTACTATTTAAGTGAGCTTGCCGGGTGTTTTCATAGTATGTGGAACAAAGGTAGCGATAATTTAAGCTTACGGTTTATAGATGAATCTAGTAAGAGCAAAACTCAGAAAAACTTTGCTTTTGTTTTAGCGGTGATTACCGTATTACGATCTGGTCTTGAGGTATTGGGTGTTACTCCTACAGAGGAAATGTAAACAAATATATTGATAGAGAATATTGTTGTAGTTTAAAAGGAAATGATTACTAACTGTATAGTAATGATGGATTGTTGCAACTCAAATGATAGAAGCAAAAAATCTATTGGAATGGCATATATAATTATGAAAATGAATTTCTATATTAAAATAAGCTTAGCATTCTTGTTGTTTGCGCTGGGTATTGTTGGCATTTTTTATTTTAGATCGATAAATAACGCTGTAGAGCAAGAGTTGCCGATTATCATGCCCGATACAGCTGTAAATAACTTCAAAGAGACCCCAAAAAAGGAATATGATCAAGATATTCCTCATTTAGATAAGACTTTTTATAAAGAATTAGATGACCATCAATATGATAAAAATAATAATAGGAGTATATTATCTACTCCTGAGACCCCCCTTCCCCAGATTTCACAGGAAAAATTACATCAAGACTTTGATTCTATAAAAGATAACGCTAGTGCTCCTAAGGTTGAGGACAGTAAAATACCTTTAGCGATAGTAAAACAAAGGGCGAATAATCAAGAGCCGTCTATCAGTATTCAAACCAATGAGAACATTAGTAGAAATGAGGGTCACAATAAGTATTATGTACAGTTAGGCTCTTTCCCAACAGAAACAATCGCTAGGCAAGAAATGCAAAGGATTAAAAAGCAATATTCCTCATTAAGTAAGGTTGCGTTAAAAATAGTAAAAGTTGATTTAGGCAAACCAAAGGGAGTGCGTTATCGTGTTTATGGTGGAGTATTGGAGCATAGTCATGCAGATCGTCTATGTCAAAGCATTGGCCGGTCAGGCGGATCTTGTATAGTAGCAAGGCGTTATCACAACTAATGCGCTCTATAAAACATATCTTAACTAGAGTTATTAAGCCTGTTGCCAAAAAGTACAATTATTCCATACAATTAATTATGAATTGGGAAGAAATAGTAGGACAGCAGTTTGCTTCTTTTTGTAAACCGTTAAAAGTTTCACGTCAGCAAGGGTCCAGCGGAATTGGATTTGTTGTGATAGCGGTAAATCCGGGTCATGCTTTGCTAGTAGCACATGGTAAAGATATCATTATAGAAAAAATTAATACTTATTTGGGGTATGATGCTGTTGCTGAGGTAAAGATTGTGCAAAAGCCGGTTACTTTTGTAAGTGGTAGTAATTATCAGGTATCTAACAGTAATTCTATACCTATAGTGAAAGCAGATGATCCCAAGACAAGACTTGATGATGCATTACAAGAGTTAAAAAAACTGATTGCTAAAGACCATGCAAAATAAAATGTTTCTTTATATTGTTACTACTATTGCAGCTTGTATTGTTATTTATGCCGGTTTTTTTTATGGTTTAGATTATTATCCCTTGCTCAATAATAATGAAGGTTTGTATGCTCAAATTCCTCGTGAAATGTTGCAAACAAGTGATTTTATTATTCCATCGCTAAATGGTGTGCCGTATATAGAAAAACCTCCGTTACTGTATTGGTTTATTGCTCTATCGTATAAGTTATTTGGTGTCACAGAATGGTCAGCAAGAGTAGTTACAGCTATATCAGGTAGTATGTTAGTTATTGTCACTTCCTTGTTTGCTTTGGTTTATCGGGGGATAAAAAGTTGTATAGTTAACATAGTTGTGTTTGCCACTAGTATCGGTTTTCTTGTGTTTGCGCGGATGGTTTATTTTGATGTGTTATTCACGTTGTTTTTGTCGTTAAGTTTTATCTGTTTTTATAATTGGTTTGAAAGTAAAGTTTTATTTTGGCTCAGGTTATCTTATGTATTTTTAGCTATGGCGGTTCTCACTAAGGGGCTGACAGCAATAATACTTGGTTTCATTGTGGGTATAAGTTTTATTTTATTACATGACAATAGGGCTAATTTATTAAAATCCTTCTTTGATCCTATTGGTATGTTGTTGTTTTTATTGTTTGTTGTGCCTTGGCACATTTGTGCTGCTATAAAGGATCCTGGTTTTTCATGGTTCTATTTTATTAATGAACATTTGTTGCGCTTTCTAGATCTAAGAGAGCCGCGTGATTATTATCGGGGCAATTGGTACTATTATATCCCTAGAATAATATTATATATATTCCCTTGGTGCTTTTATGTTACCAAAATTTTTAAACTACCAAAGCGTGATGATAATTATACTGTATTTTTATGGATCTGGTTGTTGGTGACGTTTATTTTCTTTTCTATTTCTAAAGCAAAGGCTAATTATTACATAGTAGTAGCAATGCCTCCTTTGATATTGCTAATAGTAGATAGCATGCAGCAGATGAATGATCTAGCAAAGATACAACGGTATATTTTAAATGGTACGATAGCTTTATTTGTGTGTGATATAATTGTGATAAAATATAGCGTGATATTTCCGCGGTTAACGCAATATATGATTTTGGTGCCATCTGTTAGTGTGTTATCGGTAGTGGGGATAGCGGTTCTGCAATGTATTTTTGCGTTCTATGGGAAAAACAATATATATAAAGATCTGCTATCTGGGGCGCTAATGTCAGTTGTATTGGTTGTAACTGCTGTAAATATTATGCCTAAAATAGCGTACCTCTATTCTACTAAAAGGTTGTTGCAATATTTGCCCAAAGATGAATATGATAATCTTTATATGTTTAAGGATTTTGAGAAAATATCTACGGTTCCTTTTTATGCTAATAAAGTTGTAGCTATTATTGATAGCTCCAGCAATGATTTGTTATATGGCAAAACTAATCATTATAACAACCATAGTTTTATTACCTTGCAAGAGATTCTGGCCCTGAGAGGGAAAAAGCCTATTTATATTATCGGTTTAAAGGAAAAGTTAGCAATGTTTCACGTGAAACATTTGGTGATAGCGGACAGGGGTAACACAAGGTTAATAAAGTTAATTGTTGCGCAAGATATTGTACGATAGGACAGTTGTGCAGCACGATAGGAATGCGGTATAGCTGATGGCCGTCATAAGTACAGTTGTATTATTTGTTTGTAAAAAGTAAGTAGTAAATATTAACGACGGTATTATAAAGGGTATAGGTATTATTATACCAATTAATTGGTTTGATTGCGCCCGGCAAATTAGTGTGTCAATTAAGATGTAAAGTGAGGATATTGCGGTAGAGATTTGTAACAGTGCCAGAAGCGTAGCAAGCCAATTTATGGGGTTATTCAATGCATATAGTGTTGCTATATAGCAAAAAAAGTTAGGTATTAGCAATATTGTTAAAAATGCAACTGTTTTTGCGACTAGATATAGGTATATATTCGGGTATACTCGGTTAATCTCTGCTAACATTCCAGAATTTTGATCCGGAACTATAATGTTACCTATCCAGCATGCAGAGCTCAATAAGAAAATTGTCCAGAAGAATCCAATATCTACAGGATTGGTAAATAAAAAATGGTAGCAAAACAACCCTAAAAAGAAATAACATAGTGGTAGTATTGCTAGGTACAGCTTATTGGAAAAATTTATTATCTCTCTGACTAAGAAATGAAAAAACATCATTGTTGTATAACCCTGTTTGAAAATTGCAAGGTTATGGTTTTTCCTATGGATAGTCCTTTGTTGGTGGTTAATAACACAGAGCGATTATTTTGTAATAGCTTTGCTATAAAGATACAGAATAGTTTTTCTGATTTTTGGTCCAAGGATATAGTGGGTTCATCTATTAACAAAAATTTATTTTTTACGATGCTTAATCGCATTAAATTTAATCGTTGTAGTTGCCCTAAAGAAAGATTAGCAATAGGCATATCTAATAATGCTTTGATATGCCAGTAATTAATGGCATCGTTAATTATGTTTTGGTCAGCGTTGTAAAGGTTGCTCCAAAAAATAATGTTTCTATTTACGGTTATCTTGTTATCAATAGGAGGTTTGGCAGATAGATAAAATGGAGTTTCCGTATATTTCGCAGTGCCTAGTTTTGCTATAGAGTTATCAAAGAATGATTCTAACAAGGAGGTTTTGCCTATACCATTGTCTCCAGTGATTTCTAAGCACTGACCATATAATAATGTAAATGATAGAGGTTGAAACAGCTCTATATTAGCACGTTGAATTGAAAAATTATCTACTTCACATATATATTGCATGGTTACTTATATTTTATGGTGTTTTTATGTTGAAGATATAGCCCAGTAAACTGTTGGTATAAGAAGTACAATGATAACAATTGCCCATATTATCCTAGGGTATTTTATATGCAAATCGTTTGCTATATACTCGATTATGATTTCTATAATCCATGACATAGTATATTCCTTCATTACTTAATCATTATAGAAGGTATATGCGTTTTGTATATACAATATATCTGTTAATTATTGCTATTTCATTGTTGCAGTGTAAGGTGGAGTTATGGTCTCTGCTTGCCAATATAGCCGGTATTATTATGTAAAATGCTCGCAATACTGTGGTTAGAATTTTGATTAATTTACATTTACTACTTATATGCTACAAGTAATAGAGAAAAATTAAGCAGATTCTAATAGTTGTGTGATTGTCGTGATGGTGTGTTGTGCAGCAGATATTTTTTCTGCATCGCTATTTAATTGATATCGAAATAATATTTTGTTTTCTTTATAGAGTTGTATGGTCTGACCATGTTGTTGTGTTAAGTTGATAATTTTTTCTGGTGTCATTTTGTGTTGTGCGTGAAATATCACAACGACGCCTTTAGTGCCAACATCAATTTTGCTAATATATAGTTCGCGTGCTTGTTGTTTAAGCTGGGTGATGGTTAAGAGGTTCGCCACTTCCGGTGGATATTGCCCGAATCTGTCTATTAATTCTTCGGATATGTTGTCTATTTCTAATTGACTAGTTAGTCTTGCCATTCTTCTGTAAATAGACATTCTGACAGCCAGATCTTTGATATAGTTTTCTGGTATTAATACAGCTATGCCCAAATTAATTTGCGGGCTCCATTCTTCAACTAATGGAGTATCGTGTTTTTTTATTTTCGCTACTGCCTCTCCTAGCATTTTTTGGTATAGCTCTATACCAACTTCTTTTATTTGTCCTGATTGTTCTTGGCCTAATAGGTTGCCTGCTCCTCTTATATCCATATCATAGCTGGCAAGCTTAAATCCTGCGCCCAATGTGTCTAAGGTTTGCATTGCTTTTAATCGTTTTGTTGCTTGTGGAGATGTTGTAGCATGATCAGGAATGGTTAAATAAGCATAGCCCCGTTCTTTGCTGCGCCCTATTCTACCACGTAGTTGGTAAAGTTGGGATAATCCGAACATGTCTGCTCGATGAATAAAGATAGTATTTACACTGGGTAGATCTATTCCCGACTCTATTATGTTAGTAGCTAATAGAATATCATATTTTTTGCTGGAAAATTGATCCATAATTTTTTCCAGTTCTGTTGATGGCATTTGACCATGTGCCATACATATTTTGTATGTTTTGTTTATTTTGAGCAGGTTTTGCAGCACATGTTCCAAATCTTTTATTTTAGGGCATACATAAAATATTTGTCCTTTGCGTGCCAGTTCCCTTTGTATTGCTTCTTTGACGACGACAAAGTCAAATTTAGTGACAAAAGTCTTAACGGGCAATCTTGCTATTGGTGGGGTGGCGATAATGCTTAGGTCTCTTGCCCCAGAAAGGGATAGTTGCAAGGTACGTGGAATTGGTGTGGCGGTTAGTGATAATACGTGAATACCATCTTTTACTTCTTTTAGTCGTTCTTTCTGTTTAACGCCAAAATGTTGTTCCTCGTCTATGATACAAAGACCAAGGTTTTTGAATTTAATATTCTGGGCTAGAACGGAATGTGTGCCAATAATTATATCAACTGAGCCACTATTTAATTCTTGTTTGATTTCATTGGCACGTTTTGTTTTAACAAGTCTTGATAGTTGTTCTACTGTTAGTCCAAATTCGGCAAATCTATTTTGGAAATTATTAAAATGTTGTCTTGCTAACAGCGTTGTGGGGCAAACCAGGGCTACTTGTGCACCATTCATAGCAGCAATGAACGCAGCTCTCATTGCTACCTCAGTTTTGCCAAAGCCTACATCGCCACAGATTAGTCTATCCATAGGATTGCCAGAGGATAAATCACTAATAACATCTTGGATAGTTCTTGTTTGATCCTCTGTCTCTACAAATGGAAAACTATCTGTAAATTTATTATATAATTTTTGTTCCACGTGAAACAATTTAGTTTTGGTGGTTTGTCGTTTAGCGTTGGTTGCAATTAATCGTCCCGCTATATCTTCTAGTTTTTTCTTAACTTTTGCTCTTCTTTCTTGCCAATTTGCATTACCAAGTTTATCCAGTTTGATATTCTCGTTATGTTTGCCATAACGAGATACCAGTTCGATGTTTTCAACTGGTACATATATGGTGTCGCCACCAAAATATAATAACTTTATACAATCATGGATTTTGTCATTGATTTTGATGTGATGTAAGCCTTCGTATTTGCCAATACCGTGGGTTCTGTGTACCACCAGATCATCAGTTTGTATGTCTGAGGATTCTGCCATGATCAAATCAGATTGTTTATTTTTAGGTGACTTGATGGTTGGTAGGAAGAAATCTCGTTCGGTTATAAATACAGCATGTTTTGTAGTAAATCCTTTTTCCAGTTGGGAATGATGTATTCTAACAATATCAATCGGTAATGTGGTGGATTGCTGATAAGAGTTAACCAGTTTGAATTGTATGCCATAGTTGGTTAAAATTCTTTTTATGACCCCTATTTTGTGATCTGTCGTGCAAAATATATGTATAGACCGTTGTAAGCCTTGTTGTTCTGAAAGGAATTCTTGTAGTTTTTGTTCACTATTGTATAACTTGGGAATTTCTTGATAATCAGTGTGTGTGTTATTATTATCGGATATAAACTCTGAGGTTTCGATAAATCGTAAAGCTTGGGCGGTGTTTGTTAACTGCTCTAGATTTGTATACATTAAATTAGTAGCAATGGGATTATACCCTTCTGGACTATTGTTGTTCTTATGGAGGGATAATCTCTCGTTATAGCATTCTTGGATCTTGTTTAATCTGTGATGATATGACGGATAAAAATTTTGGTTAAATAAAACTAACGGTTGTTGTAGATAGTCAGTTATGTGGCCCATTTCTGTATAAAATAAAGGTAGCCAGTGCTCCATCCCTCTATAGTGTTGGTTGTGCACAATGCTATTATATAGTTCATCTTGTGATAAACCCTTGGGGAAAAGGTTACCGTAGCGCTGTTTGAATAATGCAATAGAAGATTTATTCAAGACTACTTCGTCTAGTGTTATTATTTCGATGGTGTTTTTTCTTTGTAATGATCTTTGTGAGAAAGCATCAAATTCTTTGATATCTTCTATTTTATCAGCAAATAAGTTTAGTCTATGTGGGTGCTGATAAGAAGGAATAAAAATATCTATTATATCTCCTCTTACTGCAAACTCTGATGGTTCATGTACGTTACTTACACGGTGATAACCATTGTTAAGCAAAAAATCTATGATACTTTGTTGTGGTATCATATCAGTTATTTGTAGGCATAGATTGATTATATTTAAACAGTTTATTGCTGGTACTTTTTGCAGTAGTGCAGATGTTGTGGTTAACACAATAGTTGGTTGGTTAACATTTGAGGTTAATTTTTGTTGTAATGTATATAGGGCCTTATTTCTTGTGCTGGATATAATTTTACGCGGGGAAATTATATCATATGGCATGCAGTCCCATGGGGGCAATGTTACTATGTCGATTTCTGGTAGAAGGTATTGCAATGTTCGTTCTATGCTATGCAAAGATTCCGAGGTTTTTGCCACAAATAATAAGTCTTTATATTGCGTGTTTTGGGTGGTAATAGTTCGCATTAGCTCATATATCACAAATGGTTCTAACCCTTGTAATACATTGTCAATTTTATAGTTTTTATTGGGTGAATTCAGATCGTGGGGTAAAATTTTCATATTTATTACTTGGTTTCTTATAACAATTTGTGTTTCTTATATTAAATAACATGTTCAGTTGAGAGATGGTATAAAACATTTGTTGGTAATTAGTAATATTTGATTTTCTTGTTGTAGGTTATACAATGTGTAGTTACTCAAGACGCATAAAATTGATGTTATTAATGATTGCATAACTGTTTGCTTTGATTATAATGTTTTGTAGCTGTTTGAAGTGATATTGATATAAAAAAAGCATTGCTATTTGATATGAGAGAAGTTAGAATACGATGCTGGGATTTAGATGTTAGATAATGAATGATAATTTTATAGAAGAAGTAAAAGAAGATGTGCGCCGAGACCAAATATTAGGTCTTTGGAGTAGATATGGTAATTGGGTAGTGTCCATATTTATAGGTATTTTATCTTTCATTACTATTTATTTGTTTTGGCATAATTATCAGCAAAACAAGCTTCATTCTCAAACACTGCTTTATGAAAGATTTGCACAACAGCTTTCCTCTGGTTTAGAGGGAGACTTGTCTGAGGTAGTGAATACATACTCTGGTGGTTACAAATTATTGGGAATATTTGAGGCAGTAAAGAGCGGTAAAAATAGCAAATTATTGGACAATATAGTGAAGGATCACTCTTTTAGTAGTTTTTATCGTGAATTAGCTTTGATTAAATCAGTGTTATCAAAGATTAATTCCAATAATAGGTTGTCAATATTAGAGCAACTAAGTAAAATACCTACAAATAGCTTGTTATATTCTTACGCATTAGAGTTAAAAGCTCTTGTTCACTTAAAGTTTAATAATAAAGACCAATCACGGGATATTTGGTTGAGTATATTAAAGGGTAAAAATTTTTCTGATGGATCAAAGTTGCGCGCTAAGGCTTTGATGGATACCGTATAGTTGATTGTCATGAAGTATTTGTTTTTGCTGTCCCTTGTTCTGTTGTCTTCTTGTATAAAAAAGCAAAAAATACCTTTATCGGGGAAACGGAACTCTATTGTATTAAACGATATTGGGCTTGCTGCTCAAATTAATTCATCTAAAACAGTGACTTTACCAGCGCCGTTGGCTAATCGTGAATGGTCTAACCGTTCTAATGGTCATTTCAAGTTGAATAAGGATTTGCGCAGAATTTGGAAAGTTTCAGTAGGAGCAGGGGTTAGTAGTGGAAGAAAAATTCTTAATAGTGTGATAGTTTTTGATTCAAAAATTGTAGCTATGGATTCTAATGGTTTGGTTTCTTGTCTTAATTTGCAGGATGGAAAAAGATTGTGGTCTATCAAGGCCAATGTTGAAGCCAAAGGTGTTGCTGGAGGTATTAGTTATCATAATGGTAGTGTTTTTGTTTCTTCTGCGGATGCTCATGTATTAAAAATAGATGCTAATAGTGGTAGTCTTACAAGGTCTTTCAAGTTAAATGCTCCCGTTCGTGCTGCTCCTTTGGTTTTTGGGAATTATTTTTTTGTAGTTAATATTAATAATCAGATCGAGGTTATAGATCATACTGATGGCCGAAATGTGTGGAATCATTCTGGTTTAATAGAAGGTTTGGGGCTATTGGGTGGCATTCATCCGGTGATTAATAATGATGTGGTAATAGTGCCTTATTCTTCTGGCGAGGTTTACGCTTTGCGTCATAATAATGGTGATCATGTTTGGTCTGGTAATTTGGATAACGCATCTTCTTTTGATCCTCTGGGCGATATATCACATATCATCGCGACGCCTGTAATAAGTGGAGAGAAGGTTTTTGTCGTAAGTAAAAGTGGTTTATTGAAGGTATTTAATATATCCTCAGGTGAAGTTGTATGGCAAAAGGCTATAGGTAGTGTGAAGACTCCCGTGTTATCTGGACAATACTTGTTTTTGGTAAATTTGGATAATCAGCTTGTTTGTTTGCATAAGGATTCTGGTGAATTGTGTTGGGTAAAGTCTTTATCCGCAGGCGATGTGGCTTGGACCTCCCTGTGCTTGTAGATAATAGAATTTTATTATGCAATTCTAACGGTAAGCTAGTTTTTTTCTCTATTGTTGATGGTTTTGTAGTGAAAGAGATCAAACTAAGTAATGAAAGCATATCGGTTTCCCCTGCTGTAGTAAATTCGATGCTTTTGGTGCTTGCTGATTCTGGTAATTTATATTTGTATAAATAATCTGAAGCTACACATAGTTGAGGTCGTGCCTGCCGTCGTAGAAATGCTCCAAAGTTAATAATCTTTTTGTTCCAGTATTTATGTTTTAAGTTTTCTTTGCCCTTGGAAAATTGGATTTTGCCATTGATTGTCTGATTATTGCTTTTAGTACTGGTCTTATTTCTTTAGTATATATAAGATCTATCATAAAAAACTTTCTAAGTTTTATCTTTCTTTTCTTTGATCTTATAGAGGAGATTAATATAGATCTTGGTTTGGAACGTTTATTACGAATGACGTTTAATAAAGACTGAGCATCTATCCACATTATATCGGTCTTTTCTTTGAAAGCTTTATTAGTTTTATGTTTTCTGGCAAATTTAAATTTTTTTGCCGTAATAATTTTTTGCATTAATACAAATGCATATACAACTTCAGTTCTTTTGTCTGCTTTATCTCTGTAAATATAGTAAGTATTTGTAGAACGTAAATGTTCTAGTGGTAACATATATAGCCCAGCTGTTTCTTCATATAGTTCTCTTTGTAGCGTAGCAAGAAAATTTGGATCATCTTGTTTATTTCTACCACCAAATTCTGACCATTCCTCTACATCAATTTCTTTGCCTAGTGCGATATATGCCTTGCCTTTGTATATTGTATAAGGGATAACACCAGAGTGGGCACGATAGTTTTTTCTTTGCTCGCGTACTATGTATTTAGGGGTGGAAGATAATATATCCTTTAGATCATTGTATTTTATTAAAGAATCGCAGTAAGCAAGGTTCTGCACTTTAATTGTTATTGCCAAGAAATATAGCACTACGTTACGCATAGCATTAATGTCCTACTTAAATTATTAACTTTGAAATAATCATATTAATGTTTATTTCATTATACAGTACCAATTACTTAAAATGTATATTTATTTTTCTATCTATACATAACATTTACTTGGTGAGTATTAAATAGAGCCATGCTCTATTTTTTTATTGTACTAGAACCAATTTAGTTGTATAAGTCTTAGTGGCCGTCCAATTTCATCAAACCTAACCTTAGAGTAGAATACTAATGAATTTAAAAGATTTAAAGTTAAAATCTCCAGAAGAGCTATTGCTTATAGCAGAGGAGCATAAAGTAGAAAATGCTGGTTCTTTGCGTAAGCAGGACCTTATTTTTGCTATTTTAAAGAAGTTGGCTGAGCAAGATATTCCAATTACTGGTGAAGGTACTTTGGAAGTATTACAGGATGGTTTTGGTTTTTTACGTTCTGCTGAGGCAAATTATTTGCCAGGGCCTGATGATGTCTATGTTTCTCCGAATCAGATTAGAAGATTAGGTAT
Organism: Alphaproteobacteria bacterium; assembly: GCA_965204765.1. Lineage (GTDB taxonomy): Bacteria > Pseudomonadota > Alphaproteobacteria > Caedimonadales > UBA9215 > CBDBFG01. Next base: position 129,350 of record CBDBFG010000004.1, on the reverse strand, counting down.
TAGGACGGGAGATACCGTGGTCGGGACAATGAGATCTCCGAGGGATAGTGAACGGTATTTCGCTATTAATAAGGTCGATAAGGTGAATGGAGAAAAGCCTGATAAAATCAAGCATAGGATTAATTTTGATAATCTTACACCTCTTTATCCAGAGCATAGGATCAATCTGGAAGTAGATGACCCTAACAATAAAGATTTGACGACTAGAGTGATTAATATAGTTGCGCCTTTAGGTAAAGGACAGAGGGCATTAATTACAGCTCCTCCTCGTTCTGGTAAAACATTGATGTTGCAGAGAATCGCAAAATCTATAGAAAAGAACTACCCTGATGTTCACTTGATAGTATTATTGATAGATGAGCGTCCCGAAGAGGTTACAGATATGGAAAGATTTGTACATGGGGAAGTTGTGAGTTCTACATTTGATGAGCCAGCCAATAGGCATGTGCAAGTAGCAGAAATGGTCATAGAAAAAGCCAAAAGATTGGTAGAGCATAAAAAGGATGTGGTTATTCTATTAGATAATATTACCCGTCTTGCTCGTGCTTATAATACAGTGATTCCTTCTTCTGGTAAGGTTTTAACAGGAGGGGTTGATGCTAATGCCCTACAAAGACCAAAGAGATTTTTTGGTGCCGCGCGTAATATAGAAAATGGTGGTTCTTTAACTATTATTTCAACAGCATTGGTTGAGACTGGTTCTCGTATGGATGAGGTAATATTTGAAGAGTTTAAAGGTACTGGTAATGCAGAAATAGTCTTGGATAGAAAATTAGCAGAGAAAAGAGTCTTTCCTGCGGTTGATATCAATAAATCTGGTACGAGAAAAGAAGATCTGTTAATAGATAAATCAGAGTTGTCGAAGATTTGGATTCTAAGAAAAGTTCTAAACCCTATGGGGGTAAGTGATAGCATGGAATTTTTATTGGGTAAATTATCACAGAGTAAAAGTAACGCAGATTTTTTTGAATCTATGAATTCTTAATAGATGTATCATGGAGATAAGCGTGCATTTCTGGAGTATCTTGGTGGAAATGTTTCACGTGAAACATTAGAGAAGTTTGATATTTATTATAACTTGTTATTGAAGTGGCAAAAGAAGATAAATTTAATTTCTCGTTCTGGTATCGATGATGTTTATCGCCGGCATTTTTTGGATAGTGCCCAACTTATCGATTTGATTGATGATAGAAATGCAAAAATTGTTGATTTTGGTTCTGGTGCTGGGTTTCCTGGTATGATCTTGTCCATTTTAGGTTGTCGTAACATAATATTAATAGAGCGTGACGGTAGAAAAGCATCTTTTTTAAGATGTGTTGCCCGTGAGGCAGATTTGTCTGTTCATATTTTTGAGGGAGATATTAATAATTTTGATGACAAAGTAGATGTAATCGTGTCGAGAGCTTTGGCATCTTTATCTGATCTTTTATCGTTATCTTATCAAAAATTATCACCTGATGGCTGTTGTTTGTTTTTAAAAGGTAAAAACTACAGTTATGAAATAAATGAAGCTTTAAAATGTTGGGGGATGACTTTTCAGAAAAAAGGTAGTATAACATCAATTGATTCTGTTATTTTGAGAGTTAGTGATATTAGGCCTTTATTCTAGTTAGGAGACATGATGCAAGTTATATCAGTTGCAAATCAGAAAGGTGGAGTGGGGAAGACTACTACTGCTGTTAATGTCGCAACAGCTTTGGCAGCAGTGGATGAAAAGGTTTTGTTGATAGATTTTGATCCTCAGGGCAATGCTTCTACTGGAGTGGGGGTGTATAATACTCAGGAAAACTTTGGTGTGTACGAGGTTTTGTCGAAGCATAAGTCGATTAAGGAATGTTTGTTAGATACTCCAATTCCTAATTTGTCCCTAATTAGTTCTTCGCCGTCTTTAGCCGCTTTTGATCAGGAGTTTGCAAATGTACATAATAAACAATATTGTTTGCAACAATCCCTAGAGGGTATTAAAAATGATTATGATTATATTATAATAGATTGCCCGCCTGCACTAAGTTTGTTAACCGTTAATGCCCTTTCTGCTTCTCATTCTGTTTTAATACCGTTGCAGTGTGAATATTACGCACTCGAAGGATTAAAGCAGCTATTAGAAACGATAGATAATGTTAAAAAATATCTTAATCCTTATCTGGATATACTGGGTGCCGTTTTAACGATGTATGATGCAAGGAGTAGCTTGTGTGATTTCGTGGTCAGCGATGTTAGAAAGTTTATGGGTAAAAAGGTTTTTAAGACCATTATTCCTAGGAATGTTAAGGTTTCTGAGTCACCTTCCCATGGTTTACCAGTGTTGATTTATGATGTGAAATCACCAGGATCTCTTGCGTATATGGGGTTAGTATCGGAAATTATTGGTAAACAGGGAGAAAATAATGTCGCAGCATGATAACGTTAATGATCCTCTCGGTAGAGGGTTGAAAACATTGTTTGGAGATCAGGATCTATCCTCTTCAATTGATTCAAGTGGTGGTATTACTACATTATCGATTAACTTATTGCAACCTGGTAGGATGCAGCCAAGGAAGAATTTTGATGAACAAGAATTGCTAGAGTTATCCAATTCCATTAAAGAAAATGGGATTTTACAGCCTATTATTGTCAGGAAAAGTAGTAAAAAAGATAAATACAATAATTCTATCTATGAAATTGTAGCCGGTGAAAGAAGATGGCGCGCAGCAAAAAATTTGAACCTAAAGAAAGTTCCAATCATTATAACTGATGTTACTGACAAGCAAGCTTTGGTTAATGGAATTATTGAGAATGTGCAGCGTCATGATTTAGATCCATTAGAAGAGGCAAACGGTTATGAAAGGTTAATAGAAGAATTTAATTATACCCAGGAGAATATAGCGCAGATAGTAGGTAAAAGCAGAAGTCATGTAGCTAACATTTTGCGTTTGTTAAATTTGCCTAAATCGGCCCAATTATTATTGGCTAGTGGCAAAATATCGGTTGGTCATGCCAGGGCTTTAATAAATTGTAAGCAGATAGATTTAGTTTTACAAGAAGTGATCCGTGATAATTTGAACGTTCGTCAAACAGAGACTTTGGTTGCTAATATTCAGGGCAAAACAAAGAAGGTTGATAATAAATCTGATGGCAAATCAGCTACAGAAGGTACCGTGATCAAATTAAGTCACGATATGGAGATTAATGAAGACATTGCCAGTATAGAGCGAGATATCACAAGAATATTGCGTATGAAAACTAAAGTTACTTTAAACAAAAATAATGGTGGAGAGATCAAGATCCATTTTAATAGTATGGATGATTTAGATGTTTTTATGAATAATTTTCTTAAGATATAAATAACGACAATTTGATTTTCCGGATACGTTTGATCCTTGATGATATACAATAATATTCTTATGTTACTTTAAGTTTCTGATTGTTTCACGTGAAACAATCTTTAATGCTGTGATCGGTTAAATTATATACAGTTTATCGCATTGTGATTGTATGATTCGCATGTCATTTGGGTAAATATTATTAGTTTTTCTGTTATTATGGAGCGGTAATCGTGATGATGGCTGGAGTATTAATAACTGTTGAAGAGTGTTAAATTATTTATTGTTCTTCTATAAAATTTTCTAATGATTTGTGTTGGGACAGTTTTTATCTGCAGGCAATGTGACAGGGATCTATTCTTTGCTTGTAGATAACAGGATTTTATTATGCAATGCTAACGAGAGTTAATTTTTTCTATATCGCTGATGGTTCCGTAGTTAAAGAGAGAAAGTTAAGTAGTGAAGGTGTATCAGTTTCATTTGCTATAGTAAATTTAATGCTTTTGGCGCTGATTGACTCTGATAATTTGTATCAATAGCCACAACAATAAAAAATTATTAATAGTATTATTGTTTGGGTACATAATTTGCATACACCATGTACAAGAATAAATACTGCAAATCACGTTATAATATGCTAACTTAGTGTACTATTAATAATCGTTAAGTTATTAAAATTTAGTAGTACTTACTAAATGTGGCAAGGTAATAAGTTTTTCTTGCTGGCAAAACAGGGAGGCATCAATGTTAGTTTTATTTATTTGTTTGTTGATTAATTGTGCTATTGGTGCAGATTATGCATCATTATCAAACAATACTGTTTACCCAGATTTTTATACAACGTCAGTTCCTGGGGATGCAGATGATATAGCAATTTGGGTCCATCCTACTGATTCGGAAAAATCAATTATCTTTGGAAATGATAAAAAATTAGAAACAGGAGGGATATATGCTTGGAATATGCAAGGAAATCATTTGTTTTTTGTACCTGTTCCAAGGGCGGTTAATTTAGATGTTCGGCAAAATGTTATTTTGCAAGATGGAGTTGTTCGTGATTTGCTTGTTATAGGTGAAAGGGTGAATAATACCATAAAGATTTTTGAAATTAATCGTGAGACAGGTAATCTGAAAGAGATTACGGCCTCTAGAATATTTAGTGGTTTTATTAAACAAACATATGGCCTAGGTTTGTATCATAATAAAAATAAGAGCAAACTCTATGTTTTCGTTAGTTCTAAGCTTAATAGGCATGATATTCATCAGTTCGAATTGTTTATTAATACTCAAGGAAAGATTGATGGAAAATTAGTTAGAAAGTTTGCAGGACAAGATATACAGGGATTCGTAGAAGGGATAGTAGCTGATGATGAGCATGGTTATGTTTATATGGCAGATGAAGATAGGGGGATATTAAAATATTATGCCGATATAGACCGAGGTGATTTGTTACTAGATATTTTTGCTCAAAAAGATGATATTACTAAGGATCGTGAAGGTTTAGCGATTTATAAATGTTCTTGTGGTGGAGGATTCATTATACTTTCAAATCAAGCAAATAGTAATCTGAAAGTTTACAATAGATTAGGTAATCATAACTATGTAGCAACAATAGAGAAAAAAGGATCTACTTACTCTGATGGTATTGCTGTTAATTCTGGTATAATAGGGAAAAACTATCCGTTAGGAATGATAGTAGCGCATAATGACAATGATAAAAACTTTGCCGTATATAATTGGCAAAAAGTTCTAGGTATGGGAATAAAGTGTGAATGTATGCATTAATATCTTCATAGTTTTCGTAGTAAGATTTATGCAGAGCTTTGTTTTGTTTTGCGGTTGAATGTATTTTAAGGTTGCAATCAAAATATAATTTCAGTAACCTGGCCGAGGTTTAGAGAAACCTTTTACTTTTGCGGTACTATAAATATGGAAAATTTGAAAGTCCTGTAAAAAAGTTAGGCGACTTTAGTTATCAAATATAAAAAAGGATGTTTTAAATGGCGGTAGGTACTGTTAAATGGTTTAATTCAACTAAGGGTTATGGGTTTATTGCTCCTGAAGATGGAAGAAGTGATATCTTTGTTCATATTTCAGCTGTTGAAAAAGCTGGTTTGCGCGGTTTAGATGATGGACAAAAAGTTAGTTATGAAGTTGCTACTGAAAAAGGTAAGCAATCAGCAGTTCATATACAGTTGATGGATTCATAATTATTAATTTTATCTGTTTGGCCACTTGATGTTTATAAGAATATAAATGTTAAGTGGCTTATTTCTTAGTATTTATTTTACTATTTTTATCCTTGTGTTGCTTGGCATAAACTTTTTTACTACTGGATTGTAGCAGCCTTAGATGTATTTGTGTAGAGTCACATATTTAGTTTATTATACCGATCAGCACTGTTTTAATCATTGTTTATAAGGGGGGAGTATTAAAATACTTACCTTGTCATTGATTATGTTGTAATGATTGTTTTAAGCAAAGAGGGAAAGGATGAGAATTCAGAATGAAGTTATAAGGGAGCAAATAAACAAGGAAGGTTATGCCATTATCTCTCTGGTAGAACTATCTTTAACAACTAGCGATTGGGATAATATTAAAAAAATTGCAGCAGAAATTGTATACGAAGAACCTGTTGTAGGAGATACTGACGAAGAATTGCAAATGTAAATTGCGAGACTAAAGGTTCCAGGTGCAAGCAAAAACCATAAAGATATAGCAGCCATAGTAGAGCCCAAAATAAATTCATTTTTATTTAATGTATTTGGAAAGAAAACAAAAGTTAACAGAATGCAATTACATACTTTAGCAAAAGACGGATTTATAAGTAAACATATAGATTCTGAGTCATCGTCTGATTATCAATACTCTCTAGTCACAATATACGACTCTAATTGTGAGGGGGGCGAATTTTTTATTAAAAACAAAAACAATAAATATATAAAAATAGATTCCCAACCTAAGGCAATCCTTTTCGACTCTAATCTAGAACACAGTGTTGGATTAATAAAACAAGGTTTTAGAAAAACCATTACTTGCTTAAGCGGTGATGCTTAATGGCCGGACTTAATCTCTTTTACGTTTTGTGTGCAAAATTTCACAAAAGGTATAGTTTTAGGAATGGTTTTTTTGTGCTGAGATAGAAAAGATAACAAATCCATATGGCGGTGCGGTCTTTTATAACCTATTCATCTGTGTCAGTTATAATTGAAGAGCAAAATTTGCTAGAAAAGAAAGTAACACCAGTGCTGGGTGTTTATCAATTGTATAAACCTTAGATCTGAGTCCATGAGAATTTTGTGAACTAAATAAATTAGTCACTTATGGATTGATCACCATATTGATTCTGTTGTTTTAAAATTAGCACAAGGGTTTGGTGTTGATCCATAAAATTCTTTATAAACTATCTTACGCTGAGTTCAATTTTTGCTTTAAAATATCGTGAACAGTTTGTGGGTTGGCTTTACCTTTCATTTGTTTCATAACCTGGCCTACAAAAAAGCCAAACATTTTCTCTTTACCAGATTTATATTCACTGACTTTATCACTATTATTATTAAGAATATCATCTATCACTTGTTCGATAGCGCTATTGTCATTTATCTGTTCTAAACCTTGTTGTTGTACAATGGTATTAGCATTTTGTCCTGTTTCCCACATTGTAACAAAAACAGTTTTAGCTATTTTCCCAGAAATAGTACCTTTGATTATCAAAAAAACCAATTCTGCTAAATGTTCTGGCGATATTTTTGATTGTTCTATATTAAGGCCTTCTTTATTAAGAAGACCAAATAGTTCTACGGTAAGCCAATTGACTAGTAATTTGACATTTTTTATATGTCCTTCACCGCATAGTCCTTCTAAGATATGCAGTGATTTATCAAAAAATTGAGAAATTTCTACTTCAGCTGTTAATACTTCCGAGTCATATGAATTTAATAATAATTCGTTTTGATAGCGTTGTTTTTTTTGTTCTGGCAACTCGGGTAAAGAAGCTCTTATTTGTTCCACTCTTTCTTTAGTAAGTACTAACGGTGGAAGATCCGGATCAGGAAAATAACGATAGTCATCTGAATCTTCTTTTGAACGCATAGATTTTGTGATGCCTTGTGTTGGGTCAAATAATCTTGTTTCTTGGGTTACTTCTTGTCCGGATTCTAGTATTTCCAGTTGTCTTTTTACTTCGTATGAAATTGCTTGTCCCATAAATCTTACGGAATTAACATTTTTGATCTCTGTTCTGGTGCCAAATGGTTCATCAGGTTTATGTAGAGATACGTTAATATCTGCTCTCATGCTACCTTGTTCCATATTACCGTCACATGTTTCTAAGCAACGCAATAATGATCTGATTTTCTTTACATATAATTGTGCTTCTTCTATAGAGCGAATATCTGGTTCTGAAACTATTTCCATTAATGCCACACCTGATCTATTAAGATCGATCAAACTGCTATCCTCAAGTTGGTCATGTATACTTTTACCGGCATCTTGTTCCAAATGTAGTCTATTAATTCTGATTCTTTTGGTTTTTCCATCAGCAGTGTCAATGTCTATATAGCCATTTTCAACGATTGGAGTAGTGAATTGCGATATTTGGTATCCTTGCGGTAAGTCTGGGTAAAAGTAATTTTTACGGTCAAAATTAGAGACCAGGTTGATGTCGGCGTTAATTCCTAAACCTGTTTTTATAGCTTGTGTTACACAAAATTCGTTTATTACCGGTAACATACCAGGAAAGCCAGCATCTATGAAGGATACTTGTGTGTTTTGTTCACCGCCATACTGCGTTGCTGAGCGCGAAAATAATTTTGATTTAGATAGGATTTGGGCATGTATTTCTAAGCCAATTACCAGTTCCCACAAGCCAGTGTTGCCTTGAATAAGATTATCGTTGTTGCTCATAATGATCCTTGGTGTTTAATCTTTTCGTTTAAAATTACAGTTTTGCTCTAGGAATAACCCTGCATTTAACATACAAGCTTCTTGTAATTTTGGTGCGATAAATTGCATTCCTATAGGTAGTCCACTGTTGGATAAGCCAACGGGGACAGACATACTGGGCAAGCCAGCTATATTAGCCGGTACCGTTAGTATATCGTTCATATACATAGTAATGGGGTCATTTTGTTTTTCTTTTGTGCCGAAAGCGGTCGTCGGAGTTGTAGGTGTGAAAATCAAATCAACTTTGTGATATGCTTGTTTAAAGTCTTCCTTGATTAAGTGCCTAAGTTTTTGAGCTTTGACATAATACGCATCATAATATCCTGCTGATAATACGTATGTACCAATCATAATTCTTCTTTTAACCTCTTCACCAAAACCCTCTCCTCTGGTGCGACGATAAAGGTCATCAATGTTTTTGGCATCTTGTGCACGTAGTCCATATCTTACCCCATCATATCGTGCTAGATTAGATGATGCTTCTGCTGGTGCTAAAATATAATAGGTCGGTAGTGAATATTGCATGTGTGGCATTGAAATCTCCACGATATTAGCGCCGGCATTTTGCATTTGCTGTATGCTTGATTGCCAATATTTTGCAATCTCTGGATCTACGTCGCCCATATTAAATTCTTTTGGTATTCCAATTTTTAGGTTGTTAATATTTCCGGTAAGTAAGGATTCATAATCAGGGATGGTACAGTCAAGAGAGGTAGAATCTTTGGAATCGTATCCGGCCATCGCCTGTAACATGATTGCTGCGTCTTTTACATCTTTTGTCATCGGTCCAGGCTGATCAAGAGAAGAAGCAAACGCAATTACTCCCCACCTTGAACATAAGCCATAGGTTGGTTTGACTCCTACTATGCCGCAGAATGATGCAGGTTGTCTTATAGATCCACCTGTATCGGTACCAGTAGCAGCTACGGATATGTTTGCCGCAACTGCAGCAGCAGAACCGCCAGAAGAGCCACCAGGAACTAATATTTTTTCTGGTTGGCTGTTATCTTGGTATGGATTACTAACAGGACCAAAGTAACTAGTGAGGTTGGCTGAACCCATAGCAAACTCATCTAGATTAGTTTTGCCAAGCATAATGGCACCATTATGCCATAAATTTTCGGTAACTGTTGACTCATATGGTGGGATGAAATTATGTAATATCTTTGACCCTGCAGTAGTTTTTGTATTTTTTGTACAAAAAAGATCTTTGATCGCTACTGGGACTCCTTCCATCTTTCTTAATTCTTCGGAATTAGCAATTCTTTTATCAATTACTTCTGCTTGTTTTAGGGCATGTTCTTTGGTAACGGTGATAAATGCGTTTAAATCTTGTTGGTCATCAATATTTTGCAAATGCGTTTGTACCAGTTCTTTAGCAGAGAACTGTTTATTTTTTAAACCAGTACGTACTTGGGCAATGGTTAAATTAGTTAGCGAGTTATTTGTCATTTTGTTCTACCACCTTTGGTACAGAAAACATATTTAGGTGCTGTGCTGGGGCATTGCTTAGTATTGCGGGACAGTAGTTACCATCATTGATTTGATCTTGTTTTTGTGGAGTTTCGGCTATATGAACGGTGCCTTCTATATTCACATTGGTGGTATTTACTTCTTCTAACTGTGCAATCCAGGTTAAAATCTGGGCTAAATCACTCTGTAGGTTTTTTACCTCTGTTTCTTGCACCGCTATTTTAGCTAAATTAGCTACATTGTAGACGGTTTTTTCATCAACTTTCATGCAACACAACCCCTTCAGTATCAACTACTTATACATAAGTGTGTAAAAAAAGTCTAGACTCTAGTCTGACATTTATTTGTTATGTAATTTTATGTCCTACATTTGTTCAGTGACATATATATGGTGATGCGAAACTGTGCAACAATATTATAATTTTATCCCAGTATGTATAGCAACTATACCGCAAGTTAAATTCCGCCAAGAAACTTTAGAGAATCCTGATAATTGTATTATTTGTTCCAGTTCTTGTTGAGCGGGGAATAAATTTATGCTTTCGGCTAGATATTGGTACGATTGTTTATCATCGGCTATAATTTGACCCATTTGTGGTATGATATTGAAAGAGTAAAAATCATAAACTTTTCTTAGCAGATTTGTGTGTTTGCCAGCATTAATTTTTGCAAACTCCAAGCACAAAAATTTGCCACCAGGTTTTAAAATACGATATGCTTCTTGTATAGCTAATTCTATATGGGTGACGTTTCGCAAACCAAATGATATGGTATAGGTATCAAAAGTATCGTCTGTAAAAGGAGTCTTTGTGGCATCGGTACAAACAAATTCTATATTTTGTGTAATTCCCGAGTTAATTATTTTCATTTGTCCTTGCTGTAACATATCGTAATTTTGATCACATATGCATACTTTTGATTTGTAGTGTTTTTTCTGTATAGACTCTTTCAAAAACCTTTGCGATACATCGCCTGTACCACTAGCCATATCAATTAGGTACATTCCATCGTAGGGTGAGATACTATTGATTAATTCCTTTTTCCATAATCTATGTATCCCCGCACTCATAATGTCGTTCATGAGGTCATATTTATGAGAAACACTAGAAAACACCTGGTTTACCAGAGTATTTTTTTCTTGTGGTGTAACGGTTTTAAAGCCAAATTTGTTGCTTAATTCTTTCATTATGTTAGTACTATTATGTAAGACATAGTACAGTATTATGCCAGAATTACCAGAAGTTGAAACTGTTTGCAGAGGCATTAGTCCATATTTAGAACATAAGACCATCAAGAGAGTCACCCTAAGAAGAAATAATTTACGTTTTGCATTTGCTAAAGATTTTTGTGTGCGATTAAATGATCAAGTTGTTGCTTCTGTCCATAGGCGTGGTAAGTATATTGTTGTTGGTATTGTTAACCATGACTATAGTTTAGTTTGGCACCTTGGGATGTCTGGAAGAGTAGCTATATTGCCTTTGATCAGTTTACCTAAAGATTATGATAAGCATGATCATGTGATTTTTGAAACTTCTGATGGTGCACAGATAAGGTTTAGGGATCCTCGCAGATTTGGATTTATGAAAATAGTTAAGAACCGTGATATAGAACAAGAGATTAATCTAGGGATAGAACCATTTGCTAGTGATTTTAATGCCGAGTATTTGTCTAAAAAGTTTTGTAAAAAGTCACAAGCCATTAAAACAGCTTTATTGGATCAAAAAATTATCGCAGGTTTAGGTAATATTTATGTGTGTGAAGCTCTATTTGTAGCAAAAATTCACCCTAATACGCCAGCAATGCAAGTATCATTGCAAGCTTTACATACATTGGTTCAGGCAACACGTGATATTCTTACCAAAGCAATAGAAGCAGGAGGCTCAAGTTTGCGAGATCATGCCCAAGTTAATGGCGAAACGGGTTATTTTCAACATCAATTCAAGGTGTATAACAGGGAAAATGAGCTGTGTTTGTCGTGTCGTAAAGGTATGATTAGGCGGATTGTACAACAGGGAAGATCTAGCTTTTATTGTCCTGTTTGTCAGAATAATGAATAAGTAGTACGATGCTTTAGTGGCCTAAATTTCCTATAATTTTAACGGGCTATGAAGGACATTTTTCTTGCGTCATCATCTAATATAATTTGTATCCACTAAAAAGATTTGGGTATTTAACCCGTGAAAATTAGACATTGGTCACTAGGGAGTTGATGTGGCTATGGTCTTGTGTTATCGTCACGATTTTTTTAGGAGTGGTCTAATGTTATTTATCAGGATTTGTACATCTATCTTTTTTCTGAATGGATGTTTTGCCGTAATTGATTTTGATGATGAGGCGCAAGTCATGCAAGTAAGAGAACAAGTGCGGGAGCATTATTCTTTGGCACAATTGGACGATGGCCTAGAGAAACTGAGACAATGGAGCAAGCAACGTAATGGAGACAAGCTGCGCATAAGTACTGTTGCAAAATATTGTGGTGGATCTAGACCTGGTGGTATAGGTGCCCAGGATGCTGATGTACCATTATTACAAATTTTGTTTACACATAACCTTGATGTAACGGAACTCGAGTTAATATGTAACAAAGGTCTCACCAGATTAGATGTTAGCGTACTAGTCAATTTGACTAAACTAAACTTGAATAGCAATGCATTAAAAGATCTTACTTTAGGTAATTTACCTTTATTGCGGGAGTGTTTGGCCTCTGATAATGAATTAACCGACGTTGATATCTCTGGTTTATCTGCTCTCGAGCGCTTGGATTTGAGTAAAAATAAATTAAAGAGAGTACTCCTTCATCGTTCACCAACATTGCAAAGAATCAATTTTTATTTCAACTCAATAGAAGAGCTTGATATAAGGGTATTATCATCTTTAATTTCGGTTGAGTTGTCTGATAGTCATCTAAAACGGTTGTGTGTTGATGATACTACCAACACAGATTTGCAATATATGTTTTTTCGTCTGCGTGATGATGCTGAAATCTGTGGGCAGGATATGCTAACTACTTTTAACTCTTATGCAAGGCGAAGATTTATTGAGATTTTGCGTGGTGTTGGCAATGATAGGTTTGTCCAATTAATACATTAGTTGGAAGAAGCAGAAAACCAATAATGTGCAAATCATTCCTTGTATAAACAACAATGATGAGAAATAAGTAAATATTATTGGCTAAATGATAGTGTTGCTGTGCTATCAGTTGTCAAACTGCGTAAATTGCCACGAAATTGCAACCTTGTTATCATCCGTGTCTTGTGTATTGTTTAGTTTGATTTGCACCGACATTAATAGCAAGGTTTATATCGTCATTCTTACTTCTTGGAAGCAATGCAATCATTATTAATTGTGGTACAGGTTGGTATTTTAGATCTTTACTACAAGGCGATCTCATTACTGTTTGACAAAAAATGAGCAGCATTTTAACAGGTTAAGCCATAATTTGGCAAGATAGAGATAATAAATTTTTATAGAATGATTGACGTGTATATTGATGTGGTGTATAAGTTATCCACAGGTTAATATAAGGTTAAATTATGGCAAATATTAAATCAGCAGAGAAGAGAAATCGTCAGAATGAGGTGCGCTACGAACGCAATCGTTCTAAGATGACGAGAATTCGTACTTTTTTGCGCAAAGTTGAAGAAGCTATTCAGTCTGGTAACAAGGAGTCGGCGGCTCAGTCTTTTAAATTAGCACAGCCGGAGCTTCACAAGGGTGTGTCAAAAGGATTGTTGCACAAAAATACTGTATCTCGCAAACTTTCCCGTTTGAATGCACGAATTAAGTCTTTAGCTTAGTATTATCAGGGCCTTTTATGGCTCTTTATTGTTTTATTATTACAGAATAATCATATGTCTAATCCAGTCTCTTATAATATTAATGATGTTGATGATTCTTCTTTCAGAGATTTATGGAGTTCTATAAAGTCTACATTTCCTAAGCTTTTTGGTGATGCGGTATACAAAAGTTGGTTGCTTCCTTTAGAATTTAAGGAGTTCTCTTCAGGGGTGTTCGTGGTTGCTTGCCCAACATCTTTTATGCGAGATTGGGTTAACAATAATTGTGCTAAAAAGATACTGTCTTTATTGCAAGAAATGAACCCCGGTATATTGCGATTCAATATAATAGTTGATGATAGTATTGCGATTGCCAGAGGAACAGAAAGTACTGCTGCTGATGGCACCAATAAAGAGCATAAGAACGATGATATTACAGTAATAGGGTCCAGATTAGAACCAAAATATATATTTGATAATTTTATTGTGGATCAATCGAATGAATTAGCTCATGCCGCGGCCAGAAGGGTTGCGGAATCTAATGAGGTACATTTTAACCCGTTATTTTTATATGGTGGAGTTGGTTTAGGGAAAACACATTTAATGCATGCTACGGCATGGCATATAAAAAAGTGTCATCCGCAACGAAAGGTTGTTTATCTTTCTGCTGAAAAATTTATGTATCTGTTCATTCGTGCATTGCGTTTTAAAGATACGGTATCGTTCAAAGAAAAATTTCGTTCGGTTGACGTATTGATGATTGATGATTTTCAATTTATTAGTGGCAAAGAATCAACGCAAGAAGAGTTTTTTCATACTTTTAATGCTTTAGTGGATCAGAACCATCAGGTTATTATATCGGCGGATAAATCACCGTCTGATTTAGATGGATTGGAAGAAAGAATGCGCTCTAGATTAGGATGGGGATTAGTAGCAGATATTCATCCTACTACCTATGAATTAAGACTTGGGGTACTGCAATCCAAATTAGAGCAGCTAGGAGCAGATGTGCCCGTAAAGGTATTAGAATTTTTGGCCCATAAGATTACGTCTAATGTCCGTGAACTGGAGGGGGCATTGAATAGGATTATTGCCCATTCTACTTTGGTCGGTAGAGCAATTTCTATCGAGTCAACTCAACAGGTATTAAGAGATATTCTCCGTGCGAATGATAGACGTGTTAACATTGATGAAATTCAACGTAAGATTGCCGAACACTATAATGTCAAGATATCCGATTTACACTCGGCCAAAAGGATGCGTAGCATTGTTAGACCAAGGCAGATTGCCATGTATATTTCAAAAAAACTAACGGAGGCTTCATTGCCGGAAATTGGTAGAAAATTTGGAGGCCGTGATCATGCTACTGTTATGCATGCAATAAAAAAAGTGCAGGATTTGATGCATACAGATTCATCTATTGCTGAAGATGTAGATCTATTATGTAACATGTTGCAACGTTAGATTATAATTAGTGAGGTATGTCCTTGATTAGAGCGAGTAAGATTAATCTAATTATTGATGGTGTCTCGATTATAGATAATGTTGATCTCACTATTAATCAAGGTCAGTTTATCAATATTATTGGTCCTAATGGGGCGGGTAAAAGCTCGTTGTTAAAGATTATAATCGGATTAATTACCCCAAGCAGTGGTAAGGTGAATATTGCGCCAGGAACCAAAATAGGTTATATGCCACAAAAGTTGCATATAAATTCTATGATGCCAATTCTGGTGAGGAATTTCTTAGACATTGATAACGGTTCTACCAGTATTAATCATATTGTTGATAGCATAGGATTAGGTAGGTTATTAGATAAATCCATACATTCTTTATCAAAAGGCGAAACACAGAGGGTATTATTAGCACGTGCCCTTTTATATCAACCTAATTTATTGATTTTAGATGAACCTGAACAAGGTCTTGATATAGAAGGGCGTATGCAGTTTTATAAGTTATTGGAAACGATAAAAAAAGATAACAATATTGCTGTGTTAATGGTCAGTCATGATTTAAATTTTGTACATAAATCAAGTGATTTTGTCGTTTGCTTGAATAAGCATGTGTGTTGTTCTGGTACACCTAATATTGTATATAATTCGGAAGAGTACAAAGAGTTGTTTCATGCGGTAATAGCGCCATATGTTCATCATCATGATCATGCACATGATTAGTTTATATCAATCACAAAAGGGTTATTATGAGTGATCTAGTTATAAAAATTATCCTAGTTGGTTTTCCCATATCTTTGTTATTAGGGGTAATGGGTAGCATAGTAGTATGGAAAAAAATGGCTTTTTTAGGTGATTCGGTTGCACACAGTGCTCTTTTGGGTGGGGCGTTATCCTTGTTGCTTAATACTTCTTCTGTCTTTGTTTTGTTATTTATATGTGTGCTTATTTCTGCTTTATTAATATTTATACCATCTAAAAATAA
Source organism: Alphaproteobacteria bacterium (assembly GCA_965204765.1). Classification (GTDB taxonomy): domain Bacteria; phylum Pseudomonadota; class Alphaproteobacteria; order Caedimonadales; family UBA9215; genus CBDBFG01. The sequence goes on along the minus strand of CBDBFG010000004.1, from coordinate 113,422 downwards.
GCTTTCTAATGACTCGTTGCTATCTATTTTTTCACACGGTGCCTTGTCATTAGGCGTTATATCCATGGCTTATTTAGGCCAAAACACTTCGGTATTTATGACTGTATTATTTGGAGATGTTTTAGCCCTCACGTGGGAAGATGTCATAATAGTAACATCGTTAAGTATATTAGTGCTATTTTTGGTGTATCGATCATGGTATAGCGTTATTACAATAGTTGTTAGTGAAGAGTTAGCCCGTTCAGAAGGAATATCAGTTAATAAAGTAAAGTTAATATTTTCTTTTATCTTAGGTTCCACTATAGGGCTATTATTGAAAACTATGGGATCTCTGCTAATGACAGCAATGCTAGTAATACCAGCAGTTTTAGCCAGATTATATGCCAAAACTCCTATGCAAATGATCATTTATGCGATTATTGTTAATTTACTATCTTTCTATTGCGGTATGTATTTATCATACGTAACAGATTTACCGTGTGCTCCGACTATAGTTTCAACCGTGTTATTATTATATGTAGTAACGAGTATATTTAAATCTTCGTTAGTTGGTTGTATCTCTTTTGTTGCGTGTCGTAAGAGGAAATAAAACCATTTGCTCTAACAGGTAAAAGTGTTTGCAACTATTTTTATAGTAAAGCATAATGTTTGTCATAGTGCTGCTGTTTCGCGTCATATAACATCCCTGGGGCCATAATTTTTCTTAGGGAGCTGTCGCTTGCTAAGTGGAGAAACTTTGAGGTCAAAGATTTAAAGCTTAGTAATACGGTGCCCACCTGCTTATGCAGGCCACAAGAGGAGTTTAGCATGACGGTTGTGGTGGCATTATGATTTAATTATTGTTCCAGTCTTGTATTTTTAACCTTGTTATCAATAAGTATGAAGACTGCATTACCACAAAATTACAGTGCTATATTATAATTATTGCCAAATAATATTTATTTCTTTTTATTGTTTAGGATAAATGGTAGTGTCTAGATAATTAATATTGACAGGATATCGTTATGGATAAGCAAAAAGCCTTAGATGCAGCAATTAGCCAGATAGAAAGAGCATTTGGAAAAGGTTCCATTATGAAGATGGGGCAGCAAGATAAGCTGGAAATAGAGTCTATATCCACGGGCTCTATAGGACTTGATATTGCTTTGGGTATTAACGGTTTTGCTAAAGGACGTATTATCGAAGTATATGGCCCAGAAAGTTCAGGAAAAACTACTTTGGCTTTACACGTTGTGGCGGAAGCACAAAAAATAGGTGGAACCTGTGCGTTTGTGGATGCTGAACATGCTTTGGACCCGATCTATGCGAAAAAATTGGGGGTTGATGTAGATAATTTACTGATTTCTCAACCTGATACAGGAGAACAAGCATTAGAAATTACAGATACTTTGGTGAGATCAGGTGGGGTTGATATTGTAGTGGTTGATAGTGTGGCTGCGTTGGTTCCCAGGGCAGAATTGGAAGGCGATATGGGTGATTCGCATATGGGTTTGCAAGCTAGATTAATGAGTCAAGCATTGCGGAAGATTACCGGATCTATATCTAGAACTAACTGTATGGTTATTTTCATTAATCAAGTAAGGCATAAGATTGGCGTAATGTTTGGTAGTCCAGAAACCACCACTGGTGGTAATGCTTTAAAGTTTTATGCATCCATGAGAATTGATATTAGAAGGATCGGTGCTATTAAAAATAAAGATGAGATCGTTGGTAATCAGACCAGAGTAAAAGTAGTAAAAAATAAATTAGCTCCGCCATTCAAAATAGTAGAATTTGACATTATGTACGGTGAAGGTATTTCCAAAACAGGTGAAATATTAGATCTTGGTGTTCAGGCTGAAGTAGTTGAAAAAGCTGGGTCTTGGTATTCCTATAATGGTGAGCGTATCGCGCAAGGTCGTGAAGCAGCAAAGGTTTTTCTAAAATCTAATCCAGAGACAATGCAAGCAATAGAACAAGCTATCAAAGATGAAGCTGGCATGATTGCTAGAAATATGGAATCTCTAGGTACAAATGATAATAGTGAAGCTGTATAGAGACTAGTACGATTTAGTATCGCTAGCTGTTGTGCATGCCAAGATGATTTGGTTTGTGTTTTTTTATCGCTGAATGTTGTATTTGCTTTGGGAGTTTTATGACTGTGTTCCGCTTAAATACTTATATTTTCGCAATTATTTCTTAACTGTTTGTTAACTTGCTAGGGCTACCATTAATAAATGATAAATTTAAATAAAATTTTATCTATTTAATGTTAATAGTCTACTGGGGAGGATGGCTATGTTGGTAAGAACAAAAAAAATATTAGTGGTTGGGGAATCATCATTTGATATTAAAGTATTTAGGGATGGTATGAGAGAAAAAGGATTCGAAACTATTGAGGATCCGAGCGGTTGCAGTTGTTTAGAATATTCTCAAGTGTATCAACCTGATTTAATAATAGTAAATTCTAATTTACCTTATACTGCTGGTGCACAAGTCGTAAAGACCTTAAAGAGTCAAGAAAGTATCAAACATATACCGGTACTTGGGGTAAATAATTGTGAGTCTGTGTGTATTAGTGTAGCTATGATTGAAGCTGGTTGTTTTGATAGTGTAGAATATCCTTTTAATATGAATGCTTTATTAGAGAAAATCAGTAGCCAGTTAGATGATGTCATCAAAAATATATATTTACTTGGTATAAGAAAAGTGAAATTTTTCGAATCTGAGAAAAAAATGGGTGATCTGTTTTCCTATTATAATCATGGTTAATTAAGAGATTATTTTACATTATATGTCCCAGTTTTACCATGATTATTCTAATAACTAAGAGAATTATTTTTCCTATTTAATACTAGCAAGGTCCAAATTGTGTGTCGAGAAATCGATACCCAATTAACGAAAACCCTGATGACCACGAGTCTTAGGGCTTTTGTTGCCGTATTTTACGGGCGCTGTTTTACCATAATAATTAAACAGGTGACCATAGGTGCAATAGCGTACTATTTGTCGGAAAGTTTTGCTGTATGGTATCTGGTAAAATGTATTAGAGTCATCTAGATTTACTAATTCTTTTGCGCTTTTATGCGGTTTATTATGGCTGTTTTCTGTGCTTAACAGTAGGACAGCAATGATATTGTGTGTCGTTTGTGCGGTAATAACCGGGTTATTATTTTCGTTTAAGACATGAATATTATGTGATGCTGTATGGACAGAATGCTGTTGCGAAAAGGTACTTTCTATATTTTGGCTTAAGCCACTATTGATGACATAGATAATTGGCTTTTTGAACCCGTTTAATGTGGTGGCTTTCTCTATACCAATAGTTTTGTATGGTATAAATCCTTTATTAGTATGACATGGCGTTGATGATTCATCTTCAATATTTTGTACAGGGCATGGTAATTTCCTATGCAATACTATGTAATTACCCAGTGCTGTGAAGATTTGTTCCATATGTTTATTGGTAATTTGTCTTTTGTAAGAAAAATTAAGATTTAACATGCTTGGCATAAACAAACAAACCATCGTACCCATTATTGCCACAGCTAGTGATGTTTCTAACAGTGCAAACCCCTTACACTTGATGTTTTGATAAAAGTTTTTAATCAATTTGAACATATATCACACAAGTTTTTTGCTTGTTTGTAATATCATATGAAGAATCTTCCTTGATGCACCTTTGTCCATTACCATTCTTAATTCTAATTGAGCCTGATGATGGATTGTTTTCCCCTATTTTCTTTAATAGTGCTCTTGCCTGCTTTGGTGTGATTATGCCCTTATTTTCAGTAGTAGAAATTACCAGGCAATGACCATCTGCAGGAAAATACTGTATTTTGGCGACGCCCCCCATCTTGGTTTGTGGAAGATGTGATAGATAATTGGGTTGAGGTATCAATTTAGCAGCATGAAGGTGTTGCCAGAAATTCTTCGTTTCATCGCCATTTACAATGCCATTGCCATCACCATTAGTGAGGGCTGTATCTATATTAGAGCTGGCTTCAGAATAGTCACCAGGTAATGCGCCATACTGTTCTGTAAAATGATTAATGGCCAATTTATATTGATTTATCTGTGCTAGTAACGCGTTCAGTTGGGCGCTATCCAGCAGATGCTTACCTTTTAAAACTGCACCGGTTAACAAACCTATGATTACTAAAGCTATGGATATTTCTATTAGACTAAAGGCTTTGATCTTTTTACAATTTTGCATCAACGCTACTCTGATAATACTAAAAGCTAGCAAATGAATATCAAAAGTACAATACGTTATTTCCACCCTATTGCATTGATAATGTTAAAAGTTGCATATACGTGGTGTGTTAGACAATTATAAAAATTATTTTTGTACATCTTCTCAAGTTTAGTCACATATTGTTTATGAAATTTATATTGATAGGTGCTTAAGCAATTACTTTCTCCCATATTTCTTAGGTCGTTGATTAATTGCATCACGTTTTTATATTCTACTTTTATTTCTTCTTGATCAATTACAGTATCTTTAAATTGGCACGTTTGTAGTAATTTTGCGGTTGATTCGGCTTTGATCATGGGGGATATTCTTTGTAATCCACCGTGAAAGATATCCATATCTAGTTGCAGCATAGTGTTACGCAATTCTTGTAAAGTTTTGCCTCCTAAAAAATTTAACAAATAACACCCACCTTTATTCAGTTTTTCTTGCAGGCTGTGCAGATATTTTATAGGATCGTTTATCCAATGGAAAATAAAACTATCTATAATTATGTCAAATTTCTGTTTGGCTGATGGTAAAATTGCATTATTAAAATCATCGTCTGTCAGCGGATCATAATGGGTAAAGTGTAATGTCTGATATGATTGCAGTTGATTATGCATATGCAAAGATGGGCAACCAATTAGAAGAATATGAGAATTGTTTTTGATACTTCCTAGATTCAGTAGTCTTTGGTATAAAGTTTTTTCCATAATTTTCGCAAGATAGTCTACGTGATGAAAGTGTTTTTTGGTCTTGTGCTTGCGTATTCTTAAAGTGCTATATGAGAATTTTAGATTGCTCATTTGATTGTTTAAGTAGTTTATTGTTCAATTTGTAATAATTACAACTTAGAAGAATGTAAGAATGGCTATAAATAGGGCTGCATTTCTTGCCATATTCTATCTGGGTTTAAATTACTTAGGTATGGTTCCTCTATCCATTTTATACTGTCCCCTAAAGGTGCATGTAGCAATGCTTTTGAATGAGATGACCACGGTATAATAACTGGCCTGTTAGATGCGCTGGCTAAAAAAGTGGGACCAGTATCATTGCCAATAACCAATACTGATTTTCGTGCAATATTTAGTATTTCATCTAGTTTCGTTTGTCCCGTAATATTAATAATTTTAGGGCAAACTCTGTATATCGATTTAGCAAGATGTTTTTCATTTTCTCCGCCAATGACAACAGATGATATATCAAAACTGTCAAGCCTTTTGGCAATTTCGCCATAAAAATCTGCCGGCCACCTTTTACCACAATTTTTTTCCGAGCTTCCAGGAATCATCAATACAAATTTGTTGGGTAGCTTGATATTAGTTTCTTCTTGTAACCATGACAAGTCTGGTCCTAACATGTCAGTTTTTATGTTGAGTCCAGCATTAGCAAGGTGGGCCGCAAAAAATTTATATGGGTGCATATTTTTTTTATCAAATTTAGAAATATGAAATTTACAACCTGGTGTAGTGCCGGCCCAATTTGTTTTATGCAATAGATTTAACAGCTTGAAGTATAGGTTGGTTCTGTTGGAGCATTGCAAGTCATACACTATATCAAAATTTCTGTCCTTTATTTGGTGAATAATATTCAAATAATTTAGGGGATTTTTTGCTCTTGGATCTACCATGATATCATTAAAAAAGCCCATTTTTTTGCAAAAAGTTTTAAATGGGGTAGTAGTCAGTAAAGTAATATTATCATTCTTATGATGATTTTTTATTGCTTTAAAGGCACCGGTTGCTTTAATTATATCTCCGAATGATCCATGTTTGATTATTAAGATATTTTCCATATATTTAAGACCTGCGTATAAAGTTCTATGTTGTGTTGCAACATTTTTTCATGATTATAGGATTTTAACACATTTTTAAAACCATTGCGTGTAATTTTTTCTCTATTTTGTTCAGACATATTTATTAGATTTATAATTTGTTGGCATAAATCATTCGCGTCGCCAGCATGATGTAGTAATCCGGTTTGGTTATGTTGTATTATTTTTGCTGGTGCGCCAATATTTGATGCGATTACAGGGGTATGCATGGCTTGTGCTTCGATTATTATTCGGCCAAAAGCTTCTGGTTCTATAGAGGCATGTATTACAGCAAAACTATTGTAATATGCCGATTGGATATCATCCATTTTATCCTTAATAATAACATACTCTTGCAAATTATTTTGTGTAATATATTTTTTCAACTGATTTGAGTACTTCGTTCTGCCTTGGTCTGCGCCCAAAATGACTAAGATAAAGTTTTTGTGCGTAAGACTTAATTTTTGCATAGCTTCTATGGCGGTATGTTGTCCTTTCCAATGTGTGATTCTACCAGGCATTAGAATAATTTTTTTCTTCTGAGCAATTCCCCATTTTTTTCTTATGGGGGCTATCTTATTCTCTAGGTAGGTTTGAGGATTAAATTCCTCGATATTGACACCTCTATTGATTAGCAAAATTTGTTCTTTGTTTACATAACTGCTGTAGTTGTTAAGTATATGTTCCAGGATAAATTCCGAAGTGGCTATTACTCTGTACCCTTTGACCATAACAGAGTTATAGAACTTTTTGATCGGATTGTTAAAGTTGTATGTTCCGTGAAAGGTGGTTATCAGGGGAATATTGGTTAATTTCGCGGCTAGTAGCGCACTCCATGCTGGTGCTCTAGAGCGAGCATGTAAGATGTCAACTTTGTATTGCTTGATCAAGAGTGCCAGTTTGATTACATTTAATAGTATAGTGATAGGATTTTTGCTATTTAGTTTAAGAGATAGGTGTTGTATGTCGTTATCCTTGAGTTTCTTCACCATTGATCCCCCACGTGATGCGACTATAGGGCTATGCCCTTTTTGTTTAAGGAAGATAGCCAGATCGATGGTACCCCTTTCTACTCCACCTGTTTCTAAGGCTGGTAAAACTTGCAATATTGTTATTCTGTGTTTGTTTGTATGCATTTATTTGTTGCTAAAGTTACATTTTACATTATTTTAACTTATTATTAACATGGTTATTTTAGCATGGCATCAAGAAAAAAATATGTGTTGTCAATGAATTACGAAAAAAAGACTTATTTCCTGGCTGGTTCGGTAATCTTATTACTTACTTTGTTATCATTTTGGTATTTTAGTAGCTCAAATGATAATAAAAAAGGTCTGTATGATAGTGCCAAGGTAGAGGTTGATCGAGTAAGAAAAGGATCGTTAACCCGCAACATTACCGTGGTAGGAAGTTTAGCAGCCAGTAACACAGTAACAATTAGATCACAAATTAGAGGCCTTATTTCTAAGGTGTTTGTAAACGGAGGGGAAGCAGTAGAAAAGGGACAAAAGCTGTTCAAAATAAATGACAGACCTTTTAAGTCTCAACTTAAAGAAGCCAAAGCCTCTTTGTCCGTATATGAAGCACAGTATGAACGTATTAAAAAATTAAGTGAGAAAAAGTTTAGTGCTACCAAAACTCTTGAAGAAGCTGAAGCTAGTTTTTTAAAGTCTCAGGCTCAATTTGAAAAAGCACAAAAAGATTTAGAAGATACCAACATTATCGCTCCGTACGAAGGAGTGGTAAGTTTGCATAATATTAGCAAAGGTGCTTTGGTTATGCCTGATGTGGAATTAATTACTATAACTGATATAGACCCGATTAAGGTGGATTTTAAGATTCCTGCTAAATTACTGAAATATATTAGTATCGGCCAAAATATAGTGTTAAAAGTTCCAGAATATCAAGTAAAGAAATTTACAGGTACTATAGATGCCATAGATGCTGCTATTGATCCTGGTGCACAAACTATTGCTATTAGGGCAACGGTAAATAATGCTGATCGTCTACTGAAACCAGGAATGTTTGTTCGGGTGGTACTAACCGCTGGTTCGCAAGATAATACTATGATAGTGCCCGAAGAGTCTGTCGTGATTTCTGGTGATCAATCGTATGTGTGGAAAGTAATAGAGTATCCTAATAAACCAGGGGTGTATATATCATTCAGAGTGTCGGTCACGACGGGGCTAAAAGAGGGTGATAATATCGAGATAATAAGAGGTTTAAAGGAAGATGATATTATTATAACTGTAGGATATCAGAAAGTCTCTGACGGCGTGATAGTACGGTTTGATAAAGAGAGTATAGGCCTGGAAGAGGCAAAACCTGACGGGCAAAAACAGTCTGATGAATCATCTAAAAATAGTGAGAAGACTGCTTCTCATCAGCCCTTGTCACATGATGGTGGTAAGGGAAAAAATAACAAATAATGTTTGAGATGTTGCATGAATATAACTGATATTTGTATTAAGAGATCTGTATTATCTACGGTTTTATCTATTATAATAGTGGTTTTGGGTTATGTATCTTTTAAGCAATTGCAGGTAAGACAATATCCCAAGATTGCTTATCCTACTGTTAGTGTGAAAACTAATGTTGAGGGTGCAAGTCCACAGATAATAGAATCTCAGGTTACAAAAATGTTAGAGGACTCTTTTTCTGGTATAGAGGGTTTGTATAGTATGACTTCCAGAAGTACTGCTGGTGAAAGTAGTATTAGTTTACAATTTAATATCAATCGTTCCATAGATAGTGCGGTTAATGATATTAGGGATAAAATCAGCAGGTATCGCAACAAGCTTCCACAGGACGCGACAGATCCTGTTATTCGTAAATCAGATGCTGATGCTTTACCGATTATTAATTTGGCGTTGTACAGTGATAGGCACGAGATCATTGAGATAGCAGATTATGCTTATCGTTTTTTACAGAGTAAATTAGAAGTATTAAAGGGAGTATCCAGCATAGATATTTGGGGTGGCGGTGAATATGAGATGAGGATATTGTTGGATTCGGTGAAAATGGCTAATTTTAAGGTTTCTCCCGAGGATATCGTCTCTGCAATAAAAAAACAGAATATAGAAAAACCTGCTGGTAGCATTAAGACAAAAACAGAAGAAATTTTGGTTACTACCAAAGCTCCACTGATATCGGAAGAAGATTTTAACAATATTATACTTAGTAATAAAAATGGTTCCTTAATAAAGTTAAAAGATGTCGGTAAGGCCCAGTTGGATATGCAAGATAACAAATCTCTGGTGCGTTTTAACGATAATAAGGCAATTGCAATTGCAATTACTAAACAATCTACGGCGAACCCGTTGACGGTGGCTAAAGAATTACAGAAGATTATGCCTTTTTTGCAAAGATCTTTACCCGCTGGTATGAAGTTAGAAATAGCAAATGATCAAACTGTTTTTATTGATAAGTCTATTAATGAGGTTTATAGAACGGTTTTTGAGGCAACTTTACTGGTGATAATAGTAATTCTGCTATTTTTGCGTTCTATGAGGGCGGTCAGTATTCCGGCTGTCACCATTCCGGTTTCAATCATTGGTACATTTTTTCTGATGCATTTATTAGGTTTTAGTATCAATATTCTTACTTTGCTGGCTATCGTGTTAGCAATTGGTATGGTTGTTGATGATGCAATCGTTATGTTAGAGAATATTTATCGATACATAGAAGAGGGTATGAAACCTATGCAAGCTTCTTTTAAAGGGGCAAAAGAAATAAGTTTTGCAGTAATAGCGATGACCATTACGTTGGCTGCTGTATATGCTCCTATTGCTTTATCACCCGGGTTAACGGGTAAGATGTTTACAGAATTTGCCCTTACTTTGGCTGGTAGTGTGATTATTTCAGGGTTTGTGGCATTGACCTTAACACCAATGATGTGCAGCCGTTTATTGCATGAACATAACACAGTAAAGAAAAAGTCTAATAATATCTTTATGAGGAAATTATTGCTCTTAGATAACCAGATAGAAAGTGTGCTAAATAATTTAGATAATGGATACAGTTATATTTTAACTAAGTGTTTAAATACTAGGTTGCAATTAAAAGATAAACTAACAATAAATGGTAGTTATTTGCTGTTGGTTATCGGGATATTATTTGCTGGAATTGGTTATATAGTGACAATGAATACTAATTCTGAGTTTATGCCTAAGGAAGACCAAGGTAGGATGGTTACAAGGCTGATGCCTTATACTAATAATGCTAATTTAGACTTTATAGAAAAATATACAAGAGAAGCAGAAGAGGTACTGAAAGGAGTGCCCGAAATAGCTAAGCGTCTTACCTTGATTAGTTCATTGGGTGATTCCTCTATTTCCAGTGTGTTAGTTCCGTGGGAGCAACGCCAAAGATCTACTAAAGAAGTGGCTGATAGCCTATCTAAAAGGTTATACGATATTGTGGGTCTGGATGTTTATGCATATCCTAAATCATCTGGTTTTGGTAAAGCTGGGAAAAATGATCAGACAAGTTTTCAATTGGTTGTTTCCTCTACCAAGAGCTTTAAGGAATTAAAAGCAAAAGTATATAAGGCTATGAGAGTATTACGCAAAACAGGTTGGTTTGAGCCTAAATCTTTGCAACAAGGAATCTCGGCAGATGCACAGGAATATATTATCACCATTGATCGAGAAAAGGCTGCGATATTTGGGATAGAGGTAGATCAGATAGCTAATACTTTATCTACGTTAGTAGGGGGTAAGCCTGTTAGTAAATTTAAGAAGGACAATAAGCTATTTGGGGTTATGGTGCAGCTTGATGATGATGCGCAGCGTTCTATTGAAAAATTAGCAGATATTTTTGTAAAAGGTTTAACAGATCAAGGTAAGAAGGGTAAAAAAGAAAGCCTAGTATCCTTATCAGAGGTTATTAAAATTGAAAAGAACTTATCCCCGGTTGAAATACCACATATTGATGCATTTAGGGCGGTACAAATATTTGGGAGAGTAAAACAAGGTTATGGTTTGGGTGATGTGGTACGCCAGGCGATACCGTTGGTTGAAAAGGAAATCGGTGATAGCTCGACACAGGTTAACTTGTCTGGTGAAAGTAGAAAAGTTATAGAGGAAAATAAAAATATACTAGAGATTTTTGGTCTTGCTTTGGTGTTTATATTTTTAGTATTAGCAGCCCAATATGAAAGTTGGAGAGATCCATGGATAATTTTATTAAGTGTACCCCTATCCTTAGCAGGAGGAGCAATATTCTTAAAAATCTTCGGGCAAACCATTAATTTGTATAGTCAGATAGGGTTTATTACCTTAATCGGCTTAATCACTAAACACGGAATTTTGATAGTTGATTTTGCTAATAAATTAAAATTGGAAGGGCTGAATAGGGTTGATGCGGTCATTAAGGCTTCGAGATTAAGGTTGCGACCTATACTAATGACGACATTTGCGATGATATTAGGGGCGTTGCCATTAGCATTCGCTACTGGTGCCGGTATGGAAAATAGAAGACCAATAGGCCTTGTAATTGTGGGCGGTATGTTTATAGGCACTATCTTTACGTTGTTTGTATTGCCTGCGGTTTATACCTTAATTAGTTCCAAACACTCTAACAAATAATAGACGAAACAATTAGATTATCAGTATATCTTGCAATAGTTTATTGTGTTGTTTTCTTTTTCCATGCTTATTGCGTGTGTGTTATTGCCAATATCATAGATGTGTCTTTGTTATGATATTATCTGTATAAAATTTTTAATTATAGCAATTTCACTTTGTTTTCTCTTCATTGAATCGTCACTTATGTATTATATATACATTTCGTTCCTCAAAATTCGTATTAATTCAAAGTTAAAACACTATAACATAACTGTTAAGGTATTTTTTTTGTCCTGCAAAAAAAGTAGAATATGTTTTTTATGTTTGGTTGCATTAATTTAACTATTGGTCGTAAACGATGTGGGGGACAACATATTATTAGATTGTGGTTGAATGTAAGGAGCTGTTGCAAAACAGAGATGGTTTTCGGTTTTGCAACACATAGTCTTGGTATAAGTTGACAATTCTTACGATTGTTTTTATATTTTGATAAACAATATCAGGCATAAATTATGTGGTCTTCTAACACATTACGTGAGACGTTTTTAAGTTTTTTCGCACAAAATGATCACAAAGTCATTCCCTCTAGCCCTTTGGTTCCAAGGCATGATCCTTCGTTGATGTTTACGGCGGCTGGCATGGTGCCGTTCAAAGATGTATTTACTGGTTTGCAAAAGCCTAGTTATCCTAGAGCTGTCAGTAGTCAGAAATGTCTTCGAGCAGGTGGTAAGCATAACGATTTAGAAAATGTTGGTTATACAGCCAGGCACCATACTTTTTTTGAAATGTTGGGTAATTTTTCCTTTGGCGATTATTTCAAGGCGGAAGCTATACAGTTTTCTTGGGAAATGGTCACTAAAGTTTTGCAATTAGAACAAAGTAAATTATTGGTAACTGTTTATTATACGGATGAAGAGGCATTTGGTTTATGGAAAAAAATATCTGGTTTACCAGAAAGTAGAATAATAAGAATTGCAACGGATGATAATTTTTGGGCAATGGGAGAAACGGGCCCCTGTGGCTCTTGTTCAGAAATATTTTATGATCATGGTAGTAATCTTAGCGGAGGTATTCCTGGTAGTGCTAATGAAGATGGGGATAGATTTGTAGAGATATGGAATCTGGTTTTCATGCAATATGAAAGAGTAAAAAATGGATCTTTAATAGAGTTACCTAATCCTTCTATAGATACCGGCGCAGGGTTAGAGAGATTGCTTGCTGTGTTACAAAATGTGCACAATAACTATGATACAGATTTATTTCAAAACATCATTAAGTATTCAATAGATGTGACAGGGAAAAAGGAAGAGCAATACATAAATTCTCATAGAATAATAGCAGATCACCTTCGAGCAAGTGGTTTTTTGGTGGCGGATGGTATGTTACCTTCGAATGAAGGTAGGGGTTATGTGCTACGCAGGATAATGCGCAGAGCGATGAGACATGCTTATCTTTTGGGTCAAAAAGAGCCATTATTATGCAAATTAGTACCATGTTTGATTGCTGAAATGGGGTTGCATTATCCAGAATTACAATCTGCTGAATCGTTAATCTATGACGCGCTATATCAGGAAGAGGAAAAATTTAAAGCAACTTTAGGCAAAGGATTAAAAATAATTGCAGAAGAAAGTGAAAAACTTGCACTTGATCAAAAGCTATCTGGTGAAGTTGCCTTCAAGCTATATGATACGTACGGATTCCCATTGGATCTAACTCAGGATGTAATGCGTGGTTATGGTAAACAGGTTGATACAGCAGGTTTTGATATAGCGATGGCACAGCAAAAAAAAATGGCGCGTTCTTCATGGTCTGGTTCTGGCGAGAAGAAAGATGATAAATGTTGGTATGACCTTGCACAGCAATTACAACCAACAGATTTTGTTGGATACGTTGAGGATAGCATTTGTACTAAAGTCGTAGGATTAGTAGAAAATGATACAATAGTTCAATCGCTTACAGGAAAAGAAGCGTGGGTAGTGACCGAGCACACGCCATTTTATGCGGAGTCTGGTGGTCAAATAGGCGATATCGGTACTATCAAGTCTAAGTCATTTGTAGGGAGGGTTACTGATTGTATCAAAAAACCAAATGAAATATTTGCACATAAAGTAACCGTAGAACAGGGAAAGATACGATGTGGTGATGAGATTGAATTAATTATCGATACTTATAATCGTGACCTGATAAAAAGTAATCACTCTGCTACTCACTTATTACATTCTGTGTTACGCAATGTTTTAGGAGCGAATGTTGTACAAAAAGGCTCATTAGTAAATGGTAAAAAGTTACGTTTTGATTTTAGTTATAATAGAGCAATTTCTAGGCAACAGATTGATAGCATCGAAAACGAAGTAAACCAGATAATTTTTCAAAATAGTGCAGTGTCGGTACAGGAAATGCCTTTGCAGCAAGCTTTGAGCAAGGGAGCTATTTCACTGTTTGGAGAAAAGTATGCTGATAATGTCCGTGTTGTATCTATTGGACAAAACGATCAAGGGTTTTTTTCAGTAGAATTATGTGGTGGGACTCATGTAAATAGGACCGGCGATATAGGATATTTTAAGATTATCAGTGAAGCATCTGTTGGTTCTGGCATAAGAAGGATAGAGGCTGTTACTGGCTGTGAAGCTGTACATTATTCAAGAAACTTTCAGGTCACTATGGAAGAGTTATCTGCATTATTAAAAACAAATTATCATACATTAAATAGCAAACTATCGTCTGTGCTTGACGAGAATAAAAAATTATTAAAGGAAAATGCTGTTTTGCGTGATAATTCATGTGTTGATGACCAGCCGGATAGTAGTAGTGTACAGACTGTCGGTAAAGTTGCGGTATTGGCCAAACATTTGACTGATAGTTATCAACCAAAAGATATGCGTTCTTTGGCTGATAAATTACGCACTCAAATTCCTTCTGGAGTTATAATTTTGTGTTTAAATAAAAATGGTAAAGGTTCGATAGTTGTATCTGTTAGCGATGATTTGACTAATATTATTAGTGCGATAGACTTGGTCAATATTGCTTCGCCATTAATTGGTGGTGCAAGAGGTGGCGGTAGGACTAACATGGCACAAACTGGTGGTCCCGACGGGAGATATCTGGATAGCGCCTGTGCTAAAATATTAGAGTTTTTAGCTAAAGTTTAATAATTATAATTTTGCCTTCCTAATATGCGTATTGCAATGAATGGTAATAATCATACAGATAGTACAATAGTAAATATTAATTTTTAGACTGAATTATACATTGTGCAGCGTTGTATAAACAACAGTTATTATGATATTAATGATTTTGCTAAATTTGGTATATTAAATTTAGCTTATGTTTTCAATAAGGATATATTAGTGGTTAGTAAATTAAATATTTTGCAAGATAGTTTACAATACGAGTTTAACAATAATAAACTCATTGGCCAAGCATTGAGGCATTCCAGTATTGCGCAAAAGAAATATAATAGCTATGAAAGATTAGAGTTTTTAGGGGATAGAGTATTGGGTTTAGTAATGGCAGATCTGATTTTTGGCAAATATTGTTATGATTCAGAGGGGTATCTCGCAAAGAGGCATAGTTATTTGGTGAGTGAAGAGTCCCTGGTGAAGGTGGCTAATTCCATCAATCTGGAAAATTTTATTGCAGTTCAATCTTTTAAACCGGGTAAAAATAAATCGATATTAGCAGATGTTATGGAGGCTATCTTAGCGGTGATTTATCTAGAGTCTGGTTTTACAAGTGCAAAGCAAGTAATTGCAAGGCTATGGAATAATTTATTAAATGAAATGGGTTGCAGTCTTCCGGTGGATGTAAAATCTAGTTTGCAAGAGCTGGCACAGAAAAATTATGGCTGTTTACCGCAGTATAAAATAATTGCTAAATCTGGCCCAGAACATGATCCTATCTTTAAGGTGCAGGTAACTATCCAAGAGCTGGATTCTATGTATGCAACAGGAAAATCTATCAAAGAGGCAGAGAAAAATGCGGCTGAACTATTATTAAGTAAGTTAGATGAAAAAAAATAATCTTAAATGTGGATTTGTTAGTATTGTTGGTCTGACAAATGTAGGTAAATCTACATTGATTAATACAATATTAGGTTCCAAAGTTTCTATTGCTTCTCATAAAGTACAGACAACTAGGCAGCGAGTATTAGGGATACATTTAATTGATAATACGCAGATTATTTTTATCGATACCCCTGGTTATTTCCATCCTAAACGCAAACTAGATAGAGCCATGATTAGTGCTGCTATGGCTGCGCCGAAGGATGCCGATATTACTGCAATAGTGGTGGATCCGTTAGATTTTTCTTTTGAGTATCACAAGCAGTTTATAGAGAAAGTATTGTCTAATTGCAGCAAGAAAGTGATACTAGTCATCAATAAAATTGATTTATTGCCTAAGCAAGAATTGTTGCAAAAAATCGAACAATTCTCTGAGGTGCATAAGTTTGAAAAAGTGTTTTTGGTGTCCGCTACTAAAGGTGATCATCTAGAAAGTATAGTCGAATATCTTAAAGACATTTTACCATTAGGTCCATGGGTATATCCCGAGGATCAAATATCTGATGTACCCAGTAGAACGCTGGCATCAGAGATAACTCGTGAGAAAATTTATCAATATCTTCACCAAGAAATACCATATGCCATCAGTGTGGAAACTGAAAAGTGGGTTGAAGGTGATAATAGTATCAAAATATCTCAGGTTATAAATGTTATCAACCATAATCAGAAAGTTATTACTATTGGCAAACAGGGTAGTAAACTAAAACAAATTGGTACAAGTGCTAGAAAAGAGTTAGCCAAGATATTCAATCTTAATATTCATTTAAACTTGTATGTTCGAGTAAACAAAAAATGGTTGGAAGATCCTGATACATACCATGCTATGGGGTTGGATTTTGGTGTATAACGTTAGTAACACCCATTAGTTGAAGTATTGGGTGATGAAACTGTCATACTGATGATGTATTGCTATATGGATGAATAAACGTACAAGGTTGTTAAAATATGAAATGGCAAGATACGGGTGTGATTGTACATAAGCACAGATACGCTGAGACTAAATCCATAGTAACGATATTTACTAAAGATAATGGCAAATACAAAGGTGTCATTAATGTCTCTAAGAGTAATAGGGGCTTGTTAGAGCAAGGTAATATTGTACAAGCCAGTTGGAATGCAAGATTGGAAGAGCATTTAGGCTGTTGGAAGATCGAGGAGTTATACTCTCCTATCCCATATATAGTTAATTGTTCGCTTTCATTACAATTAGTAAGTGCAGCATGTGCCTTATTAGAGCAGAATTTGCCAGAGCGTGACAAGGCCAGTGATTTATATAGCGTATTTATTAACTTACTTAAGAGTTTTAGTTTAAAGAGCATACAAATTTCTTTACAATACTATTGTTTGTTCGAAATTGCTTTATTAGAATACTGTGGTTTTCGGTTAGATATGAGCAAATGTGTCGTTACAGGATCGCAAGATGATTTGGCATATCTTTCGCCTAAAAGTGGTTGCGCTGTTTCAGTGCAGAAGGGCAAACCATACGCGGATAAATTGTTTAAATTGCCTGGTTTTTTAGTTACACAAACGATATCAGAAAAAAGTATTACTTCTTTGCAAGAAGTAATGAATAGTATTAGAATAAGTAGTTATTTTTTAAACAGATATGTGTTTGTTCCGCACGATATACAAGTACCAAAGGTGCGTGATAGATTGATTAACTCCATTATAAAAAAGATAAGTGATAATGACGAAAACTTCACATAATACCGTTATAAATACTAGCCTAGAGAAAGCAATGGGAGAGAGGTATTTGAATTATGCCTTATCCACTATTACGGCTAGATCTTTGCCTGATGTGCGAGATGGTTTAAAACCGGTGCATAGAAGAATATTGTACGCAATGCAAGAATCTGGCAATACTCCAAACAAAGGGTTTAAGAAGTCTGCTAGTGCGGTTGGGTATGTCATGATGAAATATCATCCCCATGGAGATCAAGCAATTTATGACTCTATGGTGCGTATGGTGCAACCGTTTTCTATTCGGTACCCATTGATAGAGGGGCAAGGTAACTTTGGTAGTATAGACGGTGATAATGCGGCTGCTATGCGTTATACCGAAGCAAAATTATCTTCTTTTTCCACGGAATTACTGGATGGAGTATATGAAAATTCGGTAGATTTTACGGACTCATATAACGGTGAAAGTAAGGAACCACAAGTCTTACCAACTAGAATACCAAATCTTTTGGCTAATGGTTCTTCTGGTATTGCTGTGGGTATGGCTACTAATGTTCCGCCACACAATTTAACAGAGATTTGTGAGGCGCTTTTATATCTTTTAAAACATCCCGATGCATCGATCAAAAAATTGATGGAATATATACCAGGTCCTGATTTTCCAACAGGAGGGATAATTGTAGAGCCGCAAGAAAGCATTGTTAGTGCATATACTACTGGTAGAGGTAGTATCAGAATGAGAGCTAGGTATGAAGTAGAAAAACTAGCTAATGGTCAATACCAGATTGTTATCACCGAGATTCCTTATCTTGTGCACAAGTCACGTGTTATAGAAAAAATAGCGGATTTATGGAATGCAAAAAAGCTACCGTTATTATCTGATATATGTGATGAATCTACTACAGATATCAGGATAGTTATTACACCCAAAACAAGAACTGTTGAGCCAGAATTGTTGATGGAGTCGCTATACCGAAATACAGAACTAGAAATGAAATTTAATCTAAATCTTAATGTTCTGGACAATGGTAAAATCCCAAGATTGATGAATATAAGTGAGATTTTACAATCATTTCTTAACCATAGGCAGGATGTAATATGTCGGCGTTCACAAAATAGATTGAACGATATAAACAAAAGATTAGAGATCTTACAAGGGTTTATAGTTGCCTTTCTTAATCTTGACCAGGTAATTAAAATTATTAGGTTTTCAGACGATCCCAAGCAAGAATTAATACAGACATTTGAACTGACTATATTGCAAGCAGAGTCTATTTTGAATATGAGATTAAGGTCTTTGCGTAAATTAGAAGAGATGCAGATCAAGAAAGAAATTACTAATTTGCAAGTAGAAAGGGAACAATTAGAACAGTTATTACAAAATACAGAATTACAATTATTAGCCGTTGCCAATGATTTGAAAGATATAAAAAGAAAATATAATAGTAAAGTTTATAGCGATAAAAGAAGAACTACTTTTGCCGAGGTACCAGATATTAATTTAAATACTTTAGAGATATTGCCAGAAAAAGAGCCTGTTACTGTAGTATGTTCGCAGAATGGGTGGATAAGAGCGTTAAAAGGCCATGATATTGATGCCAAAGAATTACGTTTTAAAGAAGGTGATAGTGGTAGGTTTTTGCTTGAATGTAATACAACCGATAAATTAATAATTTTAGATAAAAGCGGTAAGGTTTACAACCTTGGTGTTGATAGTTTGCCCGGTGGTAGGGGGAATGGTGAGCCTATTAACATTATGGTTGATATTGCCAATGGTCCGTCCGTTGTGGATATTTTAGTTTATGATGCCAAAAGCGATAGAGATAGCAAAGTTATTGTAGCCTCAAGTGATGGTAGAGGGTTTATTACTTCAGCAACTAATCTGATTGCGCAAACTAAAAATGGTAAACAGATCATGAATGTAGGTGATGATGTTGAGGCGCAAATAATGCATAAATGTCCTGCTTCACATGATTATATTTCAATAGTTGGCCATAATCGTAAGATGTTAGTGTATAAAATATCAGAAATACCAGAAATGAATCGTGGCAAAGGAGTAGTGTTGCAAAAATATAAACAAGGTTTGTTAAGTGATATAACTACTTTTGAGTTTGACAAGGGTTTAAGCTGGAAGATTGGTGACAGAGTAAGAAATGAAACAAATTTGCTTGCTTGGCTTGGAAAGCGAGGACAAGTAGGGAAAATACCACCTGTCGGTTTTCCCAAAAACAATAAATATAATAATTAAATTATCTATAAAGTTAGCTTTAGATCAAGGAAACACGTAATGTCAGCAGAAATAAAAGATTTAGAGCTACTTAATAACAGTCTGCTTGATGATTTAAACACCCAACAGAAATTAGCTGTACATTCAACAGAGGGACCTGTTTTGGTTTTAGCAGGTGCGGGTACAGGAAAAACCAAAACTCTGACTACTAAAATTGCTTATTTAGTGCTTAATAATTATGCCTTACCTCATCAGATTCTGGCTGTAACTTTTACCAATAAGGCTGCAGACGAGATGAAAAATCGTGTTGCTAGTATGGTTGGACATTCTACGAACGGTATATGGCTTGGTACATTTCATTCGATATGCGCAAAAATATTGCGTCAACATGCAGCATTACTAAACTTACCAAGTAGTTTTCGTATTATCGATAATGAGGAACAATTAAAGCTCATTAAACAAATACAAGACTTTTTAGGTATAGAAGAAAAGAATATACCAAAAAAACAAGTATTATATTTTATAAATCGTTGGAAAAACAAGGCTGTACTACCTAAGAATGTTAGTTTTTCAGACAAAACTGCTTTCTATGATTACGCAAAAAAGGTTGATCCAGTATTACAAATATACAAAGAATACCAAGCACAGATGCAAATTATGGGTGTTGTGGATTTTGGAGATTTAATTCTTTTAACAGTAGAGTTATTTAAACATAATGCAGATATTTTAAATATTTATCATAATCAATTTAAATACATATTGGTGGATGAATATCAAGACATTAACGTAGCGCAATATTTGTGGCTTAGGTTGTTATCATCTAAGAGTATGAATATTTGCTGTGTCGGTGATGAGGATCAGTCTATATATGGATGGCGAGGGGCAGAAATCAATAATATTCTTCGGTTTGAACGTGATTATCATAATTCTACAGTAATTAAACTAGAGGAAAATTATCGTTCTACCAAAAATATACTAGGTGCGGCTAATGGATTGATTAGCCGTAATACAGAACGGTTGGGTAAAGATTTATGGACCAATAATAATGAGGGAGAGAAGGTTAAGTTAAAGAATAATTATTACAGTAGTGATGAAGTGACGTACATTGGGGAATATATCAAAGATTTGAATTCGCCGCATAATAGATCTACGGCGGTTTTGGTGCGTTCAAGTTATCAAATGCGTGAATTTGAGGAGATGTTTATTTCATTTGGTATTCCCTATAGAGTGATAGGGGGGCCTAGATTTTATGATCGTGCTGAAATAAAAGATGCTATTGCATACCTCAGACTAGTACAGATGCCTGATGATAATTTATCATTTCTAAGGATTGTTAACACACCACGTAGAGGCATTGGTAACAGCAGTATCCAAAAGATCATGGATTATGCTAATTCTGTTAAGATTTCATTATTTTCTGCGGCAGAGTGTTTGGTAAATACTAATACCTTGCGCGGTAAGGCGAAACAATCTCTTACAGTATTGATAAATAATGTGAAGGAATGGCAAGAAGATATGAGGTCTATTCCTATTGGTGATCTTGCGCATACGATACTTAGGGAATCTGATTATTTTGCAATGTTAGAGCAAGAAGAGAACGAGAGTGCAAAAGATCGTATTGATAACCTAAATGAACTTATAGATTCTCTGAAGGACTTTGAAAGTGTCGATTCATTTTTAGAACATGTAAGCTTAGTAATGGATAAAACTAAGGATGATGATAAAAGTGTGGGCCAAGTTTTATTAATGACTTTACACAGTTCCAAGGGTTTAGAGTTTGATAATGTGTTTTTGTCCGGTTGGAGTGAAGGGATATTTCCTAATGGCAAGAGTATCGCAGATGGAGGGCTGGAAGAAGAGCGTAGGTTGGCATACGTTGGTTTAACAAGAGCGCGCAAATTGTCTGTGATTACATATGCTTTAAATAAAATGATACATGGTTCTTGGGAATATCTAACTCCTTCTAGGTTTATTGATGAAATTCCGCAAGATTATTTGGAATATATTGATAATAGTACATATTCCAATAAAACTACTCTTGGTGATAATAATATAGGTAATTTGTTTTTAGGTGATAAGGTTTTTCACAATAAGTTTGGCTATGGTACAGTAACAGATATTTTTGGTGATAATATATCTATCAATTTTAAACATGCAGGACCCAAGCAGGTATTGGCGGATTTTATTACCAAGGTTTAGCATTTATTACTGATTATTTTGGTATATAGCGGTTTCACTTTGTTTTCTACTTCATTTAATCGTCACTCATTTATTACATATACATCTCGCTCCTCAAAATTCGTATTAATTCAAGGTTAAAACACTATAGTATTTGTTCTATTTTAGATCTTTATTTCATCAATCGCACTGACTATCAGATAGTATAAGTAACTACACATATGTGGTATGAGTGATAATATTGCTATTGAAAAACTACCAAGAGGTAAAAGTATCCATTGATTGTTGTTTAATATTCTATGGATAAAAGCAACAAGTTGGTCTTTATCTTGCATATATATATTTATCGACAAGGTGCGCCAAAATATCTATGGTTTCATCATCTATATCACCACTTATAATCTTAGGACGAAAGTGCATTTGAAATGCTTGCAATACATTTTGTGTTTCTTCGTCTAATTCCCCAGTTATTTCACATGCATAACCGTATATTTTTAAGTGTTTCTGGATCCATATTATTCTGGATGTAGCGTCACTTTTTGGTAATGACACATATTGTAGTTTTTCCGACAGATCATACCAAGCACCTACTCCATATTTTTCATAAATCTCTTGCCAAGGGAATAAAGGTCCCGGGTCATTTTTTCTTTGCGGAGATATATCGCTATGACCAAGAAACAAATTATCTGGAATATTGTACCTATTTTTAAAATCTTGTAGCATTTCTCCAATTTTTTTTATTTGCTTGTCACTAAATTTAAACCATTTTCTATCAATATTTAATTGGTTTTCAACATAAATAGCTTTTTTAGATATTTCACGGTAATAGGGCAATTCTTTAGGTTCCTCTTTTGTGATATATTCTTCTCTCTCAGGGTCAACATAACCAAAATTTATGACTTCTATGCCTAAGGAAATATCATTCAAGGAAGAAAAATTACCCCAACTTGATTTACCAGCATGCCAAGCATTACGATGTTCAGGAATTATTTGATCAACATCTCCATCTATGTTTACAAGATAATGTGCACTGACTTCTTTTGTAGTTAATAGTGATAGTGATTTGTTATAATCACCTGCTGTGTAGTGCATTATGACCATTTTAGGTTTGCGATAAGAAAAATTTTTGATTTTACTCTTAACTTTTTTTTCTATATTAAAACTTGAGTGAAATATCTCAGGGATACTTTCTTTTTGGTAGTAGAGGGAATACAACAACCCATACACTAATATTCCAAAAATTATAAAATTTGTAATATATTTTTTCATAACTATCCTTGTTTAAGAATCATCAACGTTTTAAATAGCCTATATTTTTTATATATCAATATAAGGCTTTATACTCTTAAAGAAGCAATTCAAAATGTAATTTTACTCTTTCAAACCGACTGCTATAACTAAAAGTCCATAGTTCTCCATCCACAGAACTGAATTGATATCTAGTATCATCTTGTAACTTATGCTCTTGATCACTAGCATCAAATAATTTCAATATAGAATCCTCTAAGTTTTCAGTTTCCTCCATATCAATCTCTGCAACAACACTACCTAAAACTTTTGATCGTGCAGCCACAAATCCATGTTTGCGTAATAGATACCATGATGCTTTATTGTTTGGGCTTGCTGTAGCATCAAATCTTTGCAAAGAAGAATCTGCAAAACAACAAAATCTATTTCTTATGTCTTCTGGAACATCACTACTTGTTCCTATACGCATTACTTCAGGAGCCCATCTAGTCACTACATTTTCTAATACACTAGACATAACACCTTGGCCCCATATACTGGGTACTCCTTGCCCATTCCACGAATCTTCCATGAGTGTATAAGCTATTTCAGAAACTACAGTGCCTTCACCACCTCCTGCAACAAAATGACCAATTATTTCCCCAGTATCAGAATTAAATATAGTTAATCCCCCATGAGGGTGTCCAGAATCAAATCTCGGTATCCATTGTTGAGTAATTCTGTCATGGGTAGATTGAAAATCTCTGGTCATACCGCTGGCAAACCCACTCATAATAATAGGATTATTAAATGCTTTTTGGTGATATGGAATATCATCTACTTGTATAGATTTAGCAATCCATTTTATTCCTTTTTTGCTAGTGCCAGATAACGTAACCGCACATTTAACACGTTGTTCATCGCTATCAAAACTGAAGACATCTGAACTTGTTGCTATTACCGTACTATAATTTAATAAAAAACTAATGAAAAAGAATGAATAAATGGTTTTCATATTAATTTATCCTAAGATTGTGTGCATCGTAACAATAATCAATAAATTTGTCAAAAAGAACCATCTATATTGTTTTATGAATGATTTTATTTTACTGCGGGATTTTAGATTTTTATGATATTTGAAAATACTTTATGAGTATTAAATGGGTTTTACAAATTTATATAAACATGTATCAAGGATTAAAAAGCACGCTAAATGCGTGCTTTTTTGATTGATCGCTTGATTTATTACATAATTTCTACAGTTGCTTTATCACGTAATTTTTTTACTAACTGTGCTAGAGCATCTTGTTGTACTTTTGCCGACAATTGGCGCTTGATGTTCTCAAATTTTGGCGCTTGTGCTTTTCTTCGGTCTTCTATTTTAAATACATGGTATCCCAGTTTGCTTTTTACAGGAGTTTGCGAGTATTTACCTACTTTGATCGCTTGTAAGTGTTTGTCGAACTCTTGTATGGTTCCTTCTAGTATGTAGCCTATATCTCCGCCATTTTTAGCAGATTCTTTATCAGCAGAAAGTTCTCTAGCTAATTTTTGGAAATCTTGGCCACTATCCAATTTTTTAATGATACTTTTTGCTTCATTTTCATTGTTAACTAAAATATGACGCAACTTCATTTCTTTTTTATTTTTAACTTTTTTAGCGTATTCTTTTTTGAAGTTATTGTATTCAGCTTCTATTGCTTTATCATTAATTTTTGATTCTAGTTGCTTGATAATAAACGCATTGATAATGACTTGTTCTTTTGCTTTTTCTATAGCGTTTTGTACTTCCTTAGTTTTATCAATACCAGACTTAAGAGCTGATTGTTTTAGAACCTCTATATCAACTAATTGGTTGATGATATTACTTTTTAATTTGTTTTTATCTTGATTAGCTAACAAAGCAGGTGGTAGAGATTTTTCAAATTTAGTCTGATCTTCTTTTGTGATTTTTTTTCCATTTACCACAGCTAATACATTTGATTTATTAGCATAAGATGATGTAAGGAAAGCAATAGATGTTGCAATCGTTAATAATACAGTTACTTTTTTCATTTAATATCTACCTTTGTAATTATTTCACTACATCGTACATGTAAGAGATCATAATTCAACTTAAAAGTTTAGATATTTTATTTTGCTGTTACAATGGTGCTAATTTAATGATAATAATGGTTTGTATTTTAGAGGTATAGATGTTTTTGAATGTTTTTCAAAGGGTATTTGGTTCAACAGATGATCGCTATTTAAAAAAATTAAATACTATTCTGGTCAGGATTAACTCTTATGAAGATGAATTGACTAAACTGAGTGATGCTGAGTTAAAGCAAAAAACAATATTATTTAAAAAAGACATTGCTGCAGGTAAAACTTTAGACCAGCTATTACCAGAGGTTTTTGCAACGGTTCGTGAAGCGGCTAAAAGATCACTGGGTATGCGTCATTATGATGTGCAAATGATGGGTGGAATTGTTTTGCATAGAGGTGAAATAGCAGAAATGGCCACGGGTGAGGGTAAAACGCTGATGTCTACTTTGCCTGTGTATTTGAATGCCTTGAAAGATGACGGAGTACATGTCGTAACCGTAAATGATTACTTAGCGGAAAGAGATTCCAAATGGATGGGCAAGCTATACGAATTTATGGGACTTTCGGTTGGGTGCATTACCAACGATATGGACGATGTGGAACGTAAAAAATCTTATAGTTGTGATATTACGTACGCTACAAACAACGAGCTTGGTTTTGACTATCTGCGTGATAATATGAAATTTCATTCTGATGAAATAGTACAACGAGGATTTCATTACGCCATAGTTGATGAAGTTGATAGTATCTTAATAGATGAAGCTAGAACTCCTTTGATTATTTCTGGTCCTGCGGATGATTCGTCGAAGCTATATGATAGCATCAATAAGACCATTCCTTACTTGAAAGACAGTGACTATGAAAAGGATGAGAAAAATAAGTCTATCACTTTTACAGAATCTGGTAATCACAATATTGAAAAATTGCTACGTGATAAAGGTGTCTTGCAAGAAGGTAGTTTGTACGAGGTGCAAAATATATCATTAGTGCATCATGTTAATCAGGCATTGCGTGCTCATAAGATGTTTCATCGTGACGTTGATTATATAGTAAAAGATAATCAAGTGATAATTATAGACGAGTTTACTGGTCGTATGATGGACGGTCGTCGCTACTCTGATGGTTTACACCAAGCTTTAGAGGCTAAGGAAAATGTAGAAGTACAAATGGAAAATCAAACCTTAGCATCTATTACTTTCCAGAATTATTTTAGATTATATAACAAGTTATCTGGTATGACTGGGACTGCCAAAACTGAGGCGGCTGAATTATCAGATATTTATAATTTGGAAGTGATTAAAGTGCAAACCAACCTACCAGTTGTTCGTAAAGATTTGGATGACGAAATTTACCGTACAGAAAAGGAAAAAATAGACGCAATTACTAAATTAATTCAGCAATGTAGTAAAAAACAACAACCGGTTTTGGTGGGTACGACAAGTATAGAAAAATCTGAATATATCTCTAGTTGTCTTACCAATGCCAATATTCAACATAAGGTGCTAAATGCTAGGTTTCATGAACAAGAAGCAGCTATAATAGCCGAGGCTGGAGCTCCTGGTGCAGTGACAATTGCTACTAACATGGCGGGTAGAGGAACGGATATAAAATTAGGAGGAAGTGTCGAAGTTAGGTTGCAACAGGCATTAGAAGGTGTTGCAAAGAAAGATGTGAAAAAGATCACTGATAAAATATACGCTGAAGTTAAAACAGATGAACGTCTAGTAAAGGACGCGGGTGGTTTGTATGTTATAGGTACAGAGCGTCATGAAAGTAGACGTGTTGACAATCAGTTGCGAGGGCGTTCTGGACGTCAGGGTGATCCAGGAGAGTCCAAGTTTTTTCTTTCTTTGGAAGATGACTTAATGAGAATTTTTGGGTCTGATAAGTTGGACAGTATGTTGCAGAAACTTGGTTTGAAAGAGGGTGAAGCAATAGTGCATCCTTGGGTTAGCAAGGCTTTGGAAAGAGCGCAGCAAAAAGTTGAAGCAAGAAACTATGATATCAGAAAACATTTACTGAAATATGATGATGTTATGAATGAACAGCGTAAGATAGTTTATTCTCAGCGCAAAGATTTTATGACCAAGGATGATATGAGTGCTATCATAAAAGATATGAGAGAAGATGTTTTATCTGATATAACCGATAAATTTATGCCAGAAAATACATTGGTAGACCAGTGGAATATAAGTGCTTTGCATACGGAAGCTTTGCGTATTTTTGGTGAAGATTTGCCAATTAAGGATTGGATTAAGGACGAGATATCGCCGGATACTATTTACGATAAAATACTAGATTCTATTAATTCCAGTACCTTGGATAAAGAAAGTGATTTTGGTAGTGAAATAATGCGTGTAGCTGAAAAAAGTGTTTTATTACGGAACCTAGATAGCGCATGGAAAGATCATTTGCTTGCGTTGGATCATGTAAGGCAGGGAATAAATTTGCGGGCAATTGCACAACGAGACCCTTTAAATGAATATAAATCAGAAGCGTTCTTCTTATTTGAGTCCATGTTGAAAAGTGTGAGAGAGTCTACTATATCGATTTTATCTAATTTATCTATCGGCACTGATTCTAATAGAGAGGAAGTTTTGTCAGCCTTTAGTGATTACGACGAGGGTGAGGAAGATTTTAGTTATACTGCACCGCAAAAGGCATCTTCTGATGAAAATAAGGTGCCTAATAAATCTAAGGGGAGTATTAGAAATAGATTGATGAAAAATAAAGCTTCATCAAATACACCTAATCGTAATGCCTTGTGTAGTTGCGGATCAGGCAAGAGATACAAGCATTGTTGTGGAAAAGTATAATTTGTTAATTGAGGAGGAAGTAATGGTTATTCATACAGTTACCGAAGGTAGTTTTGAATCTGATGTTGTGAAACATAAAGGTGTTGTTTTGGTTGATTTTTGGGCAGAATGGTGTGGCCCGTGCCGAGCTATCATGCCAGTTTTAGAACAAATAGCACAGTTATTTGACGGTAAAGTGAAGGTTTGTAAAGTTAATATAGATGATAATCCAGAAATAGCTTTAAACTACTCTGTAAAAAGTATCCCAACCATTAAATTATTTAAAAATGGTGAGGTTATAGATACACATATTGGCGCTATGTCACAATCAGCTATGTCTGATTGGTTAAATAGTGTTATATAATTTATCTAGTATATTTATGCCAAACAGTCATAAGAATAAAGGATTCTTTTCGAGATTTAATAAAATTATTTCTCTCGTTTATGGATCAGTTACTATTTCTGCAATTGTATTATTTAGTTTTCTGTATAATGATAACTATGAGGCAAATATTAAAAATATAAACTTAAGATTACTTGAACATAGTCGCTCATTTAATAATATTTTAAAAATACGATATGATACTGTTAAGGCAATGCAGCGCCAAGCTTTAAGATTTTTGACGGACGACTTTCTGTTGTTTGATGCCAATATTAAATTACAAGATGATGCAAATAAAAATTTATACTATTTAGATGTTAATAAGTTAGGTGTTAATAAAGCTTATGGTATGATAATAGGTCAAGGTTCTAGAGAGAAGCTTGATGTATCGACACTACATGAATTACAGATGGCATTTTCTTTGCTTCCATTGGTAAATGTGTTGAAAAACAATACCCATAGTGTTCGTAAGTTTCATTATACTTCTGAAAATAAATTTATTTTTGTTTATCCTTGGTTAGAGAATAAGGAAATAACTTTTGATAAGGAGGTTTATAATGTTGAACATTATTTACGCTCTACTCCTAAAAATAACAGAACAAGCAAAGTAACATGGAGTGATGTTTTTTGGGGCGAAGATAAATCATTGATGGTTACTTGTGCAGCGCCAGTATATAAGGGGGTTGAATTTAAAGGGGTAGTAGGTTTTGATTTTACCCTGGATGTTGTGGATTTCTTTGTTGAGTCTCTTCATTTTCGGTTTGGTAATCTAGTGGTGGTAAATGAGCAAGGTACGGTCATCGCCGATCTGGAATCAAGACAGCATCAAGATTCAAGTATCATCAAATTTAATAATTTATTGCCTGAGGATTTACCGCACAATTATTTTGTCGAGAATAATAATGCTACTTTGACTAGAGTAGGTAGCTATTGGGTGTTTGTTGCGAATACTTCCTTTGCCCCATGGAAGATTGTCTACTATGTCAAAAATACCGATATTACATTTCAAACTATTAAGCATGTTTTGCCAGGTTTATTATTGATTATTATTTTTACTACTATTTTTCTAATAGGGGCAAATAGGTTAGTAGCAAGAGAATTCATATATCCAGCAGGTTTGCTAGTTGAGCATATAGCTAATCAAGGCAAACTAAAGGATAATCAATTACATAATACTTATGAACCTTGGTCAGAGTGGTTTGACGCTATCTCTGATGTATTTGAACAAAATAAAGCTTTGGTAGATAAACTTGAGAAACATATTGGCCAACTTGATGATAAGGTAGCTCAGCGTACCAATGATCTGTCGATAAAAAATAAACAGTTAGAAAAAGCGTTAATTGATTTACGGAAGGCACAACAGCAGATCATAACCCAAGAAAAATTAGCCGGGCTTGGAGCTCTAACTGCTGGTATAGCTCATGAGATTAGGAACCCCCTTAATTTTATTATCAATTTCGCAGAAACTTCAAAAATATTCGGAGAATCTATCAAAGAAGAAATAAATAATCTGCTGGGATCAAGTGATGATGAAGCCAAGCATAGTATCATTGATCTTTCTGGTCACCTTGCCAATAATATGGACAAAATAGAAGAACATGGTAGGCGTGCTGATGCTATAGTGAACTCTATGCTTAACCATGCCAGAGATGGTGAATATACATTAAATAACGAAGATATACATAGTATCTTGGATGAAAATATATTGTTGGGGGTTGCTGCCTTTAAACAACAAGGGTTTGTTGTAAAAGTGAACAAGAATTACGATAGTGGCATAGAACCTTTGTATATATATAAGCAAGATTTGGGTAGAGTGTTTTTAAATATAGTAAATAACGCCTGTTATGCTTTATTTGAAAAACAAAAGCAAATTGAAGGTGAATATGTACCAATGTTAACAATTACTACTACTGATAGTGAGAGTGAGATTACAATTGTTATCACTGATAATGGTCCCGGTATTACTAGTGCTATAAAAAAGAAGATTTTTAATCCATTTTTTACAACTAAACCATCGGGAGAAGGTACCGGGTTAGGTTTGTCTTTAGGGTTTGATATAGTGGTAAATCAGCACCATGGAAAATTTACTTTAGATACGAAACTAAAAGAATATACATCATTTAATATTACAATTCCTAAAAATTTAAACGAGGTGTAACAATTGACTAAAAATAATCGTGATATCACGCAAAGATTAGATAATTTTCGTGCTCAACTAGTTAAAATGGGATTTGATTGTTTTATTATACCAAAATCAGACCCTCATCAAACAGAACATACTCTGGATTATGATAATATTGTAAAGTTTCTTACGGGATTTACGGGCAGTGCAGGTTTTTGTGCAATACTTAATAAGCATAGTTGTGATACCAAAGGGGCTGCAATATTTGTTGATGGGCGTTACAAATTGCAAGTGGAAAATGAGATAGACAAGGATTTGTTTGATTATAAAGAATATACGTGTGATGCAATATGTAATTGGATAATTAGTCGCGTGCCAAAAGGTGGAAAAGTCGCTTTTGATGATAATGTTGTAACTAAGGTTATGTATGATAGAATCAACAATAAATTAATGGGACATGATATCTTTTTATGTCCAATCAGTAATGGTTATTTAGATGATTTATGGCTAGATAGGCCAGACCTTTTTATTCCTGAAATAAGCCCTTATCCCATAGATTACGCCGGTAGTAACATCACTAATAAAATCGCTCTGATCAGAGAAAGTTTAAGTCACTATAACGCGGATGGATACTTTATTAATATTACGGAAAGTATAGCATGGTTATTCAATATCAGGGCGCATGATAGGCCATATACGCCGGCTGCTTCTATTTATGCTTATGTTCCCCAAGAAGGAATGTGTACTTTATTCATACATGATCAACAGCAGAGCGATGATTTGTTAGAAAATTTGCAAAATAGAGTAGGAATTATTTCTTATGATTGTGTGAAAGATTTTTTACGTAGGCTTTCTTCTAATGGGAAAAGCATATATTTAGATAGGGACAATATACCTGTCGCTATAGTAAATACAGTAGAAAAACACGGAGGTAAGATAGTTTATGGTGATGATCTTTGTGCTGTACCAAAGGCTTGTAAGAATTTGGTAGAGATTAAATCCACTAAGAATGCGCATATACGTGATGGTGCTGCAATTTGTAATTTATTGTGTTGGCTGGAAAAGCATATGATTGATAACTGTGTTACAGAAATGGATGTAGTAAATAAATTAAAGGAATATCGCAGTAAACAGGATTTATACATTTCTGATAGTTTTGATGCTATTGCTGGTTCTGGATCAAACGGAGCTATTATGCACTATCGTGTCAGTAAAGAAAGTAACAAAGCATTACAAAATGGTGAGTTATTTTTATTGGACTCTGGTGGACAGTACCTAGATGGTACCACAGATATTACTAGAACTATTGCTTTAGGTAAACAAGCCACAATTGAGCAGAAAGACAGATTTACTAGAGTTCTAAAAGGTCATATTGCTCTTGCTAACGCATATTTCCCTGCTGGCACAACGGGAACACAGTTAGACGTGTTAGCGCGAAAATATCTATGGGATGTGGGTTGTGACTATGAACATGGTACGGGCCACGGGGTTGGGGTTTATCTAGGGGTGCATGAAGGACCTCAGCGTATTAATAAAGCATCCAATACCTATCCACTGATGGAGGGAATGATATTATCAAACGAACCAGGTTATTATAAGACTGGGGAATATGGTATTAGAATAGAAAGTCTAATAGTTGTAAAAAAGGCTCCTGTAGAAATGTGTTTTGAGCGTGAAATGCTCTGTTTCGAAACTATTACTTTTGTGCCTATAGATTTGTCTTTAATAGATTTTAGTTTAATGAGTAGTTTTGAAAAAAGATGGTTAAATAATTACCACAAAAAGGTATATGAGATTTTATCTACCCAGGTTACGTCTGAATCTTTACCTTGGTTAAAGGAAGCTACTAAAGAGGTTTAGTTATATGGTATTTCGTTTATTAGTTTTACTGTTATTTATAGTAAATCTGTCTTTTTGTGATCGCGTAAAGGATGTTATAGGTTTACATTTTTTATCGCAGTCATCTGGTAAAGATTTTGGCAAGTATGATGTATCAGTTCTTGATGAGATAGATGGATTAAGAAATTATTTAATTTCAAAATTACAGGTAATTGATAATTGTATTTTTTATAGTAAGCCTTTGAATGGATTCGAAGAATTTCGACTACGCATGATAAAAAGGTCTTTTAATAAAAATTTTCATAAGAGAAAAAATAGTCCTAATTTATTGGCTGTTTTTTCTAGTAATGACGGTTTTCCTGTGATTGAAAATAATGCCACCATTTATAGTATTCCAGTTCTTCATATGAATGGTATAAACACATCTAGGAAGTTAGATTATCTTTATGGTAATACCTTTTTGTTACCTGATGCATATTCTATAGCCAATGATTATGGTGATATGATAAAGGGAGATTTTGTTAATTGGCATGCTAGGGATAATAGGATCTATTGGCGCGGTGCTACTACTGGTGGTTATTATAATTTTGAGACTTACAAAGATATGGTAAGGTATAAATTAGTGGATCTTTCCAGTAAACACCCCAATATCATCGACGCTAAATTCACATCTACTCCGCAGTGTAATGCTTCTTTGGCACAACAGTTAAAACAACGATCTTTGCTTGGGCCATATGAGAATTTGGAACATAAAGTAGTGCAGTACAAATATGGAATATGTTTGGATGGAAATGTTTCGGCCTGGGGTCGTGCGATTCAGCTTATGTTAGGTGGTACAGTTTTGTTTTTACAACAGGGTTGGAAGTGTTGGTATTATGATGCTTTAGAACCTTGGGTACATTATGTTCCTGTTAAGGATGACTTATCTGATTTGGTTGCTAATTATAAAAGATTAGAGTCTGATCCTGCATTAGCTTATAAGATAGCTCGCTCGGGATATAAGTTTGCGAGGGAGTATTTGAGTCAACATAATGTTATGGATCATTTGGTTTATTCTCTTGAGCAATATAGTAAGTTAGGTTTTTTGCGCAAAGAATCTTCTGTATATCAGGGTTTTGCTGGTTATCCTGTTAAGCGTGGTGAATTGTTTGATGTTAAGCATAGTTATGAGGTTTATAAGATAATATTACAAGGTGGTTGGCATACTTATAAATACTGGTATCGGGATAAGAAGAGCTTTATAGATGACAAGTATGGAGTTTGGTCTTCTGGTTTACGCTCTGTTATTGGTATACCGTTGGATTTTGTTGCGAATAGTATAGAGTTGGAAGTTTTTTCTTTTGCTAAGGATCACGCTATAGATGTTTATTATGCTGGTAAGGTTATACATAGTATTTCTTTTTCTAAGGATTATGAGAGTAAGAGAGTTGTATTAGATATTACCTCTTTATCCTCTGACATTAGTAGTAGTAGGTTATTGAAGTTAGAGTTTGTTAGTAATAAGGTTTATGATTATAAGTATTTATGCACTAATAAATTGTTTGCTCGGTTTGTGAGGTTTATTTCTTTGTTACGTAAGCGCATGGATTTTGGTAATAAGCAAGTTGGTTTTATGTTAACTAGTATCAAGGTTAGGTAACAATGAAGGCACCTTTTAAATACATAAAGTCATTATTTAAGTTTGCTATAATAATATTAGTAATATATATGGTGCCATATTTTACTAATTTTAGCGGCAACTTTTGTAACTCTTTGCACAGATTTTTTAATAACTATCCCGTTTATACTACTTTGCATTTATTTAAAGAATTTATTGATCCCAGTTTCCGTAAAAAACAACATAAAATAGTTGTCGATAATAATGTAATTGATATTGTGATTCCGGTAATAGAAAAAGATATTCCGACCTTGCTGCATGTAGTACATAGTACACGTAAGATGATCATGCACCCTATTAATAATATTTACTTAATTGCTCCTAATTCTTCGGTTAAAATTAGAGAGGTTGCGAAACAATTAAATTGTGTTTTTATTGCGGAAGAACAAGTATTAAAAAATCATAAATATATTAAACATGAGGGTAATGGTTGGATATTGCAACAGTTACTAAAACTATCGGTAGATGAGTTTGCTGAATCAGAACATATTTTGATAGTGGATGCCGATACGGTTTTTATAAGGCCGCAGGTTTTTATTTGGCGTAATCAATACCTAGTCAATGTCAATTTGGGATATCCTAAGTTTTACAAAAACTATACTATAAAATTACTTGATCTAAAAAAGCGCTTACCATTTGATTTTGTTTGTCATCATATGTTAGTAAAAAAGTCCATTTTGCATAATTTAAAATCCTATATTCAAGGAAGATATGGGCAGGCCTGGGATCTTTATTTAACGAATAATCATATAGAAAATATTAGAAATAATAAGCGATCTTGGTTATCAGAATATGATATATATACTAATTATTTAATCAACTTTACAGACTATAAATATCGATATGTTCCCGCATGTAATTTGGTAGTACCAAGGAACAAATTAAATGCTATCTCAAGTATGAGTAATATATTTGGTTGTGATTACAAAACAATTACTTTGCATTTGCAACTCCCTTCCCAAATGGAGTTAGGAGAATCGCATGGTAATTAATCCCATCTGTAGTTTTATCGTTCAGTCAGTGCAATAGAAGTCGTTTTTATAAGAGGTTTTAGTAAATAGGTAAGAATAGTTTTCTTGCCAGTGATGATATCAACAGATGCAACCATTCCAGGCATAAGAGGCAACTTCTTTTTATACTTTGAGAGTAGATTGCCATTTGTACGTAAAAATACTTTGTAAAAAGTTTTCTCTTTCTCTGTAATTGAGTCGGCACTGACTCTTACTATTTCTCCCTTTAGGTCTCCATATATCGAATAATCATATGCAGTTATTTTAATAGATGCTTTTAACCCAGGCCTTAGAAATGCTACATCTCTGGGGCTTACCATAGCCTCTACAAGTAGTTTGTCATCCAGTGGTACTATTTCTACTAAATCATCACCTGGTTGTATTACCCCCCCTTCGGTAGAAATTAATAGTTGTTTGATGATTCCTTTTACAGGAGAGCGAACATTTGTGCGTTGAAAAGTATCTTTGTCTAAGGTTAAATTGCTCTTGGTTTGTTCCAATAATTTGTTGGTTTCTTTTAACTCATCCCACAATAAATTCTTAAATTTTATTCTAATTTGTTCTGATTGTTGTTTTGCCTGTTTAATAGCGAGCATTATTTTTTCTTTTTCTGAGACAGTAGTTTCTAGTTCTATTTTTTTACTGCTAAGATTAATTTTTAGATCAGTTAAGGTTATTTTAGGCTCTAACTGTTGTTCAACCAGGGTTTTGATCTGTCCTATTTTGTCGTTAATTAATGTTATTTGTAAATTAAGTTCAGTTATTTTCTTTTTGGCTTCTGTTAATGCCTGGTTTTGTTGCTTTTCTGTTTGTTTTGATATCGCAAGTTCATTGTTTAAAAGTGATAAGCTATCTTTGTACATTCTTTGCGCATCTTTTGCTTCTAATGGTGCATTATTTTGTACCTCTTTTGGTACAATAAATACTTCGTTGTTGAGTTGTGCTTTTAAACGGTATACAGCGGAAAGATACCTATAGTACAACAGTTGTTCTTTTTTGAACCTAGCTTCTGCTGCTGTATCTTCTACTTCTATTAGTAATTGATTTTTTTGTACTATTTGTCCCTCTTTAATATGGATTGTTTTGATAATCCCCCCTTCTAGATGATCAATAACTTGTATCTTGCTTGATGGGATTATTTTTCCGGATCCACGAGTAATCTCATCTACTTCTGATACTGCAATCCACACTAAAATAAATATTACCGATATAAAAATAGCAGTAAATAATATTAATGAAATGCGGCTTTCTTGCATAGCTTCTGCAGCAAATACATCAGGCATAAAATCAGCATCTTTATGTTTTTTGGTAGATATTTCTTTAAATTTAAATAAACCCATATAACATTCCTAAACTAAGTTTTTTTAGCATTCTTTGTCGTCAATCGAGAGATGATTTCATCTCTTGGTCCTTGTGCCATTACTTTACCAGAATTAATAATAGCTATCTTATCAACAAGCTTTAATAATTGTGGTCTATGTGTGATTAATACCAGGGTTTTATTTGCTGTATACTGAACTAGTCTTTGTAATAATTTGATTTCTGAAGGTTGATCCATCATTGCTGTTGGTTCATCCATTACAAATATAGATGACTTTCTTACTAAAGCCCGGGCAACTGCAACCGCCTGTTTTTGTCCTCCTGATAACAAGCACCCGCCCTCTCCTACTTGCATATCAAATCCTAGAGGGTGTTGTCTGACGAAATCCAGTACACCTGATGCTTCTGATGCTCTTAGTAGTTCGTCTTCGGTAATATCACTTCTACCAAAGTTAATATTTTCTCGTACACTACCAAAAAATAAATATACATTCTGTGGTACATAACTTATATTTCGCCTTAGATCGCTAAGATCAATTTGTTTGGTATCGATGCCATCTATAAGCAAAGATCCTTTGTTAGGTGAATATAGATTGAGTATTAATTTTCCTATAGTCGATTTGCCAGAACCTATTTTCCCTAAAAGAGCGATTTTTTCCCCTATATTAATGTTCAGATTAAGGTTATTAAGGGTCATATGTTCCTGGTTTGGGTAAGAAAAATTTACATTCTTAAATTGTATAAAACCTCTTAAATATGGCTTGCTGACAAATTGTTTTCCTTTAGGATTTTCTGTAGGAGTTTGCATAATCTCATCTAAGGATTGCAGTGAAGTGAGTGATTTGTTCAATCTTGTTAGTAATCCCACTATCTGTGCTAATGGTGCTAATGCTCTTGAAGTTAACATGGACGAGGCAATTACTCCTCCCATAGTCATTGAACCATCAATGATTAGATATATTCCAAAAAATACAACCATGATATATGCCAGTTGTTGCACAAATGCTGTATAATTTATTGCCATATTCCCAAGAAATTTTAGGTTATTTGATGATTCGGCGCTATGCCTGACACAATTTTCCCAATTTTTCTGCATTTTACCTTCTAGTCCAAAGCTTTTGATGGTTTCGAGACTAGCTATTGACTCTATTAATACCGCATGTTTTTGTCCTGATTCTCGCAAATCTTGATTAATGATATCTGATAATCTAGAGTGGGACTGATAGCTTCCTAAGGCGATAATTGGTATTGCTACTAGTGGTATCAGTGATAGAGGTCCTCCAATTAGGGCGATTACTATTAGAAATAATATCACAAATGGTGCATCAGTTAAGGATACTAATGTAGCTGATGAAAAGAATTCTCTTAAAGTTTCAAACTCTTTTACAGAGTTGGCGAATCCTCCTGCTGATTGTGGGCGATGTGATAGTTTGATCGACATAATCACTGAAAAAATTTTGGATGATAAAATAATATCTGCTTTTTTCCCGGCGGTATCGACGAAATATGATTTTAAATTTTTTAATATAAAATCAAATATTAATACTCCAATAATACCAATTGTTAGGATATTTAAGGTCTCTATCGCCTCATTGGGAGCGACTCTATCATATACATTCATCACAAATAAGGGGGTCGCTACAACAAATATATTTAATAGAAATGAGGATATAAGCACCTGGCTGTAAATTCTTGAAGATTTTTTAATTGTATCCCAGAACCAGGCTTTTGGTTTTGTTATTTCAAGGTTAATAGATCTTTGGTCGTAGCGATACATACGCTTTACAAATATACATACTCCTGAATAACATTCTGCTAGCTTTATATATTCCATAATTGATATTCCCTTGCCTGATTCTGGGAATATGACTTTACATATGTTTTTAGATATATCTATTTCTGTTACAACGCATGCTTTGTTGTTTTTTAATGTTATTATGCATGGTAGTGTGTGTTCATCGATTTCTTTTAATTCTCGCTTGGCTATTTTTGAAGTTAATCCCCCTTTTGTTGCGGCTTGATCAAACAGCTGAAGAGTTAAGATATCATTATTTAGTGGCAGACCAGATTTGAAAGAGTTAACAGAAGTATTTACTTCTAAAATTTCTGCTATCGTAGCTAATGATTCCAGTAAGTAATCATATTTTTTTTGTGTTTTTGCTTTTGTGGCAGGTTGTTCTTTTCTTGCATTCTTATTTATTTTAGGTGCGATTACTTTTTTTGATCGTGTTTTTTTGTTATTATTCGGTACAGATTTTGTTTTTTTCATGTCTTCTGTAGATGATTTCCCATTTCCTTTAGACATAATTTACCCTTGATATTATTAATCATTAATTCTCAAAATATACCATTAACATTAATTTAAGGTTAATTTGTCTTGCATTTTATCCTTTTTTATATAACCCTATACTTTGTTCTGCATAAAGGGGTAGATTTGTTTTTTGTAGGCAAGTTTATTATTTTGTTTGTTATGTTTCTTCCGAGATTAGAATCTTTGGAGTTCAGGCATGCGCTTACTATTGCTGCCAATAATAATCCTGAAATTTTGATAAAAAAAATTGATAGCCAGACTAAAC
Organism: Alphaproteobacteria bacterium; assembly: GCA_965204765.1. Lineage (GTDB taxonomy): Bacteria > Pseudomonadota > Alphaproteobacteria > Caedimonadales > UBA9215 > CBDBFG01. Next base: position 74,664 of record CBDBFG010000004.1, on the reverse strand, counting down.
AGTACGATATAGAGCTTGCTAAAGCTGGTAAGTTGCCAAAGGTAGAAATAAAAGGCTCAAGTGCTAAGGAATATATCAGGCAATCATTAAGAGCTGGCTCATTATCCAGCGGGGTATCCGGTTCTTCTATGCAAACTACCAGTGACCTATCTGCTGTAGTTACTCAAGTATTGTTTGATGGATTTAAAAACAAATATGAAATAATTAAGACTGAATCTGATTTTAAAAAGGCTCATTTCGGTTACAAGAATTCTTTGATATTGGTATTATATACGGTAGCACAGAAGTATTTTGAAGTGCGTATGTTTCAGCGTTTAACAAAAATAGCAACAAAAAACTTAGAGATTCATAAAGAAATCTTACAAAAGGTTCGTAAGCTCTTGGAAGCAGGAAAGGTAACGAAGGCAGACATTGATATTATACTAGCGCGTACTAGTGATGCAGAGGTGGAATTGCAAAATTTTCAGAGCAATTTATCTATTGCTCGTGCTTCTTTAAGAGAGCTTGTGGGGTTTGATATCAAAATACTTTCGAAACCAAAAGAACTTATTAATATTCCTAATACAGTGAATGAATGTATTAAGTTAGCATTGACGAATAATCCGGCGTTGATTTCGTGTGATGCTTCTATAGCATCTGCTGCTGCTGAATACAGTAAATCATCTTCGGGCTTTATGCCTAGAGTGAATTTAGAATTAAGAGCAAATCGCAGTTTCAATGCAGGTGGTAAAAAGGGGGTAGAAAATAATTTAAAGAGTGCAATAGTTGCATCTTTTTTGCCATTTAATGGATTTAGAGATGTTGTAAATAGAAAAAAAGCTAAAGAATTGATGGTTTCTTCTAAAATTTATAAGCAAAAATTAATAAGAAAGATAGAAAAGGATATAGCTGTTTCTTTTGCAGAAATGATTCGTTACAAAGCACAATCTAAGCACATGGATTTATCTGTTAAATCTAAAAAGAGATTATTATTAGCATATAAAAAACAATTTTACATAGGTAGACGTAGTTTTTTTGATATTCTTAGTGCTAGTAATCAGTATTTACAGGCAAAGGGTGCTTTGATTAGATCTGATGAGTCATATGATATCTCTGTATTAAGAGTACTTTCTTCTACAGGTCTTATTTTTCATATCATTAACTTGGATTAGTTCGTGAGAAGTAAATTTTAAGAAATTATTAACCCAATATTTATACCATATTATAGGGTGTATGTAGGTTGATGATGGCTGACGATGATCAAGTAAAGGATAATAACAATAATGAGAACAAGGGAAAAAATGCTGATTCCAAGGTTAATTCGGCAAAAGGCAGTGGTAAATCTAATAATATACCAGATAGTAAAAGTGACACAGAAAATAATAGTTCAGTAAATTCCGATAAAAAAAATACAAGTGATAATCAAGATTTAGAAAAAGAACAAAATAAAGAGAGAAATCCCGATATATTGGGTCAATCTGAAAGCGGTATACAAAATAATTCAGATTTTTCAGATAATTTAGATACATCACAAGATAATCAAAATATTATCAAAAATTCTCCTAATTTTTTAGACGATAGCAATATATTAAATAACAATCAAAATAATTCAGAGAACAATAGTGATAATAATATTAGCAAAGAAATCCAAAATCCCTTTAGTAATGATATTGAAAATTCTAAATTAAATTATAGTTCTATATCAACTAATAATTCTATTACAGATGCTAATGTAGAAAATGACTATAGTAGTCTAGATCTTGAGAATATAGATAATATCTCAGATAATGAAGTGATAGGTGATACCAGTAGTGATAATAATTTACAAGGGTTAAATTTAGAAAATTATGATAGCGTAGAAGATACTATTTCTTCTGAGGAATTGTCTTACACGGATGATGATACATCAGATAATGATGCAGTAGAAGAGACAATAGTTGAAAATAATGATGTTTTTCTAGCCGATGATAATGATGCTCCTATTATTACGGAAAGTAGTAGTATTACGGTTGATAGTGAAGGAGGAGTATCTTCTTCTGTAGCCCTTGGTATTAGTGTTGATGATGAGACTTCTTCCTCTAGTTTATCGGTCACAATTAGTGAGATACCATCTGGAGTTCATATCTATAAATCTGATGGTACGGAAGTTACAACTTCGACAACTGGTTTAACCGGAAGTGATTTGAGCGGTTTAACCTATACGGTTGATGCTGGAGCTAGTTTAAGTGGCACCTTTAATTATAGTGTTAGTGATGGAGTTAATAGTAGCTTAGGCAGTATCAGTTTTGCCGATGATAATGATGCTCCTATTATTACGGAAAGTAGTAGTATTACGGTTGATAGTGAAGGAGGAGTATCTTCTTCTGTAGCCCTTGGTATTAGTGTTGATGATGAGACTTCTTCCTCTAGTTTATCGGTCACAATTAGTGAGATACCATCTGGAGTTCATATCTATAAATCTGATGGTACGGAAGTTACAACTTCGACAACTGGTTTAACCGGAAGTGATTTGAGCGGTTTAACCTATACGGTTGATGCTGGAGCTAGTTTAAGTGGCACCTTTAATTATAGTGTTAGTGATGGAGTTAATAGTAGCTTAGGCAGTATCAGTTTTGCCGATGATAATGATGCTCCTATTATTACGGAAAGTAGTAGTATTACGGTTGATAGTGAAGGAGGAGTATCTTCTTCTGTAGCCCTTGGTATTAGTGTTGATGATGAGACTTCTTCCTCTAGTTTATCGGTCACAATTAGTGAGATACCATCTGGAGTTCATATCTATAAATCTGATGGTACGGAAGTTACAACTTCGACAACTGGTTTAACCGGAAGTGATTTGAGCGGTTTAACCTATACGGTTGATGCTGGAGCTAGTTTAAGTGGCACCTTTAATTATAGTGTTAGTGATGGAGTTAATAGTAGCTTAGGCAGTATCAGTTTTGCCGATGATAATGATGCTCCTATTATTACGGAAAGTAGTAGTATTACGGTTGATAGTGAAGGAGGAGTATCTTCTTCTGTAGCCCTTGGTATTAGTGTTGATGATGAGACTTCTTCCTCTAGTTTATCGGTCACAATTAGTGAGATACCATCTGGAGTTCATATCTATAAATCTGATGGTACGGAAGTTACAACTTCGACAACTGGTTTAACCGGAAGTGATTTGAGCGGTTTAACCTATACGGTTGATGCTGGAGCTAGTTTAAGTGGCACCTTTAATTATAGTGTTAGTGATGGAGTTAATAGTAGCTTAGGCAGTATCAGTTTTGCCGATGATAATGATGCTCCTATTATTACGGAAAGTAGTAGTATTACGGTTGATAGTGAAGGAGGAGTATCTTCTTCTGTAGCCCTTGGTATTAGTGTTGATGATGAGACTTCTTCCTCTAGTTTATCGGTCACAATTAGTGAGATACCATCTGGAGTTCATATCTATAAATCTGATGGTACGGAAGTTACAACTTCGACAACTGGTTTAACCGGAAGTGATTTGAGCGGTTTAACCTATACGGTTGATGCTGGAGCTAGTTTAAGTGGCACCTTTAATTATAGTGTTAGTGATGGAGTTAATAGTAGCTTAGGCAGTATCAGTTTTGCCGATGATAATGATGCTCCTATTATTACGGAAAGTAGTAGTATTACGGTTGATAGTGAAGGAGGAGTATCTTCTTCTGTAGCCCTTGGTGATAATTTATCTGATAATGTTTATTTGAATAATGAAAATTTTGCTTCTGGTGAATTAATATTATCTTGGAATGAAATAAACAATGCTCACAGTTATACAATTGAATATAGAGAACAAGCAAATAGCACTTGGACAACTTTTGATGGTACAGTTAATTCTACTGGTACGACTATCAATGGATTAAATTCTAATAGTAACATATATTTTAGAATTACCGCTTTTGATGATAACGATACTTCTATTTCTACTCCAGCGATTATTTTACAATCCAATAATGCTAGTTCTCAGATTATGGGTACAGTAGGTACGGATATTATATATGGAGGAGATGGTAATGATTTAATTACTGGTAATGGATTAGATGTTACCTATGCAGATAGCAATAATGAATTACATGGTGGGGCTGGTAATGATACATTTTTTGGTTCCGGTGGTATAGATATAATTTATGGTGATTCTGGAAATGACACACTAATAGGTTATGGTGGTGATGATATTCTATTAGGTGGTTTGGGTGATGATACAATGGACGGTGGGTCTGGTGATGATATTTTTAAATATGTCAAGGTCGGTCCTAACAGTGATAATGTTAATTTAGGTAATGATAGTATATCCTTTTGGAGTGGACAGAATGGTCATAATAATGGTAACGACACGATTAATTTAGCAAATGTTTTAGATTATCAAGGAGGGGATGTATCTAATTTCATACGAATCGTTAATGATAATAGTAAGGTGAAATTAGAAATAAATACTACTGGTTCTAGTGAATTTAACGTAGATTTTACTATTAAAATAGCTTCTGTAACTTATTCGTTTGCACAAGGTACCAGTTACAATGGAGAAACTGGAGTTGATGCTTGGTTAAATCAATTGATAGATAGTGGAAATATAGTATTAGTTGAGCCTACTGGTGTAGCCCTTGGTATTAGTGTTGATGATGAGACTTCTTCCTCTAGTTTATCGGTCACAATTAGTGAGATACCATCTGGAGTTCATATCTATAAATCTGATGGTACGGAAGTTACAACTTCGACAACTGGTTTAACCGGAAGTGATTTGAGCGGTTTAACCTATACGGTTGATGCTGGAGCTAGTTTAAGTGGCACCTTTAATTATAGTGTTAGTGATGGAGTTAATAGTAGCTTAGGCAGTATCAGTTTTGCCGATGATAATGATGCTCCTATTATTACGGAAAGTAGTAGTATTACGGTTGATAGTGAAGGAGGAGTATCTTCTTCTGTAGCCCTTGGTATTAGTGTTGATGATGAGACTTCTTCCTCTAGTTTATCGGTCACAATTAGTGAGATACCATCTGGAGTTCATATCTATAAATCTGATGGTACGGAAGTTACAACTTCGACAACTGGTTTAACCGGAAGTGATTTGAGCGGTTTAACCTATACGGTTGATGCTGGAGCTAGTTTAAGTGGCACCTTTAATTATAGTGTTAGTGATGGAGTTAATAGTAGCTTAGGCAGTATCAGTTTTGCCGATGATAATGATGCTCCTATTATTACGGAAAGTAGTAGTATTACGGTTGATAGTGAAGGAGGAGTATCTTCTTCTGTAGCCCTTGGTATTAGTGTTGATGATGAGACTTCTTCCTCTAGTTTATCGGTCACAATTAGTGAGATACCATCTGGAGTTCATATCTATAAATCTGATGGTACGGAAGTTACAACTTCGACAACTGGTTTAACCGGAAGTGATTTGAGCGGTTTAACCTATACGGTTGATGCTGGAGCTAGTTTAAGTGGCACCTTTAATTATAGTGTTAGTGATGGAGTTAATAGTAGCTTAGGCAGTATCAGTTTTGCCGATGATAATGATGCTCCTATTATTACGGAAAGTAGTAGTATTACGGTTGATAGTGAAGGAGGAGTATCTTCTTCTGTAGCCCTTGGTATTAGTGTTGATGATGAGACTTCTTCCTCTAGTTTATCGGTCACAATTAGTGAGATACCATCTGGAGTTCATATCTATAAATCTGATGGTACGGAAGTTACAACTTCGACAACTGGTTTAACCGGAAGTGATTTGAGCGGTTTAACCTATACGGTTGATGCTGGAGCTAGTTTAAGTGGCACCTTTAATTATAGTGTTAGTGATGGAGTTAATAGTAGCTTAGGCAGTATCAGTTTTGCCGATGATAATGATGCTCCTATTATTACGGAAAGTAGTAGTATTACGGTTGATAGTGAAGGAGGAGTATCTTCTTCTGTAGCCCTTGGTATTAGTGTTGATGATGAGACTTCTTCCTCTAGTTTATCGGTCACAATTAGTGAGATACCATCTGGAGTTCATATCTATAAATCTGATGGTACGGAAGTTACAACTTCGACAACTGGTTTAACCGGAAGTGATTTGAGCGGTTTAACCTATACGGTTGATGCTGGAGCTAGTTTAAGTGGCACCTTTAATTATAGTGTTAGTGATGGAGTTAATAGTAGCTTAGGCAGTATCAGTTTTGCCGATGATAATGATGCTCCTATTATTACGGAAAGTAGTAGTATTACGGTTGATAGTGAAGGAGGAGTATCTTCTTCTGTAGCCCTTGGTATTAGTGTTGATGATGAGACTTCTTCCTCTAGTTTATCGGTCACAATTAGTGAGATACCATCTGGAGTTCATATCTATAAATCTGATGGTACGGAAGTTACAACTTCGACAACTGGTTTAACCGGAAGTGATTTGAGCGGTTTAACCTATACGGTTGATGCTGGAGCTAGTTTAAGTGGCACCTTTAATTATAGTGTTAGTGATGGAGTTAATAGTAGCTTAGGCAGTATCAGTTTTGCCGATGATAATGATGCTCCTATTATTACGGAAAGTAGTAGTATTACGGTTGATAGTGAAGGAGGAGTATCTTCTTCTGTAGCCCTTGGTATTAGTGTTGATGATGAGACTTCTTCCTCTAGTTTATCGGTCACAATTAGTGAGATACCATCTGGAGTTCATATCTATAAATCTGATGGTACGGAAGTTACAACTTCGACAACTGGTTTAACCGGAAGTGATTTGAGCGGTTTAACCTATACGGTTGATGCTGGAGCTAGTTTAAGTGGCACCTTTAATTATAGTGTTAGTGATGGAGTTAATAGTAGCTTAGGCAGTATCAGTTTTGCCGATGATGACGATTTCTCTGGTTTAACCAATGATACAATTATTGCCAATACTATAAATATTACGATGGATTTGAAGATAATCATGATTTTTCTACGGAACCTTCAGATTCTTCTTTGATAACTTTTACTATTCTGATGGTACGGAAGTTACAACTTCGACAACTGGTTTATATCACGTTGATGCTGGAAGTTTAAGTGGCACCTTTAATTATAGTGTTAGTGATGGAGTTAATAGTAGCTTAGGCAGTATCAGATGATAATGATGCGGAAAGTAGTAGTATTACGGTTGATAGTGAAGGAGGAGTATCTTCTTCTGTAGCCCTATTAGTGTTGATGATGAGACTTCTTCCTCTAGTTTATCGGTCACAATTAGTGAGATACCATCTGGAGTTCATATCTATAAATCTGATTACGGAAGTTACAACTTCGACAACTGGTTTAGGAAGTGATTTGAGCGGTTTAACCTATACGGTTGATGCTGGAGCTAGTTTAATGGCACCTTTAATTATAGTGTTAGTGATGGAGTTAATAGTAGCTTAGGCAGTATCAGTTTTGCCGATGATGACGATTTCTCTGGTTTAACCAATGATACAATTATTGCCAATACTATAAATATTACATTTGAAGATAATCATGATTTTTCTACGGAACCTTCAGATTCTTCTTTGATAACTTTTACTATTGGCTCAGATGTATATCACGTAGTGAAAGATAGTGAAGGATTAAATATATACGATGACGATAGCGGTGCAGTAGGAGAGATAACTGATTTCACTATTGATTATGGAGATGATTTATCTAGCGTAAATAATATAAAACTGACAGATGATTCAATTGTACGTGGAGTTAATGTTACCTTAGATCATTTTGATTTTAGTAATGATCAATATTCAACCTATGATGGTGATTATTCCTTAACTGTAGAATTTAATGAACTTAGTATCAATCCTCATCCTACTAATTCTAATGTTTTTAAATTTGTATTTGATTATAATTATGATTTTACATCATCACCTACTAATACTTCATTGATTAAATTTAGTATAGATGGAACCTCTTATCATTTGGTGCGATCTGGATTGTCATTGTATGTATATAATGATGATGATGGTTCTGTCGGCACCCCTGCAACCTTAGGGGTATCGTTAGGTCAATTATTGTTAAATAATACAGATGAGGTACAGATATTAGATACTTCTCTTACTAGTTCTTCAGTGGTAACGGTATCAGAAATTAATTTATCAGACGAGGTTGTAATTGATCCTAGTGGAGAGTTAACCGTTAATGGTTTTGTACCTGATGCTCCTGATAATTTAACTCTTACTAATGATGTTCCTAGTTTTGGTGGTACTTGGGATGCTGTTTTATCTTGGGATGCTCCAGAGAACACAGGTGGGGTAGACCAATCTGAACTAACTTATACGGTAAATGTCTATACAGAATCTAATGACACTAGAGTATTTCATAGTAGGATTACGGATATTTCTGACACAACAGTTACAGTTGAAGGATTATCTTCTGTTACTGGTTGGGATTCAGGGTTTTACTTTGAAGTGACAAGCAGTAATGTAGCTAATACCAGTAGTGCTACGGAAAATAATGTATCTTTGGGTTATTTAGCTACCGTATTTCATGATTATGATACAGAGACAGCAATCATTTATGGAAGTGATAGTGCAACAGAGTATTTTACTCCTAATACTGATTATACTTTAGATTTTGATACAAGTTTTACTATATATGCTGAGGGGGGAGTAGACTATATACTTACAGATGGTGGGGACGACACCATATACGGAGGAAGTGGTGATGATGATATATATACCAGTAGTGGATCCGATCTTGTATATGGTGAGAGTGGTGATGATGTATTAGAATTAGGATCTGGAGATGATACGGCATATGGTGGTATTGGTGATGATACCGTAGAAGGTGATGGTGGTAGTGACACTTTATATGGTGGTGATGGTGACGATACAGTAATAGGTGGCTGGGGTAGTGATACTATTTATGGTGGTATTGGTGATGATACGTTAACCGGTGAAGTGACTACATCTACTGCAAATAATAGTGCTGATACATTTATTTGGGATGTAGAGGATGGATCAGTTGATCTAGGTGATGATACAATAACTGACTTTAAAACGAGCAGCGGAGATGTAATAGATTTAAGCAGAGTTATCGGTTTGCATCATGATATTTCATCTGTAATTAATGTAGTAAATGCTGATGGTCAGGTAAAATTAAATATCGTTGCTGGTGGTTTAGGCACAGATCTATCATCTAGTGATATTTCAATCACCCTTAGCAATATTCAATATAGTTCTATCAGCAGCCATTCTTATGATGGTAGTGCTGGCCCCGACGCTTGGTTGCACAGAATGATAGATGAAGATCACATTTCTTTAGGTGATTATTATATAAGTGCGCCATCGTCAGTTGTGACTACGCCATCTAGTGGTGTTAGTATTAACCAAGAATTCAATATTGCAAGTGACTCTGATAGTTTTGATGATCTTACTTTAGATATTATTTCAATACCATCTGGGGTTCATATCTATAAATCTGATGGTACGGAAGTAACAGATTCTACAACCGGATTAACCGGCGAAGATCTAGAAGGTTTGACTTATACAGTCGATTCAGGAGCTAGTTTAAGTGGCACTTTCACATATAGCTTAAGTGATGGCACAACAAGTTCAAACAATAGTATTAATTTCTTGGATGATACTTTGCCCAGTATAAACCAAAGTAGCTCTATCACAGTTGATAGCCAAAATGGTATTACAAACAATATTGATTTAGATATCGATATATCAGATTATACAGACCTTGAAGTATTAACTATAGATTTAACTTCAATTCCTTCTGGTATACATATCTATAAATCTGATGGTACGGAGGTAACAACGTCCACCGATGGATTAACGGGAGAAGATCTAGAAGGGTTAACCTATACAGTTGATTCCGGGGCTTCCCTTAGTGGAAGTTTAGGATATAGCCTTAGTAATGGAGTCAGTACTAGCGCACATTCTATTACATTTGATAATAATATTACTATTGATCCTCCTGCTAAGGTGACTTTGAGCAATAGTCCTCCTAATTTTAATTCTACATTTTCTGCTACCATAGCATTGACACCACCATCTATTGGTACAGGATTGAATACGAGTAATATCTCTTATACGATAAAAGTGTACCAAGGTGTAAAGGATACATCCTATAGTTTTTCTGGTTATAGTTTGAATACCAATGTAGATTATAGCAAAGGTACCCTGGTGCAAACTATATCAAATGTTACTGGTACTTCTGCAACGGTTAATAATTTATATTCTAGAACTGATTCTAGTTATTATTTTGAAGTGACCAGTCATTACGGTTCGGCACAAAGCACAACTACTACAGATACTCTGGTCAAATTTAGTGATGATAACGTAAGCTTTTTTAATAGTACGGGGGGAGGTTTTATCGGAGAAGAGTTAGAAGCTGGTGGTGATGATATCGTGTTATATACAGGAGACAATGCCGATTATCTCTCTTTCTCAGAAAATATAGATTATACCATATATTCACAAGGTGGTAATGATTACATCACGACCAGTTCAGGGGATGATATTATATATGGCGGCGATGGTAATGATACCATTACCTCTGGCAGTGGTGATGATTATATCAAGGGTGGTAGCGGTAATGATACTATTAATGCTGGTGCGGGCGATGATACTATATACGGTAATAGTGGTGACGATACAATCAATGGAGAGGATGGTGATGACACAATATACGGTGGGAACAATAATGACACCATTAATGCTGGATTCGGCGACGATACGGTGTATGGTGGATCAGGCAATGATAATATCAATGGTTATGATGGGGATGATCTATTATATGGTGGTAGTGGTAATGATACTATTACAGGTAGTAGGGGTGATGATACCATATATGGAGGGTCTGGTAATGATAACCTGCGTGGATGGAGTGATGATGATATTATATATGGTGGGTCTGGCAACGATAGCCTACGTGGTGATACGGGAAGTGACACATTCAAATGGATTATAGAAAATGATTCCGTTGCTCTTGGTCATGATACAATAGTAGATTTTAATACCTCTGAAGGTGATACAATTGATCTAAGTGGAATTTTAAGAGATCATACAGATATTACCTCGTTAGTTGATGTGGTAAATGACGGAGGTAAGGTTAAACTGGAGATAACTGCAGGTGGTGGCAATACAGGAGCCAGTCAGGAAGATATTTCAGTAAAATTAAATAACATAACTTTTGATGACCAAACTAACTATGATACTTGGTTGCAGCAAATGGTTACTAATAATAACATAATAGTGGACTAGTTGGGTTTAAGATATGTTTCGCAGCTTATACTTTAGCTGTTATAAGGCCATACTTAATTTGTGCTCGAACTATATAACTGGTGTGCGGTGCTACTTGAATCCTAAACAATTATAGTGATTGTCACTCTTTATGGAATTATGAAGCAAGATTAATTAATATACTAGTTCATCTCCAAAGCATATACCCATTCCTTTGGCCGTTTTAACCAGTGGATCATCAGGTTGTACTACTTTATATTTTTCTATTGCTTCTAATATTGGCACATCAATGATTCCTCTGTTATGCCAGGCTACCATTCTGTCGTATTTTTTTTCTGCGATTAGATTTACAGCATATACGCCAAATGCAGAAGCCAAAATTCTATCTTCTGCTATTGGTGGCGCCCCTCTTTGTACGTGGCCAAGGGTCATAAATCTAGACTCAGCGCCAGTGAGATTCGTAATTTTTTTAGCAAAATATTGTCCAATACCTCCAAATCTTTGTCCTTCTGCTTCTTGAGAATATACTACGTGAGAATGTTCTTTATTTTCTGTTTGCACTGCTTCTGCGACGATCATCAGTGCAAAATTTCTTCCTGTACTAAATATTTTTTTAATGTGTGTGGCAATATTGTCAAATTTATAGGTAATTTCTGGGATAACAATTACATCAGCGTTGCCTGCAATGCCAGCAGAAAGTGCGATATGGCCCGCATCTCTGCCCATCACTTCTAATATCATTACCCTGTCATGACTTGCTGCTGTTGGTTGCAGTCTATCCAGTGCTTCTGTAGCAACGGATACTGCCGTAGAAAATCCTATAGATCTTTCTGTGGAGCCTAAGTCATTATCTATTGTTTTTGGAATGCCTATAAATGGGATGTTGGCTTTTGTAAATAACTGATGCAATATCTTTAAACTACCATCGCCACCTATGCCTATTAATGCATCCAATTCTAACTCTTTGCATGCCTTGACTATTTCATCAGATCTATCAGCGTGTGTACCATCTTGCATAGGAAAATGGAAAGGGTTTCCTTTATTTGTAGTACCTAATATAGTTCCACCTTGTCTAAAAATAGCATGATTGAACATATCTATGGTTAACTCAGTATATTCCATTGGTGATTTCAAAAAACCCATTGTGCCATAACGAATACCAATAACTTGCCAGCCAAATTTTTTTATTGCTCTGGTAGTAATGGATTTCAGTACACTGTTTAGTCCAGCACAATCGCCGCCACTAGTAAGGATTCCTATCTTTTTAGTCATAAAATAACATCTTGCGGTATCTATGAGTATATACTTACCAGTTTTTTTTTGGTAAAAGTAGTGAAATATTTACAAAATTGTAATTTCGGTAGTGACATGGATTTAACAAATAATCAAGGGGCTAAGCAAAAGTTAGCATTATTGCAAGAAGAACACGTATCTTTGGATAAGTTAATAGATGAACTTTCTCATCAAGTAGTTATCGATCAATTAGCAGTGAAGCGATTAAAAAAGAGAAAACTTGTGCTAAAGGATGAGATTGCAAAACTGAAGGCTATGTTATTGCCTGATATTATTGCTTAAATGGCACCAGTGTCTTTGTTTATTTTTTATGTTCTTTATTATAGATTAATAGTATTAGGGTGATGCCATATTTTATGTACACGTTACTTTTGTTAATAGATTAGAAAAATCTGTAATTCAAATTAAGTGCTTGGTACAGTGCTTTAGAGTGCGCATAATCCACATTATTAGAAGACCCTATGAAGTATACATTACCTTTCATTGGCACGCCAACTTGTGATACTACATCTCCTTTTATATTAACGTTATGAATGTTATTATTATAGCTGTTGTGAAGGAAATGGCCCATACCAGGAGAGTTATAGGTGATTAGGGTAGTATTTTTTATATCACCTAGTTTGTTTTTTATAATGTACTGATATGCTACTTGTGCCATAGCACCACCCAAAGAGTGTCCGCAAACTACAATTTTATCATATTTACTCTTGTATTTTCTTATCCATCTAGCAGCTTTATGAATACGTTTTATTGAGCGATTATTTTTAAATAGCGTTCGTTTCTGGTCAGTACGAGATTTATTCCTAATTTTATGGAGTAGTCGTATATTTTTCTTATGTTTGAATAAAAAAGAAATGGCTTTTTTTGCTGAGTCATGATCACCTGCTTTTGCAGCTATGTGGTATAGCATATTGGCAATTCCTATTCTAAGATCATTTCTAATATCTGCTATAGATGTAGGATGAGTGGCTTTGTAGATTAGGTATATAGTACGTTTGTCTTGATCTAAACAATACATTGTTACGACATCATGATTCTTATAGGGATCTTTATAACTTAGAAAATTAAAATTTGCTTTTTGGGAAGTTGCTCTAAGCAATTTTATCATATGTGTAGTATATCTGGAGGTTACTTTCTCTCTTTTATGTTTTTTATGCCTATTCTGATCAAAGATTTTGTGGATCATACTGCAAAATACAGCGCCATTATAAATTTGCGCATCATTGATATCCCCTGTATGTAATTTGTATCCTTTGGCGTTACAGTCTTTTATTTTTATTTTACAGATGTTCAGGCAAAATGACGCTGTGTTAGGATTTTCACATGGTGTTTTACATCCTTTTGAGCAGATCAATTTTGCCATGGTACTGAATGCAGATTTCGCATTTAGACAGGAAAAACTGGTTAATATATAAATTACCAACGGCATTAATATTTTGTGCATGATTTCAACTATATCTATTTTATAGGAGTATATATTATTTTTAGTATAGTCTGCAATCATTCATTGATTGAACTGTATTATTGCATTTTTATAGTATACAAACTCAGTATTATTATTGTTACTTTATCATATATTAGCACAGTATTATATTATCGGAGTGTTGTTTAATTAGGAGGTATCCTTTGCATTCGGTAAAGAAAAATGGATAAATACCCACTACTTTGCTGGTTAAGAAAAAATGTTTGCCGTAATACGATCTGACATCTTTGTCTGGTATAATTTATTTTAGATACCGGGTCAAAATCGCTTTAAAAACTCTTTGATTCTTTGAGCAAATCCGCATGATTTAGGGCTATTATTACGAGTTTCACTAATTTTTACAAATTTATTAATTAGATCTATTTGCTCGTCAGATAAATTCACTGGAGTTTCTACGTCAACAGCGATATACATATCTCCTCTTCTGTTGCCGTTCATGACGGTCATGCCTTTATTCTTTAGTCTGAATTGTTTATTATTTTGTGTGCCAGCCGGTATTTTTACTTTTGTTTTGCCACCATCAATTGTCGGTACTTCTACTTCTCCACCCAGTATAGCTGTTGCCATTGGTACGGTGGTATTAAATTTTATATGTTCTCTGTGCCGTTCGAATAGGTGATGAGCTTCAACTGTTATAAAAATATATAAGTCACCTGAAGGAGCTCCATTCGCTCCTGCTTCTCCTTCTCCACTTAGTCTTACTTTAGTGCCTTCTTCCACTCCCGCTGGTATAGACACGTTTAAGGTCCTTGGTTTGTTTGTTTTCCCTTGACCATAGCAGGTCGAACATGGGTTTTTTATTATTTTTCCTGTTCCTTGGCATACTGAACATGTAGTTTCCATGGTGAAGAAGCCTTGTTGTACTCTTTGTGCTCCTGTACCATGACATCTGGAACATGTAACAATATTAGATTTTCTATCTGCTCCTGATCCTTTACAATCACCACATTGCACAGCAGAGCGGATAGAGATTTCTTTTTTAACGCCAGAAAATGATTCTTCAAGGCTAATGCTGAGATCATAACGTAAATCCGCTCCTCTGCGTTGGCGCGGACCTTGTGATTTCCTGTGTCCAGACATAAAGTCTCCCATGGCATCACCAAACATTTCCTCAAAAATATCCGAAAATCCGCCACCCGAACTGTGAAATCCTCCACCATGTCCTTGGTTAGTAAAGGCACTATGTCCATACTGATCATACGCAGATTTTTTTTGAGGATCTTTAAGCACTTCATATGCTTCATTCAATTCTTGGAACTTTTTCTCTGCATTTTTGTCTCCTTGATTCTTATCAGGGTGATATTGCATTGCTAATTTGCGATAAGCTCTCTTTAATTCTGCATCTGAAGCATTCTTAGAAACACCTAAGACCTCATAGTAATCACGTGACATAAAGTTACCTTGATTATTGATGCCCCGTGTCCATGGTTACGGGGCATGTGTATTTAGTTACTCTTATTTTTGATCATCGTCTTTGACATCCTCAAATTCTGCATCGACAACATCAGGTTTATCTTCTTTTTCCTGCTGTGTGTCTGATGTTGCATCATTCTCAGACTGTTGTTTTTCTTGCGATTCTTTATACAATATTTCACCTAATTTCATTGATGCTTGCATTAAAGATTCTGTCTTGGATTTGATATCCTCTGCAGTAGATTCTTCATTAGATAAAGTATCTTTCATATCTTGCACAGAAGATTCTATGGTTTTTTTATCTTCTTCTGATAGTTTATCACCATGCTCTGACAATTGTTTTTCTGTGCTATGTACCATTGATTCAGCTTGATTCTTTGCTTCTATGGTTTCTTTTTTCTTTTTGTCATCTTCTGCATGTAGTTCAGCATCTTTGACCATTTTATCTATATCGTCATCGCTTAGCCCACCAGAAGCTTGTATCTTTATTTGCTGCTCTTTATTGGTAGCTTTATCTTTAGCAGAAACATGTACTATACCATTAGCATCAATATCAAATGTTACTTCTATCTGTGGTACTCCCCTTGGTGCACCTGGTATTCCTACTAGATCAAATTGTCCTAATATTTTGTTATCTGCTGCTATATCTCTTTCCCCTTGGAAAACCCTGATTGTTACTGCAGTTTGATTGTCTTCTGCGGTAGAAAATATTTGGCTCTTTTTTGCAGGAATAGTTGTATTGCGATCTATTAACCTTGTAAATACTCCCCCTAAAGTTTCAATTCCCAACGACAAAGGGGTAACGTCAAGAAGTAACACATCTTTTACGTCTCCTTGCAGAACACCACCTTGGATTGATGCTCCCATTGCAACAACTTCATCAGGGTTTACTCCTTGATGTGGATCCTTGCCAAAAAAGTCTTTTACAGTTTCAACAACCTTGGGCATACGAGTCATACCACCCACCATTATTACCTCGTCTACCTCTGAGGCTTTAATACCAGCATCTTTTAGGGCGTTTTTGCAAGGTGCAATAGTGCGTTTTACTAGATCACCAACGATACTTTCTAATTTTGCCCTAGATAGGTTAACATTCAAGTGTTTTGGTCCAGAAGAGTCAGCTGTGATAAATGGTAAATTAACTTCTGTTTGCATAGCGCTGGATAGTTCTATTTTTGCTTTTTCAGCTGCTTCTTTTAGTCTTTGTAGCGCTAAATTGTCATTACTTAAGTCTATGCCGCTATCTTTTTTGAACTCCTGCACTAGATGGTCGATGATGGCTAGGTCAAAATCTTCTCCGCCTAAAAACGTATCACCATTGGTGGATTTTACTTCAAAAATTCCGTCGCCAAGTTCCAAGACGGATACATCAAAAGTTCCTCCTCCAAGATCGTATACCACTATGGTGCCACTCTTTTTCTTTTCTAAGCCATACGCAAGAGCTGCTGCGGTAGGTTCATTTATAATTCTTAATACTTCTAAGCCGGCTATTTTACCAGCGTCTTTTGTTGCCTGCCGTTGTGCATCATTAAAGTATGCTGGTACAGTAATTACTGCTTTTTCAACTTTATCACCTAAGTATTTTTCCGCAGTTTCTTTCATTTTTTGTAAAATAAAAGCACTGATTTGACTAGGGCTATATTCTTTACCAGATGCTTTTACCCAGGCATCGTTAGTTTTGGATTTAACAATCTTGTATGGTACTAGTTCTTGATCTTTTTTTGTTGTAGGGTCATCGTATGCTCTTCCTATCAACCGTTTTATAGCAAAAAGAGTATTTTCTGGGTTGGTTACCGCTTGCCTTTTGGCAGAGTGTCCGACGAGTTTTTCATTATCTTTGGTGAAGGCCACCATGGATGGTGTGGTTCGAAAACCTTCGCTATTTTCGATAACTTTAGCATCCTTACCGTCCATTATTGCAACGCAGGAGTTTGTTGTACCTAGATCTATTCCTATTACTTTAGACATTTTTACTTCCTTTTCTCTTAGCAAATTTTAAAAGCCTTTTGTAAAGCACTTCTAATATTCCTTTTTCCTAATAAAAAATAATGTGCCCTGAATCTAGCAGCATATCATTTTTCACCACCTGAGATTGTTGCAAAAATCGGTTAAAAATACAAGCGCTTTTCTACAGTTGGCCACATTAATTATGCCAGCACCTTTACTATGGCGTGCTTTTTCTTGCCAGATGACAGTTTAATATAACCATCTTGCAAGTCTTGTGTATGCACATGAGTGGTATTTATATCAATGGTTATATCATTAATTTTTGCGCCTTGACCTTGTATTAATCTTTTGGTTTCACCATTGCTGGTGCATAGGCCTGTTTTTTTGAATAAATCAACTATTAAAATTCCTTGTGCTAAATCTTTTGCTTTGACCATAGTGGTGGGGAATTTATCAAGTTCCATAGTTTTTGTATTGTTGTTGAATAGGGAATTTGTGGCATTATTTGATTGTGTTACTGCATCATCGCCATGACATAATTTTGTGATATTATTGGCCAGGGTAATCTTGGCTTGATTGATTTCTTTCCCTTGCAATGCCTCTAGTTCTTTTATTTCTTTCAATGTTAAGTCGGTATATAAGCGTAAAAACCTACCCACATCTTTATCATCCACATTGCGCCAATATTGCCAAAAATCGAAGGGGTGCAGCATTTCAGCATTAAGCCAAATGGCTTGCCCTGCTGATTTGCCCATCTTTTTTCCGTCTGATGTAGTAATAAGAGGGGTCGTTAGTCCAAATACTTCTTTGCCTTTTTTTCGTCGCACCAAATCTACTCCATTTACTATGTTGCCCCATTGATCGGAGCCACCTAGTTGTAGGATGCAATTATGTTTAGTTTGTAACACCAAAAAGTCATACGCTTGAAGTATCATATAATTAAATTCCAAAAAACTTAGACTTTGTTGGCGTTCAATCCTTGTTTTGACACTGTCAAAGGTTAGCATTCTGTTAATAGAGAACAATGGTCCATATGTGGTTAGAAATGGTAGGTATTCTAAATCCATTAGCCAATCTTTGTTATATACCATAATTGCGCTATTGTAGTTTTTGTCGAAACACAAGTATTTTTTGAATACCTTTTGTATAGTTGCAGAATTGTCCTCTATTTGTTTTTCGGTTAATGGTTTGCGCATGGAATCTTTACCAGAAGGATCACAAATAAACGTTGTGGCATCACCCATAAGTATTATAGGTTTGTGGCCATGTTTTTGTAAAAGTCGAGCTAACATAATGGAAATAAGATTGCCAACATGCAGGCTAGATGCTGTTAGGTCAAATCCTAAATATGCTGTAATTTTTTCATTGCTCATTAACGAATCCAATTGTTCCAAATTGGTGCATTGTTGCAAAAATCCTCTTTGTTGAGCTTCTTGTAAGAATGAAGATTGTAATTCGTGCAAGGTTTTGTCCTTTTTATAGTATTTTTATATATTAATTTTTGGTTATGCAAGTACGAAAAATTATTTAATTTCACCTGGCGTGTTCTACTATTAATCGTCCTATGATGTGTTTAAATCCTAGATAGCATTTCGCTAGAGATCTAGCTTACATTTTAGTTGCAGTTAGATTTTTAATAGTTTAAGCAAAAATTTGTTGCTATCGTTTGGTTAATTTGCTAGAAGTGACAATAAGTTTGGCGAGTGGCAATGGGCTGCCTTGTCGCCGGTTGTTTTTTAATATGAATTTTATCTGTAAGAAGAGGGAAAATGCCCAAGCTAAAAACTAAAAGTAGCGTGAAAAAACGCTTCAAGATTACGGCAACTGGTAAGGTTGTTATGTCTCAGTCTGGTAAACGTCATGGAATGATAAAACGTTCTAATAAGTTTATTCGTCAATCTCGTGGTACAACAATTATGGATGAATCTAACGCTAAGGTTGTGATTCGTCAGTATATGCCTTACGGTAAATAGGAGTTGAGACATGGCAAGAGTCACTAATGGGAAGATTTCCCACGCTAGACAAAAAAAAGTTTTAAAGCTAGCGAAAGGATACAGAGGTCGTTCTAAGAATTGTTATAGGATTGCTAAGCAAAGTGTTGATAAGGCGTTGCAGTACTCTTATCGCGATAGGCGCAAGCGTAAAAGTAGTTTCCGGTCATTATGGATCCAAAGAATTAATGCAGCTTCCAGAGAGCACGGTATGACTTATTCGCAGTTTATGAATGGTATTCATAAGGCTGGTATAGAAGTAGATCGCAAGGTATTAGCCGATATTGCGGTGAAGAATGCAGATTCTTTTAAGCAATTGGTAAAGTGTGCATCGGACGCAATTAAGTAGTAGCCTACTATTGTGGAATTTCAGTTACAGTATTTTCTTAGTGTGGAACTGTGATGAGTAATTTTCGTGAGTGTATCTGCTGGCATTGTTCGGGATGTGTCTATTGTGCGATAAATTTACTCTGTATCTCGGGTGTGTAATCGTACGCTTTTGCAACATCAGTTTATTATTGTTTGCTATTGTGATACAATGGGTGGAAAAGTGACCAGGGATAATGAGCAAGAAAAACCACCCATATCATCTAGTAGATCCTAGTCCGTGGCCGTTTGTTGCTTCCATAGGGATTTTTATTTTATTTCTGGGTAGCATACTGTATTTACAGGAAATTAGCCAAATTGTTTTTTGGATAGGGTGCTGTTCTGTTTTTTTTGCATTATTTGGTTGGTGGAAAGATATAATAGCTGAGGCTAAAACTAAGCAGCATAATAGTGTTGTGCGCACGGGTTTTAAATATGGTATGACACTGTTCATATTGTCCGAGATCATGTTTTTTGTCGCTTTCTTTTGGGCTTATTTCAATGCCGCGTTATTTCCTAGTGATAGCATAGGAGGAGTTTGGCCACCAAAAGGTTTGCAAATAATTGATGTATGGGACCTGCCATACTTAAATACTTTAATTTTGTTATTATCGGGTACTACTGTGACTTGGGCTCACGATTCTATGATTAATGGTGATGTTAAAGAAATGGTGCGGTTAACAGGGGTAACAATATTTTTGGGTATACTGTTTTTGATAGTACAGACATATGAATATTTTCATGCTCCATTTACTTTGAGTGGTGGTATTTATCCTTCTGTATTTTATCTGGCTACAGGGTTTCACGGCTTTCATGTGTTGGTAGGTGTGTGTATGTTGATAGTATGCTTGGTGCGTGCGCGAAGCGGGCATTTTAGAATCAATGATCATTTTGGTTTTGATGCTGCAGTATGGTATTGGCATTTTGTGGATATTGTGTGGTTGTTTTTGTTTATAGCTATTTATTGGTGGGGTGCTTGATAACTATGGGGCGTAGAATTCCAAGAGTACATTTAAGGATTTTGTTTGGTTCTGATTTACGTTGTTTCAGCGCTATGTTTTTTGTATTGTTTTGTTTGCTGGTATATTTAGGTACTTGGCAGTTATTCAGGCTCGATTGGAAGTTAAACTTAATTGAAAAAATTGAAAACAATATAAAACATCCTCCTGTTCCCTTTGAAGACCTTATCCAACATATACATAATGATTATGAGGATATTGAATATAGGAAAGTGCAGTTAAAAGGCAAAATTGAGCAATCTAATCGTTTAAGATTAGTCAGTAAGATGTATGGTGGTGCGCAAGGTTATCATTTGTTGGTTCCTTTTAAATTAAATAGTGGATCACTTGTGTTAGTAAATTTAGGCTGGGTGCCAAACCGTGTTGATGTACAAGATGTATATATCCCAGATTCTGAGGTGATACTGACCGGTATGGTGTTGAAGGGATATAAAAACAGTAGTTTTACCCCTTTAAACAATTATTCAACAAATGAATTATTTTTTGTGGATACAAAAGAAGTATCAAAAACCTATAATTGGATTAATCTTTGGCCATTTTATGTTAGTAAAATAGAAAATCATGCAGCATTTCGAGAATATCCTGTCATAGATAAACCCAATATATCGTTAAGAAATTTCCATCTTCAATACGCAATTACTTGGTATTTGTTGGCCTTAATCTGTGTATGCATTTTTGTACTATATGTAAAAAAATATATCTATAAGTGACTAATTTCCTATTTTTTTACAGAATAACGTGTAAAAATGCTGTTTTTACTTTACTAGATAGGTTTTAGGATTTAATAATAGATGGTGTTTGAAATAAAAATAGGATTATTATTATGAATAAATCGGATTTGGTTAATGCAGTAGCGCAAGATACAGGTCTTTCCAAGAAAGACTGTGAATCTGTTTTGGCTTCTGTATTGGAAAATGTAGCAGAAACTTTAAAGAATGGTGATGAGGTTCGTTTGGTGGGCTTTGGAACATTCAAGGTTACAAAGCGCGCTGCACGTACAGGACGTAATCCTCGTACTGGAGAAGAAATACGTATCGCTGCTGCTAATATGCCTACCTTTAAAGCTGGTAAAGAGCTTAAAGAAAAGGTAAATTAGTTTAGATGAGCCCCTTTGGGGGGCTTATCTTTTTTCGACCTTCTTTTTTTCATTAGCTGTAAGTCCAAATTAAGCTAGATCGCATTTGGTGTGTTCTTGTCATATGTGTGGGTTTACGTATCTAACAATAGTTACTGGGCCTGGGTGGCTGCGTAGTTGTTGTGTTGTAACTGATTGGTGTTGGTATACAGTATTTTCACTGCTTTTGTGCGTTCTGTGACACGAAGTTTTTTGTTGCCGTGAGCGTTATTAGTGACTGATGATGGTGTGTGTTTGGCTCTATTTAACTTTATGTTAAAACTTGTTTGATTATTTTCTTCTTTTTGTTACCTTCCTATTATGAGATTGTTGGTATATTTTTATGTTAAATAAGTGTTACAACTGGGTAATGAGTTATTCTAATTCAAAGAAAGCAAAGATGATGCTTGCTTTTGTTTCGTTTGCTGAAAGCTCTTTTTTCCCTATTCCGCCTGATCCTCTGTATATTGCTATGGCTGTTGCTAATTATAAAGAGTCATGGAGATTAGCGACGTTATGTACGTTGAGTTCTGTATTCGGTGGTATATTAGGTTATTATATTGGTTTTGCCTTGTATGAATCAGTAGGTGAATTAATACTAAACACTTATGGATTACATGCCGCATTTATGAAATTTCAAGCAAGTTTTGATAAATGGGGATTTTGGATTGTTGCATTAAAAGGTTTAACACCTATACCTTATAAGGTGGTTACTATTTTTAGCGGAGTCGCCAAGCTAGATTTGTCTATATTTTTATTGGCATCTTGTATTGCTAGAGGGGTAAGGTTTTACGCGATGGCTGCAATCATTCGCTATTGTGGTCCTCATGTGCGGGCCATGATAGAGCGAAATTTAGCTATGTTGACTGTTATTTTATTTATTGGAATATTGGCTGGATTCTTAATATTAAAATTTGTATAATGTTTGTATGCAAGAAAACAGAGCTACCCGTTTAATTTATGTAATATCAGTCTGCAGTGCGTTAGCATTATTAACAGCATATTGCAGTGAGTATTTTTTTCATATACGTCCTTGTGCCTTATGTTATTATCAGAGATATGCCATTATTGGTGTGCTTGTTTGCTCTGTTATTTGTTTGTGGGGAAATTTTTTTCGAGTACGGTTCTGGTTTTTATGCCTCACATTAATGTCTGTTATATCAAATTTTATTTTAGCCGCGTATCAGGTATTAGTTGAATATAAATTGCTTCCTGCGCCTTCTGTATGTAGAAAGTTTAGTGTTAGCAGTAGCAATTTCCAAGAATTCCAAAATGCTCTGACCCATGTAAAGAAACATATATCATGTGAAGATGTTGCATGGAAATTATTTGGGGTTTCTTTTGCTGGATATAATGTGATATTTTCACTATTTTTAATTGCTATATGTTTGTATGCGATGCAGTTACTTAATTCCAGTGGTACAAAAAGATGAGTAAAGATAACTCTATTTCATCTATGATAAGAGTAGATCACGCAGGTGAATATGGTGCCGTGCGAATATATGAAGGTCAATTAAAAGCGCTTAGTAAATGTGGTGATGAGAGTTATTTGCAAATAATTGCCGATATGAAACAGCAGGAACTAAAGCACTTAGCAACTTTTAATGATATAGTTGTTGCTCGTAAGGTTCGTCCAACAATCTTGCAACCATTATGGCATGTTGCTGGCTATGCATTGGGCTATTTGACTGGAGCAATGGGTAAAGAGGCTGCTATGGCTTGTACCGTGGCGGTGGAAGAGGTAATAGAATCTCATTATGAATCTCAAGAAAAAATATTAGACCAGATGAAAGATGAAGAAGAGCTCAAAAACGTGGTCAAACGTTTTAGACAGGAAGAGCTTGAGCATAAAGACTTAGGTATACAACACGGTGCTAGAAATGCTTCTGGCTATGCACTATTATCCACAGCAGTAAAATCAGCGTCTCGGATTGCTATATGGCTTTCAAAAAGGGTTTAATTTGATTTTAGGGTAACCATATCGTTTATTTTACATTGTTATAAAGTTTGGTATTTGTTCATTTTCCTTCCTATTTGATTCCTTAGAAAATTATAGATATTGATTAACATAAGATGAGTTATCGCTAGTAAAAAGTACGTGTTAATGTTGCAGGCAAACCAGTGGATGTTTATTTTTCAAGTTTTATTGCTCTGGGATCAGAGGTGAATTTGTTGTATATACTTTGATCTGCGTTACCAATGTTGCTTGTTTCATATAATATTTCTGGGTTATCATTTTCTATGATAGTGGCCTTAATAAATATTACTAATTCGGTCACTTTTCTTGAGTTCTGTTTGCTATTAAATATATTTCTTACTAAGGGTATTTTATTGGTGTCGGGAATACCATTTTGTTCATTGTGAGATATATCTTCCATTAGTCCTCCCACTACTACGGTTTCACCGGAATCCATTGATAATACAGAATCCAGTTCTCTGATTTGTATTTCTGGTATTCTAGATTCTAAAGTGGTTTTTGCTGCTATTGTGACGGCTGGATCCTGCTTAGAGCTAATTATCTTGGATATTGTAGGTCTTATAGTCATTATGATTTTTCCGTCTGGCCTTACGGTGGGGTGTACATACATCATTAACCCGATAGGAACTGTTTTAATATCGCTTGAATAATGTATCTCGTTTTCTATTTTTTCTGATCCGGAAACTTTTTTGTAGTCTTTTGTGTAGTGTAGTTTAAAATATACCAGGTTTTCTGCTACCTTTAAAACAGCAGAGTTATTATTTAATACGGTTATTCTAGGGTTGGATAGCGTGCGTACAGTGCCAAAGTGGTTTAGTAAGTTTAATAATCCACTAGACTTTTTCTTACTATATCCAAGGGTAAAGATATTTTTTGCTGTAGAGGAAGTAGCATCTGTATTAGGTGCTATGTCTCCAAAATTTCCTTTGGCTGTGAAGTGATTTTTCAAAATATCCCAGTTTATTCCACTTTTGAATTCGTCTTTTAAATTTACTTCAATAATTTTTGCTTCTATCAAAACTTGCTTATCAATGCTTTGTTGTACGCACTGTAAGTAATTAGCAATTTGCTGTTGTGTTTTTTGAGTGGTGTAAACACTAATTAGCCCTGCTTGTTTATTGATAGTATAGTAAGAATTTTTATCGCATTTCATGATTGTTTTAAGGTTTTGGTCAATTTCTGACCAAAAATCCATTTTTGTTTCCGCGGTCAGTAACGTATTAGATCCATTTTCATCGACACTAGATGTTTGTTTATCCATAGTAGAAAATACATCTGTTGTAATAGATAATTTGTTTTTATTTGTTCTGGTTAAAGATAAAAATTGTAAGTTATAATTATACAGGTACGGAGAGTCGTGCGCTATCCTGAGAACATTGTTATCTATGTTGTAGCGCAAGTTGTTTGTTTTGCATATTTCTACTATCAAGTTAATAGCTGGTACCAAATGGGCATTGATGGTTGCACATCCTGTGACAGACGGGTCGAGTACCATATTAATTTTAGTTTGTTGTGCAATAGAGAGTAATATTTCTTTTATAGGGATGGCATCCATAGAGGTGATTGATACAGGTTTTAAAAAAGAACTGTGTAGATTGTTGTTTGGTTTCTTCTTTTTGTGTTTTACATGCTTAGTGTCGTGGTTATTGTGTTTGGTTAGATTATCATAGTCTTGTTTTTGTAATGACAGCGTAGGGTCATGATATCTCGTTTGGTGATTGTAATCACATCCAGCCAAGAATACAGTGATTAATAAATTAAAGTATAAATAAAACATACGCAACACTTAGAAAAATTACGTTAAACGTCGCGTATTGTATCCGTAGCGACTTATAATTTTCATTAGTCAATCGTTACACATTTTCTGATCAAATACACAGACAATATCAAAGTAGCATTTATTTTTTCTAATTGGTATTATTTTCTAATAATTCCGCCGATTGAATGTTTCGAGCGATTCTATTTACTTCTTGAGGGTTTTTACTCTCTTGCTCTACAGATGTACCGTGCAGCTTTTTTAGTTTTCTGGTGGATGGTAGAATTCTTTTTTCCAAATTACCGATGGTTTTATTATAACTATTGACTACAGAGTTGATATCATACCCAAGTTTACCTAGATAATTACTAAAATCTGATAGCCTTTTGTATAGTTCTGATCCTGTTTCACTTATTTGCTTGGCATTTTGTGATAAGGATTCTTGTCGCCAACCATATGCGATGGAGTGCAATAAGGCAATTAAAGTAGATGGTGTGGATAGGATGACTTTATTTTCTAGTGCTAATTCTATTAATGCTGGATTTTGTTCTAGAGCAGCTGAAAAGAATGTTTCACCAGGCAAGAATAATATTACAAATTCAGGTGTTTCTAATTCTTGTGTACCATCCCAGTACTGTTTTTTGGCTAAGGCTAGTATATGCTTCTTTACTTGATCAGCATGTTTTATCATGGATGTTTTTTTGCTTGTTTCATCTTTGGAATTTACGGCATCTAAGTATGAACTTAGTGGAGCTTTAGCATCGATAATAAGTTTTTTGTTCCCTGGTAAATTAACTACCATATCTGGTCTGATGTTACTATTCTGTCCATGATAGGTAGATTGCTCTATAAAATCACAATGCGCACTCATACCACTAATTTCTACTACTCTTCTTAATTGTATTTCTCCCCAGCGTCCTCTGATGTGCGGAGTTCGTAATGCATTTGCTAGGTGCGAGGTTTCTTTTTGCAGTTCTTTTTGTGATTGAATCAGGTTTGTAACTTGTGATTTTAGACCTTGATAGGCTAACTCTCTATTTTTTTCCAGGTCATATAGTTTTTTATCAACTTCAGAGAGAGAGTTTTTCATCGGAGAAAGTAGATGGTTAATGGATAGTTCACGGGTTTTTAGTTCACTGAAAGATTGTTGATGAAATTTATTAAATGTTTCTGTTGCCAGGGCTATAAAGGATCGGTTGTTGCGTTCTAGGGCTTTTGCACCTGCGGATTCAAACACATTAGTTAGCTGTTGTTGTGAGTCTTGCAAAAACGATATTTTTTCTTGATATAGTTCTTTTTGCATAAGGAACTTTTGTTCGTTAAAATTTGATTTATAGATTTCATAATCATGCTGCAAATCAAGTTTGCTTTGTTTAAGTCTAGCAAGTTTAATTGATATAAAAATCAATCCTGCACATAAAAAAACAATTAGTAATAGCATGATATCATTAGTATACATGGTCCATTTATCCAAAATTTTAATGTTTCATAACTAACATAATATAAGCTTGTTTCATAATATAAAAGGTGATACCTTACGTCCATCAATTTAACTGCAGAGGGTATGATGAAGTCTGATGATAATGGCAAGATCGATAATGTTGTGCCTCCCATTACTATTAATGGGCAGTATATAAAAGATCTATCGTTTGAAAACCCAGGACAAGGATATAGCCTGCAAAATAAGGTCTTCTCGCCTGAGATAGATGTAGACGTTAACGTGGATGTGCAAGAGGTTACAGAAGGAAACTACGAGGTAATTCTCTCTACAAAAATAAATGCTAAGCAAGATAAGAAAAATATATACATCTTAGAACTGCAGTATGCGGGGGGGTTTACTTTATCTGGGTTGCCTAGTGATGTTATAGATCCCGTGTTATTAATAGAGTGTCCACGATTATTATTTCCATTTGTTAGACAAATCATAGCAGATGTGACTATGAATGGTGGTTTTCCTCCTGTTTGTCTTGATCCAATAGATTTTGCTGGTATTTATCAACAGCAAAATTTTAAGAAGTCAGATACTAGTCACTAGTCATATATTTAGCTCTTTATCCAGTTCATTTCTCTGGTTGAGTGTGGGGTGTTGATCAGTGTGGTGAAGAGATTCCTATATTCATTTATGATTTGAAATATTTATTCCAAATGGGGTCGTCGATATTGTGTAATAATTTTTTATGTAGTTTCTTTTCCTTGGTGGTAAGATCGATAGTTCTAGCCTCTTGTATGGGTTTATTGTTATGTTGAGTGGCGTTTGTTAAATTTTCTTTTTGTTGCGTTTTTTGTGCGGTTGTTACAAGATCTGGTTGTGTACCGCCAATTAACTCTAAATATACTCTGGCTAATAACTCTGAGTCTAGCAAAGCACCGTGCAGCACTCGGTTAGTATTGTCTATTTTAAATCTTTTGCATAATGCGTCTAGACTGGCAGGGGATCCAGGAAATTTTTCTCTTGCCATGCTTAGGGTATCAATAGCACGATTAAACGGTATTGCTGGTAATTTCGCCCATTTTAATTCTGCATTAATGAATTTCATATCAAATCTAGCATTATGAATTATAAGCCTATCGTTTTTTATGAAATTAAGGAATTTATGTACATGTTCTTCAAATATAGGGAATTTTTTTAGAAAATCATAACTTAGTCCATGAATATTAAAGGCTACTTCGGGCATATCACGCATTGGGTTGACATATACGTGATAAGTATTGCCTGTTGGTATATGGTTTTTTAGCTCTATACACCCTATTTCTACTATTCTATGACCTTGTTCAGGATCTAATCCTGTGGTTTCTGTATCTAGAACGATTTCTCTCATGATCAGTTTGCTATTTTATTACTATAGCTATACATATTTTATATTTGAAAGTCGATATTTTATTGTATAATCGTGCAGCAGGATATATTATCTATTGGTCAGATGGGGTTATCATTATGCAAGACAAGCGTCGTCCTCTTTCTCCTCATATTCAGATATATAAGCCGCAAATTAGTTCGGTACTCTCTATTACCCACAGGTTTGTTACTATTATTTTAATGCTTTTTTACATAGTTTTTGCTAGCTGGCTTGTGAGCTGGAGTGTCAATAAAGATTTCTTTGAACAAATCATCGATGTTTATCATAATGTTGGTGGAAGAATATTATTCACAATTTTTATATACTCGTATGTGTACTTTTTTTGCAATAGTATACGTCATTTGTGTTGGGATTTTGGCATGGGTTATAGCATTCCTGTTATCGATAGGGGAGGAATAGCCGTTGTACTGACTACCTTACTGCTGGGTAGTGTATTAGTATGTTATCTTTTGTAGGTATGGTGAAGAAATGCAATTATTGAATAAAAAGAAAGAAGTTGCTGTTAGGATTTGGATGCATAAAGTAAGTACAGTTGGCATTATGTTCCTTAGTATTGTTCTGTTGTATCTTGCAAAAGAGTACGACCTATCTGACCATAATGCTGTAACTTATTTACTATCGAAGTGGTACATTGCTTTGTTTATGGTTATTTACTCAATAATGCTTTGTATTCATTGTAGTAATGAATTAAGAGAAATAATAATCGACTATGTTCGGCACAAAAATTTAAAAAAGATTTTATTAGTGGCAACAGAATTTTTCTTTAGTTTCCTAAATATATTAGTTGCTGTATCGCTGGTAACTTCTATTTCAAATCATTGGGGATCATAGAATGACAACGTCATATAAAGTAATAAAACATGAATATGATGTAGTAATAGTTGGTGCTGGTGGCGCAGGTTTACGTGCAGCACTGGGCATGAGTGCTAAAGGGTTGTCAACGGCATGTATCTCAAAAGTATTCCCAACTAGAAGTCATACAGTTGCCGCACAAGGTGGTATTAGTGCAGCTTTAGGTAATATGGGTGATGATGATAGTTGGCAATACCACATGTATGATACTGTTAAAGGATCAGACTGGTTGGGTGACCAAGACGCCATAGAATATATGTGCCGTAATGCTATCGATGCGGTAGTTGAGTTAGAACATATGGGTGTGCCGTTTTCTAGAACAGAGAAAGGCACTATCTATCAACGTCTTTTTGGTGGTCATACATTAAACAATGGCAAGTCTATGGCGCATCGAGCATGTGCTGCTGCTGATAAAACGGGGCATGCTATTTTGCATACTTTGTATCAACAATGTTTGAAAAATAAGACCAAGTTTTTTATTGAATTTTTTGTTCTAGATTTAATGATGAACGATAGCGGCCAATGTACCGGAGTAACCGCTATGTGTTTGGAAGATGGATCTATTCACGTATTTTCTGCTAAACTGGTAATATTAGCTACCGGTGGGTATGGTAGGGTTTTTTATTCATGTACAGGAGCTCATACTTGTACAGGAGATGGTAATGGCATGATCCTTCGTGCAGGGTTGCCGTTACAGGACATGGAGTTTGTACAATTTCATCCAACAGGGTTATATGGTACTGGTTGTCTAATCTCTGAAGGTGTTAGGGGGGAAGGAGGATATTTGCTCAACTCTTTAGGAGAGAGGTTTATGGCAAATTACGCTCCCAATGCACAAGATTTAGCTTCACGAGATGTGGTAAGTAGGGCAATTGCGATGGAAATTAACGCGGGAAGAGGTGTGGGGCAATTAAAAGATCACATATACTTAACTATAGCGCATTTGTCTGCTGATGTAATACAGGATAAATTACCAGGAATAGCTGAGTCTTCGCGTATATTTGCCGGTATTGATGTCACAAAAGATCCGATACCTGTTTTGCCTACTGTACACTACAACATGGGAGGGATTCCAACAAATATAAATTGTGAGGTTATAGACCCTAATTATCGTACTAGTGGTAATGTGGTGCCAGGACTCATGGCATTAGGTGAGGCAGCTTGTGTATCTGTACATGGTGCTAATAGGTTAGGTACTAACTCATTATTAGA
The DNA here is from genome assembly GCA_965204765.1 of Alphaproteobacteria bacterium. Taxonomy (GTDB): domain Bacteria; phylum Pseudomonadota; class Alphaproteobacteria; order Caedimonadales; family UBA9215; genus CBDBFG01. The sequence continues at coordinate 44,253 of CBDBFG010000004.1, read as the reverse complement.
TTTAATTGTCTTTGGTAGATCCGCTGCTATACATGCTGCGCAATTACTAAGTAATCAGAAAACAAATATTAGTATTAGTAAGCATGATATTGAACAATCTATACATAGAGTAGACAAATTACTACACGCGAAAAAAGGGATTGCTTCCAGTACTATAAGGTTGAAAATGCAACAAACAATGCAACAATATTGTTCTGTATTTAGAACCGGTGATCGTTTAGTTGATGGACTAAAAGAAATAAAAGATGTGGCGCATTTGTTGAGCAATATGTCAATCTCTGACAAATCTAAGGTATGGAATTCTGATTTGATCGAGGCATTAGAGCTAGAGAACTTAATGGGTCAGGCTGTGGTGACTATGGCCAGTGCGTTAAATCGTACGGAAAGCCGAGGTGCGCATTCACGCGATGATTTTCCTCACAGAAATGATGTAGATTGGTTAAAGCATACCATCACGTGGTGTACAGATTTGCAAAATGTTAACTTTGCTTATCGTGATGTGCGTATGCAGCCATTGACAGATGAGGTGCAAACTATACCTCTGCAGGATAGAACTTATTAAAAGGTATATTTATGGTGCAAATTAGACTTCCCAAAGGATCTAAAGTTAGGAAAGGTAAGGTTATCTCTGCAAAAGAGGTGATCGATCCTAGAAAAGTAAAAATATACCGGTGGAACCCTGAAGAAGGCAATGCTAATCCAAGAATAGATACTTATATTGTCGATAGGGACGGTTTTGGACATATGGCTTTAGATATACTGATCAATATCAAAGAAAAGCTTGATCCCACTATTACATTTAGGCGTTCATGCCGAGAAGGTGTGTGTGGTAGTTGTGCAATGAATATTAATGGTACGAACTCATTGGCCTGTATTAAAGATGTCGGTAAGATTAATGGTGATATAACTTTTTATCCTTTGCCACACATGCCGGTCATTAAAGATCTTGTTCCTGACCTTACAGAAGTATATAGTCAATATGAGCAGATCAAGCCTTGGTTACAGGCAGATAAAGACGTGGACTTAACAAGAGAAAGACCACAAACTCATACGGAGCGTGAGAATTTAGGTAACTCCTGGGAATGTGTATTGTGTTATTGTTGTTCTGCTAGTTGCCCCAGTTATTGGTGGAATGGGGATGAATATTTAGGTCCAGCTACTTTATTGCAAGCGTCTAGATGGATAAATGATTCAAGAGATAACCAGACAGATAAGCGATTAGATGATATAGATGATACTTTTAAATTGTATAGATGTCACACGATATTGAATTGCACGAAATCATGCCCTAAAGGTTTAAATCCAGCACAGGCAATAGGGGATATAAAAAGGAAAATAGTAAAAAAACATTTAAAGGGGAAGTAAATGAATAAAATATCACTTATCGGTAGTGGCAACATCGGGGGAACTTTAGCCCATTTAATTGGTTTGAAGGGGTTAGCTGAAGTAGTTCTGTTTGATGTAATAGAGGGTATGCCCGGTGGTAAAAGTCTTGATATTTCTCAGTCTATGGGGGTTGAGGGTTTTTGTGGTGATATAAAAGGTACAAATGATTATCAGGATATTAAAAATTCTGATGTAGTAATTGTTACTGCGGGATTGGCAAGAAAACCAGGTATGAGTCGTGATGATTTATTAGAGATGAATGCCAAGATTATCAAGCAGGTTGGGTGTAATATAGCCAAGTATGCACCGAAGGCTTTTGTAATAGTGGTTACCAATCCTTTGGATGCTATGGTTCATGTAATGCGCGAAGCGACTGGGTTCTCACATAACAAAGTAGTGGGTATGGCTGGCATACTTGATTCTTCTAGATTTAAATACTTTTTAAGTAAAGAGCTTGATGTCTGTATAGATGATATTTCGACGATAGTAATGGGAGGGCACGGAGATACTATGGTGCCATTAACTAGATTTACAACAGTTGCGGGTATCGCACTTTCTGAGTTAATAGAAATGGGTTGGATAACTAAGCAACAAGTAGATTCTATTGTTGACAGAACAAGAAGTGGTGGTGGCGAAATTGTTTCGCTGTTGAAATTAGGATCTGCATTCTATGCACCGGCTTCTTCTGCTATTGCTATGGCAGAAGCATATTTGAAAAATAAAAAGAGTATTTTCCCTTGTGCAGCTTGGTTGACAGGAGAATACGGTATTTCTGATCTTTATATGGGGGTACCTATCGTTATAGGCCGTAACGGGGTTGAAAAAATAATAGAATTAAAATTGTCTGCTGATGAGCAAGAGATGCTAGATAACTCTGCACGTGCGGTTCGCAAGTTAACAGATACCGTAAAGAAATATATCTAATATAGTGGAATAATTGTGACTAATTACCTCCTGTTTATGGGGTTTTTAGGTTGTATAGTTAAGACAATAAACTGGTGATGAAGTTTAAGAATGATAGTAGATATCTTATTTTACATATTTGCGATATTATTGACGCTATCCGCGATCGGTGTGGTTGGTTTTACTAATGCAATATATTCTGTATTAAGTTTAATATCTGCGTTTTTAAGTTCGGCAATTTTGTTTTTATTAATTGAAGCAGAATTTTTATCGATGATAATGGTTATAGTATATGTTGGTGCTGTTGCTATAATGTTTTTATTTATCATAATGATGATTCATGAAAATGATCAAAATGCAATAACATTGATACATACTATGAAAAAGTTTGGTGCCCTGCTTTGTTATAGTCTATTCTATGCCATTTGTTTTATGTTGTGTTTTATAGGTTTATTATCTGCATTATTTTTATCGGATATGTATATGCTATATGATCTAAATATTTTTGATTTCAATATAACTATGGTGACCGATTATTTTAGTAGATCGAAGTGGGTTCAGTTTAATCTAGATAAGTTTTTATTATTACAATTACTAGTCGTCTTCATTAGTGGTTATTTAGCAAAAGTATTTGCCCAGTATTGTGTGCTAGATAGATTGCGTGATTTGCTTGGCAAGCCAAAATTATTTTATCTGACCAATATTGTATGTTTCATTCTAATAGTCAGTTTTATAATTTCAGGGCAATTTTTTGTACCACATGAGTTCAGTGAGGATTTGATTTCTTTTCCTATGCCACAAGGGCATCTAATTAGTAATACTAAGGTAATAGGTGGCTCGCTGTATAAAGATTATGTTTTGGGTTTCCAATTATGTGGCTTAATACTGTTGATTGCGATGATCGGTGTTATTGTTCTAACGTTGAATGTAAAGCACAATAGGAAAAAGCAAAATATTGCTAAGCAGTTGCAAAGATCCTCTCATAGTACGCTAAGGGTTGTGAAGGTGCCACTTGGAAAAGGTATTGATCAGTGATGGAATTATTATTTTTAAACAAATATCTTGTGCTATCCAGTATAGTTTTTGTGATTGGGATATTAGGTATTATTTGCAACCGTCGTTCTGTTTTGCATATTTTTATGGCATTAGAGCTTATGTTGCTAGCAGTAAGCATAAATTTTGTGGCATTTGCGGCTTATTTACAAGATGTATTAGGACAAATTTTTACTATGTTTATTTTAACAGTGGCAGCAGCCGAGATTGCTATAGGTTTAGCTATTTTGGTAACCTATAAAAGAAATAGAGGGTCAATTTCTGTAGAGGATATTGATGCGATGGGTGGTTGATTATGCAATTGAAGAATTTATTTTGCATTTTGATAGTTTTTACGCCTTTGTTTTCTTCTGTTTTTCTTAAAGTGCTTGAACATAAACTTAGTAAACAGTTTGCTGTGATTTTTGCTAATTTTATGATGTTTGTTCCCATGTTGTGTGCATTGTATATTTTTTATTGTGTCTATGTCTTTGATGATCACAGTTATACGACGTTCCTGTTTAATTGGTTACAGTTACCAGGCTTGGTTATAGATTTTTCCATAGTGATTAATCCGCTGATTGCAGTGATGTTAGTAGTGATTACAGTGATATCTTTTTTAGTGCATATTTTTTCTATCGGTTATATGGGTGACGATGATGGTTTGATCAGATTTTTATCGTATTTAAGTTTTTTTACTGCGGCAATGATATTATTGGTAGTATCCAATAACTTGTTACAGCTTTTTATGGGGTGGGAATTGGTAGGTTTTGCATCATATTTATTAATAGGTTTTTGGTGTTATAAGGAAAGCGCTAATCTTGCATCTATGAAAGCCTTTATTGTCAACAGAGTGGGTGATTTAGGTCTAATTATTGGTATAATTGCGCTACACTGCTTGTTTGGCAGTTTAAACATAGATAATATCTTAATGCAAGCTAGCCACTTTAGTAGCCATAGTTTCGTCGTACTTGGTGTTAATTTAAATAGTATTGAAGTTATTTGTCTTTTGTTATTTTGTGGTGCAATGGCAAAATCTGCACAGTTTGGGCTGCATACTTGGTTACCAGATGCAATGGAGGGCCCAACACCAGTTTCTGCATTAATACATGCGGCAACTATGGTGACAGCTGGGGTGTTTCTGATTGCTAGGTTATCTGCATTATTCGAGGTTACTACATTAGCACGGCTAGTAGTGGCGACATTTGGGGGGTGTAACGGCCTTATTTGCCGGTACAGTTGCGTTGGTGCAAACTGATATTAAAAAAGTTATAGCGTATTCTACCTGTAGTCAATTGGGTTACATGTTTTTAGCTATAGGTTTCTCAGCTTATAATGTTGCGATTTTTCACCTTTTTACACATGCTTTTTTTAAATCATTACTTTTTTTGAGTGCTGGTTTTATAATACACCATTCTTCACACCAGCAGGATATTACCCGTATGGGGGGATTATATAATAAAATGCCGATCACTTTTGCATTAATGTTAATTGGTAATCTTGCTATTACTGGTATGCCGTTGTTTTCGGGATATTATTCAAAAGATAGTATATTAGGGGTAGTGTGGGGGAATAGTCATATACTATACGGTATAGCCTTATTTGTTACATTTCTTACCTCTGTGTACTCTTGGCGGTTATTCATTTTAGTGTTTTATGGTACAAATAAGTGCACTAATTCCAATATTCCAAAGATTAATGAATTGCAATATTCTATGCTAATTCCTATGGTGTTGTTATCATTAGGTGCCGTTTTTTCTGGGTATTGGGGACAAGGATTTTTCTTTAATGCAAAGTTTTGGAGCTATTACATTAGTAACCATGATATTGTAGCAGAGATGCCCAGGTTGATACATCACATGCCTTTGTTATTTAGTATTGCAGGGTTGGTGTTTACTCACGTGTTGTATTGTTTTGTACCAAGATTGATAGTATTGCTTAAAAACAACCAAAAATTTCTTTTTAATCTATGCAATCATAAGTGGTATTTTGATGAAATATATGATCGATTGATTGTGAAAAATTATCTTCGGCTCAGTAGCTTTTTTAGTGATAAAATAGATAGCCATTTGGTCGACCACTATATATCGGAAGGATCGGTTAATACGGTATTTAATATTTCTAAAAAGATTAGTGAGCTACATGTTGGCGTTATTACAAATTATTTGTTTGTTTTGGTATTAAGTTTTATAGGATTAGTAATGCTGGGCTTTTGGGTTATTTGCAATGGTATATAACAATCTATTATCTATTATAATTTTTTTACCTCTCATTTGCTCTGTTGTATTAGGGATTATGAAAGGCAATGAGCAAGATGGTAACAATTACAAGTCTGTTGCATTATTTGTTTTGCTAGTAAATTTTGTGCTGGGTTTAATGTTATTCTCAAAGTTTGATAGCAACTTGTGCGGATATCAGTTTGTTTATTCTATACCTTTAATAGAAGATTCAGGAGTGTTATATCATGTTGGTGTTGATGGTATATCAATCTTGTTAATTATTCTGACAACCTTTTTGATGCCAATCGCTATTCTAGTTAGCTGGAAATCAATAACGCACAAGGCGCGTGAGTATATGATATCATTTCTTGTGTTGGAAACTATGATTATAGGAGTATTTACCACATTAAATATATTTATGTTTTTTTTGTTTTTCGAAGGGGTATTAATACCCATGTTTTTTATTATCGGCATATGGGGTGGAAAGAACAGGGTATATGCATCATTAAAGTTCTTTTTGTACACATTAGCAGGATCGGTTTTTATGTTAATTGCAATAATGTTTATTTATGTGCATACCGGTTTTAGTGCTATAGAAGATATACAAGGTTATGATTTTGCTAGTGATATACAGCTATGGTTATGGCTTGCATTTTTTATGTCTTTTGCGGTTAAAACTCCAATGCTTCCCGTACATTCTTGGTTACCGGACGCTCATGTAGAGGCTCCTACAGCTGGTTCTGTGGTGTTGGCTGGAATACTATTGAAAATGGGCGGGTATGGATTTTTAAGGATATTATTACCTTGTTTCCCGAAAGCATCTATCTTGTTTCAGCCATTTGTTATGATTCTTAGTGTAGTGGCCGTATTATATTCATCTTTTGTGGCATTTGCGCAGACTGATATGAAGAAATTAATTGCATATTCCTCTATTGCTCATATGGGATTCGTTACTTTTGGTCTTATGGCTTTTTCAGGTTACGGGCTACATGGTGCAATTTTTCAAATGGTTAGTCATGGTATTATTTCTGCTGGATTATTTGGTTGTATCGGCATTTTATATCATTATACGAATACCAGAGAAATGACTAATTATGGTGGTATAAGTGAGACAATGCCACTTTATACAAGTATTTTTACAGTTTTGGTTTTTGCTTCTATTGCGTTACCAGGCACTTCTGGATTTATAGGTGAATTTTTGGTTTTATTATCTGCGTTTAAGATAGGGAAATGGTTGGCTTTCTTCACGGCATTCGGCATTGTGCTAAGTGCGGTATATGCATTGTGGATGTATAAGAGGATTATATTAGGTAAGGTAAATATGACTACTGTTGCTCAATTAAAGGATCTTGGTTTGTCTGAAAAAGTCGCATTGCTACCAATTGTTATAACCATCTTATTGTTAGGACTACGTCCTAATATTGTGTTTAATGTGGTTGATAATTCTGTGAATAAGATAACTAGCCGTTATAAATTGAAAAATTGAAAAGTTGAGCACTTATGGATGGTTTACTAATTAATATTGTGAATATAATGCCGGAATTATTTTTATCATGTTCTGCCATAATATTATTGATTATCGGTAGTGTGTGGAAATCATTGTCTCCCTCTTATATTTATTATTCGTCAATGGCGTGTTTAATGATAGCGTTATTACTAATTGTGATTTTTCCATGTAATGATGGTTATGATTTATTTGAGATGTTACGTATTAGTAGTTTTTTGACTAATATTAAGATTATCGTATTAATTTTTGCCGTCCTTGTTTTGTATCTTAGTGTCGGTAGTGCGCAACATGATAAAATAAAAATCTTTGAATATCCTGTGTTGGTTATCTTTGCCGTAGTAGGGATGATGTTAACAATATCTGCTAATGATCTGATGATTATTTTTCTAGGGTTAGAAATGCAAAGTATGGTGGGATATGTATTAGTTGCTATGCAAAGAAAAAGCTTGTTATCTAGTGAAGCGGGAATAAAATATTTTATTTTTAGCGTATGTTCTACAATATTCTTTTTATTTGGCACAAGTTATTTATATGGATTTAGCGGAACGACAGAGTTTCAAGGATTATATATAGCATTCAACAATACAGATACTTTGCCTTTTTATATGTTGCTTGCGATAGCGTTAATAGCAGTTTCTTTTGCTTTTAAATTATCTTTGGCTCCTTGTCACTTTTGGATGGCAGACATTTATCAAGGGTCATCTACTGTGGTGACAATGTTTTTGGCGGTATTACCTAAAATTTCTATTGCTACGGTTTTTCTTTCTTTTTTTAATACCGTATTATCCAAATATAATGCTTTGTGGCATAGTTTTGTGCTGTATATGGCGTTAATATCAATAATCGTTGGTTCATTTGCAGGGTTGTTTCAAAAGAATATTAAGCGTTTGTTGGCTTATAGTGCTGTGGCTCATATAGGATTTGCAATGCTTGGGGTAGTTGATTACCAGGATTTTATCGGTGTAGAGGTGTTTAATTATTTGGTTATTTATATGATTATGAATTTAGGTATTTTTGCTGTATTACTTACCATGCGAGTAAAAGAAAGATTCATAGAGAACATAGATGATTTTGCAGGTATTGGCAAAGATGCTGGAGTTTTGGGTTTTTGTTTAACTGTTATGTTATTTTCTATGGCTGGTATTCCTCCTTTGGCAGGATTCTTTATCAAACTAAAGATCTTGAAATCTTTACTACAGGCTGATCACATATTAGTGCCGCTAATTATTGCCGTTTGTGGTGTGTTGTCTGCAGCTTATTATTTAAGAATTATCAAGATGATGTATTTTGAGCAGGGTGACGCTTGTGTTACTTTTGATCATAAAGCGATTAGTAATAAGTTTATAGCAATAGTATCATCAGCGATAGTGATGTTCTACATTATTTGTGAGCGTTGGTTTATAGTTATGCCAAGCTATTATAGTGAGTAATATGGCAATTGTGAAAAGTATTGAAAAATTGGGTTCATGGCCATTATTTCATTATCGCTCTGTTGCGTCTACTATGGATGTTGCCGCAAGGCATTTCCATAGTAATAACTCTAACAAATTTGTGGTTTTGGCCGATAAGCAACATAATGGTCGGGGAAAATATGGTCGTGAATGGATTGCCTGTCAGGGTAATTTTTATGCTACTATTGCAATACGTGGTGAGGATCCAGCAAAGTATCATTTCTTGTCTTATTTAGCGTCATTGTCGGTTTTAGATGCGTTAAACAATTCTGCTTGTCATGGTAGTGCTGCATTGAAGTGGCCCAATGATTTACTTGTCAATGGACAAAAGGTAGCGGGAATACTATTAGAATCTTCTTCATCTAAAGACAGTTATTTATTAATAGGTATTGGCATCAATCTAAAAAATAATCCTGCGGAAGAATTGCGTTATTCTGGGAACGTCGCTAATTTACTAAATATTAATCTGATGCCATTGCAGTTATTAGAGCGGGTCTTGCATTATTTTGACTATTGGCATGACATTTTTATTCGTGATGGGTTTCACCCTATAAAAAATAAATGGCTACAGAACGTTGATCTTCATTACCGCGATAATATTGTAGTCAAAATAGATAATGATCATTGTACTTATAAAGGACATTTTGCAGGTATAGATAGTGATGGTAAGCTCAAACTTCTTTTGGATCCCAGCAAGAGAATAAAATTATTTTGTAGTGGTAATGTATTTAAGTTACAATAGCTTGGTTGATTGATACTGATTATATATCTGTTATGTGGGTGGATGTTGATAGATTAGATGCTTTTTATCAAACTAAGTTGGGTGGCTTGGTACAGTTCGATGTAGGTCAGAATGTGAATCAACTACTGAACGTAGCGAAAAATAATACAGTTGTTGGTTATGGTTATACCTATCCTTATATGGATTTATTTGGTAATGCCACCAATAGCGTTGTAACACTCGCTCCTATGGCGCAGGGGGGTAGGGGTTGTCTCTTAAAAGATCAAAATATATCGTGTGTATCTGAAGAATTACTAATGCCTCTGCTGGATAGATCTGTTGATAAATTATTTATTTGTCATAGTTTCGAGTTTGTGAACAACATACCAGAGTTTCTAAAAGAATGTTACCGAGTTCTAGCGGACGATGGTGAGATTTTGATGGTTGTGCCCAATAGAAGGGGATTATGGGCTCATAATGCTAATACTCCTCTTGGTTATGGTATGCCATACACAGGTGCGCAATTATCGGAAATATTGACTAATCATATGTTTAATCCAATATCTGTCCAATATGGTTTATTTACTTTGCCGAATGAAATGTTATTTAGATACGGTTTAGATAAAGCTATGGAATTTTGCACTAAATTTGTTTCTGCAAAATTTGGAGGTGTTTTGTACATGCTTGCTCGCAAGCAGGTATTGTCTGCTACATTTGAAACAAAATCTAACTGGGGTTACAGAGTATTAAACCCTGCACATTAGCCATACATAAATTAAAATTGAATCTTTCATGCTATTATTGAGTATGTATGGACAAAAATGTCGATTAATTAACGATGGGGGCTAAATTTATTTTACCCAATACTATATTGCTTGCGATTTCTGTTAAATCGTATAAAATTCCCGCATAAGTGTTAAAGGTTTTTTCCGTGGATTTAAGTAAATTGTCAATAGGTGCTAATGCACCTTGGGATGTTAATGTCGTAATAGAGATTCCTAGTGGAGGTTCTCCCATTAAGTACGAGATTGATAAGGATTCTGGTGCAATGTGTGTAGATCGTTTTTTGCATACAGCTATGTATTATCCTGCTAATTATGGATTTATACCGCATACTATGTCTGATGATGGTGATCCCGTGGATGCTTTGGTTGTTACGAATATCCCTGTTGTTCATGGCGCGGTAATTCGTGCAAGACCTATAGGTGTTCTAATGATGGAAGATGAGGCTGGACAAGATGAAAAGATTCTTATGGTTCCGGTTGATAAGCTAAATCCGTATTATTCTGATGTAAAAAATTATGACGATTTACCTAAAGTATTTTTAGATCAAATATCACATTTCTTTGAAAGGTATAAAGATTTGGAAAATAATAAATGGGTTAAAGTAATACGTTGGGGTAATGCTGAAGAAGCGGCGCAATTAATTCAATCTGGTGTCGATTCAGTATCTTCTGAAATGTGTAATATTTAGAATGGTATATACATTATGTTTCGTTGTTGTGTGAATTTTTTTGATAAACTGCTCCGTGAATACACTCCTGATCCATTCCTGTTGGCATTATTTCTGACTGCCATAGTATTTGTATCTGGGTTTCTGTTTACTCCTGATACTCCGCAAGATATGATCATGAGCTGGGGAACTAATTTTTGGAATTTAATACAGTTCACAATGCAGATGGCTATGATCCTAGTCGGTGGTTATGTCCTGGCTGTGGCTGCTCCTGTAAAAAAGGGGTTGCACCTGATAGCTAGTAAGATTAACACTTCTAGTCAAGCTGTGATTATAGTGACGATTGTGTCATTAATTGCTTCTTTGATTAATTGGGGTTTAGGTTTGGTAGTAGGGGCCATATTATGTCGAGAAATTGTTAAAGTCTTACCTAGTGTTAACTACAGATTATTGGTAGCCAGTGCTTATAGTGGTTTCATTGTATGGCATGGTGGGTTATCTGCCTCGATTCCATTGGTAATTGCGACTCCTGGTAATTTTACGGAAGGATTGTTAGGTAGGGTGATTCCGGTTGCCGAAACTTTATTTTCTTCTATGAATTTGTTTGCGATTCTAAGCATCATTATCGTTTTGCCCGTAACAAATTGGTGGTTGAATAAAAAAAGTAATGTGGATAATTCACGTGAAGTTATTATCCAAGATGATGATAAAATTAAAAAGCATGATAAGGTTTTTACTCCAGCAGAAAGAATAGAGCATAGCAGGGTGGTCTCTCTATGTGTTGCTTTTATGGGCTTATCTTACATAGTAATGAAATTTTATAAACAGTCATCAGGTAGCGTAAATATAAATGATATTAATTTTGTGTTTTTATTCGTTGCTATATTGGCGCACGATAACATAAGATCTTTTATTAATGCATTTGTTGATGGTGCTAACAAGGTGGGTCCTATACTATTACAGTTTCCATTCTATGCAGGTATTATGGGCATGTTAACCTCTTCGCAGTTAATAGGTAAATTGTCTAATTTATTGGTAAAGATTGCTACTCCTGAGACTTTCTATTTCTTCACTTTCTTAAGTGCTGGGATTGTAAATTTATTTGTTCCATCTGGTGGTGGACAATGGGCTGTTCAGGGACCTGTGATTATTGAATCAGCAAAAAATATGGGGGTTGATCTTACTGGTGCTGCATTAGCTGTGGCATGGGGTGATGCATGGACTAATTTATTGCAACCGTTTTGGGCATTGCCTATGTTGGCTATAGCCAATCTTCATATTAGAGATATTATGGGCTATTGTTTAGTTATATTAATCACTACTGGTATTGTATTATCTGCTATATTTCTTATTGCCTAAATATGAATGTAGTTTTTTGCAGATGGGGTTGTAAAAGAATATAAGAACGCAGTGTGCAATCTAGTCTAACCTGTCTTTCGCAGTGGTAAAGTACGTTGCTATTTTTGTAGCAATATGTTCTTAGGTCTATTATATATTATTCTGTTGCATTTTTGGTGTAGTCATAAGTTGTATTCTTGGGTTATTGCACGTTTTGTCTGATTGTTGTCCATCTCGCCATAATCCCTAGTTTAGGGTTCGTGGAGTGTGTTGTTATTGGGCAGTGACAGTGGTTTTGATTATATTGCGTGCAACTGTTATAACAGTTTTACTTAATTTGATAGTTGAAACTTATACGTATGAAAAGATTCACCGATCATCATATTTCAGCATTATTTTTATATGTGTGGTAACTCTACTTTAAACTTCAGTCGTCGTATCAATAAAAAATTAACCTTTTCTCAATTATAATCTTAGTAAACGATAATAACAAAGAGGTTCTATTTGTTTTTTCCTGGATTGTTAGTAGTCTTTATTTGTGTGTTTGGCGGTTATATTATGATGGGTGGTAATTTAGCCATAATCTTAAAAGCCTTGCCAATGGAAATAATGATTATTTTAGGGACAGGTATCGGAGCATTTATAATAGGGAACACTAAATTTGTTTTGGGTTCAACAAATAGAGGTGTGAAGAGAGTTTTGTCTGGACCACGATATAATAAGGAAGATTACCTTGAGATATTGGGCCTAATGTATATGATTTTTAAGTTGGCAAAATCTAAAGGTATGGTAGCGATCGAATCGCATGTAGAAAAACCGGAAGAAAGCGAATTACTAACACAATTTCCAAAGATACATAACGATAAAAAAATAGTGGAATTCTTATGTGATTATTTGCGTATGATGGTTATGGGATCAGATAACTCGTACCAAATGGAAGATATAATTGAGGCGGAAATTGAAACTCATCATTTAGAAGATAATCAAGTATCAGGTGCTTTTAGAAATTTAGCTGATGCGCTGCCAGCATTGGGAATAGTGGCGGCCGTATTAGGAATAATTAAAACCATGGCTGCAATTGATCAGCCAGCAGAAATATTAGGTAAGATGATAGGTGCTGCTCTGGTTGGTACATTCTTAGGGGTGTTTATCTCCTACGGTATAGTAGGACCCTTAGCTAGTAATTTAGCCTCTGTACAAGAACAAGATACCAAGATGTTCCAGTGTATCAAGACAGGTCTAATAGCGTATATGAATGGGTTTGCCCCTGCTGTAGCAGTGGAATTTGCAAGAAAGACACTAATGTCTCATCAGCGTCCTGATTTTTATGCTGTAGAAGAGATTATTCAAGATTTATAATTTAGGCAAAGGTAGCATTTTTGAGCGATAAAACTAAAATAATAGTCAAAAAAAAGAAGGCAAAAAGTCATGATAGTCATCATGGTGGCGCATGGAAGGTGGCTTATGCTGATTTTGTTACTGCGATGATGGCATTTTTTTTGTTGATGTGGCTGTTAAATGCTACTTCTGAGGAGCAAAGAAGAGGTTTGTCTAATTATTTTGGTCCGTCGGGTAATTTGACTGGTATGGGTGGTAGTGGTGGAGTGTTGGCCGGACTAACGTTAAAATCTGAAGGATTGTTAGATGATAATGCAACTTCTGGTGCAGGTGAGTCGGATGGTAAATACTATGGCAAAAAGACAGTTAATAATATAGAAAAAGCTGATGCATTAGAAGAAAAAGAGCCTGGTGTACTATCTGATTCTATAGATTCTGAAGAATCTATATATAATGATGATGATATTCTAAGAGATGCTGAAAAATCTATTGAACTATTAGATGAAGATAATTTCAAATCTGCAGAGGAAGAGTTGCATAAGGCGATTCATGAAAACGAAGAATTAAAGTCTTTAAGCAAGAATTTAATTATTGATAAAACAGAAAATGGTCTTAGAATTCAAATAGTTGATCAGCATAAAAAACCAATGTTTGCTGTAGGGGATGTGCAGCCTAATGAATCGGCGATAAAATTATTTCGATCTATTACCAATATAATCAAGAAAATGCCCAATAAAATTTCTATCACTGGTCATACGGATTCTAAGCTATTTAGGAAAAGGGAAAATTATAGTAATTGGGAATTATCTACTGATAGAGCCAACTCTGCTAGAAGATATCTAGTGAAGTTTGGTCTTGCATTTGATCGTGTTATATATGTGACTGGTAAAGCTGATAGAGAACCCATACTAAAACATAACACAAGTGCTGATATAAATCGTAGGATTAGCATTATGTTGCATAAGACTGCGGTTCCGAAGCAGTGATGCGGTTGTCTTTATATTTGTAATATTTTGTAACAGGTATATAGTTTTTACCTTTGTTGTTGTATAGTAAGGTGTTCTATTACTAATGGTTAAATATGGAATGTAATACACATATTGTTATATTAGCAGCTGGGCAAGGCACCAGAATGAAGTCAGGGCTACCAAAAGTTATGCATGATATCGCTGGTATGCCCATGATTGGACATATTTTACATACAGCTAATCGATGTAATGATGTCGCTATATGTACCGTTATCTCTAAAGATAGTAATATTACCCAGGACTTTATTTCTTCTATCGGTTTTGATGTACAGATGATTGTACAGGACAAGCAGCTGGGTACGGCTGACGCTCTAAAAAGTGTATTGAATAGTAAAATTAATTTTACTATCAACGATAAAGTCATAGTTCTTTTTGGAGATACTCCATTAGTGACAAAAAGATTGATTGACGAGGTATCATCGTCTTTAGATAAAAACGCTTTAAGCATTGTGGGAATGATTCCTGATGATCCAAAGGAATATGGTAGATTAATATGTGATGAATCGGGTCAGTTACGCAGAATAGTAGAATTTAAACATGCTACTGATGCTGAGCGGGATATTAATCTATGTAACTCTGGTATTATGGGCTTTAAGTATGATTGTTTACAAAAGCTCATAGGTTCTGTTCGTGCCAATGAGCTGAATGGAGAGTATTATCTTACCGATACTGTAGAAATAGCGTATAGTGAACAAATGCCCATAGGTGTTGTGCAAGGGTGTGCTAAGGAAGTTGAAGGGGTAAATACGCAATTGGATCTGTCCAGAGCAACATCATATTATCAAGACATGAAGCGTCAGGAAATGATGGAACATGGTTGTAGGTTACCAGATCCTGCGTCAGTATTTTTTTCTTATGATACCACGGTTGGTAGTGGGTGCGTAATAGAGCCCAATGTATGGTTTGGTAAGGGTGTTAGTTTAGGGGGTAATGTTCATATCCGTGCCTTTTCCTATATAGAAGGTACCAAAATAAATGACAATGTGGTTGTAGGGCCATTTGCTAGGCTAAGGGGAGATACAACGATACAAAACAAAGCAAAAGTTGGAAATTTTGTAGAGATAAAGAACTCTTGTATAGGTGAAGGTACTAAGGTAAATCACCTAAGCTATATAGGCGATTCTTATTTAGGTAATAAAGTCAATATAGGTGCTGGTACAATTACTTGTAATTATGATGGTTTTGCAAAACATAAAACTGTTGTAGGAGAGGGTAGTTTTATAGGGTCCAATAGTTGTTTGATTGCACCGGTTGAATTGAAAAAAGAGGTAATTGTAGGTGCAGGAAGCGTGATTACCAAAGATGTTGCGGATCACAGTTTAGCAATTGCTCGTGTATCACAAAAAAACATTGACAACGGTGCCAAAAAAATTAGAAATACAAAGAATAAATTAAAATAATAAGAGAAGTAAATATGTGTGGTATAATCGGAATATTAGGAGTTTCTGATGTTACGGATAGGCTAGTCAGTGGTTTAAAACGACTAGAATATAGAGGTTATGATTCTTCAGGAGTTGCTACCATTACAGATGGTGTTGTAAAGGTTTGCAAAACTGTAGGGAAAATTAAAGATCTTGAAGTCGTCCTTGATAAGTCGAACATTAGTGGTAATGTAGGTATTGCGCATACTAGATGGGCAACCCACGGTCGACCTAACGCTAAAAATGCACATCCCCACTCTACTGATACTGTCGCGATAGTACATAACGGCATTATTGAAAATTACAAGGAGCTGCGAGAATATTTAGCCAAACAAGGTATTAGTTGTTCCACTGAAACAGATTCCGAAGTTATTTCTTTGCTGATAACACATTTTTTTAATAAAACAGGAGACTATCTAAAGGCGATTAATCAATCATTACCTAAACTAGAAGGTTCATATGCTCTTGGTATAATTTTTCATGGTAATGAAGATTGTTTATATGCTGTAAGAAAAGGCAGCCCTTTGGTAATTGGGAAAAATAAGCAGGAGCTTTTTTTGGGCTCGGATGCTATTGCATTGTCAGATTTTGTTGATGATTTAGCATATTTGGAAGACGGTGATGTTGTGTCGCTTAGTAGAACAGGGATTTCGGTATATGATAGTAAAAATGTTTTAGTAGAAAGGCGTTTTCAGAAATGTCATAAGCTGTTTACTAATATCTCAAAGGATAGTTACGACCATTTTATGTTGAAGGAAATTTATGAGCAGCCAGAAGTAGTTGCTAATACCTTAAGTAATTATGTTAAAGGTAAAGATCTCTTAATTGATGGTCTAAATTTTGACGTTGTAAAATCCAGCAAAATAAATATCGTTGCTTGTGGTACATCATATTATGCTGGGTGTGTTGCAAAATATTGGTTCGAGCAAATAGCTGGTATTTCTGTTGAGGTTGATATTGCATCGGAATTTAGATACCGTAAACCTCCTATGCTTGATAATGGGTGTGCAATCTTTATTTCACAGTCCGGTGAGACAGCAGATACAATGGCTGCATTACAGTATGTTAACAAACACAAACAAGATAGTATCGGAATAGTGAATGTGCCTGATAGCTCGATAGCACGAGAGGTTGGTAGTACATTGATGACCTATGCGGGGCCAGAAATAGGAGTCGCGTCGACAAAGGCATTTTTGACTCAGTTATCTGTCTTGGCGGTTTTGGCGCTATATTTTGGTTATAAGAGGGGAAAAATAACGCAAGAAAAACTTGCGGTTTATTTGCAGCAGTTACAAGAATTGCCCAAATTGATAAAAGAATGTTTAAATCAAAATATGGAATGTTGTGCAGTTGCAAATAAATTTATTAATGCTCGTAGCATGCTATACATAGGCAGAGGGGTGACATACCCGATCGCTCTGGAAGGCGCTCTTAAAATCAAAGAAATTTCTTATATACATTCAGAAGGTTATGCGTCAGGAGAAATGAAACATGGTCCTATCGCTCTTGTTGATGATAAAATGCCAATAGTTGCCTTAGCTCCTTCTGATGAATTGTTTGATAAAACTATCTCTAATATACAAGAAGCATCGGCACGAGATGGTCAGATTATTTTACTTTCAGATCAGAAGGGACATAGCAAATATGATGGTGCTAGCGCTAGGGTAATGTTGCCTAGTACTTCAAAGCTGACCGCTCCTTTTGTCTACACCATACCTGTACAATTATTGGCTTATTATATGGCCGTAATCAAAGGGTGTGATGTAGATCAGCCAAGAAACTTAGCAAAATCAGTAACTGTGGAATAGTTCACCTATCGTATCATTACATAGTGCGTAGTTATAAAAGTTTTTATGTTGTTATATATGCGAAACTTCGCACTTATCATAGTTGTCGGACAATTGTCATGATAGGCCAAATTATGAGTGTTTTTTTACTATTTTGTTGGCAAGAGTGTAATCACATAGTTTTATATATAATTTATCCTGTTGTGCTGTGTGTCACTTAAGTGTGCTTTTTTATAGTTAATAGTACTTAGTCATGATAACTATGTCATTGAAATTATTGGCTTTATAGCAGTTTAACTTTGTTTTCTACTTCATTTAATCGTCACTTATGTATTATATATACATTTCGTTCCTCAAAATTAGTATTAATTCAAAGTTAAACTACTATATCATCCACTTGCCTAAAGGTTGCCATCTTTAGAATTTGTGGGTACAGATATTTTACATTTTTGTTTGTTAGCAAAATTGTACAGTGAGTGACCATTAATTCATCGCTAATTTTGTGTTACTGAGATAACAAAATGAAGAAATCAAATATATAATGTTCTTGCCAAATTGGTGTAGGTAAGTAGAGTGTTGGTAATAACATGATAAAGATATGTACAGTTTATTTATGATATATATTGGTGGTGCGCATCACAGGGCTAATATAGAGTTGCATGATATGAGGTTCGCGTTAGGTAATAATATAGAGGATACGTATGACCAGTTACGTCGCGAGTGGTGGGGAGAGACAGACTATAGATGCTTGGGCAATGGTGAAACATATAGATGGATACGATATAGAAATTAAATCCATTCCCCCAAAATTATCAGAGAATAAATTATATTTTCTTAATCTGGATGGTTATGACCATAGCCAATTCACCGAATTGCATAAAAATATTCTGGTTGTCTCTGATCGAGAAAGCAAGGCTAAAATCAAAGGATTAAAGCAAATATTGGATTGGCAGTCACCAATACGAAGTAGATCAAATTTTGAATATTAATAAGACGATTGAACGTGCAGGCTATTTTATTCACCTGAAAGAATCAAAAGATGTGATCCCTTTGGAGTTTAGTTGTAAATACCTGCCTGTAGGAAAATAGGGCTGTCATCGGTAATGATTTTGTTGATATTGTGTATTGCATTGGTAAAAATTGTGATACATTTGTATACTAATATCTACATTCCATAATTGAGTACATTATTAGTAAATGTCTAAATAACCCCATCTTTTCAAGGAATTTTTGATTTGTAATACTTTTTCTAATTATTTATTGGAAACAATTATGGATACACAAATTAATTTTATTGAACTCTCTGAAGATGATAGAGTTGAGACATATTTCTGGGATGAGATTATCAAAGAATATATAAAGACCAGAAATACAACTACATAACAAGAATTCTGCGACAAGAATTATATAAATATTAATAGCTACTGATAGGTTACCTATTATAAATTATGGTAAGGTACCTATGACATAGTATTCTGGGTACTGTATATGGATGTGTAATTTTTTATAAGACTCTTGAGTCTAATTATTCCATGGATTATAGAATATTTAAGAAAATTATATAATTTGTAGCTATACAATTATTTTCTATTTGAGATGCGGAGTGATTTTTGGAAGACTGCCGTAATATTCTAGGCAATTGTTATAATATCAATACTTATTAAACTGCTTAAACAGTATAGTAAATGAGCGGAACAGATATTAATTTGATACAGCTAGCGTTAGCCTTACTGCACAAATGATCCAAAATTCTATATATTATTTTTTCTTGGCTGCATTAGTGATTAATGTATATGCTTTTAATGATCCGCGTAAAGAGTAATAATCAGTAGTTTTTGTTCCCCTAGAAGAAGACCCCCTGATGGTCATTGTCGTACCAAGTTTTGTAATAATGTTTGCTGCTTTTTCGTCTGTGGCATCGTCAATGCACCAAGCGTTTTCGCCTTCACTGAACAGTTCCAAGCTGTGAGTGCTTTTTACAGATTCAACAGTTGCAGTTATTTCTGCAGTATTATGGATATTGTACCCAAAGCTATGCGTAAATACATTGTAACTATCAATACTGGGTCGATGGGTGATCAGAGCGTATACTTTACCTCGTTTAGTATATTTTCCCGATGATTTTACAGGGAAACTTACCATAAAAAATACTTCTTGTCCGTCTTCAGTTTTCTTGTAAGCTTTCCATGCGCCGCATTTACCTAGCAGTTGTGGTGCGGTATTAACAACTCGAGAATTTTTTTTATTTTTGCGTATAGTATTTTTTACATTATTACTTGATACTTTGGAGGCAGCAATGCTATGCAGTTGCAATAGTTGCGTTACTATTATCACTGTGACGCTTATCTTGATGATAGCAGAGCCCATAATAATTTTCTCCTTTTTGTTAACAAGTAATATAATATTTTTGTATTACGCTATGCAACTTATGTGTGCAAAGTAATTAGTCTATTAGCTATTGTATACTAGTGTGCACAGAATATCTAGTGATGCTGTATAATATGTGTTATTGCATTTTGTAGCTCTTCTTTGCCGATATTTTTTTCTGCACTAGAGCATATTACATGTGGAAACATAGCAGGGTGCTTTAATATTATATCTTTTATCTGTGTTGTTACCTGTAGCAGACTGTTATGCTTTATTTTATCTGTTTTGGTGAGAACAATTTGGTATGGTACAGCATATTTATCAAGTAATGACATGATTTCCATATCAAGTTTCTTTATACCATGACGAGAATCTATTAATAGAAAAACCTTTTTTAGTTGTAAGCGACCTTGTAAATATATTCTTAATATTTTGTTCCAGTTATCCACTAGTGCTTTGGGGGCCTTAGCATAACCATAGCCAGGCATATCTACAACATGCATTATATTTTTTGTAAGAAAGTAATTCAGATTTTGTGTTCTGCCCGGAACACTGGATGAACGTGCTAATCCTTTTTGTTGAAATATGAAGTTTATTAAACTGGATTTGCCAACATTTGATCTGCCGGCAAAGGCAATCTCTGGCAACTGACTGTTTGGTAAATCATCAAGTGTAATAATAGGCCTGGAAAATTCCAGGCTTGTTTTGAAAATATTATTCTTTAGTTGTAGATTTATATCTTCCGTCTTGAGCATAGCAAATTACTTAGAGGACATTCTCATAATGGTCCATTGCTGTGCTATTGTCAAAACGTTGTTCCATGCCCAGTATATTACTAAACCAGATGGAAATGACGATAGCATTACTGTAAATACAACTGGCATGATCATGAACATTTTCTCTTGCATCGGATCAGCCGGTGCTGGATTTAGTTTTTGTTGTAAAATCATGGTTGCGCCCATAAACAATGGTAATGCTCCTATTTGTAGCATACTTGGCGGAGTCCATGCAATTAAGCCAAAAAGATTGAAGATAGTAGTAGGATCAGGGGCTGACAAGTCTGTAATCCATCCAAAAAATGGCGCATGTCTCATCTCTATAGAGATGAATAGTACCTTGTACAGTGCAAAAAATACAGGGATTTGTACTACCATTGGTAAACAGCCAGCCATGGGGTTTACTTTCTCTTTTTTATATAGAGCCATAATTTCTTGGTTCAGGCGTATTTTATCATCTTGATACATTTCTCGTAATTTAAGCATTTTGGGCTGTAGCTTTTTCATTTTAGCCATAGAACGATAAGATTTATTAGCTAATGGAAAGCAAATTAATTTTAATATTACGGTCAGCAATAATATACCTAAACCAAAGTTACCCAAATATTCTTTCGCCATTGTTAAAATATTAAAAATTGGTTTTGTGAGCAGGTAAAACCAACCAAAATCAACTGCTAGATCAAAATGTTTTACACCCAGTTTCACTTCATATCCATCTAATGTTTGTAGTACTTTTGGTCCAACAAAAAGATGTTGTTTATATGATGTTTCACTATTTGATTTGATAGTAATTTCAGGGCTTAAACAATCGGTTAGATATATGTTATCTTTACCATCAAAGTAATGTCCATAGGATGCTTTAATAGGAGTGTTTTGTTCTGGCAAGATAGCAGTTAACCAATATTTATCTGTTATTCCTAACCATCCTCCTTTTGATTCATATTTTTTGTGTTTAGAGTTTAAATCATCATATTTAATTTCTATTAATTTATCTGCTAAATATCCTATTGGTCCTTCATGCAAAATAAAAAAACTGGATACTTCTTTTAGTTGCTTGCGCGATATGGTGCTATGTGTGAAAAGTGAAACATCATGTTCGCTATTATTTCGTACGCTGTCGTTTACCGTAATTAAATAATCATCGTCTATTGATACAGTCCTGGTGAATTTTACACCTTGCCCATTCTCCCAAGTAAGAGTTACTGGTGTGGCCACTGTTAGCGAATTTCCATTTTTATTATTCCAGATTATGTTTTCATCAGGTGTTTGTATAGTACTCATCACGGATTTCCACCTAAAATCTACAAAATATGCTTCTTCTGTATCTGCAGGTGATAGTATTGCTATTTTTCCACCTAACCCATCGACGTTTTTGTTGTATTTTAACAACGATAATTTATCTATCCTACCGCCTTGTAGATTAATTCTACCTTTTACCTTGTTGGTATTAATGGCGACGAAGCTATTAGTTAATTTTTTATAGTTATTTTTAATAGGATTGTGATTAGAGTTTACAGTGGCATCACTTTCTTTTTGTTTATTTTGATTACTAGCACTGATTGTGCTGTGATCTTGGGGTTTTTCCTTAAAATATTCCCAACTCCATAGCACAGCAAAGATTAAAACCATTGCTAGGATAATATTAAAGTTATTATCATTGTTATTCTGTGAATTCATGTAAACCTCTCTAAGTAATATAGTTAATCATGTGTGCTTTTTGTCGGTACTGGATCAAGTCCACTGCTACTCCAAGGGTTACACCGTAGCAGTCTAGTGGTCGATAGCTTAATACCTAACAAAAAGCCATGTAATTTTATTGCTTCAAAAAAATATTCTGAGCAAGATGGTTTAAATCTACACCTAGGAGCCATGATAGGAGAGAAGCACAATCTATAGAGCGTGATAAACGCAAGTGCTGATAATTCCAATGTCTTGCTTATAATTTTAATCATTATCAGAATGAATTTTAGTAATAACACCGTCCATATCATATGCTAATTTTTGAAAAGGACAACTAAGAATATTGTGTTTCGCAACAAAAACGTACGAACCGTTTGCTAAACCTTTATTAACTAATGCTGTTCTGGAAAGTTCTCTTAAAACTCTCTTGGCCCTATTGCGAGATACAGCCCCACCTACTTTTTTAGACGCTATTACCCCTCGTAATACACGTTCTTTATTACAATCATTTAAGTTGGGATGAAAAAAGGTTATAAATCCAGAAGAAAAGTGTTTATCACCCTTGTTAAAGATCGTATCAAAGTAATTTTTTTTTGTGATTGATACAATCTTCAATTTAATACTAGTCTTTACTTAGTTTACGCAGATAAAACATGTCGGCCTTTTGCGCGACGACGGTTAATAATAGCACGACCAGATGCAGTTTGCATACGACTGCGAAATCCGTGGCGGCGCTTACGCACTATATTACTAGGTTGGAATGTTCTTTTCATAACAAAACTCCATAAGGTACAACAACTAACCCCGTTTATATTTTATTCTGCTCATTATGTCAACAAACATCTTTCAAATTCAATCCCTCCTTAGACTTTAACGATAATTTTTTATTAGTAATGTTAGGATTAAGTAGTTATAAAACATTAGTAGTTGATGGTATATGTAAGGATAATTTGTGATGATCTTAGGAATCGGGACAGATATAATTGAAATTGCCAGAATTGATAGGTTATATAGTAAGTTTGGTGGTAGATTAGTGAGAAGAGTGTTTACTAAATCAGAAATTGATTATTGTGAGCAATATGCCAGACAACAGCGGGTGGCAAAATATGCTAAGAGGTTTGCAGTAAAAGAGGCTGTGGTCAAAGCTTTGGGTACTGGTTTTACCAACCACATATATTTTCATGATATTGAAGTAGGCAATGACCGTTTAGGTAAACCAAGCGTCAAACTTGCTGGTAATATTATAAGGTATTTACAGCAAACTACAGATTGTGGGAAGCTGATTAGCTGTCATGTATCAATAAGTGATTCTCAAGAATTAGCACAAGCATTTGTTGTAATAGAGAGCAATGCATGATCAAAATTAATATCCAGTCTGAGTTGGAATTAGCTAGATTAGCAGAGCGGATCGCACTTATTGCCAAGATGCAGGATGTGTTTTTTTTAGAGGGAGATTTAGGGGTGGGAAAAACATCGTTTGCCCGTGCTTTTATTAGACAACGTATGTATGATAGAGATTTAGTTGTGTCCAGCCCAACTTTTAACATTATGCATGTATATGATCAAGTGCATCCCCATATTTATCATTATGATCTGTATCGTGTAGAAAATTCAGCAGATCTAGATGAGCTAGGGTTAGATGAGTTTTTGAGTGCTGGAATATCATTGATAGAGTGGCCCAGTAAATTGGTTAATTATAGAGTTGATAATCCCGTGAAAATCACTATTTCTTTTACGGATCAATCTCCTAGTGCTCGTGTTGTGGAATTTTCCGCTAGTGAGCAGTATATAAAAAATATACAATCTATATTACCAGATGATGTGGAATTGCTATGAGTTTAGGTAAAGTAAAAATACTCACTTGCTCGCAGTCATTAACTGATTACTTAAATACTTTATTATCACAAATATATAACCAAGATTTATATGACTACATGAATACTTTGGTGATTATGCCAAGTAGACGTTCGGTCAAGTGTATGAAAAGAACCATGTTAGAGGGGTATGGTGCCAGGGTATTGCCTAAAATAGTGGCGGTAAATGATCTAGAAACACAATTTTGTGATGCCGGGGTGCCACTTTCTGCGTATGAACAAAAAGGAATAATTCTGAAAATTGTGAAAGAATTAAACAAAAAAGAAGATGTGAATCTTAATAATGCACTTGGTGCCATTGAAAAATTAATAGATGATTTCAACACTTATGAAATTAACTTGGATAAACTGGATAATATAGTACCTGAAAATTTATCGGATCATTGGCATGTTACATTAAATTTTATCAACAAGTTTCTAGTACTATGGAAAGAAAAAGTGCACGATCAGGGTTTGATCGAACCTTCATTATATAACATAAAAAAAATAAGGAGTTTTAGTACCGTTAGTGCCAACAATAATATAATATTAGCAGGTTTGGATGGTTATATCCCAGCTATCTCAGGGTTGATTAGTAAAATAAAAAGTTATGATAAAGGATATGTAATTTTAAATGGATTTATTCCAGGTGACTCAGCGCCTGGGTGTAGTCATCCGAATTATTTATTATCACAACTTGCTGACAGTAAAATATTTGAAAAAATTTCGGCCCTTACCTCAAAAGAGCATATCATTACTAATATTATGTCTAATCAATCTTTTCAAGATCGTCCTATGGGGCAATATGATTTAAGTTATATTAACCTGATAGAATCTTCTACGTTATCTGATGAGGTTGTTAGTGTATCACTTGTGGTGCGTAAGTCATTGGAAGACAAAAACAAAAAAATAGCTGTTGTAACATCTGATGATAATTTTTCCCGTATGTTGAAACAACAATTGATGCGTTGGAATATAGTGGTGGATTGTGCTGGCGGGATACCGTTTATCGATACATTATCTGGTAGATTATTAAAATGTTTGTTGAATATAGAGTTACCTAGCGCTAGCGAGATTAGTTTTCTTAGCATTGTAAAGCATCCATTGGTAAAATTATATAATGCCTCCCATACTCAATTGCTGCGTATCATTAATAGTATAGAGGTCAAATGGCGTAAAACCCACAGTAAGCAAGATAATGATTTTACTGCAACTGAAATGAATCTGCTCCAATCTTATACAGATATAGTCACACCTTTTATTAACTTAAAACGTGAAGGAACGCATTCTTTAACAACATGGCTGCATGCTCATATCAAAGTTTGTGAAGAGTTGAGTGCGCCGGCGCCAGGGAAAGAGTCAGAACTATGGAATAGTGCACATAACGGTAAAGAGTTAGCAGCAGTTATTAAGCAATTGTTTAATAGTAGTGAACATTTCCCTTTATTAACGTATACAGAGTACAAGAATATTATTATCGATGTATTATCACAATCAACTATACGAGATGCAGTAAGCCATAAACGATTAAGATTATTAAGCCCGTTACAAGCATTATATGAAGATTTTGACATAGTTATATTAAGTGGTCTAAATGAGGGTATATGGCCTGCTTATGATCAGTCGAACAGGTTAATGAATCGTACAATGGGTATGGAGCTAGGTTTGCCAGATCCACAGATATTAGTGGGTAGGTCTGCGTTCTTTTTTGCGCAAGCGCTACATAGTGACAAGGTATATATAAGTTATGCTAATACACGTGATGGTAGTCCTGCGAAGCCTTCAAGATGGGTATTAAAGTTAAAGGCTTTTGCGCAATTTATTGGTGCTGTGGAACAGATAAGCCCAGACATAAACCTGTTATATTTAAAAAATAAATTAAATTATGTAGAAAAAATTGCACAGTATAACTTGCCGAAACCTTCTCCTGATTTATCATTGCGTCCTGTTCGATTGTCTGTTAGCGCAATCGAAACACTATTAAATGATCCCTATCAAATATATGCAAAATATATCTTGCATTTAAATAATTTAGAAGACTTATCGGCGACGGTTAGTTCCGCATCTTTTGGTACATGGGTGCATGCAGTCCTTGAACACGCTACTATCGAGAAGAATTATTCAGCGGATAATTTAACAAAAATAGCAGATAAATTTATGCCGGATATAACAGATGAATATCAAGTATTGTGGCGGACTAATTTTAATAGTTTTGTACATTGGATTGCACAAGAGTTAACTAAACGGTCGCACAACGCAACAGTGTGGTCTGTAGAGAGTACAATGCAAGGTAAATTTTATTGTGGTGCTAGACAATTTGATATTATAGGCAAGGCTGATAGAATAGATGTTTTAGCTGATGGAAGTTATGAGATTATAGATTATAAAACAGGCGTTATACCATCAAAGAATGATGTAGAATCTCTTCAGGCACCGCAGTTACCCTTATTAGCTCTATTGTTGATAAAGAATAATAATTGTGCGGTATCTAAATTAACCTATATTGCTTTAAAGGACAAAAAAGTAGTTTCTTTTGATGCTGGCACTTTAATTACAAACATGCAGGATAAATTGGAAGAGTTATTATCATATTATCTAAAAGTTGAATCTTGCTATCCGATTAATCCGTTGTATGCATTGGGTAACCCTTATAATTCCTTTGCACATTTGGAAAGAATAGAAGAGTGGGTTAATAATACATTATGAATGATTCCCCTTCATTGAAACAGCAGGAAGCAACAGATATTTTATCTTCGGTGTGGGTTGATGCCTCAGCTGGTACTGGGAAAACAAAAGTACTAACCGATCGTGTTTTACGGTTATTATTATCTGGCTGTGCTCCTAGTCGGATACTTTGTTTGACATTTACTAAAGCCGCTGCTGCAGAAATGCAGAATCGTGTTAAGGATAAGTTATTGTCATGGTCGGTGTATGATGAAGTGACATTAAAAGACAGTTTGCTTGAGCTGTTAGGAATAAGGCCATCAGCAGAGCAAATAAACAATGCCAGGCTACTATTTTTTCAGGTGTTAGATGATCCGTATGGGTTGCAAATTTTAACCATACATGGTTTTTGTCAAAGGGTGTTGTCTAGGTTTACTTTTGAAGCAAAAGTACCGCTTAATTTTAATTTATCGTCAGACATACAACAAAAAGAATTGTTTAATCTAGCGATAGAAAAGTTCTTTATTCAGTTATCGACTAATGAAGAGTTACATTCTTTATTGCTTGCTTGCGTAAGCAATGGTTATCAAGTGCATTCTGTAATAAATAATGTAAAAAAGATGGTGCTTGATCCTCAGTTTAAGCATTTTGTAGCATTATGTGATGTTAGCAAGGTTGAGCTTCATCTAAAAACCTATTTTGCTATTGATGATCATGACTCTGCTGATATTATTGTGCAACAATATCCTTTAGATATTTCCCGTATGCGTGAAATGTGCGGTGTTTTACGCAATGAAAGCGTATCTGCACAAAAATTAGCTGATAGAATGGGTAATATTATTACTGCTGTTGCATTTGATTTGAAACAATATACAGATTATTACAGCATATTTTTTACTGCTGATGATAAACCAAGAAAAAAAGTAGTGGCTAGTAAAGTTATGGATAAATATCCTTGGCTAGCAGATTTTATTGTTACCGAACAAAACAAATTAGAGGTAACCAGAGAAAAAATTAATAGCCTAAAATGCTTGCAATTAAGTTATGCCTTTACGCTATTAGCACATCACTTGTTACAAGTCTATACAGAATTAAAACACCAAAACAGTGTTTTAGATTTTGGTGATTTAATAGATAAAACCAAACAGTTATTTTCTCAACAAGAAATGGAATGGATTTTATTTAAGCTTGATGATGGTGTGGATCATATATTAGTTGATGAATCACAAGATACTAGTATTAATCAATGGGAGTTAATTCTTAAAATAGTTGAAGATTTTTTTAATGGTGAATCCGCTAAGTGTGGTAGAACGCTATTTGTAGTGGGTGATAGAAAACAATCAATTTATAGTTTTCAAGGTGCAGAGCCTAGCTTATTTGTGAATCTACGATACTTTTTTGAGAATAAAGCCAGTAGTGTAGAACAAAAGTGGAAGAATATTTCGCTTGATGTATCGTTCCGCTCTTCTCAGGCTGTGTTGGATTTAGTAAATGTGATATTTGCTGATTTATTTTCTAATTCTTATCGGATGCATAAAAGTTTTCAACCGTTTAATGCGGGCAAGGTAGAATTGTGGGATTTATCGCAGGAAAAACAAGCGACAGACAATAAAGATCTTAAGATTTCTGCAACACGAGTATTGGCTGAAAGAATCGCAAAATATATTAGTGGTCAAATACGCCAAGGAATGGTGTTAAAAGCGAAAGGTCGTACGGTTACGGCACAGGACTTTATGATACTTGTGCAAAGACGCAGTACCTTAATGTATCAAATTATTAGAGCGTTAAAAAAATATAATGTTCCGGTATCTGGGCCTGATCGGGTTTATTTAACTAGTCATATTGCTATACAAGATTTAATAGCTTTGGTGGAGTTTTTATTGCTACCAGATAATGATTATGAGTTGTGCTGTGTTTTAAAAAGTCCTTTGTTCAATTTGACCGACGATGATTTGTTAACGCTAGCGCCACGAAGGAATGATAGTATTTTTGCACAACTAAAGCATAGCGATATTCCACGTCACAGAGAAATTTATCAAGAGTTAATAGCAGTGTATAAATTTTCTCAATCATCTAGTGTGTATGAGTTATTTTGTCATATATTTTATTGTAAAGATTATCGGCAAAGGATTATTGCTAGAATGGGTGATGATGTTGTTGACATTCTAGATGAATTTATGAATTTTACTTTTAACTTTAATAAAGAGGATAATAATAACCTGCAAGAATTCCTGATAACCTTGAAACAGTCAGAAATAGAAATAAAGCGAGATTTGTTCACAAACGGGATAAATGCCGTAAAAATTATGACGGTTCATGGTGCAAAAGGATTACAATCTCCTATAGTTATCCTACCTGACACAACTTATATACCTAAAAACTCACAGTTGTTAATGTGGGTGGAAGATAAGGAGAAAAACAATCTCCCTATTTACAATGTCAATGATAAATTAGCCATACCAAAGGTTATGAACGTACAACAAGAAGCGTATCAAGCGCAATTGTTGGAATATTATCGTTTATTATATGTTGCATTAACCCGTGCGGAAGACCATTTGATTATTTGTGGTGTGGAGAAGAATAATTATAGTGATCAGGGCAGTTGGTATCAAAAATGTCTGGTCGGGATTAGTAATATAAAAGAATCTGTTGCTGATAATGATATTACTTGTTATGAGACTGAACAATTACAATCAGTTGCGCCTACGTTAGTTGCGAAAAAAGAGCAGATGGCTAGCACAGCTGACTCAAATTTTATTTTTACCAAAATGCCCGCAGAACCTGGTGAAGCAGATCCTTCCTCGCCCAGTACTATAGGTGGGGATATACAAGAAAAAGATAGCACAATTGGTAATTTTACAATAGAAAATATGGCGGCATATAATCTTCAGTATGAGCAAGGTGAATATATGCACGAATTACTGGAAAATTTACCTAAATATCCTGTGCAAGATTGGCAAAGGTTAATAAAGTCTATAGCTAATAAATATAAACATATTTCCCATCATGACTTGGCAGAATGTAACACGCAAGTAGTTAATTTAATTCAAGATAAGCTATATGCAGACATTTGGGGCAAATGCTCTAGTGCCGAAGTACCGATAACAGGAGAAGTCGACAGGCAAAAATTTAATGCGATAATTGATAGGTTAATTGTTAAAGAATCTGAAGTGATTATTATTGATTTTAAAACCAATAGAACAGTGCCCAAGTTAGATAATGTACCACTACAGTATTTGGTACAGATGAAAATTTATCAACAGCTAGTACAGCAATCTTTTCCTACACACAACATAATCACACAAATAATATGGGTTAGAGAACGGATACGCATGATTATACCGCTCTATATGATGGATAATGTTACTATTGGTGCTACTAAATTAGATGTTAGTTAATTGTTATGGGTAGCCAAGATAATATTTATGTTTAATCACCGAGACAATAAGGTCAGAGAGCGGATCGTCGTGTGTGTTGTTGGTCATGTAAAAAATAGCTTCAATGCGGATTGAAAACTATGGTTATACGTGTTGAGTTTAAAGAAATTAATCGTTTATCAATATCTATTTTACAATAATTTAACAAATTAATGCCATTATTGTCACATATTATTGTCAAAGGTGGTGTAATGTCGTTATTAAAGTGGATTATTGTAATAAGTTATTCTTGTACTTATTTTATGTCATTGGGATTTGCAAGTGGGCATGATGCCGAGCAATTATTTCTTGCTGGGGAAAGTATGCGCAGTAAGAGTAAATATACTAAGGCACGAGTATTTTATGACCGAGCTGCTGATCTAGGTCATGTAGAGTCCTCATTTCGTTCTGCTATTATGCACAAGGAGGGTGTGGGTGGTAAGGGAGAAAAAAGAAAAGCATATAGATTAATGTTGTTTGTTGCTTCTACAGAAATTCCCATAGTGCGTGATGAGGTTGATTTAGCATTAAAGGAAATTATCGTAAATGCTCAATTTTTGGTTGCCAGAATGATTGAAGGTGGTTTTGGTGTGCGATCAAGCTTAAAGAAAGCGATGCCTTGGTATGAACAGGCTGTAGAGCGCGGTCATTACATGGCTAAAATAAGAATGGGGTGCTTACATATGCAAGGGATTAATGGTAAGCAAGACTTTACAAAGGCACAAGACTTATTTACTAGTATTCCAGAACATATAGCGCAGTCTAAGCTGGCAAAGTTTTTCTTGGCAAAAATGGCTTATGACGGGTGTTTCGGGATTCCAGATTATGGTCTAGCAGCTAAATATATCTTAACAGAAGGTGTATTAGATGCACATAGTGGGGCAAGAATACTATTAGCGAAAATGCATTTATATGGTGAAGGAGTAGAGCTTAATAGAGAAACTGCGGTGGATTTGTTGGTATACTCTGCAGAACAAGGTAGTGCATTTGCACAAAGAATGCTTGATAAAGTATTAGATTGTAGCGAAGAGTACGCTGTGCCAGAGGTTAAGGTGAGATCATTTGCCAGTATTCCAGTTTTGGGATGCGTTGCTGGATGGTTAAGAAGGGGAGATGTTCACAATGGTTATCAGTTGTTAGATACATCACCTTATTAGGGTAATTATGGACTTTTTACAAAGAGAATAGTTTATTGAACAGTAATATTCTTTTAGCAATAACCTTGGATATCCAAGGTTATTGCTATTACTTGGTTTTATATTTATAGTGGCGTTTATATGGATATAAAATTTAGTAGGATCAGATGGCCAATACAATAATTACCAGGATATACACAGACGACAAAGGGGAAACTCATTTCGGTAACCTTACAGTTCCTTTACAATCGGTTGCTATAGGTCAGATTTCTGATAAGTTTAGTGCTAATGGGATGTATATCAGGACAATGCCAGCAAACTATCAAACAGATTGGCATAATACAGAGACTAATCAGTATGTGGTTATTTTATCAGGTGGTGTCCAAATGGAAGTAAGCAACGGTGAACAAAGAAATTTTGTTACAGGTGACATCATACTTTGCGAAGATCAAGAAGGAAAAGGTCATAAGAGCCGTAGCATTAATAATCAACCTCGTACATGTTTATTTCTTCCAGTAGAGTAAATATATTTTTGAGGTAACGTGGTGCAGTGTATTTATAGTACAAACGAAGGTTTGGGCGTTCTGAGGATTTAGAAAGTATCACTTCGGGATAAAGCGACAGATAAGACATTTGCTTCTAACAATATAAGTGAAACCATACTAGTATCAAGAGATGGTTCATCTACAGTTGTGCTAACGCCTTGCGTAATACGTTAGTAATGCCTTTGTTTTGTACAGCAGAAATTACGACAATTTCGTTGTTTGTAATGGTGCGTAGCTCATTTTTTTTAGCTTGTATTTCTTCGTTTAGTACGGTATCTGCTTTATTAAATACAATTATTTCTTTTTTATTACTGATGTTCTGGCCATACATTTTCAGTTCTTGTCTAATTGTTTGATATATTTCTATAATGTTTTGTTGTGAAATATCAATGATATGTAATAGTGTTTTACACCTTTCAATATGACCTAAAAATCTATCTCCTAAGCCAATCCCCTGATGTGCTCCTGCAATTAATCCTGGTATATCCGCAATAATAAATTCTTGGCGATCAATTTGTGCTACACCCAGGTTAGGATGAATAGTCGTGAAAGGATAGTCGGCAATTTTAGGTTTAGCATTTGAAACAACCGACAAAAAGGTAGATTTGCCGGCATTAGGCATACCCAATAATCCCACATCTGCAATTAATTTAAGTCGTAGCCATAGCCATAGTTCTTCTCCAGGTAGGCCAGTATCTGAGTGGCGTGGTGCTTGATTAATTGAGGTCTTAAATCTCACATTTCCCCTACCACCTTTGCCTCCGCCTGCTATTAGTATTTTTTCTCCTGGATTAATTAAATCTGTTAGCAATGTTTTTTTATCGTCATAAAATATTTGTGTTCCAATGGGAACTTTTAAAACTATATCCTTCCCTTTTGCCCCTGTTCGGCATGCACCTTGCCCATGATTCCCTCTTTCTGCTTTAAAGTGTTGCTGATAGCGATAATCTATCAGGGTATTAAGATTTGCAACAGCTTCTGCGTATATGGCTCCACCGTCTCCGCCATCTCCGCCATCTGGACCACCGAATTCAATGAATTTTTCTCTTCTAAAGCTTACGCACCCGGCACCGCCGTCACCACTTTTGACAAAAATCTTTGCTTCGTCTAGGAATTTCATTACATGCCTCTTAAATAATGCAGCTACACGAAAAATACAGTGTACATCATTATCTTCACCGTGACGTTGGCAACAGAAAATTAGAAAAATCTACTTAATATCGGGGAAACGACTAAATAGCAAACAACATCATCACAGAATGCTTAGAAATTTCCTGTTTCTGTATAATTGATTGATGTTTATAGACCGAACTATGCTTCTAAAACTGATACAACAGTTTTATTACCAATCTTTTTCGAGAATTGTACAGTGCCTTCGATCAAAGAAAAAATAGTGTGATCTTTACCTAGGCCTACGTTATTTCCCACATGCCATTTTGTACCACGCTGACGAATAATGATGTTTCCAGGAACAACATGCTCTCCACCAAATTTTTTAACGCCTAATCGACGTCCGGCCGAATCGCGACCATTACGGGAACTACCACCAGCTTTTTTAGTAGCCATATATCACTCCTTAATTTGTTACAGCTTTCTTTGTTATTTTCTTTGTAGCTGTTTTAATTTTTGTTTTATCAGATTCTTTTTTATTTACTTGCGTTGTCTTGCTAGAGGAAGCAGACTGTTTAGTTGTTTTTACGCTGCTTTCTTTTTTTGTTTTACTTGCTGTCGATGTCGCAGCTGTTTTTGTACTGCTTTCTGTTTTTGACTTACGAGGCGTATCAGCGGCCTTCATATTGTTTTCTTTTGCCGTTTTGCTTGCTGTGCTATTAGTTAATTTAGTCTTTTTTGCTGGTTTAGTATCAACTGTTTTGGGTTTTTTATAACTTGCCTTAGCCAAACTGCGACCGTCATCTACTATTTCATCTATATGTACCACGCTAAGGTGTTGACGATGGCCATGTTTTCTATCGTATCCTTGACGCCTTTTCTTTTTAAAGACTATGATTTTTTGATCTCTTGTTTGTGATACGATGCTAGCTTTGATTACTGCTTTTGCCAATGTTGGAGTGCCAACTTTTGACTCTTTTCCATCGTCCAACATCAGAATTTCTTGAAACTCTACGATTTCGTTTTCTTTTACATCCAGCTTTTCAATTTTTACTATGTCACCAGCATGTACTTTGTATTGTTTTCCACCGGTCTTAAAGATTGCAAACATTTAATTTCTCTTTAAATATAAATTAACTACAAAATATCACTATCATATGTTTCACTTTTCCATGACTACCCAACCACTTTTCATAATCGGTAATAGGTCAAAGCAAAGCGTACAATTAGCTATTTCAATTATCTTCCTTTTGAGTATAATTAAACCGTGGTAATGTCAAGAAAATTCAATAAAAGAATAAAAAAAAATGGAAGCTAGCGATGTTTTAAATATGGGTCAGCAGTCGATATGGGTAATATTTAAAATAGCTGCTCCTGTTCTACTTACTGCACTGGTTGTAGGTCTTTTGGTGTCCTTTATACAAGCTTTGACACAAATTCAAGAGATGACTTTGTCTTTTATTCCTAAAATTATCTCTATCTTCACAGTGCTATTATTTTCAATGTCGTTTATTGGCCAAAGTATGCATATCTTTGCTGTGGAGATATTTCATAAAATAGCAGGGATCAGTTAAAAAGGTTATAGATATATTCGATTGATTTCTGCTTGTTGCTTGATTATCGCTATTGTAATATGCAACTAAGTTGAATGTGTGATAATGGTAATTATCTTAGGGCGGGAGTATGAAATATTTTTTAGAATATAGTTTTATATTTCCTTATATGATAGTGTTCGCAAGATTTGCTGGATTTTTCATGTTTGCCCCCTTATTTCATGAGCCAAGAGTCAATCTAAAATTAAGAGTACTGTTAACTTTAGGAGTAACCGTTGTCGTAACCCCGGTGGTAGAAGCATTTATAATAAATGATTATGCGTTATTAGAGTGTGTAGTCCTAATAGAATTAATGATAGGATTGTTCGCAGCATTAATAGCAAGAATTTTACTTGCTGCTTTGGATGTTGCGGGTTCACTGGTAGGATTTCAGATGAGCCTTGCTAATGCATCTGTACAGTCTGTTGCTACTGCGCAACAGACTGATATTGCTTCATTATTATTAACTATAATTGGTGCTATGCTGATATTTGCTACAGATTTTCATCATACAATGATTTTATTAATAATAGAGAGTTATAAGGTTTTTTCACCTGCTGAGGTAAAGAGTGTGATGGTAATTTGTGGTGATATGGGTAAAGCTTTGCTTAAGTTCGTCAGTGCTAGTTTTATGCTTGCGTTGCAGATCGCGGCTCCCATCACTATTTTTGGGTTAATAATGTTTCTTGCAGCTGGTCTGTTAAATAGAATTATTCCGCAAATACAAATATTTTTTATCCTGCAACCTATACAGATATTATTGGGATTTGCCGTCTTAGTTGCTTCTCTTACTACAGTTTTATCGTTTTTTATCAGTAAATTTGCATATTATTACAAAACAATATGGAATATGGGTTAATTCATGGCACAGGATGAACAAGATAAGTCGCAAAAAACAGAACAACCCTCAGAGCGAAAATTAGAACGCGTTAGAAAAGAGGGGCAAATTGTTTTATCAAAAGAAGTAAATCATTGGTTCATGATATGCGGTTTGATACTATTGGTTATCTTTGCTTTACCCGGTAGCTTACAAAATTTAGTAAGATTTTTAAAATATTACATAGAATACAATAGTCAGATAACAATAAATTGTTCTGATATATACGTTAACTTGAAAGATATTACGTTATGTGCTGGCAGATCATTGTTGTATCCGTTTCTGGTTTTGTCTTGTTGTGCTATATGTTCCGGGGCTATTCAAACAAGATTTATGATATCCTTGGCACAATTGAAGCCTAAATTGAGTAAGTTATCGATTATGTCGGGTCTGAAAAGGATTTTTGGTACAAAGTCTATAGTCGAATTCATCAAGAATTTTATTAAGCTCGTGGTAGTTATCACAATTACTTATTATGTTGTGAAGCCAGAATTTAAGAATATTGATGGTCTATTAGAATTGTCGGTTTGGGGTATTATGCAAGATTTAAACCGAATAGTATTGAAGTTACTAGTTGTCATAGTTATAACAACTTCTTTCATAGCGTTATTGGACTATGGTTATCAAAAATATCGTTTTATACAAGATCAAAAAATGACAAAGCAAGAGCAAAAAGAAGAGCATAAAGAGGTTGAAGGTGACATGCATGTTAAAGCGCGGTTAAGGAGGTTGCGTGAGGAGAAATACAGGCAAAGAGTGGTACAAGATGTTCCTAAGGCAACTGTAGTACTTACCAACCCAACTCATTATGCGGTAGCGTTAAAGTATGATGGTGATGCCATGGATGCACCAATATTACTAGTGAAAGGAGCAGACCTGATAGCGCAAAAGATTAGAACCATAGCCGAAGAATATGATATTCCTATTGTAGAAACTCCTGATTTAACCAGGGCCATATACGCTAATGTAGAGACGGGACAACAAATTCCAGAAAAGTATTTTAAAGCCGTGGCAAATGTGATTAGATACGTAATGGGATATGATGATTATTATAGCGTAGATAATGGCGAATTTTAATGTTTTATTAATAATTTTATATCTAGAATAAACCTATCAATAAAAAGAAGGAAATTATAATATGAAAAAATTAATGGCTTTAGTGATTGCTTTTTATAGCTTTGGTGCAGTTTATGCAAATGAGACTGATCAAACAGTTGTAGAGGCTATGCATGAATTAGAAAAAGATAGCAAGAAATCACAAGCATTCTGTAAAGGTATTTGTAATCGTGGATCATGTAAGATCAAGATGGTTAGAAAGCTATGTGACCGTGTATGTAAGAACAAAGATTCCATCAAAAATTGTTTGAAGCAAGGTAACTAATTATTTACATATATTAGTGGTTATTAAAAAATGGAGCCTAAGCTCCGTTTTTTTTATTTATCTATTTTAGAATTATACATTGTTCAATTATAGCAAATTGGGTTATATTTGCTAAGTTAACGTTGTGTTAATTATTAGCTACTACAATGAATTGTGATGAAAAAAATAGGAGATCGTAACATGAATAAGAAAATAGTTTTAGCTTTGGTTGTATCTGTGTTTTCAGCGAGTTTTGCCGAAGCTTGGTTTGATAACACTAAGAAAAAGTTAAAGAAAGCTGGTAGTGCAGTTGCTAGTGGCGCGAAAAAAGCAGGTAAAGGGGCTTATAAAGCGGGTAAATCTGCTTATGATCACAAGGATGATATCAGGAAAGGTGTTAGTAACGCCAAGAAAGGTATAGATAGTGCGCATGACACGGTTGATAAGGCTAATTCTTTGAAAGATAAAGCTAATAATTGGCGTGGAAACAACCAGACTCAAGTTAACGTAAGTTAAGCAAGTTTGATAGTTAATTGATAATCTTACTAAATGGAGAGTGACCTCTCCATTTTTTTATGCCTATTTATTGTTTGTAATTGTAAGGAAAGTGTGGTTTTTATAACTACAAATTCTATCTGATATTTTTATTACTATACATGTAGACTGATATTGTTTGTAATTGCCAAAATCGAATATTAATAACAGTAGTGTTACCTTTAGTATAGAGTTAATAATATCCACAGATTTATGAGGGCATTGATAGTGAAATATATCAACCGTCATCTTGCTATTGTCCTTAAGAATAGGGGTATTACTATCATTTCGTTAGCATAATGAATACAAACTTCTGGTTTGTCTATTTATTGAAACAAGCTGCACAGATGGATAAGGTATGCTGCATTTCTGTACTATTAAAGATAAAGCCGCTATGAAAGCGGCTTTTTAATTATTTTTGTAGTTGTGCAGCTACTTCTTTGGCAAAGTCATCTTCTTTTTTATCTATTCCTTCACCAAGCCTGAATTGATAGAACCCTTTTAGTTGGATGTCTGTACCTAGTTCCTTAGCTTTATCAGCGACTACTTCGGATACTTTACGTTTTGAATCATCAATTAAAAATACCTGTTCGCATAAAACGCTTTCTTCATAAAATTTGCGTAATCTTCCTTCTACGATTTTATCAGCGAACTCTGCTGGTTTACCAGAGGCCAAGGCTTGATCTTTAAAAATTGCTCTTTCTCTTTCTACTATTTTCTGATCAAGGTCTGCAATTGTACAAGATTTAGGGTTGGATGCTGCTATATGCATAGCAATCTGTTTACCTAATGTGCTAAGCTCTTTCTGATCAGCACTAGATTCTAACGCTATGATTACCCCAATTTGGCCCAAAGTGCTTGTTGTTGCATTATGTAGGTAACTAGCCACATATCCCTTAGATACGGTTAATTTCTGCATACGCCTTATATTCATATTTTCACCAATAACAGAAATTAGATTAGTTAATTCTGTTGCTACGGTATGTTCTTTACCAGGGTAGTTGGTGTTGCATAAATCATCAATGTTGTCACATTTTGTTAACGCTATCTCTGTTAGTGATTGTACAAACTGTTGAAAGCTATCATTTCTTGCAACAAAGTCTGTTTCCGCGTTTACTTCTAGCAGTACTCCTGATAATCCACCGGATTTTACACCTACTAAGCCTTCGGCAGCGGCACGTCCAGATTTTTTTGCTGCTGCTGATAATCCTTTTTTTCTAAGCCAATCAACTGATGCGTCTACATTACCATCGTTTTCTGCCAATGCTTTTTTACAATCCATCATTCCAGCGCCACTTATTTCGCGCAACTGTTTTACTGTGCTAGCAGTTATAGCAACCATTTTCCCCTCTTATTGTTACTTATTATTGTAATTTATTTAGAATTAGTTTTTTCTGTTTCTGTTTCTGTTTCTGTTTCTGTTTCTGTTTCTGTTGTCATTTCTGATTCCAATTGTTCTAGATCTTCTGTTGCAACATTTTCTGCTGATCCAATATCTATACCGGCTGATATCATTTGTGTTTTCATACCAGACAAAATTGATTCAGAAATTAATTTTAAATACAATTCTATTGAGCGCATAGCATCATCATTTCCTGGAATAGGAAAGTCAATGTTATCCGGATTAGAGTTAGTATCAAGAATCGCTATGACAGGTATCCCTAAATTTTTTGCTTCATTAATTGCGATTTTTTCTTTGTTTGTGTCTAATACTACCAAGAGATCAGGGTTTTTACCTAGTTCTCTTAATCCACCGAGAGAGCGATTTAGGTTTGTACATTCACGTTCTAATTTCAAACGCTCTTTTTTGGTAATATTTAGATCTTCACGACTAAGCATCTCTTCGTGGGATTGCATACGTTTTATAGAGTTTGATACCGTTTTCCAATTTGTCATCATGCCACCAAGCCAGCGGTGATTGACATAATATTGTCCGCATTGTTTTGCATAATGCGATACATATTCTCCAGCTTGTTTCTTTGTGCCTACAAATAGAACCTTGCCACCGTTTTTGGCGACATCATGTACAGCTTGCAGTGCTTTTTGTAGAAGTGGTACAGTTTTTTCCAAATTAATAATATATATATCGTTGCGAATTCCAAACACATAAGGTTTCATCTTTGGGTTCCAACGTCTTGGGTTATGTCCAAAATGAACACCTGCTTGTAGCAGTTCTCGCATAGTAAACTTGGGAATACTCATAGCTTAGCCTTTCTTTTTCCAGTTAATCCTCCGCAGGTATGCTATAGCACTGGAGCGAACTTTATAAAAGACGCGATCCTGCGTGTGTATTTTTTATGAACCTAATGGGTGTTTGCAATATAAACACTACTACTGACACGCCAATCTAGGTATCATTCGAGTTTATAATATTTTTTGTATAATATTACAATAACTTTTTGTACAATCGTGTAGTAAAAATTATTTAGTGGCAAATAAAGTAAGCAGATGAATATTTTATGTATTTTGGATGGTTGGGGTATATCTAGCCAAGTAGAAAACAACGCGATTGCACTGGCCAATACTCCTAATTGGGACAAGATCAAGGATCATTGTCATTTGTCTTTGCTTCAGGCTTCTGGTGTTTCTGTTGGTTTGCCAGCAGGGCAAATGGGAAACTCAGAAGTAGGTCATATGCACATGGGCTCTGGTAGATTAATTAAGCAAGGTTTGTCAATGATAGATCATGCAATAGCAAGCGGTGATTTTTATAAGAAAAAAGCATTGCAAGATTTTATTGCTGGCTTACAGCAAACGGATCATCCATGTCATTTGATGGGGTTATTATCAGATGGCGGTATTCATTCGCATCAGAACCATATCGAGGTAGTTGCCGAGTTGATGAATAAAAACAATATTACAACTTATATACATGCTTTTACAGATGGTCGGGACACTCATCCGCAAAGTGCAGAAAAATACATTAAGCGATTATTAGATAAAATAGCACATTTGCCTTTTGTACAGCTTGCAACAATAAGTGGTCGCTATTATGCCATGGATAGGGACAATCGTTGGGATAGAACTAAATGTGCTTATGATACTATTGTGTGCGGGTTGGGTGACAACTTTTCTTGTCCTTTAGAGTATATAAAAAAATGTTATACACAAAATGTATATGATGAGTTTATTGCCCCAGCTTCATTTGCTAATTACCGAGGTATTAGTAAGGATGATGGTATATTGATGGCAAACTACAGGTCAGATAGGGTTAGGCAATTACTTAATAGCCTATCTAGTGATGATTTTGTCGCATTTCCTACTCACTTTATTGCAGAAAACATTTTGGGTATGGTGAATTATGCCACCAAGTTTAAAGGCAAAGTTAAGAGTATTTTTGCTGACAACAAGATTAGCAACACCTTAGGAGAGGTGTTGGCGCATAATGATTTACCGCAAATGCGTTTTGCAGAAACAGAGAAATATGCGCATGTGACATATTTTTTCAATGGCGGAGTGGAAGAGCCATTTACAAATGAAGACAGAATAATGATACAATCTCCCAAGGTAAAGACGTATGATCTATGCCCTGAAATGTCTGCTTACGAGTTGACGGATAGATTGTGTCATTGCATAGCGTATGGCAAGCATGATTTGATAGTGGTTAATTATGCTAATGCCGATATGGTAGGGCACACTGGCAATCTGTCTGCAGCAATTAGTGCAGTAGAATGTATTGATCGATGTCTCAAAGGTATAGTGGACGCGGTAAACCGTGTAAACGGGAATTTGTTAATTACTGCTGATCATGGTAATATAGAGGTAATGCATAGTAAGGATGGTGTATGTACCTCTCATACCAGTAATCCTGTTCCTTTTTTAATTTATAACGGTAAGATACGCTATCGACTAAGAGGTTCAGGTGGATTAATTGATATAGCTCCTACAGTGCTAGATTTAATGAACATACCTGTGCCGATAGAAATGACAGGTAGGTCATTAATAATAAGATAAGTTACATGGTTAATTTTATGTGGATTAAATAATGAGAAATTATCTATATATAATATTTGTATTATTAACAGTGGTATGCGGTGTGTACCATTATACTGGACTTGATGACGAGAATTCGGGGTGTGAGATTCCTGTTGTGTATAAAGAAGATCTTTCGCCTCCAAAGCCTTTGTTGAGTATCTCCGTTATGGCTGAGGTAAAGACAAAAATTGCTAACAGAATTTTTGATAGAAATAAGAATGGTTATAAATCCGCTTATAAAGTTTCTGGCCCGTCATTGTGTATTGTAATAACGGAATTAGGTTTGGATAATTCATCATGGAATTTTATAAAAAGTAACTTTCCCAAAAGTGTCACTGCTGCATTTTTTGCTAGTAGCGTGCTATCTAAGCAGCAAAATCTTGAAGCGAGAAAGTTGGGGATGGAGACTTTAATGATGATTCCTATGGAAACCATGAAGTATCCAGAGGCTGATCCCGGAAGCAACACATTGTTAACCAATGTTAGTTTGTCTTCTAATAAAGCCAGATTAGTAAAGCATTTAGCCACTATGGATGGCTATTTAGGGGTGATGCCTTATATGGGCAACAGATTGTTAAAAGTTGGTAAGGATCTTTTCCCCATATTGGATTTTGTTCATCAGCAAGGATTACTTTATTTTGAGCCCAGATTATCACGATCTATAGCAAAAGATTTCTATACAGAAAAAGGGATGAAGGATGAAACGTTATACGTAAAAGCCAACATTGATATTCCCAGAGAATGTAGCGCGCAGCACATTAAAACAAAGTTAAAACTAGTGGAGAATAAGCTCAAAAATAACGAAAAGGTAGTGCTTGTGCTATCGTCTGATATTGTTAATTTACGAAAAATATCCCCTTGGTTACACAAAATGATTAAACAAAAGGTTATGTTATTACCTATTTCAGCTATGGTGTAGGCATGCATAATATTGTTACTAATAATCAGTTTTACCGTCCGAATGTTGGCATTATGTTGTTGAATGCTAATAAGGAAATATTCATTGGTAAAAGAACAGATGCGATTGATGCATGGCAAATGCCGCAAGGGGGGATAGATGAGGGAGAAAATATAGTAGATGCTGCTTACAGAGAGTTATTAGAAGAAACGGGTATCAGCAAGGTAAAGCTTATTGCAGAAAGTGGTGCTTGGTATAGATATGATATTCCAGAGGAATTCCAAAAACACGGTTGGGATTCTTACTATAGAGGGCAAAGACAAAAGTGGATTTTGATGTCTTTTCAAGGTAATAATCAAGACATAAATTTGCAGTATCATCACCAAGAATTTTCCGACTGGAAATGGATGAAATCATCTCAATTATTGAAGGTAGTGGTTAATTTTAAGCAACAAGTATATCAAGCCATACTGGAAGAGTTTAGTAATTATTTAGTAGTAGATTAATGTTCTGGATGTTGCCAGATATCATAGGTTTATGTCATAGCTTTTTATTTTTCCGATTGCTTAGTTGGTATTTTGTATCGTTTAAGTAGTTTGTGGTAGCCAAATAAGTTAAAATATTTTCATAGATACTAATCTGCACACAGTGAAAATTTAATTTGAGCATAATTGTAATAGTTTAAAAGTATATCTGTTTTTGCATAACGATATGAAGTTATGCGGTTAAACATTAGTTGTATTGATCATATGACGATCACTGGTATGTGAGATGAAATGTTCTTGCTATATCATATAGTTTATGGTTTGCTGTACTGAAAGTAGTGACAACTAAGCATTATTATGGTTTTTTTTGTGCATAGATTAAAGGAAAATAGAATATGAAATTATTATTGAGTATAGGTTTAATTTTTACCCAATTATCCGTAATAGCGGTAAATTTAATAGAGTGCGAAGAGGTGCGTGGTAGTAATGGTACGGTATTGACGAATGTATGGTATTTAATCGAGCCTTTGGTTTGTGTTTCTCAGAAAGCGAAAAGTAGGTTTTTGCATTCTGATAATCCAGGAAAAGTGTATATTAGAAAGCAAATGTTACCTTTCGGCAATAAGCATTTGGCCTCTCCAGGATTTTTTTTGGCGTTTGATGCCTGCTAGTAGTGATGGGTACTATATATTGCAATCTTTTGAATGTAGTAAGCACAGAGACAAGAGTGTTTTGTTTTCCCATGATGTACATTCTCATTTGGTTGAGAAGTATGGCGAGGGAGGGGATGATACCGTCATCAAGAAATTTCATTGGCAACTACAGCCAAGTCATGAAGAGGGATATTTTTATTTACAATCGGCTTCATGTTATGCCGAAGGTGGTAGGTTTCTACATGCTAATGACAGTGCTAGTGATAAGGTTGAAAAGCAGGGTATGCCCTCTTCTTCTCATGCACGAGATCCAAAGTTTTGTTGGCGTTTTGTAGTTGCTCCTTCATCTCTTGCTTTTGAAAGTTTTGTTACAGATCAAGGAGTAGTGTCAAGAGTGAAAGATGTTTTGACTAATCGATATTATGCTAGTGCTTCGTTAAGAGCATTTGTTAGTAAGTTACGTACCGTAAGATTTGTGCCTGATATTATGACAGTTGTAGCAGGATTGTCGGATAATGCTGAGCAATTAAGGCAACTGCAGGAGAGGGTTGGTTCTTTAACTGCAGCAAGTAAAACGGACAAGTCGACAATAAGAAAACTAACAAGACAGTTAGAGCAACAGAAGGTTGAGTTTGCTGAGAAGATAATGACGGTTACTGGTGCGCTGGCATCGGCTTCTGGTCATGATCGTACAGCTGTAACAGAGGAAGATAGTGCCGATGCTATGTCGGTAGGCACTGTTGTTCAT